>NZ_JBSFCW010000011.1:0-255217 GCF_053593595.1 Streptomyces sp. NPDC002206
CAGCGTCAGGTCATCGGCGAAATGCCGGTCACCGGTGGCGTCGGGCACGTACTTCACACAGACAACGATCCTCAAGCTCACGCCGGCTCTCCTACTGCATCGTCATTTCTGGGCTGCCTTGATGCACGCAGCATAGGCGCCTGATGGGGCGGATTCCGGTCGGGGCGACCGACGCTCCGAGCGAAATATTACTCGTCAGTACACCCAGTGCGTCACCCATAAGCAAGCGCTTTGACTGTGACCTAGCCGACGCTCGGCACCCATGCGGCGCCTGGGATCTCTCAGTCCCGCAGCGCCGTGAAACGACCCTGATGGTAGAGGAGCGGACGGCCGGCTCCGGTCGGATCGCCGACAACGGCCTCCGCGATCACGATCCGGTGGTCGCCCGCCGGGATGCGTGCCACCACGCGGCAGACCAGCCACGCCAGCACTCCGTCGAGCACCGGCACTCCTTCCGGCCCATTACGCCAATGGGTGGACGGGCCGAACCGATCGGCGCCGCTGCGCGCGAATGTGGCGGCCAGTTCCTGCTGGTGCTCGCCGAGTACGTGTACGCCGACGTGCTCGGCCTCCGCCACGACCGGCCAGCTGGACGACGAGGTCCCCACACCGAAGGAGATCAGCGGCGGCTCGGCAGCGACGGAGTTCAGGGAGGTGGCGGTGAAGCCGACCGGCCGGTCACCGGCGGCGGTGATCACGGCGACACCGGCGGCGTGCTGCCGGAAGACGGAGCGGAGGAGGTCGGGGGATGCCGTGCGGGCGGTGCCGAGCTCGGGCGAAGCCGTCATGGAGGTGTCCTTCTGCGAGGGAGGCGTACGGGGCCGTGGGTGCTCAGGCACCCGGACAGCGCGCACTCGCGTTGCGGGCCAGGTCCACGTGGGCCCGGCCGAAGAGAAGGAGTTCCGGCGGCATAGCGTCAGACTGACGATGCGTGGTGGGTGCAGTCAAGTAGGTTCCGCAATGTGGGAGATGCATCACGGTCCGTCACATCGCATGTCCCAGTGCTGCGACGACATCCACAGTGCGTGGCTGCCCGACCGCTCGCCGGACGATCCGGCCGGTCGCGTCGAGCACCAGCACCGTCGGGGTGCGGCTGATGTCGAGTTCGCGTACGAGAGTGAGATGCGCCTCGGCGTCGATCTCGACGTGGGCGACGCCGTCGACCATGCGCGCCACCTCGTCGAGGGTGCGGCGGGTGGCCCGGCAGGGCTGGCAGAAGGCGCTGGAGAACTGCACAAGCGTGGCCCGGACCCCCAATTCCGCGCCGAGTTGGGCAGCGTCCAGCCTTCTCGCATGTGCCTGCCCGTCCACCTTCGGCCTCCTGTCAGAGCTCTTCGCAAAGGGTCAGCACCAGGGGACGCAGAGGCATTCCCGGCCGTTCCACGTGACGAGAATCTCGCGCCCCGTGGCCGCGGAGACTGGCCAGCGCGACGCACATGGGGCACGATCGGCGCAATGCCGAAAACCTACGGCTGCGTAACTTCCGCCGGGAGAACCCTCCTCAGGCGCAGAAGAAGGGTCTTCCCCAGATGGCAGAACTCGTCTATCGGCCGGTCATCGGCGCCGCTCGCACCATGTTCAAGGCGCTGGACCTGAAGATCGACACTCAGGGTTCGGAGCACATCCCGAAGACCGGCGGTGCCGTACTGGTGAGCAACCACATCAGCTATCTCGACTTCATCTTCTCCGGGCTGACCGCTCTGCCGCAGAAGCGGCTGGTCCGCTTCATGGCGAAGGAATCGGTCTTCCGGCACAAGGTCTCCGGTCCGCTGATGCGCGGCATGAAGCACATCCCGGTCGACCGGAAGCAGGGCGAGGATGCGTATGCGCACGCACTCGCCTCGCTCCGGTCCGGCGAGATCATCGGCGTCTTCCCCGAGGCGACCATCTCCCAGTCGTTCACCCTCAAGAGCTTCAAGTCGGGCGCCGCACGACTGGCCCAGGAGGCCGGCGTACCGCTGATCCCGATGGCGCTGTGGGGAACCCAGCGGATCTGGACCAAGGGCCGGCCGCGCAACTTCAAGCGCAGCCACATCCCGGTGACGATCCGGGTCGGTGAGCCGGTCGAAGCTCCCACCGACCAGTACGCGGGTGCGATCACCCGGCGGCTGCGCGAGCGGGTGCAGGAGCTTCTCGAAGCGGCCCAGCGCGCGTATCCGGTGCGGCCGAGGGACGCGAGCGACACCTGGTGGGTGCCCACGCATCTCGGCGGTACGGCTCCGACGGCCGCCGAGGTGCGCGAGACGAGCTGACCCGATCGGGTCACGGCCACGGCTGAAACGTCACTCCGGGGTGCGGACGGTGATCTGCGCTCCGGGGCTGAGCTTCTCCAGCGATTCGGCGAGTTCGGCGCCTGCGGCTTCGAGCTCGCCGATCGTCATGGGGGCGAGGCTCTCCAGCAGGAACAAGGCATTGACGGACTTCTCGGTGAGCCGGGTGCGTACGCCCTGTCGCCAGTTCCACCGCCGGCAGGTGACGCCGCCGTCGTCGCACCAGACGACTTCGCCGGGCTCGGGGTGCTCCGCGGTCTCCTCGCCACCCGCGACGGTGCGGAACGGCTCCTGGCCGGTGGAGCGCACCAGCCGCATGGCGCCCTCGATGCGGTCGGTGTCCTCGCCGCCGACCGGGATCAGATGGGCGACGCTGATCGCGTTGTAGAGGTCGACCAGCAGGTTGATCCGCGGCAGACCGGCGTCCGTGAGGGCCCGCCTGGCGAGAGCCTCGGCCGAATTGCGGGTACGGGACGGCTTGGCTCCGAAGGCGGTGTAGGTGTCCCGCCAGGCGGCGACATGAGGGTCCTCGTGCGGCGCCCTGCCGTCGAGCCGCGCGACGAGCCGTCGGGTGGCGTCGTCGAGCAGGGCCGAACTGTCTTCGTTGCTCTCCCCGTTGACCAGGCCGCGCGCCTCGACGGCGAGATGGGTGAAGCCGGGGGCGAGCGTGCGTACGTCGTCGGAAACGGTGAGCGTCGGAGTCATCGGCCGCCTTGCCTCGGGACGGTTCAGAGCGCGGTGGGGAGAGTGCGCCACAGCTGCGTGCGGTCCTCGGCGCACCGCATTGCGCGCAGAACCGCCGGGTGGGGTGCTGCATAGAGTACTGGATAGTCCACTCCATTGGACTTCGGTCCGGTCGCCCAGGCCAACCGCTCCTCGTCGAGCGAGAACTGGGCGTCGATACCGGGCTTGTTGCCGCGCGGGTCCTGGCGGTCCCACCGGTCACGCCCCGGCAGACGCACGGCGATCAGGCCGTGCAGGACCTCCGGATCCCCGTTGTCGTCGGTGAAACCCTGGTAGCAGAGCGCGGCCGGGATGCCCGCCGCACGCAGCAGGGCGGCCAGTGCGTGGGACTTGGAGTGGCAGATGCCGTTGCGGGTGGCGAGGACGTCGGAGGCCCGCCAGGTGACCCGCAGATCACCCGAGTCGACGGAGTGCTCAATGGTGTCGCGGACGTACTCGTAAGCCGCGACCGCGTATGAGTATGCATCGACAGTCTCGGAGCGGAGGTAGTCGACGGTCTCCCCCACGAACGGATGCTCGTGATCGATGGCCTCGTCAGCAACGAGATAGGCGGAGATCTCGGGGATTTGCTGTGTGAGCTCCATGCGCGCAGAGCATACGGAAGCGGTCGACCGGAAGGAATTGACTTTCCGATCGACCGCAAATCCATACGATCACTCGCGCTACTTGGCCATCTCTTCCTTCAGCGCGAGAAGGAATGCGTCGACGTCGTCCTCCGTGGTGTCGAAGGCGCACATCCAGCGCACATCACCGGCGGCTTCGTCCCAGAAGTAGAAGCGGAAGCGCTTCTGGAGCCGCTCGCTCACTTCGTGGGGCAGCCGTGCGAAGACGGCGTTGGCCTGCACCGGGTGGAGGATCTCCACGCCGTCGACCCCGCGGACGCCCTCGGCGAGCCGCTGGGCCATGGCGTTGGCGTGCCGGGCATTGCGCAGCCACAGGTCGCGGGCGAGCAGCGCCTCCAGCTGCACCGACACGAAGCGCATCTTCGAGGCGAGCTGCATGGACAGCTTGCGCAGGTGCTTCATGGCCCGTACGGCGTCCGGGTTGAGGACGACGACGGCCTCGCCGAACAGCGCCCCGTTCTTGGTACCGCCGAAGGAGAGGACATCGACCCCGACCGCGTTGGTGAACGTGCGCATCGGTACGTCGAGCGACGCCGCGGCGTTGGCTATCCGCGCCCCGTCGAGATGGACCTTCATGCCCCGCTCGTGGGAGTGCTCGCAGATGGCCCGGATCTCGTCGGGCGTGTAGACCGTGCCGAGTTCGGTGTTCTGCGTGATGGACACGACCTGGGGCATGGCCCGGTGCTCGTCGTCCCAGCCGTATGCCTGCCGGTCGATGAGCTCAGGGGTGAGCTTGCCGTCCGGCGTCGGGACGGTCAGCAGCTTGAGGCCGCCGACACGCTCCGGGGCACCGCCCTCGTCCACGTTGATGTGCGCGGACTCGGCGCAGATCACCGCGCCCCAGCGGTCGGTCATCGCCTGGAGGGAGACGACATTCGCGCCCGTTCCGTTGAAGACCGGGAACGCCTCCGCAGTAGGGCCGAAGTGGCTGTGCATGACCCGCTGGAGGTGCTCGGTGTAGTCGTCCTCGCCGTAGGCGATCTGGTGACCGCCGTTGGCCAGGGCGATGGCCGCGAGAACTTCCGGGTGGGCGCCCGCGTAATTGTCACTGGCGAAACCGCGCACCTGCGGATCGTGGTGACGTCGCGCGTCGGTCCTTATGGTTGCGGGGTCAGCCACAGACGCTTTCCGTTCACTTCCGGGGCGGGCCGTTCCCAGACGCCGGCGATGGCATCGGCCAGCTCCTTGACGTCGGTGAAGCCCGCGAACTTCGCATTCGGGCGCTCGGCGCGCATCGCGTCGTGCACCAGTGCCTTGACGATCAGGATCGCAGCCGCCGTCTTCGGCCCTTCGTCGCCCCCCGCCTTACGGAAGGCATCGGCGAGCGCGAGGGTCCAGGCCTCGGCGGCGGCCTTCGACGCGGCGTAGGCGGCGTTGCCCGCGGTGGGCCGGCTCGCCCCGGCCGCGCTGATCAGCAGGAAGCGTCCGCGGTCGCTGCGCAGCAGACCGTCATGGAAGGCCAGCGAGGTGTGCTGCACGGTACGGATCAGCAGCTTCTCCAGCAGATCCCAGTCGGCGAGGTCGGTCTCGGCGAAGGTGGCGCTGCCGCGCCAGCCGCCGACGAGGTGGACCAGGCCGTCGATCCGGCCGAATTCCTTCTCGGTCTTGGCCGCCCATTCGCGGGTGGCGGCGAGGTCGAGCAGATCGACGGTGTCGCCGGTGACGGTCGCGCCGCCGTGGGCGTACCGCGCGGCGTCGACGGCCTCCGCCAGCCGGGTGGGGTCCGCGTCCGAGGCGACGACGATCGCGCCGGCCTCCGCGAGCCTGAGCAGCGTCGCCCGGCCCGCCGGCCCCGCGGCTCCTGCGACCGCGATGACAGCGCCTTCGAGCATGCCGTTGCCGTTGCCCGTGCCGTTTGCGTTCATGGCCATCGCCTCCTCGGTACGGGCGCTCACGCGGCTGCCTGCTCGGCGTCGGCCGCGGTGATCCCCTTGGTGGAGGCGATCACATGCTTCAGCTTCTTGGAGAGCGCCTCATAGAACATGCTCAGGGGAAACTCGTCCGGAAGCACGTCGTCCACGAGCTTGCGCGGCGGCTGCGTCAGGTCCAGGGCGTCCGGACCCTTGGCCCAGCGGGAGCCGGGGTGCGGGGCGAGGTAGGTCGAGACCAGGTCGTACGCGGCGAACCAGTGGACCAGCTTCGGGCGGTCGATGCCGTCGCGGTAGAGCTTCTCGATCTCGCCGCAGAGCTGGTTGGTGACCTGCGGGGCGCGGTCCCAGTCGATCTTCAGGGTGTTGTCGGTCCAGCGGACCACGTCGTGCTTGTGGAGGTACGCGAAGAGCAGCTGGCCGCCGAGACCGTCGTAGTTGCGGACGCGCTCGCCGGTGACCGGGAAGCGGAACATCCGGTCGAACAGCACGGCGTACTGCACATCGCGACCCTGCGGGAAGCCGTCGGCCTCCAGCTTCACGGCCTCCTTGAAGGCGGTGAGGTCACAGCGCAGCTCCTCCAGGCCGTACATCCAGAACGGCTGGCGCTGCTTGATCATGAACGGGTCGAACGGCAGGTCGCCGTGGCTGTGGGTGCGGTCGTGGACCATGTCCCAGAGCACGAAAGCCTGCTCGCAGCGCTGCTGGTCGCCGACCATGTCGCGGATGTCCTCGGGCAGCTCGACCCCGAGCAGTTCGACGGAGGCCTCGGTGACACGGCGGAAGCGAGCGGCCTCGCGGTCACAGAAGATGCCGCCCCAGCTGAAGCGCTCGGGCGCCTCGCGCACGGCGATCGTCTCCGGGAAGAGCACCGCGGAGTTGGTGTCGTAGCCGGAGGTGAAGTCCTCGAAGGTGATGCCGCAGAACAGCGGGTTGTCATAACGGGTGGCCTCGAGCTCGGCGAGCCACTCCGGCCACACCATCCGCAGCACGACCGCTTCGAGGTTGCGGTCCGGGTTGCCGTTCTGCGTGTACATCGCAAAGACGACCAGGTGCTGCAGGCCGTCGGCGCGGTCCTTGGCCGGCTGGAAGGCGAGCAGCGAGTCCAGGAAGTCCGGCACGCCGAAGCCGTCGCCCGCCCAGCGACGCAGGTCCATGACAAGGGCGCGGTGGTACGCGGCGTCGTGCGGGAGCAGCGGGGCAAGCTCCTCGATCGCGGCGATCGCCCGGTCCAGCGTCGCCCGGACGGTGGCCGGGGAGGGCGCGCCGTCGGCGTCGAAGTCGATCGAGCCGTCCTTCGACTGCCAGGGGCGGATCTCCTCCACGGCATTCTTGAGCGCAGGCCAGGCCGGCTGCTCAACCACCCGCTGGGCAGCAGTTATCGCGCCGGGTGCGGCATCGTGCACAAGAATTTCCGTCATCACACTTCCTCCACGGGAGAACCTCGCGTTAAGCAACCGTATCCGTGTGCGGTTCCTCGAGACAAGTGGGCCCCAGAAAATTATCCTGCCGACCCCCCATGGTCACCGCTATTTTTCCTGTCACACCTCGCCCCTGCGACCGCTTCCGTCGGCCGGACGGGAGGCGCGGCCCCGACTCGCACGCCCGTTCGTTCAGGCCGCGCGCGGCGCGCCCACGCACGAGCGACACGGCTCGCGGCGCACCTGCCGCCGACGGTGGGACGGACGGCGTCCACTCCCGCAGCCCGCCGCCTGCCGTCCCGCCCCTCTGTCGCGCCACCCACCCAGCGGGAGATTTTCCGCGTGAGCCTCCGTGCCGTCCTGGTCGCAGCCGTCATCACGGGTTTCCTGCTCGGCGCCGCCGAGATCCAGGGTCACAGCACCACTCCCCCGCGCGGGACCGCTCACCTCTTCGCGCCGGGTCGCTAGGCTGCCGAGTGCCGAATTGCCGCAAAGCTGTAGTGCCGTACTGCCGCGTGGGTAGGAGCAGCACGCGGGGAGCCGCCGTCGACGGAAGCGAGATTGCCTTGACTTTTCTCACCATCGGTCATCGCGGGGTGATGGGTGTCGAGCCGGAGAACACTCTGCGGTCGTTCGTCCACGCCGAACGGGCCGGAATGGACGCCATCGAGCTGGACCTTCATCTCAGCAAGGACGGCGCGCTCGCCGTCATGCACGACGCCGACGTGGACCGTACGACCGACGGCACGGGCCTGATCGCCGAGAAGACCCTCGCCGAACTGCGCGAACTCGATGCCGGGCAGGGCGAGCGGGTGCCCGTCTTCGAGGAGGTGCTCGACGCCGTGCGCTCCCCCGTGCAGGCGGAGATCAAGGATGTGGCGGCCGCCCGGGCGCTGGCCGATGTGATGCGGCGGCGTGATCTCGTCGACCGAGTCGAGGTGTTGTCGTTCCACGACGAGGCGGTCGCCGAGATCGCCCAACTCGTGCCGGGGGTGCGGACCGCGCTCGTCGCCAGCCGATGGAAGAGCGATGTGGTGGACCGGGCCAAAACGGTGGGCGCGGCGACGCTCGTGCTGAACATCCGCCGCCTCACCCTGGAGGTCGTCGAGCAGGCGCACGCCGAAGGTCTGAAGGTCATCGGCTGGGTGGTGAACACCCAGGATCATCTGCGCCTGGCTCGCGGCCTGGGGCTGGACGGCGCGACCACCGACTTCCCGGAGATCCGCCGCGCCGGCCGCTTCACCGCGTAGTCGCAGTACGCGGTACTGCTGGTTGTCCTTGTGTACCGCGTACGACCAGTCGTACCGGGTACTGCTATTCGTCCTGCAGATCCTTGATCAGCAGTTCGAAGGCGAGATCGTCGCGCTGCGGAATGCCGAAGCGTTCGTCGCCGTACGGGAACGGGGTCAGCTTTCCCGTACGGCGATAGCCCCGGCGTTCGTACCAGGCGATCAGTTCCTCGCGCACCGAGATCACGGTCATGTGCATCTCGGTCGCGCCCCAGCTCTCCCGAACGGTGCGCTCGGCCTCGGCGATGATGACCTTGCCGAGCCCGCCGCCCTGCAGCTCGGGGCGGACCGCGAACATCCCGAAGTAGGCGGCCTCACCGCGGTGTTCCAGCTGGCAGCAGGCGATCGGCTCCCCGTCCCGTTCCACCACGAGCAGTCGGCTGCCGGGATCCTCGACGACCTGACGGACCCCGTCGGGGTCGGTCCGCTGCCCGTCCAGGATGTCCGCCTCGGTTGTCCACCCGGCCCGGCTGGAGTCCCCCCGGTACGCCGACTCGATCAGCGTCACGAGTGCGGGCACATCGGCGTCGGTCGCGTCGCGGAAGGTCAGCTGTCCCGAGTCACGGGGCGGGGCGGTGTCCATGGTGAGGCTCTCCGTTTCTCTGCTGGGCCGTGCCGCAGCAGCGTAACCCGGAGCTCTGTGCCTAGGGTCTGGCCCATGGTGCATGTGCTGAGCAGCAGGGTCCTGTTGAGCCCGACGGATCCCGAGCGGTCACGGGTGTTCTACGGAGAGTCCCTCGGGCTCCAGGTGTACCGGGAGTTCGGCACCGGTCCCGATCGGGGCACGGTCTACTTTCTCGGCGGTGGCTTCCTGGAGGTCTCCGGGCGCTCCGCAGCGCCGCCCTCGCCCGCGCTGCGGCTGTGGGTCCAGGTCGCGGACGTCCAGGCGGCGTACGAGGAGCTGTCGGCCCGCGGCATCGACGTGGAGCGGCCACCGGTGCGCGAGCCGTGGGGGCTCGTGGAGATGTGGATCTCCGATCCCGACGGGGTCCGGATCGCTGTCGTCGAGGTGCCGGCGGACCACCCGTTGCGTTCCCGGCCCTGATCCCTCGACGGCGCGGAAGTGGTGTTTCCTTCCAGCGACTTCCTGCCACGCGCTCCCCTCGTACATCAGTGCGCCGCGTACGACCTGCCCGGCCGGGGCATCGACTAGTCGACACCGACGTCGTACGTCCTGGGGAGGTGCACTGTGCACGGACCGACGATGTCCAGTTGGCTGCTGATGGCATTGTGCGGGGTGACGGGCGCGTACTGCCTGCTGCGGATGCGCAACGGGACGCAGGAGGAGCGCAGAACGGCGCGTGCGGAGGCCCTGATGGGGTTCGGCATGGCAGCCATGGCGGTGCCCGCCGCGGTGGTCACGCCGCCCGTGTGGGGATGGGCGGTGTACGTGGTGCTGTTCGGCGGGGCCGCGATGCGCGCCCTGTGTTTCGCCCGGCACAAGGGGCACCATCTGCACCATCTGGTCGGCTCGCTGGCGATGGTCTACATGGCGGTGGTGATGGCGGCGCCCGGCAGTGGCGCGGCGGCACACGGGGGTCACACCGGGCACGGGGGGCATCAGATGGCACAGGTCGCCGGGGGATTGCCGCTGCTGACCGGGGTGCTGCTGGTCTACTACGCGGCCTATGTGCTGCGGTCCGGGGCGCGGTTGATACCGGTCGCCGCCACGGTGGGCGCGGGCGGCGGGCCGACCGGGGGCGCCTGGGGCGCACGGCCCGAGCTTGCGCTGGCCTGCAGGCTGACGATGGGGATCGCCATGTTCGCGATGCTGCTCACGTTGTGAGACAGGAGGCACGGCAATCCGTGGCGTACGTCACTTGCCGAGCGCAGCCATACCCGTGGGTAGTGCACCGCTCATAGGCTGACGCCATGTTGGTCTCCCTCGCGCTGCTGCTGCTCGGTGCACTGGCCGCCGTCGTGACCCCGCGGCTGATGGCGCGGGCCGAATGGCCGGAGCGCGAGCCCGTCGTGGCGCTGTGGGTGTGGCAGTGCGTGGTGGCGGGGGTGCTGCTGTCCTTCGGGCTCTCCATGACTTTCAGCGCGGCCGCCGCCTGGCAGGCGGTACGCGGGCAGGTGTTCGCGCCCGCGCCCCATGCCGTGGTGGAGGCCTACGCGCTGGCCGCATACGGGCCGTGGTCCGCCGTCATTGCCGTGCTGCTGGCGCTCGGCGGCGTCTGGACCGGTGCGATGCTGACCCGGGAGATCCGCCGGGCACGGCTGCGGCGCAGGCGGCGCAGGGCCGAACTGCTGGTCCGTTCCCCGTTGATGCCCGGCGAGGAGGCCGGCAGCGGCCGGCTCGTGGTGCTGGAGGGCGAACGCCCGGATGCCTGGTGGCTGCCGGGAAATGCGCCCCAACTGGTCATCACCACTGCGGCACTTGGCCGGCTGAAAGGCCGCCAGCTGGATGCGGTGCTGGCTCATGAGCAGGGGCACGCCCAGGCACGGCACGACTGGCTGCTGCACTGTTCGGCGGCGCTGGCGACGGGGTTCCCGCAGGTTCCGGTGTTCGCCGCGTTCCGCGACGAGATGCACCGGCTCGTCGAACTGGCCGCCGACGATGTGGCGTCGCGGCGCTTCGGGCGGCTGACGATCGCTCTGGCCCTGGTCGAACTGAACGAGGACCGGGGCGTGTTCGGCCCCTGCCCGACGCCGGACGCGCAACTGCCGCTGCGGGTGAACCGGCTGCTGTCCCCGGTGGAGCGGCTCACCGCCGGACGTCGGCTGCGGCTGACCGCGGCGGCGGCCCTGGTGCCGGTGGTGCCGCTGCTGGTGGCCTTCGTGCCGGGACTCAGCGCGCTGGGATAGCCGGTGCGGCGGTCCATCCGCGAAGATCGCCCCATGCGCTCCCCCTCACCGCCCCTTTCCCCGCCGGACCGCACGCCCGCCCCCGTACCGGCCCTCGGGACGGGCATCGTCTGCGGATCCCTCGCCCTGGTGCTGTTGATCCTGGTCACCGTGGGCTGGTCCCCGTTGATGTCGCTGGACCGTACGGTCGCCGACGCGCTGCACCGGCGGGCGGTGACCGAGCCCGGACTCGTCCACGCCAACCGGATCCTGACGGACTGGGTGTGGGATCCCTGGACGATGCGTGCCCTGATCGCCGTCGCCGTGCTGGGGCTGTGGTTGCGCGGCGCCCGGATGCTCGCGGGATGGGTGGCGGCGACGAGCTTGTTCGCCACCCTGCTGCAGCAGGGGCTGAAGTCCGCCGTGGGCCGGGAGCGGCCGCGCTGGCCGGACCCGGTGGACTCCGCCCACTACGCGGCATACCCGTCCGGACATGCCATGACGGCCGTGGTGAGCTGCGGCCTGCTGCTGTGGCTGCTGCGCCGGCACGGCGCAGGGCGGCGGGTGTGGTGGGCGGCGCTCACGGTGGCGTGGATCTCGGGGATCGGGGTGGGACTCACCCGGCTCTATCTGGGGGTTCACTGGCTGACCGATGTGCTCGGCGGCTGGCTGCTCGGGGCGGCGGTGGTCGCGTTCTCGATCGCCGGGTACGCACGGTACGAGGGGCGTGAGCGGGGCGGCGCGGGCGGGGCGTCCTTGCCGCATCGTCCCTGAAGCGGCAAGGATCGGACCCATGCTGCTCAAGGGTGCGCTCTTCGACTTCTCCGGGACCCTCTTCCGTGTCGAATCGGTCCGGTCCTGGCTGGGCGCGGTCCTCGCCGAGCGGGAGGCGACCGTGGCCGATGAGGACTTCGACCGGTACGTGCAGGGGCTGACCACTGCCGGGGCGCTGCCGGGCGGCCCGGACCCGGAACGCATTCCCGACCGGCTGGCCGAGGTGTGGGCCACCCGTGACGAGAGCGCGGAACGGCACCGGGCGGCGTACACCGGGCTGGCCCGCCAGGTCGGCCTGCCGGATCCGGGGCTGTACGACGCGCTGTACGACCGGCACAAGTCACCGGCGGCGTGGCGCCCGTACCCGGATGCGGCCGAGGTGCTGGGGGCGCTGCGCACGAGCGGGGCCCGGGTCGGCGTGGTCAGCAACATCGGCTGGGACCTTCGACCGGTCTTCCGCGCCCACGGTCTGGACGCCCTCGTCGACGCCTATGTCCTGTCGTACGAGCACGGCATCCAGAAGCCGGATCCACAGATCTTTCACATTGCCTGCACGCTTGTCGGACAGGATCCCACGGATGTGGTGATGGTCGGCGACAACCGACACGCGGACGGTGGAGCGGCCGCGCTGGGGTGCGAGGTGCGCTTCGTGGACCATCTGCCTGTGGAGGAACGGCCTGACGGGCTACGGGCGCTCGGGTTGGTTCCATGATCCGGGCAAGGAGACATGTGAGAGATGTCCCTGACGCCCAATGGGTCGGATTGTCACATCGGGGCCTTAGCCTGTAGGCATGTCCCGTTCTCCGCACTCCTCCAATTCCATGCGTTCCGCCGCAGTGGTGAATGAAGAGATTCGTGACCTGTGGCAGCGCTCCGGCGGATGCCTCTCACCGGACGACGAGGAGGAGTACCAGCGACTGCTGGTGGAGTGGGCCGCGGTGACGGGCGGGAGTGCGAGGTCTGCCGCGTGAGGACCCGACCGGCTGGGCCATTCGCTGTGCAACCGCCGTCGGCGCGTCGCACCCTGTAGGCATGACTTCTCCCCCGATCGTGATTTTCGGCCCGTCCCCCTCCGGCGGGCGCCGCGTCACCGTGCAGCGTGACGGGCGGTTCCAGATCCTGGGGCTGGCACACTCCGATCACGATGTGATCGTCTTTCTGGAGGGTGCGGGGCTCGACGATCCCGAGCACATCCTCGACAGTCCCGAATGGGTCGAGTGGCGGGGCGGGCGGGCCCACCGGTACGAAGCCGCGTAGGGAACGGCCGATTCCGGCGATCCCCTGCGTCGCCGGAATCAGGCAGCCACCCCGGTCGACCGAGTCCGTCGGGGGCCGCGCTGATGACGGACGGCATGAGCCGGTCAACGCAGAGGTACAGCATGCGCCCGCGCCGGACGTCGGTCAACGAGGCATCCCACCGCGGTTGCCGGCCGAGTGCCGCCGGGCGACGATCCGCCCGGCGGCACTCGGCGTGAGCGTACGGTTCAGTGATGTCTGCGCGGCCGGATCAGTTGTCGAAGTAGTCCGGCTGCGTCTGCACGTTGAGTTCGGGCAGGCGCACCCGCTTCGCCGGATCGGTCCGCCGGTCGTTGAGCTTCAGGACGTCAAAGCCCTTGGCGATGTCGTTCGAGTAGATGTAGCCGTTGTAGTAGTACGCCGACCAGGGGCCGGCCGTGGTGACGCGGTCGAGGGTGACCGGACCGCGCTCGAAGTAGGCGATCTCCTTGGGCTTCGAGGAGTCGGTGAAGTCCCACACGGAGATGCCGCCCTGGTACCAGGCCTGGACCATCAGGTCACGGCCCTTGACCGGGATGATCGAACCGTTGTGGGCGACGCAGACCTCGGTGGCGGCCTGCGGGCGGTCGATCTTGAAGTAGCTGCGGAAAACCAGCTTGCGTTGGTCTCCCCTGCCGACGATGTCGTAGATGCCGTCGGCGCCGCGCTTCGGCCCGATCTCCTCGTTGCAGGTGGCGGCGCCGCCGCCGCCGAGCTCGTCGGTGAAGACAACCTTGTCGGCGTCCTGGTTGAACGTCGCCGAGTGCCAGAACGCGAAGTTCACATTGTCCTGGACCCGGTCGATGATCTTCGGGTTCTCCGGGTCCTTGATGGAGAACAGCAGGCCGTCGCCCATGCAGGCACCGGCGGCCAGGTCCTTCGAAGGCAGCACCGTGATGTCGTGACAGCCGGTGGTCTTGGAGACTCCCGGGTTGGTGGGCGCGCCCGGGTTGCCGCCGTCCGGGAAGAGCACCGGGAAGTTCACGATCGCGGCCTTCTCGGGTGCCTTGCGCTCCACCTTGATGACGGAGATCCCGTCGTGCGGCGGCTGGCAGTCGGGGAACGTCTCGCTCGGCGAGTACGAGGAGACGTAGACGTACACGCTGCTGCGCTCGGGAACCAGCGTGTGGGTGTGCGAACCACAGGCGGTCTCGACAGCGGCGACGTACTTCGGGTTGCGCTTGTCGCTGATGTCGAAGATCTTCATGCCCTCCCAGGAGGACTTCTCCGTTGCAGGCTGCGTGGTGCTGGCACACGAGTTGTCGCTGCGCGACGAGTCGGTGGACAGGAAGAGCAGATTGCCGGACACCGAGATGTCGTTCTGCGACCCGGGGCACAGGACCTGGGCGACGGTCTCCGGGGACTTCGGGTTGCTGATGTCGAAGATCCGGAAGCCGTCGTAATTGCCGGAGAAGGCGTACTTCCCCTGGAACGCCAGGTCCGAGTTGGTGCCCTTGAGGGCGTCCTTCGGGATGTTGGCGAGATGTTCGATGTTGTCGCTGTGGACGATCTCGTCCACGCCGGGTATCTCGCCGTCCTCGATGGCGGCCGCGGCAACGGCCTCCTGGCTCGCGGAGAGACCGGTACCGATGGCTGGGTGATCACCGGGATCGGGTGTCGCGGCCGCTGGTCCGGCCGTCAGCAGAGTAGCGAAGAGCCCGGCGGCGGCTGCCGCCACACCCAGACGTCTGCGCCGCACTCGGGTGGTGTGCAACGAAGTCACTGCGTCCTCCCCTGTACCAATACGTGGTTGAACGGTTGACTGACCCCGGCAGTATCGTCCATCCCATGGGTTTCCCAACAGATGGCAACAGGAACGTAATGAAAGTTTCCGACACTTGAGATCGCGCAAGTGTGCCGAACGATTTGCAACCATCGCATATACCAATGGAGGCAGCCTTGTTGATATACCGTCAGGTTGCGCAGGTGCGCAGATCCCTGGTCGTAGCCGCCGTCGCGGCCGCCGCGCTCTCCCTCGGCGCGTGCGATGCGGGCGGCGGAGACCATGACGCGAACGCGCGGGCGGGCGGGGGCCCTTCGGTCGTTGCGCCTGGCAAGCCCGGGGAACCCGCGCAGACGCTGTCCGCCGAGGAAGCGGCGAAGGCCTCCGTGGCCGACACCCCCAACTCGGCCGACTTCCGCTACGTACAGCTGATGATCCAGCACCACGCCCAGGCGTTGGAGTTGACGGCCCTGGTGCCGTCCCGTTCTTCGTCCATCCCGGTAAAGCGGCTCGCCGAGCGCATCTCCGCAGCCCAGAAGCCGGAGATCGGCGCCATGGAAGGATGGCTCAAACACAATGGCGGCGAGAAGCACCCGGGCGGCCACGACCACGCCGGCATGCCCGGCATGGCGACGCAGGCGCAGCTGAAGCAGTTGCGCGCGGCCGAGGGCAAGGCCTTCGACGAACTCTTCCTGAAGCTGATGATCACCCACCATCAGGGAGCGATCACGATGGCGACCGAGGCCCTCTCGGAGGGGAACAACGTTCAGGTCGAGGAGATGGCGGGCGACGTCGTCGCCCAGCAGACGGTCGAGATCGACCGGATGCGCGCACTGTCCTCCTGACGCGCCGTGCGGCCGCGCCTCTCCCCTGCCCCGCCGACCGGTGCGATGCTGGAGGCACACTCCGGGAAGAGGTGCACCGTGCTCCGTGTCGCCGTCGTCGGCTCCGGACCCAGCGGGGTCTACACCGCCCAGTGTCTGGTCCAGCAGTCCCGGGTGCCCGATGTCCGGGTGGACGTGCTGGACAGGCTGCCCTGCCCGTACGGCCTCGTGCGTTACGGCGTCGCCCCCGACCACGAGAAGATCAAGTCGCTGCAGAACAGTCTGCGGACCGTCCTGGAGCACGAGCGGATCACCTTTCTCGGCAACGTCCAGGTGGGCGGGGACGGGTTGCCACCCGATCGGCTGAGCGAGCTCTACCATGCGGTGGTCTACTGCGTCGGGGCGGCGACCGACCGCGGTCTCGGCGTTCCCGGCGAGGATCTGCCCGGCAGCCACTCGGCGACCGAGTTCGTCTCGTGGTACAGCGCGCACCCCGATTCGGCTGCCGACAACTTTGCTCTGCAGGCCCGTTCGGTCGTGGTGATCGGGGTCGGCAATGTGGCGGTCGACGTGGCGCGGATCCTCGCCCGCAGCGCCGAGGAGCTGCGGCCCACCGATGTCCCGCACCCGGCGCTCGGTGCGCTGGCCGACAGCCGGGTGCGCGAGGTGCACATGGCGGGCAGGCGCGGACCGTCCCAGGCCAGGTTCACCACCAAGGAGCTGCGCGAGCTTGGCGGGCTGCCGGGGGCGCGGGTCGTGGTGGACAGGGCGGAGCTGGCCCGCGATCCGGCGTACGCCTCCGCCGGGGCGCCGCAGGATTCACCGGCGCAGCTGCCGGCGGTGGCGCGGCGCAATATCGAGGTGCTGCGCGGGTGGGCGGAAGCCGATGCCCCTGCTGCCGGCCCGGACCCGGTGCGCACGATCCACCTGCGGTTCTTTCTGCGCCCGGTCGAGCTCCTCGAACGAAACGGGCGGGTCGCCGGGGTGCGGTTCGCGCGTACCGCACCGGACGGCGGCGGAGGAATAAAGGACACCGGTGCGTACGAGGAGATCGACGCCCAGCTCGTACTGCGGGCCGTCGGCTACCGCGGGCTGCCGCTGCCCGGTCTGCCGTTCGATCCGGCCCGTGGCACCGTGCCCCACCTGGCGGGGCGGGTGCTGCGCGACGGGGTGCCGTCGCCCGGCGAGTACGTGGCGGGGTGGATCAAGCGGGGGCCGACCGGAGTGATCGGCTCGAACCGGTCGTGCGCAAAGGAGACGGTCGCGTCGCTGCTGGACGACGCACCACTGCTCGCGGGACGGCCGGCGGCCCCCGATCCGGTGGCCGCGCTGCGAGCGCGGGGACTGCAGCCGGTGGAGTGGGACGGCTGGCAGTCGATCGAGCGGGCGGAAGCGGCGCTGGGGCGGTCGCTCGGCCGTGGACCGGTGAAGATCCCGGACTGGGCGGGGCTGCTGGAGGCGGCACACAGCGACCGGCGCTGAATCGAGGACCTCGGACGGATCCGCGTGCGCTGTCAGCCTTCGCCGAGCCGGTCCGCCTGCCGGGTCGCGGCGGCGAGAACGCTGTCGAGCAGTCCGGGGAAGAGTGCTTCCAGGTCGTCGCGGCGCAGCCCGTTCATCTTGGCGGTGCCCCGGTAGGTCTGACTGATGATGCCGCTCTCGCGCAGCACCCGGAAGTGATGCGTGCTCGTGGACTTGGACACCGGCAGTTCGATACGGGAGCAGGTGAGCTCGTCCTCGGCGGCGGCCAGCTCGCGGACCACCCTCAGCCGCATCGGGTCGGAGAGTGCGTGGAGCACCGCCTCGATGCGGATCTCCTCACGTGCCGGGTGGGCCAGCACGCGGGCACCGGCGCCCGGGGCGGCGGTGCCACTCGCGGCAGTGGCGCTGGTCGCGGTCACGTCGGCTCCTGTCGTCGCTTCGTCCGGACGCTCCATGGTACGAGACCCATCGTACTTTGCTCCGCATCGCACCACGGGCACGGGACGGACAGGACGGATCCTGCCCTGTGAACGAGAGCGGGAGCCGCGCCGACGCCACGCACGAGGCGCCGGCCGTCATGCGCGCCGTCTCCCGCACGGCCCGGCCGCCTGCGGTCAGCCGCTGAGCAGGTCCGGGTTTCCGGCGAGCGAGGCGAGATGGCCGGCCGGATCGGCGATGAGTCTGCGGGCGTCCAGGTCGAGCATGCCCGCCACGCCCGTGATCTCCGCCGCGACCGTGCCGTCCTCCTTGATGATCTTCTGCGCCACCTCGAAGGTCTTCCCGCTGCCGTAGACGAACTGACAGGTCACCCGCACCCGTTCACCGCCGCGCAGCTCCCGCAGGAACTTCACCGTCACTTCGAGCGCGACCGGACCCACGCCGCCGGCCAGTAGCTTCTCCTGCGGCAGGCCGGCGGCGCGCAGCAACTCCCACCGGGCGTGCTCGGCGTACTGCAGATAGACGGCCTGGTTCAGATGTCCCTGCGTATCGAGCTCGTAGCCGCGCACCGTCACGTGAACAAAGAAGGTCATAGACGTTGCAACATCGCTGCGCAGGCCGTCATTCCCAGTGCCTTGGCTCCCGAAACTACCGTACTCGGAACTGCGATTGATGGGTTGTCATATCGAACTGCCGTACCAGCCAGTTCTGTTGGCGCGCGACATGGGTCAGGCTTGGTAAGAAATTTTCGGCAATAGGTAGTGCAGCGCAACTCAATGACGCGCTACCTTTCGCCTGCCCTGCCCACGGCGGCGCCGCACGACGATGCGAGCCGGCCCCGTGGTCCGGGTGAAAGGCGCATGTCCTGTCCATCCCAGAAGCCGACCTGGAGTGCCATGAGACTGCCCGGACCACCACGAGCGCATCTGCGCGCCGCAACCACCGTGCTCACCGCGCTGGCCGCCCTGAGCACCGCCGCCCTCGCCACCGCAGCAACACCGGCCGGCGCCGCCGACGGCGCCAAGGATGTCTCCTACCGGGGCTATCACGTACGTGTGCCCAGCAGTTGGCCGATCATCGACCTGGCCGCGCACCCCGACACCTGCGTGCGCTTCGATCGCCACGCGGTCTACCTCGGCCACGCCACCGATGCCGGTCAGGCGGGCTGCCCGGCCGGGCTGGTCGGCCGCACCGAAGCGCTGGTGATCGAACCGCTGGACGCGACCGGCCGGAAGTCGGTGGACGGATCCACCCGCATCGCGCCCGAGGGCGCCGCCAGGACCGCGGCCCCGCGGACCGGCGGTGCGCCGTCCGGGCGGATACGCCAGGCGGTGCCGGCAGCCGGAGTGCTGGTCACCGCCTCGGTGGGTGCGGACGATGCCGCCGCGCAGACCATCCTGGACAGCGCGGACCTGGACGCCGACGCCGAGGCGGTGACACTGTCCGCAGCCCCGGCGGGCCGGGCCGAGGCCATGTCCGCGTCCACCGTCGCCGCTCAGCCCGGCACGTACACGGGTCTCGGCTTCGACCCCTGCGCCGCACCGTCCAACGCGCAGATGTCCGCCTGGTCCGCCTCGCCGTTCCGGGCCATCGGGGTATACATCAGCGGCATCAGCGCCGCCTGCGACCAGCCGAACCTGACCGCGTCATGGATCCAGACGCAGACCTCGGCGGGCTGGCACATCATCCCCATCCATGTGGGACTGCAGGCGCCGTGCAACACCTTCAGCCACAAGGTGTCGTCCACCCTTGCCACCGCCGCGAGCCAGGGTCACAGCGAGGCGCAGGAAGCCGTCGCCGCCGCTGCCGCACTCGGGCTGCCGCAGGGCAGCGTGCTCTACGACGACATGGAGGCGTACGACCAGACCAACACCGCATGCAGTAACGCGGTGATGACCTTCCTCAGCGCCTGGACCGAGGAACTGCACAGCAGCGGCTACCTCTCCGGCGTCTACACCTCCGCCACCTCCATGGCCGACCTGGCAGGGGAGTACAGCACCGGCACCTACACGCTGCCGGACCACATCTGGTTCGCCCGCTGGAACGGCAAGGCCGACAACGACGCCACACCCTACGTTCCCGACGAGTACTGGGCCGACCACCAGCGCATCCACCAGCTCAGCGGGGACACCGACGAGACCTGGGGCGGCGTGACGATCAATATCGACCGCGACTACCTGGACGTCGGCGTGGGGCCGTTCGCCGGTTCCTGCACCGCGAGCCTCGACTTCTCGGCGTACGGATCGATTTCCGCGGGTTCCTCCGGCGGCCTGGTCAGCGCCGCCCAGTGCCTGCTGATGCGCCAGGGGTACTTCACCGGCACCGTGGACGGGGCCTTCGGCTCGGGCACCACAAGCGCCGTCCAGTCCTTCCAGAGCGCCAAGTCGCTGCCGGTCACCGGCACCGTCGACTCCCACACCTGGACCGCCCTGCTGTCCGCGGGCACCAGGCCGACCCTTCAGTCCGGCTCCACCGGCGCCGACGTCAAGCGCCTGCAGCGCGCGCTGATCGCGGCCCGCGGTCAGACGCTCACCATCGACGGCGACTTCGGCCCGGCGACCACCACCGCCGTCAAGGCGTACCAGACCGCCCACGGCCTGACCTCGGACGGGATCGTCGGCAATCTGACCTGGTCCGCCCTGCAAGCCGGCAAGTAACCCCCGATCCATGGCGATTCAGACTCCTGGGAGAACCATGCCTGCATACGGAAAACTCCGCCGGGCCGGCCGCGGTTTCGCGGTCGCGGCGGCAGCGGGACTGCTCGCGCTGAGCACCGCGATGCCCGCGGCGGCCGCGACCATTCCCGCACGGACCAATCTGCTCTCCTCCGACTGCCCGAGCACTGTCAAGCAGGGCCAGCTGAGCGGCTGTGTGACCGAGCTTCAGACGCTGCTCAACTTCGGCGGCGCCTCGCTGACGGTGGACGGCGACTTCGGCCCGGCGACGGCTGCGGCGGTCCAGTCCTACCAGACCTCCAAGGGCCTCGCCTCGGACGGTCTGGTCGGCCCGGCCACCAAGTCCGCGCTGTACTACGAGGACCCCACGGTCGCCATCGACCTGCGCACCCTGCGCTGCCCGGTGGACCTGGAGCCCAACGAGAACGACGGCTGCGTCACCGAGCTGCAGAACAAGCTCAACACCCACGGTGCCTCGCTGGCCGTGGACCATGTCCTCGGCACCGGCACCACCAATGCGATACGCACCTACCAGTCCTCGGTGGGGCTGGCGGCCACCGGTGTGGTGGACCCCGCCACCAAGGCGAAGCTGTACGGCGACCCGGCGCATCAGCAGCCGGCCGACCTCGGCTCGGGCCGCTACGCGGCGGTCGTCAATTTCGGCGAGCAGGCCACCGGCCAGAACATCCAGTACGTCTGGGGCGGCGGCCACGAGACGGACTTCGGCCCGTCGATCGGCATCTGCGACGGCTACGGCGGCTCGATCACACCGTGCCCGGCCGACAAGGAGGTGGGCCTGGACTGCTCGGGATTCGCCCGCTGGCTGTACTGGCGGGCGGGAGCGGGCGACATCGGCCAGACCACCAAGGACCAAGTGGTCAACCCGCGCTTCACCAAGGTCACTGCTGCCACCGCGATCCCCGGTGACCTGGTGTTCTTCGGCGGCTCGGCGTCGACCGTGCACCACGTCGGGGTCTACACCGGCACCGTGAACGGGGTGGCGATGATGGTCAACGCCCCGCAGACGGCCTCGTACGTGCGCGACGACACCGTCGCTTCGCACAGCGACCTGCTCGGTTACTACCACCTCACCGGCTGACATTCCGCTCGGTTCAGGCGGCCGGCTCCGCACCATAGGGGCCGGCCGTCGCTTTCGCAGGTGGATCTTTGTAAATTCTTGCCGTTGCTATGGACTTTGGCGCATGTCACTTACGAAGATGCACACCAGCCAATGCGCCTCCGCTGCATTCCCGTCCCCGCCCAAGGGAGTTGCCCCCTGTGAACGTGCGCATCCCGCGCAGAGCCGCCGCCGCCCTCGCCGCTCTCGCCCTGCCGATCCTCGCGCTTCCCGTGCCCGCCGCCCAAGCCGACGGAGCCGGCACCACCCTCCGGGTGACCATGGACACCTCCGGAGTGGACACCCTCAATCCCTTCCTCGCGTACTTCGACGGCGCCCTGGACATTTTCGGCCAGGTCTACCCGTCACTCAACTCGCTCCGCCCGGACGGCAGCGCGGCGCCCTACCTCGCCGACTCCTGGACCACCTCCGCCGACAAGCTCAGCTGGACCTTCAAGATCCACAAAGGTCTGAAGTGGTCCGACGGTCAGCCGATCACGGCCGAGGACGCCGCCTGGACGCTGAACCTGATCATGACGAACGAGACCGCCGCCACGGCCAACGGCTCACTGGTCCGAAACTTCTCCAAGGTCGAGGCCACCGACGCGAACACCCTGGTGATCACCACCAAGGATCCGCAGTCGAACATGCTGTACGTCTCCACCCCCAGTAGCATCCCGATCGTGCCCAAGCACATCTGGCAGAAGCACACCGGTGACCTGAAGAGCTTCAAGAACAACAGCTTCCCGCTGGTCGGTTACGGCCCCTGGAAGCTCGCCACCTACAAGACCGAGCAGTACGCCAAGCTCGACGCCAACAAGGACTTCTTCCTCGGCGCCCCCAAGTACGACCACCTGCTCGAGCAGCAGTACAAGACCACCGACGCCGCGGTGGCCGCGCTGCGCAGCGGGCAGCTCGACTATGTCACCAAGATGAACTCCACCCAGTTCAAGGCCCTGCAGAGCGAGAAGAACGTCAAGGCCTTCCAGACGCCCGGCCACCACTGGAGCGCCATCGAGATCAACGCCGGGGCGAAGACCCGTAACGGGAAAGCGATCGGCACGGCGAACCCCGTGCTCGCCGACCAGGCCGTGCGCACCGCCATCGCCTACGCGACGGACAAGAAGACGCTGGTCAAGAAGGTCCTCAACAACCTGGGTGCGCCTGGCGTGGGTTACCTGCCGCCCGCCTGGAGCCAGTGGGCGTGGACTCCCGAGCCCGGTGAGGCGACGGACTTCGACCCGGCCAAGGCCAACGCGCTGCTCGACGAGGCCGGTTACAAGAAGGGCAAGGACGGCATACGAACGGCCCCGAAGTCCGGCAAGAAACTGAATCTGCGCCTGGGTATCCACTCGGACAGCACCGGCGACGCGCAGATCTCGTCCTACGTCAAGGGCTGGCTCAAGGACATCGGCATCGAGGTCACCATCCAGCCGTTCGGCATGACCAAGCTGAACGACAACCTCGCCAAGGGCGACTGGGACATGCTGATGGACAGCTGGGGTACCGGCCCCGACCCGAGCTACATGCTCGGCATCCAGACCTGCGACACGCGCCCGCAGGACGACGGCACCAGCGGCTCCACCGACGCATTCCACTGCGACAAGAAGTACGACAGGCTCTTCCAGGAGCAGATCAAGGCCTTCGATCCGGCCGAGCGCGCTCGGATCGTCGGTCAGATGCAGGACATCCTGTACCGGCACAACCAGGACATGATCCTGTACTACGACAACGGCCTCTACGCGGCCCGTACGGACACCGTGAAGGGCCTTGTCTCCGGCAAGGCGGACGCGGCAGGCGTGATGCCCACCCAGCTGAACTTCTGGAACTACGCCAAGGCCGCCCCGGCCGCCAAGAGCGCCGACTCCTCCATGTCCACCGGAACCGTGGCCGCCGGTGTCGGTGCTGTGGCGGTGCTCGGCGTCGTCGGCGGGCTGGCGGTCCGCCGCCGCAAGGCCGGCGCGGGCGACCGCGAGTAGCCCCCGGGTCGGCACCGAGGGCGTCACGGCTTCGGCGCTCCGGCCGACGACTGAACCGCTGCGGTTGCCGGGCCCGAAGAGGCCCGGCAACCGCAGCGGTCCGCGGGATGGTGCAGCCGGCCAGTGGCTCAGTCGTCCCAGCCCAGGTAGACGGACTTGGACCAGGAGTAGAACTCGGTGGCCACGGTTCCCTGCTCCCGGTAGGTGTTGCCGGACGAATCCTTCACACCTCCGAAGGGCACGTTCAGGTCCAGTCCGGTCGTCGGGCGGTTGACCTTGATCACACCGGCCCGGACCCGCGCAGCGAACCGCTGGGCGTGGGCGAGGCTTCGGGTGCACACGCCTGCGGCCAGCCCGTACCGGGAGTCGTTGACCAGCTCGATCGCGTCGTCGAGATCCTCGGCGACGAGCACGGCCACCACAGGGCCGAAGATCTCGTCACGTGCGACGGAGCTGTCCCGGCCGACACCGGTGAGCACGGTGGGTGCCAGCATCAGGCCCTGGGGGGCGACACCGCCTGCTGCGACGGTCACGCCCTCGTCCATGGCTCGCTCGATCGCCGCCTCGATACCGGCGAGCTGTTGCTCGCTGACCACCGGGCCCATCAGCGTGCCCTCGTCCAGGCCGTTGCCCGGACGGTAGCGCTCTGCCTGCTTGGTGAGCGCCGCGACGAAGGCCTCGTACACGCCCGGGGTGCAGATGACCCGGGAGGAGGCGGTGCAGGCCTGTCCGGTGAGGGCGAAGCCGCCGGCCGCGGCGATCTGTGCGGCCTGCTCGACGTCCGCGTCGTCGAGCACCACCAAGGCGTTCTTGCCGCCCATCTCGACCTGCACCCGGCCGCGTCGCTCGTGAACGGTGCGCTCGATGTGCATGCCGACCGTCGTGGACCCGGTGAACGACACCGCCGACACCCGGGGGTCGGTCACCAGCGCTTCGCCGACGACCGGTCCGGCGCCGTGCACCACATTCAGCACACCGGCCGGCAGACCCGCCTGTGCCAGCGCATCGGCGAGGTGACGGGTCGACACCGGGGTGAGCTCGGCGGGCTTGAGGACCACCGCGTTGCCCGCGATCAGCGCCGGCGCCATCTTCCAGGCCGGGATGGCGATCGGGAAGTTCCACGGGGTGATCAGTCCGACCACGCCCAGCGCCTCGCGGCGGGTGTGCACCAGGGTGTCGGGCTGCGAGCTCGGCAGCGTCGGGCCGCCGAGCCGCCAGCCCTCGGAACCGAAGAAGCGGAACACATCGATCGCCCGGCGGACTTCGCCCCGGGCCTCGGCCAGCGTCTTGCCTTCCTCCCGCACCAGGTCACGGGCGATCTCCTCGTGACGGCCGCGCAGAATCTCCGCCGCGTCCATCAGGATGGCGCCGCGCGCGGGTGCGGGCAGTGCCGCCCAGCCCGGCTGGACGTCGCAGGCCGCCGTGACCGCAGCGTCCACGGCATCCGCGCCGGAGGCCGGCGAGACGGACACCAGGTCGGACGGGTCCGCGGGATTGCGACGCTCGTAACCGTCGCCGGGGAAGTCCTTGCCACCGATCAGGTTACTGATCCGATGCACAGTGCTCATGAATTGTGGTCCTTCATCGGGTGGGTTCCGGCCGGTCACAGGCTGCGGACGAGGCCGCCGTCGCACCGGAGTGCCGTTCCGGTGACGTACGAGGCGGGCGCGCTGCAAAGGAAGGCCGCCGCCGCGGCGAACTCCTCCGGGGTGCCGTACCGCCCGGCGGGGATGGCGGCCCGGGAGTCGGCCGCGACGTCGGCGACCGGACGCTGCTCCCGCTCGGCGCGCGCGGCGTCGAGCTGCGCGACCCGGTCGGTGGCGATCCGGCCCGGCAGCAGCAGGTTGACGGTGACTCCGTCGCGGGCGACCTCGGCGGCGAGGGTCTTGAGGTAGGCCGCGAGGGCGGCCCGGCCGGCGTTGGACAGCACCAGACCGGCCAGCGGCTCGGCGACACCGCTGGAGCCGATGGCGAGGATCCGCCCCCAGCCGCGCTGCCGCATGCCGGGCAGCACCTGTGCCACCAGACGTTGTTGGGCCAGCAGGAGCGAGTCCACGGCCGATCCGAGGTCCGTGCCCGCGCCGTCGAGGTCGACGGCGCGGCCGGGCTTCGGGCCCGGGCCGTTGAGCACCAGGATGTCCGGGTCGCCGTACGCCGCGCGGGCGGCCTCGATCAGTTCACGCGGCCCGTCCGGTGCCGTGAGGTCGGTCTGGACACCCACGGCCTCGGGCAGCCCGGCGGCGATCTCCTCGGCCAGGTCACCGCGCCGTCCGGCGACGACGACGGCGGCTCCCTCGGCCGCGAGCGCCTCGGCCACCGCGCGGCCGAGGCCACCGGTGGAGGCGGCGACGACAGCGGTACGGCCACGGATTCCGAGATCCATCACCGCACCTCCTTCTGCAGAGCGGCCAGGGCCGGCCCCAGATGCCGCTCCAGCTGCGGGACGAGCGACTCCGGCATGGCAGCGGCCGGCGGCCTCACGCCGGACTCCATGACCAGCCCGCGGCGCCGGATCGCCTCCTTGCGGACGGCGAGTCCGATTCCCGCCTGGGCCTCGAAATTGACCAGCGGCAGATACGGCAGGTACGCCTCACGGGCGGCGTCGTAGCCGCCGCTGCGCCAGGCGTCGACGCAGGCGACCAGGCCCTCCGGGCAGGAGAAACCGGTCATCGCGCCGGCCGCCCCGGCAGCCAGCTCGTCCAGCAGACCCAGCCCGCCGAGGCCGCCGAAGACGGCCACATCCAGCTCGGTGGTCAGGACCGCGACGGCCGCCGGTGTCGGCGGTGCCTCGGCCTTCACGCCGACCGCCGCGGGGACTGCCTGTACGGCACGGACCAGGTCGGCCGTACGGATGGCGACCTTGCTGGCCTCCGGGTAGTCCTGGACGACGATGCCCGCACCGGTGGCGTCGTGCACGGCGTTCAGGTGTGCGGCGACGACGCGCGGGTCCGGGGAGTTGACCTGGACCATGAGCCCGGCGAGGCGCTCCCCGACCACCTCGCGTACCAGCCGGGCCTCCTCGATCACCGGCGCCGTGGCGAGTCCGGTGACGCCGACGACGAGCGGCAGTTCCACGGATGCGGCAACCACCTCGAGCACCGTGCGGCGCTCCTCGGCGGACAGCCGGGCGGCCTCGCCGAAGACGCCTAGCACGGTGAGACCGGTGACACCGATCCCCTCGTAGTGCTTCACCAGCCGGGACAGGCTGGTCTCGTCGACCTCCAGGGACGGGCCGAGGAACGGTGTGGCGACCACTCCCCAGACGCCGGAGGACAAATTGTCGACCATGAGTTGCTCTCCTTTACCGGCCGGGCCAGACGGGCGCGCGCTTCTCCTGGAAGGCGAGCACGCCCTCCTTGCCGTCCTCGCTGTCCAGCGCCTCGGTGAGGGCGGGCAGCCGCATCGCATGGGCCTCCCGCGCCGACAGGTGCTCGGTGCGCTGCACCATCTGCTTGATGGCGCGCAGCGAGGTGGGGGCACAGGCGAGGATGTCGGCGACCCAGCGGTCGACGGCCTCGTCCAGCTCGTCGGCCGGCACGACCTCGTTGACCAGCCCCATGCGGTGCAGTTCGGCCGCGGGCACCTTGCGGCCGGTGAGCAGCAGACCCATGGCCTGAGTGTGCTGCAGCCGGCGGACGAGCCGGAAGACGCCGCCGTCTAGCGGAATCCGGCCGACCCGCGGTTCGGTGAGGCCGAACCTGGCGCTCTCGGCGGCCACGACGATGTCGCAGCCGAGCACCATCTCCATGCCGCCGCCGAGCGCGTAGCCGTTGACCCGGGCGATGACCGGGACGTCGAGGCTGGTGCGCAGGCTCAGACCGCCGAAGCCGTTGGGGTCGAG
Organism: Streptomyces sp. NPDC002206; assembly: GCF_053593595.1. NCBI lineage: Bacteria > Bacillati > Actinomycetota > Actinomycetes > Kitasatosporales > Streptomycetaceae > Streptomyces > Streptomyces sp. NPDC002206. Next base: position 27,131 of record NZ_JBSFCW010000011.1, read on the forward strand.
GTCGGCCCAGTACTGCAGGCCGGTCTTGTCGACCGCGTCGGCGGACATGTCGGCGCCGACGCAGAACGCCCGGTCGCCGTCGCCGGTGACCACGACGACGCGGACCTCTCGGTCGGACTCGATCTCGGCCCAGATCTCGTTGAGCCGGGCCAGTGTCCTGGCGTCGACGGCGTTGAGTACCTTGGGACGGCTGATGGTGACCCGGGCGACGTGCCCGTCGCGCTCGTGGCGCACCTCGTCGGTGTACGGGTCGCTCATCGCAGTATGCCCTTCTCGCGCAGTACGGCTATCTGCTGCATGTCGTAGCCGAGTTCGCCGAGGATCTCCTCGCCGTGCTCGCCCAGCTGCGGCGGCACCCGGCGGACGCTGGCCGCGCCCTCGGACAGGTGGATCGGTGCGTTGAGCGCGCGGATGCGGCCCGCGACCGGGTGGTCCATCTCGACGATCATGTTGTTGACCGCGGTCTGTTCGTCGTCCAGCGTCTGCTCCAGACTGCGCACCGGGGCGCAGAGGATGTCCTCCTCCTCCAGGCGCTTGACCCAGTAGTCGGTGGATTTGTCTGCGACCGCCTCGGCGAAGATGCGCTGCAGCTCGGGCCTGTGGGTGAACTGCTTCTCGAGAGTGTCGAACTCGGCGCGCCGGCTCAGGTCCTCGTCGAGCTCCAGGGCGCGGCTGATGTGGTACAGCGGGTTGGCCTTGAAGCCGCCGACCATGATCAGTGCACCGTCGACGGTGGGAAGCACGGCGGTGAGCGGCATGGCGGCCCAGTTGATCTCGGATCCGCGGTTGAGCTGCTGGCACGCCTCCTGCATCTGCATGTGGAGCATGGAGTCGTACATCGACACCTCGACCTTCTGCCCCTCGCCCGTCCGGTCCCGATGCAGCAGGGCCAGCAGGATTCCCTGGAGCAGGTGCATGCCGGTGGTGTAGTCGCACAGCGTGGTCGGGTAGAGCGTCACGGGGTCGTCGTCGGCGACCCGGCGCCACATCACACCGCTGTACGCCTGGGCGATGGCGTCCTGGCCGCCCTTGTGCGCGTAAGGCCCCGAGGTGCCGAAGCCGGTTCCGGATGCCCAGATGATCCGCGGACTCAGCTCCCGAAGCGCCTCGTAACCGAGGCCGAGACGCTCCATGACACCGGCCCGGAAGTTGCTGACCACGACATCGGCGCCGCGCACCAGCTCCTGGACGGCCTTGAGGCCCTCCTCGGTACGGGTGTCGATGCTGATGCTCCGCTTGTTGCGGTTGATCGACAGGAAGATGGGGTTGTCCAGGCCCGCCGGGTCCGGAATCGAGGTACGGGCGATGTCGCCGGTACCGGGCCGCTCCACCTTGATCACATCTGCACCGTAGTCGCCGAGCAACTGCGTGCACGACGGGCCCATGAAGACCTGGGTGAAATCGACGACGGTGATGCCGCTCAGTGGCTGTACGGTGCTCATGCGCCGGCCTCCATGGTCGCGTCGACGGTCGCGTTCTCGGCGGGGATGTCGCCCGGGTCGGCGCCCTGGTCGCGCATTCGGCTCTGGATCACGGCCGGGTCGACGTCCCGCACCAGCACGCCCTGTTCGACCGCGGTCGCCGCGGCGATACCGGCGGCCTGCCCCATGGCCATGCAGGGCGGAATCTCGCGCGAGATGCGCTGTGCCTCGGGGGTGGCCGAGTAGTGACGGCCGGCGACCAGCAACTGGTCGACGCCGCGCGGCAGAAGCGAGCGGTACGGCGTGTAGTAGTCACGGCCGCGCGAGACGCTGTCGGCGAAGTGGCGGCGGGACGTGACGTCGTCCTTGGTGACGACGTACTCGCCCTGCAGCAGACGGGTCTGGCGGACACCCATCTGCTCGGCGACATCGAGCAGATACGCACTCTCGAAGCCCGGCAGGTCCGACCTGATGTGGTCGAGCACGTTGCCGATACGGCTCCGCGCCTCGAACTCGGCCTCGGTGAGCGACTCCGGGTCGGTGCCGTCGAAGCCGGTCATGTGCGGCGCGTTGCACCACACCACACCGGGCACGGGCGTCTTGAGCCACCACAGCTCCCAGGCGCCGCCGAGCAGCCGCTTGATCTTGCGGTTGATCGCGCGGGCCTCCCGCGGGTTCTCCTGCTCGAAGCGCTCCGCAGCCGCGGTGTCCACACCGCCGAGCCGGAAGACCAGGGTGACGAGGTAGTTGTCCTTGTCGTACGTGGCGCCGGCGCGGGAGGCCACGTCGATGTCACCGGTGGTGTCGATGACGACATCGCCCATGACCGCCTGCGGACCGGACTTGGTCTCGCACACGACGCCCTTGACCGCCCCGTCCTGGACGATCGGCCGCGAGAACCAGCTGTGCAGCCGGAGGTCGACCCCGCTCTCGCGGACGAGGTCGTTGGACACGCGCTTCCAGCCGTCGGGGTCGAAGGCGACCGCGTAGCAGATCGGCTTGGGGCTGGTGTGGGAGTGGAAGTCGAATGCCCCCCAGCGGCCCCACTTGTTCCACATCTCCTGGGAGGAGACGCGCTCCTCGGCCGGCGGGTAGACCGCGAGTCCCAGCTTGGCCATCCGCTCGACGTACTCGTCGACGATGCCGGTGACCGTGATCTCATTGCCGTTGATCATGTCGTCCAGGACGAGGACCATGCCGCCGGAGGCGAGTCCGCCGAGCGCCGAGTAGCGCTCCAGCAGTGTCACGCTCGCCCCGCTGCGGGCGGCGGAGACCGCGGCGCTCACACCGGCGGGGCCGCCGCCGACCACGACCACGTCCGAACGCCGGACGACCGGCGCCTCGATGGCGTCAAGTGTGACGGACTGTCCGTGGACAAGTGCGCCGGACGGCGCGGCTGTTGTGGACATGGTGGGACTCCTTTCAGCTTCCGGCGCGAACGGAACCGCGGCGGAAGGCGAGCATGTAGAGCAGAACGCTGAGCAGGCACAGCACGGCGACGTAGACGGGGAAGGCCCATCCGGCGCCGGCGTCCTGCAGCCACAGCAGTACGTACGGGGCGGTGCCGCCGAAGCCGGCGACGCCGACTGCGTAGCCGAGACCGACGCCGGTGACGCGACAGCTCGTCGGCATCAAGGTGGCGGACACCGTGTTGTAGAGGCCCATCGTGAAGGCCAGTACCGGGGCGCCCACCAGCATCACGAGGGCGAAGGTGGTCATCCCCTTGCCCTGGTAGGCGAGGACGACGAACAGCAGGGGGACGACCGCGAGGCGGGTGACGATGAACGTCCGCGAGATCCGCTTCCGGTCGGCGAGCCGGCCGACCAGAGGGTAGAGCACGCCGACGACCACGCCCGACAGGGTGGTGACCGCGAACACGGTGCTGGGGTCCTCCGCGTATGCGGAGCGGGCCAGGTTGGGCAGCCCGGTGGTCCAGGTATAGTTGATCGCCTGGGCGGCTGCGACGACGAAGATGATGGTGAGCAGTGCCAGCTTGTGGTGGGCGACCTCTGCCCACACCTCCCCCGTCTTCCGGGGCTTCCCGGCGGTGTCGGGGTCCGCGGCCTCGGCCGCGGTGTGCAGGGTCTCCGGCAGGGAGCGGCGCAGCCAGAGGAAGAAGAGGCCGCCCAGCGCGCCGATCACGAACGGGATGCGCCAGCCCCAGTCACCCATGACCTCGGGGCCGACGGCCTCGCTGGTGAGGAAGCAGACCAGTGACGCCGCAACGATGCCTACCTGGACGTAGATGCTGATATTGCTGCCGAAGCGGGCGGTGCGGCCCTCCGGCGCCATCTCCACGATGTAGGCGGAGTTGAGCGGTGCCTCGATGCCGGTGGACAGGCCTTGCAGGATCCGGCAGCCGAGGAGGATCGCTCCTGCCCACGCGCCGATGACCGCGTGGGTGGGCAGTACGGCGATGACGGTGGTGGTGAGGACCATCGATCCGATGGACAGCAGCATGACCAGCCGCCTGCCCAGGCGGTCGGCCAGGGTGCCGAACACGATGGCGCCCAGCGGCCGTGCGGCGAACCCCACCGCGAAGACGGCCAGGGCGGACATGGTGGATGAAAGGCCGTCGGTGGAGGGGAAGAACTGCGGTCCTATGGAGGACGCGAGCAGGCCGTAAACCATCCAGTCGTACCACTCGACGGCGTTGCCGCCGCCGAGGGCCAGCAGTGCGCGCCGCTGGGAGAGGGGAGTACGGACTGCGGTAGCTGATCTTTCGTGGAGCGATGCCATAGCGGGGGCACCTCGCGGTGAAAGGCGCACGGCTCAGGCCGTGCGGGACCTGCGCCCGGGCCGACGGCCGGGGCGTTGAGGGAGCGGAGTACGGCGGAGGCCGGGGCCTACCAGCTGGGCGGGGTGATGACCCAGACGGAAGTGGACGGCTCGTCGCCGGGGTTGGCGTACCAGTGCGGGACGCTCGACGAGTACGTGATCGAGTCACCGGCCTCGAGCCGGTGCCGGACGCCGTCGAGATAGACGTCCTTGACGCCGGAGAGAACGATCCCGAACTCTTCGCCGTTGTGGCGGAAGGGGGTGCTGCTGGTGTCATGCCCCGGCTGGGTCTCGACCCAGAGGACCTCGAGCGCGCCGTTCAGCGTAGGGGTGAGCAGCTCGTAGCTGGCGTCGTCGGGTCCATCGGTACCGTGGAAATCGAGAGTGCGCCGTTCGGCACGCCGCACCACGGGGCTGATCTGTTCGGTCAGGTGGAAGAGCCTGCCGATGGGGATGTCCAGCCCGTGCGCGATCTGGACCAGGGTGGCAAAGGACGGATTGCCCTTGCCTCGTTCGATCTGACTGATGAGGCCGGTACTCACACCGGATCCTCGGCTGAGGTCGTCGAGGGTGTAACCGGCCTGCTTGCGCAGTACCTTGATCTGGATTCCCACTGTGGCGACGAGCGCGTCCAGATCCGGCTGACCGTCCTGGGGTACGTAGGTTGCGTCACTCACAGCTTCGACCTGCCTCGGTGGCGTGGGGAGGGAAGGAGCTTCGCCGTTGAACAACAAGCGCTTCGGCGGAGCGTGTGCGGCCTCGGCGACCCGGGCTTGGTCATATTGAAGAGCTTCACTGGATTGAAAACAACCCTTCAGAGTGAAGAACTTCAACTGAATGAGCGGTGGTCCGTATCGCGTCCGGTGCAACGGTCGCCCACGAATGATCAGGCCTGGTGCAGGACATGCTGAAGCGGCGAGGAACTTCTCCCCGCCGCTTCTGCACTTCTCCATCCGGTGTTCCAGGCCACCGCCCGAAGGGCACCTGACCGCCGTCGGTCCGTTCAGGCGAGCACCGGTCCGTCGAAGGTGAGCGTGCCCCCGTCGGCGTCGAGGCGGGCCCGGACGCCGACCGGGAAGGTCTGCATCGGGACGCCGTGGCCGATGTCGGCGCCGGCCAGGACGGGGGCGCCGAGATCGCCGAGCCGGTCGATGAGCAGGGCGTCGATCTCGGCCGGGTCACCGCAGCCGGTGAAGGTGCCGCAGAGGATGCCCGCGACCCCGTCGAGGTAGCCGGACCGGCGCAGCTGGGTGAGGATGCGGTCCAGCCGGTACGGCTCCTCGTCGACGTCCTCCAGGAAGAGGATGCCGCCGCGTGCCGGGCGCGAGGTGGAGGTCGCGAGCGAGGAGCAGAGCAGGCTCGCGGTGCCGCCGAGCGTGGTGCCCTCGGCCGCGCCGCCCACCAGGGTACGGGCCGCGGGGAAGGTGAGCAGGGTGGCCTCGGACGGGGTGAAGAGGGTCCTGGCCAAGGAGTCGAAGGCGTACGAACCAGGGGTGAAGTCGTCCGAGACGGGCATCGGGCCGAACAGCGACACCCAGCCCAGGTGCACCGAGACCGCCTCGATGAGCGCGGTGACGTCCGAGTAGCCGACGAGCACACGCGGCGTGGGGGTGCCCAGGGAAGCGAAGTCGATGCCCTCAAGGGTGCGTTGGGCGCCGTATCCGCCGCGGGCCATGAAGACGGCACGGTAGCGGGGGTCGGTGAGAGCGGTGGTCAGGTCGGCGGCGCGGGTGGCGTCGTCGCCCGCGAGATAGTCGAGAGGGACGCCGGCGGCGCGCGCGGAGGGCAGCACGTCGACGATCAGGCCGAGACTCTCCAGGGCCGCGACGCCCTTCTCCAGGTCCTCGGCGCGCGGCGCGCCCGAGGCGGCGGTGACGGCGACCCGGTCACCTGCTCCGAGAGCGGGCGGGCGGAGCAGGCCTGTGTTTTCGGGGGAGGTCATGCGGACTCCTCGGGTGCGATGAAGTAGGCGGCGAGCAGAGTGGCGCGGTCCAGCAGTGAGGCGACCGAGGCGCGTTCGGACATGGAGTGGGCGCCCGCACCGTCCGGGCCGAGGCCGTCGGTGGTGGGGATGCCGAGCGAACCGGTGAGATTGGTGTCACCGGCGCCGCCCGAGGTGCCGGTGAGCAGATGGGTGCCCCGCTCGGCGGCGAGCGAGGCGAGTCGCGCGGCGAGGGGGTTGGCCGGGTCGCGCTCCCAGGCGGGGCGGTACGACAGCCGGGTGACGGTCACCTTTGCGCCGGGGCGGACGGGAGTGAGGGCGTCGAGGGCGCCCAGTACGGCGGTCTCGGCGGCAGGAGTGGCGAAGCGCAGGCCGACCTCGGCCGAGGCCGTACCCGCGACGACGTTGGCGCGGGTGCCGCCGCTGATGGTGCCGATGTTGAACTCGGCGGCGGGCGGCGGCGGGACGGCCCCCCGTACAGCGGCGATCTGGTCGATGAGCTCGTCGATCGCGGAGGTGCCGAGCGAGGCGTCGAGCCCGGCGTGCGCCTCCACGCCCTGGACGTCGATGCGCACCCGGGCCACTCCCCGCCTGCCGGTCTTCAGTGTGCCGCCGGGCAGCGGCGGTTCGAAGCCGAGGGCTGCGAAGGCGCCCTCGGCGTGGACGGCGATGATGCGGCGGCCGTCCGGGGAGCCGATCTCCTCGTCGTTGACGACGACCAGGCGTACTGGGCGGGACGGGGACAGGCCCTGTTCGCGAAGGAGAGCGAAGGCCAGCTCGATGGCGACGAGGGAGCCCTTCATGTCGTACACGCCGGGGCCGGTGACGGTGTCGCCGTCCTCGTGGAGCGTGAAGGGGCGCTCGACGGTGGTGCCGACGGGAAGGACGGTGTCGCTGTGGCCGATGAGGAGTATGTGTGCGTCATCGGGGGCCGCGCCCGGCCACTCGCAGACCAGGTGGTCGCCGTGCGGTCCGCTCTCGCGGGTGACCCGGGCTCCGAGAGCCCGATAGGCCTGCTCCAGATCGGCGTTGACGATCCGGAGGAGTTCGGGTTCCCCGGACGGGCTCTCGGCCATGACGAGGGTTTCCAGGCGGGCGAGTGCCCGCTCGCGCAGTTGCTCGGCGTCGAAGCGCATCGGTTCAGCCTTCCTTCAGTACGGCGTGCCGCAACCGGTTCGCCCGGATCAGGGACTCGTCGACATGGACACCGAGGCCCGGGCGGGCGTCGGGCACCGGGACCAGGCCCTCGGTGGCACGGATCGGCGGGGTGACGATGTCCTGGCGGTAGTACTTGTCGGAGCCGGAGACGTCCGAGGGCAGCGTGAAGCCCGGCAGCGAGGCGACGGCGAGGTTGGCCGCGCGCCCGATGCCGAACTCGTGCATTCCTCCGCACCACACCGGGATTCCGGCCTCGCGGCATACATCGTGCACCGCGACGGACGGTCCGATTCCGCCGAGCCGGGACACCTTGATGTTGACGATGTCGGCGGCGCCCAGGTGCAGTGCGGTGGCCAGTACGGCGGGGGAGGTGATCGACTCGTCGAGACAGACGGGGGTGTCGAGCCGGGCGGCGAGGCCGGCGTGGCCGAGCAGGTCGTCCTCGGCGAAGGGCTGCTCGATCATCAGCAGGCCCTGGTCGTCGAGGGCGGTGAGGGCGGCCAGGTGCTCGGCGCAGTCGGCCCGGTAGCCGGTGTTGGCGTCGACCTGGAGAGCGATACCGGGGAAGGCCGCGCGTACCGCCCGTACCGGCTCGAGGTCCCAGCCCGGGCGGCACTTGAGCTTGATGCGGCGGTAGCCGTCGCCGACATGCCGGGCGACCTGGTCCAGCAGAGCGTCGACGGTCGGCTCGATGCCGAGACTGACACCCGCGCTGATCCTCTCGGCCGTGCCACCGACGAGGGTGGAGAGGGTCTCGCCACGGGCCTGCCCGTACAGATCCCAGCAGGCCATGTCGAGCCCGGCGCGGGCGAAGTGGTTGCCCGAGAGGCGGGTGGTGAGGCCCGCCGCGTCGTCGGGGTGCTCCCAGGGGTGGCCCAGGACCATGGAGGCGAGGTGCTCGCTCAGTACGTACCAGCAGCTCTCGGTGGATTCGCTGCAGTAGTACGGGTCGCTGGGCGAGGCGCACTCGCCCCAGCCGACCGTGCCGTCGGATGCGGTCGCCCTGACCACGATGTGGTCGAGGTGCGACTTGCGGTGGGAGCTGGTCTCGAACTCATGGATCAAGTCCAGCCGTACAAGGGAGAGTTCGATCTCGGTGATGGTGATCGTCATGAGGCGCCCTCCTGGTCGGTGCCGCGCGGAACGAACCGGTAGACCGCGAGGTCGCCGGTGACACGCAGGCAGGAGACCCCGACATGGGTGGTCAGGGCCTCGGTGAAAGTTTCCCTGAGCGAGGTGCGCAGTGCGGCGGCGGCGGACGCTCCTATGGCGGTGCGGTGCATATCCCAGCGGGCCGGTACGGCGATCAGCAGGTCGTCGCCCTCGGCCAGACACTCGCCGGGTTGCCAGGCTCGGTCGGGTAGACCGGGCTGGACCCTGGCCGATCGCGTCAGGTCCCAGTCGAGGAGGAACCGGTCGGTGGGCTCGCCCGCGTCGTCGCCGAAGCCCTCACCGCCGTACATCGACGGTTTGAGTACGCGGACCCGCCCGCCGAGCACATCCAGATTGAAGTGCGCGTTACGGGTCTTCAGGGGGTCGTAGGACCAGCGGATACGGGTCAGTCCCATGGCCAGCGTCCGCTCGCGCTGGGCGTGCTTGAGGAGCCGGCCCACCCCCTGCCCCTGGAGGTGGCGGGCGACCACGGCGAGCTGCGAGAACTGGAACAGCTCGCCGCCCCCCTCGCGGGCCAGGAAGCTGTATGCGAATCCGACCGGCCGCGCCAGGTCGCCGTCGCCCTCGTACGCGGCGACGACGATGCCTCCGTTGGACTGCAGCGCGGTCAGCAACCGGGGGTTGAGGCCCCCGTCCGACGGCCGCAGCCCCATCACCTCGGTATACAGGCCGATGCAGGCCGCCATGGCGGCAGAACCATCGACGTCGCGTACGACGAGTGCGGGGTCAGCGGCCATGGGCGAGATGGCAGGCCGCCTGGGCGAGCGCCGGGTCGGCGGTCAGTACGGGCAGCTCGCGTGTGTCGCAGCCGGCGGCGGCCCGCTCGGCGCCCTCCAGTTCCGGCCAGAGTGGGCAACGCGGGTGGAAGCGGCAGCCGGACGGAATGCGGGTCGGGTCCGGGGGCTCGCCGGTCAGTACGGTCGGCCGCTGGTCGCGTCCGGCCTCGGGCAGCACCGAGAGCAGGGCCTTGGTGTACGGGTGCTTGGGGTGCAGCAGCACTTCCTCGACGGTGCCGACCTCGACGATCCGGCCGAGGTACATCACGGCGACCCGGTCGGCGATGTTCCAGGCCAGGCCCAGGTCGTGGCTGACGACCAGGGCGGACAGGCCGAGGCTGTCACGGAGTTCGAGAATCAGCTTGAGGATCTCGCCGCGCACCGAGGCGTCGAGGGACGCGACCGGCTCGTCGGCGACGATCACCGAGGGGTTCAGGGCCAGGGCGCCCGCGATGACGACGCGCTGCTGCTGGCCGCCGGACATCTCGTGCGGGAAGCGGTGCAGGAACCGCTCCGGAGGACGCAGTCCGGCACGCGAAAGAGCCGTGTGCACACGGGAGTTGAGCTCCTCCGTGATGCCGTGCAGCCGGGGCCCCTCGGCGACGGCGTCGTACACGTTCTGCCGTGGGTTGAGGGCGCCGCCCGGGTCCTGAAGTACCAGCTGGGCATGGCGGCGGTACTCCTTGAGCGCCCGGGCCGAGTAGGCGAGGGGCTTGCCCTGGTAGCGGATCTCGCCGCTGGTGGGCCTGATGAGGCCGACGAGCGCGCGGGCGAGGGTGGACTTGCCGCAGCCCGACTCGCCGATCAGGGCCACGATCTCGCCCTGGCCGACGGTCAGGTTGGCTCCGTCCACGGCGCGGGCGGGACCACGGCCTGCGCGCGCCGGGTAGGTGATGCGGAGGTCGCTGACCTCCAGGGCCGGGGCGGCGGTGCTCATGCCTGGCTCCCTTCGGTTACGGGGGTGTGGGCGTCCAGAACGCGCAGACAGGCGGCGCTGCGCCGATCGCCCGCGGGCCACAGCTCGACGGCCTTCGTACGGCAGGCGTCGACGGCGTGCACACAGCGCGGGACGAAGGCGCAGCCCGCGCCGAGCGCCGAGACGTCCGGCGGGTCGCCGGGCAGTCCGGAGGGCGCGAACCGGGACGCGGGGTCGCCGATGGTGGGGAACGCCCTGGCCAGTGCGTCGGTGTACGGGTGCCGGGGATCTTCGATGACCTGCCGCGAAGGGCCGGTCTCGACGATCTCGCCGGCGTACATCACGGCGAGCCGTCCGCACATCTCGGAGAGCACCGAGAGGTCGTGGCTGATCATGATGACGCCGACGCCGGAGTTCCGTACCAGCTCGGTGAAGAGCTCCATGATCTGCGCCTGCACCATCACATCGAGGGCGGTGGTGGGCTCGTCGGCGATGATCAGGTCGGGGCGGCAGGCTAGTGCCATGGCGATCATGATGCGCTGGCGCTGGCCGCCGGAGAACTCGTGCGGGTAACTGCCCATGCGCTGCCGCGATATGCCGACGCTGTCGAGCAGTTCGGCGGCGCGTTCGCGGGCGGTGCGCGGGGACACCTTCTCGTGGAGCAGGATCGGCTCGCAGATCTGCTCGCCGATGGGGCGCACCGGGTTGAGGGCACTCATGGCGCCCTGGAAGACCACGGATGCGCCGTTCCAGCGCACGGTGCGCAATGCGGACCACTTGGCGGTGAGCAGGTCCTCGCCTTCGTACAGCACCTGCCCGGTGACCTTGGCGCTCTTGGGCAGCAGCCGCAGCAGGCTGAGCACCATGGTGGACTTGCCGGAGCCGGACTCGCCGGCCACGCCGAGGGTCTCGCCCCGGTCCAGGGTGAAGCTGACACCGCGCACGGCGGGAATGAGGCTGTCGCCGTCGCGGTAGGTGACGGAGAGGTCGCGTACGTCGAGCAGGGTCATGGTCAGCCCACCATCCGCGGGTTGAGGACGTGTTCCACGGCACGCCCGGTGAGGGTGAAGCCGAGGACGACGAGAAGGATCGCGATGCCGGGCGTGCCGACGTACCACCAGGCACCTGAGGTCATGGCGCCCTGGTAGAAGGCGGCATTGAGCATGGAACCCCAGGAGACTCCGGTCGGGTCGCCGAGACCGAGGAAGGTCAGGGTGGCCTCGGAGAGGATCGCCGAGGCGACCGTGAGCGTGGCGGAGACCAGGATCAACGGGGCCACGTTCGGGAGGACATGACGGATCATCACCTGGCGGTTGCCTGCGCCGAGGACCTTGGCGCGCTCGATGAACGGGCGGGCCTCCACGGCGAGGGTCTGGGCACGGACCAGGCGGGCGGTGGATGTCCAGGAGGTCACTGCGATGGCGATGGTGATGGACGCCGTGCCCTGTCCCAGGACCGCGGCGAGGGAGATGGCCAGCGGCAGGCTGGGCAGCGCGATGAACCAGTCGGTGACATGCATCAGCGCCTTGCCGAGCTTGCCCGGGTAGTGGCCTGCGAGCAGTCCGATCGTGGAGCCGAGCACCATGGTGAGCACGGTCGCGATGACGCCGATGGACAGCGAGGAGCGCGAACCCCAGATCAGCAGGTCCACCACGGAGCGGCCGGCCTGGTCGGTGCCGAGGAGGTAGCCGGAGCCGGGCGCGGAGAGCAGCGGGCCGTCGACCTTGGTGACGTCGAGCTGCTCGGGGCCTATGAAGAGCGGGGCGCAGAGCGCGAGGATCGTGGCGACGAGCAGGATGCCCAGGCCGACGAGTCCGGACGGGCGCTTGGCATAGGCGCGAGCGAAGCGGCCGACGGAGGCCAGCCGGGGAGGCGAACCGGCCGGGGTGGCCCCGGCGGTGATGTCAGTGGTGTCGGAAATCGTCATCGCACACGCACCCGGGGGTCGAGGAAGCGGTAGAGCACGTCGGCGAGGAGGTTCATCAGGATCACACTGGCGCTGAAGATGATGAACGTGCCCTGCAGTACGGGGATGTCGGGCACCTTGAGTGCCTCGATGGTCAGCGAGCCGAGACCCGGCCAGCTGAAGACGGTCTCGACCGTGATCGCACCGCCGACCATCGTGCCCAGGTGAAGAAAGATCACGGTCACCGAGGGAAGCAGCGCGTTGGGCACGGCGTGCTTGCGGCGTACGGCGTCGTCGACAAGTCCCTTGGCCCGGGCGGTCAGCAGATAGGGACTGCCCAGCTCATCGATGATCGACGAGCGCATGATCGACACATACTGGGCGAAGACCACAAGCACCATCGTCAGACACGGCAGCACCATGTGGCGGGCCACGTCGAGAACATGGCCGAAGCCGGTCGCACCGAGCGACGGGTCGGACATGCCGCCGGAGGGGAACAGATCGAGGCCGACGCTGAGCCAGATCAGCAGGATCATGCCCAGCCAGTAGGTGGGCACCGACCAGAAGGTGAGCGCCGCCGAGGAGGTGATCTTGTCGAAGAGGCTGCCGTGCCGCCACCCGCTGCGTACCCCCAGCCAGAGGCCGACCACCACGGATATCGCGGTGGCCGTGCCCATCAGGAGCAGGGTGGGGCCGACGCGCTCGCCGATGAGCGAGGAGACGGACTGCTGGTACTGCCAGGAACGGCCCAGATCCAGGTGGACGACGTCGTTCACGAAGTGCAGGAACCGCTCCCACACCGGCTGGTCCAGGCCCAGTGTCTGGCGCAGATGAGCCATCTGCTCATCGCTGGTGGGCCGACCGCGGGTCATCGTCTGGACCGGGTCCGAGGGCATCAGCTGGAAGATCACGAAGCCGATGCCCAGGACGATGACGAAGCTCACGGCGGCTGCGGCGAGCTTGGTGCCCAGGAAGCGGAGGAAGTCTGCCCGCCCCGAGCCCGGGCGGGAGGCGGCGTCGGCCGCGTCGCTCCCGGGCACGGGGCCGACGGCGCTCGCGCTGTCGGACGTATCGGACGTAATGGTCATGAGTTCTCGATCTGCTCGGTCTGGTGGACCCCGCGCACCCGGTGCTGCGACCGGGTGCGCGGGGCGGGCGAGGTGGTTACTCCCGCTCGTCGGCCGACGAGCGGCGCTTGATGCCGAAGGCGAGGCCCGCCACGACGAGCACGCCGATTCCGATGCCGGCCCACAGAGTGGTGGAGCCCGACGAGGCTTCCTTCACGGCGGCGACCGGGGTGGCGCTGCGGAACTGGCCGAAGGTGTACTGCATCGGGTAGACGCCCGCGGAGTCCGCCTTGCCGACCGCGAGGTTCTTCACGGTGCGGGCGTTCGTCGCGCTCAGGCCCGTGGCGTAGTACAGGATGACGTTGTTGTCGGCCTTGTAGAGGATGTCCTGCATCTTGCCGACGGTCGCCGCGCGCTGCGCCGGGTCGAACTCGGTGACCTGCTGCTTGAAGAGCTTGTCGAACTCCTTGTCGCAGTGGAAGGAGTCCGTGGATCCGCTCGTACCGTCGTCCAGCGGCAGCGCGTCGCAGTTCTGGATGGAGAGCAGGTACGTCGGGTCGGGGCCGGTGCCCCAGCCGTCCATCAGCAGGTCCCAGTCACCCTTGGCGAGATCGTCGTTGAGCTTGGTGGAGCTCAGCGGCTCGGCGGTCAGCTCGACACCGATCTGCTTCATCCACCCGGTGAGGTAGGTGGCGATCTGGGTGTCGGTGGCGGCGTCGGAGTGGGTGCCCAGGCGGAGCTTCAGCGGCTTCTTCGTCTTGGGCGAGACACGGATACCGTCCTTGCCCTTGGTGTAACCGGCCTCGTCCAGCAGGGAGTTGGCCTTTGCGATGTCGTACGACTGCTCGTCGCCCGGGGCGGGCTTCCACGCCCACTGCTTCCAGGTGGGCGGGATGTAGCCGGCGCCGACCTGGCCCAGGCCGTCGAGCACCTTGTCGACGAGGGTCTGCTTGTCGGTCGCCAGCGCGATGGCGCGGCGCACGGCGGCGTCGGCGAGAGCCGGGTTCCCGGTGCCGATCTTCTTGCCGGAGCGGGTACGGGCACCGGAGTTGAGGGCCACGCTCATCCAGCGGCGGCCGGCGTTCTGGAAGGCTGTGGTCCGCTTGTCGCTCTGCAGCGCCTTGAACTGGGTGGAATTCAGATCGGATACGTAGTCGAGCTGGCCGCTGCGCAGTGCGGCGACAGCGCCGTCGACGGCCTTGTAGCGCTGCTGGACCAGATGGTCGAACTTGGGGGCGCCGAGGACGAAGTCCTTGTTGGCGTCGTACTTGACGTACTGCTCGGCCTTGTAGGCAGTGAGCGTCCAGGGACCGTAACCGACGATGTCGCCGGAGTCGTTCTTGAAGTCCTTGAGGTCCGTGACGTGCTTTTCCCAGACGTGCTTGGGGACGATCGGCACGCCGCTGTACGGGATGGACACGAACGGGGTGTTCGCCTGGGGCTTCTTGGTCTTGATGACCAGCGTCGTGGCGTCGGGCGCGGTGACCGAGTCGAAGTTCTCGACGAGCGAGCCGTTGGCAGTGCCTGCCACCTCGTTCGTCCGGATCAGGTTGAGGGTCCAGGCGGCGTCCTCGGCGGTGATCGGCTTGCCGTCCGACCACTTCAGTCCCTTGCGGAGGGTGAAGGTCCAGGTGAGCTTGTCGGCCGACGGCGCCCACTTGGTCGCCAGGTACGGCGCGGGGGTGCCGTCGGTGTTCAGGGAGTTCAGGGAGGGGTAGACGGCGCTGAAGACATCCAGCGAACCGGCGAAGTACGCCAGGAACGGGTTGAGCGAGTCGATGCCGTTGCCGGTCATCGCGGCGCGCAGTGTGGTGCCCTTGGTGTCGGCGGCGGCCCCGGGGGCCAGGGCGACCGAGCCGAGGGCGAGAGCGCCGGTGAGGGCTGCGGCGGCCAGTGCGTTGGCACGTCGGCGTGTCGCGCTGCGGACCATGGTGTGTGTCATTTCGTGCCACTCCAGGAGCGTGGGTACGGCGCGGACCACGGGGGTCCGCGACGCACCGGTGAACGTGCTGTGTGCTGCCTTGCTGTGGCGAGCCGGGGCAATGCCGCGTGGCTCGCCTGTCGTGCGGCCGGTGACGGCCGTTGAGTCAGCCCGCTACGGGGCTGGAGGGATCCGCCCGGAGGAAGGTGTCCAGGACCCGGACACCGAAGGCGAGGCTGTCGGTGAGGACGTGCTCGTCGACGCCGTGTACGTAGTCCCAGGTGTTGAAGCCGGGCGGGGTGGTACCGGGGGCGAAGCCGTAGCCGGCGATGCCCAGCCGGGCGAAGGCTTTGGCGTCGGTGCCGCCGGACATGCAGAACGGCAGGACCAGGGCCTGCGGGTCGTGGGCACGCAGGGCGTCCGCCATGGCCGCGAACTCGGGCGAGGTGTGGTCGGCGGCGACCGGCTCGGTCCAGCTGGCGAACTCGCGGGTCACCTCGGTGCCGAGCACCGCGTCGACGGCAGCGAAGAACTCCTTCTCGGCGCCGGGCAGGACCCGTCCGTCGATGCCGGCGGTGGCTTCGCTGGGGATGACGTTGTGCTTGTATCCGGCGTTCAGTCGGGTCGGGTTGAGGGAGTTCGACATGGTCGACTCCACCAGCCGGGCGGCCTCGCCGAGTTGGGCGACGCTCGCCGGGTCGGCCGGGTCGATCGTGATGCCGAGCTCCGACCCGAGCCCGTCGAGCAGCGCCTGGACCGGCGGGATCAGACGAACCGGCCAGGTGTGAGCGGCCAGTTCGGCCACGGTGCGTACCAGAGTGGCCACGGCGTTGTCGGGGTTGCGACGGGAGCCGTGGCCCGCGGTGCCGTGCGCACTGAGGGTCATCCAGGCGCTGCCGCGCTCGCCGGTGGCGACCGGGTAGAGGCGGCGGCCGTTGGGCAGATGGACGCTGTAGCCGCCGGACTCACTGATGGCGGCGGTGACGCCCTCGAAGAGTCCGGGGTGCTTGTCGACGAGGAACCCCGCTCCGTACGCGCCGGTGTCCTCCTCGTCGGCGACGAACGCCATCACGATGTCGCGCGGCGGGCGGGTGCCGGTCCGGGCGAATCCGGTGGCGCAGGCCAGCATCATCGCGTCCATGTCCTTCATGTCCAGGGCGCCGCGGCCGCGTATCGCGCCGTCGGTGATCTCGCCGCTGAACGGATCGAAGGACCAGTCGGAGGGTTCGGCGGGCACGACATCCAGATGGCCGTGGACCAGCAGTGCGGGGGCCAGCGGGTCGGCGCCCGGGATCCGGACCACGGTGGAGGCGCGGCGCGGCTCCGACTCCAGGACCTGCGGCGCGTATCCGGCATCGGCGAGGACTTCGGCCACCCACTCGGCGGCTTCCCGCTCGCCGCGCGAATCGCCGCCGCCGTAGTTGCTGGTGTCGAAGCGGATCAGCCGCGAGCAGTGGTCGATCGCGTCAGTGGCCAGTGCCTCGTGGTGGGTGAACTGTTCTGCGGAAGGGTCGGTGAGCTCCTGGATCACGGAGCAGTCCTCTCAGGCGGGCCGGCGGGGGTGGCGCCCTCGCCGTCGCTCAGGGCCCAGGTGAGTGCGTGCCGGCGCTGGGCGCGACGGGCCGCGCCCTTCGCGCCGGCCGCGGCAAGTGAGGCGAGCAGATGGCCGGTGGCGGTGACGGCGGTCGGCGAGTGGGTGCGCGACTCGCTTCGGGTGTTCACCGCGAGGACGTGGGTGGCGTACGCGCACACCGGGCTGTCGTAGCCGTCGGTGACGGCTACGACCGTGCCGCCCAGCGCATGGAACTCACGGGCCACGCGCACGGTGTGGCGGCTGTAACTGCGAAAGCTGAAGGTGATCAGTACGTCCTGGTCGCCGGCGTCGGCGAGGGCGGTGACGGCCGCTCCCACTCCCGGCTGGACGAGGGTGACGTCACGGAGCGCGGCGGAGAGATCGGCGGCAACCAGAGCCGCGTACCCGATGGACTTCATGTCACCGAACACCCAGCGGCGGCGGCCTGCGACCACAGCGCGCGCGGCGAGTTCCAGGGCGCCGTTGGCGTGCAGCGCGTCGAGGGTGCCGGCCAGGTTCTCCTGCTCCCGGGCGAGGATGCGGCGCAGCGCGGTGCGGTCACCGGGTTCGCCCTCCCGGTCGGCGATGCGCTGGTCGGGAACGGGTAGCCGGCGGCCCGTCTCACGGGCGGCGCAGGCACGCAGGTCCTCGGTGTCGGCGAAGCCCGCCATGGCGAGCAGCTGGTCGAGATCCTCGGCGTTCGCGTCGGCGGCCCGCAGGAGTTGGGCGGGGCGCCGGGACAGTGCGGCGGGGAAGTCCGCAGCAAGTACGGCGTACAGGCGGGCAGCCCCGGGGCCGCAATGCGCAGCGGCGCGCTCCAACAGGCGAAGCACAGGATCAGGTGTCAGGACAGACATCAAAACCTCCCTCCATGCGCTCAACTCCACTGCTGCGACCAGGGATTTCTTCCCTGAGTATCACTTGCTGGCGGATACATTGATCTAAGGTGGCGCGAGTATTACTGTCACCGCATGCCTGAGTCAAGGGATGTTCCAGCCCCCGCCCCGCCGACCGTCGACTCACCGGTCGAGGCGTCCGCAGCCGATCGGGCAACCGCCCAACTGGCCAAGGTCGTTGCCTCGGCGCGCAGGACGGCAGGACTGACCCTGGCCGCCACCGCGGCCGGGTCGGGCCTCTCGCCCGCATATGTCTCGCAGATCGAATCCGGCTCGGCGAATCCGACCGTCCGCAGCCTGGCGCGGCTCGCCGGAGTGCTGGGTCTCGAACTGCACGAACTGCTCGGCACCGGACGTGACGACACGTCCGACAACAGCCCGTTCCCGGCGCGTTTCACCACACTTCCCGGATTGACCGCAATGTCGGACAGTCAAGGAATCTGGAACATGACGGCTCATGATGCGACCGTGCTCCATTCACGCCTGATAAGAGGCGAACCGGGCGATCACGCCCGACCGATCCGGCACGCCGGAGAGGAACTCGTGGTGGTGCTGGCCGGACAGTGCCGACTCCGCGTCTCGGACACCGCGCGCGTGCTGAATCCGGCCGACGCCTGCCACTTCGCCGCATCCGAAGAACATCAGATCACGCAGACCAGCGACGACTTGCTTCTGCTCGTCGTCCTCACGAAGGAGTGACGCAGGTGGTTCCACCCGCCGACTACGCGCCCGACGCCGGCCCCACCCGCGCCGCGGGCCCGGACGAAGCACCGGACATCTGGCCGCTCACCGCCAAGGACATGGACGGCGAACTGCAGGTGGGCTCCGTGCCGATGACGGGTCTCGCCCAGGCCTGCGGCACTCCGCTCTACGTCGTGGACGAGGCGGACTTCCGCGAACGTGCCCGCCAGTGGCGGGAGTCCGGCGCCGACCGTGTGCACTATGCGTCCAAGGCCTTCCTCTGCCCGGAGATGGTCCGCTGGGTCGGCGAGGAGCGTCTGCACCTGGACGTCTGCAGTGTCGGCGAGCTCGAACTCGCCGTCGCCACGGGCTTCGATCCCGCCGACATCGTGCTGCACGGCAACAACAAGCTCCCCGCCGAACTCCGCTCGGCCGTGACACACGGCGTCGGGGTGATCGTCGTCGACTGCGCCGAGGAGATCGACCGTCTCGCCGGCTACGCGGCCGACGCCGGCCGGGTCCAGGACGTGTATCTGCGCATCGCGCCGGGCGTCGCCGCCGACACCCACGACTACATGGCCACCGGCAGCGACGACGTGAAGTTCGGCTTCCCGGTCAACGGTGGATTCGCCGAACGGGCGGTCCTCACCGTCAGTGGCATCCCCTCGTTGCGGCTGACGGGCATCCACTCCCACCTGGGCTCGCAGATCCTCGACCCGTCCGGCATCCGGCGGGCCGCCTCGCGGGTGGCCGCATTCGTCCGCATGTTCACCGAGCGGCACAGCATACGCATCGAAGAACTGGACCTCGGCGGCGGCGCCGGAATCGCCTATGTGCCCGGCCAGCAACGGCTGGCGCCCGCCGAGTTCGTAGCCGCGCTGCGGGCCGGGGTCGCCGAGGAGATGGACCCAACCTCCGTTCGGCTCGCGGTGGAGCCGGGCCGCTCTCTGATCGGCACCGCCGGTGTCACGCTCTACGAGGTCGGTGTGGTCAAACAGGGCCTCGCGCGACGCTTCGTCTCCGTCGACGGCGGTATGAGCGACGCTCTGCGCCCCGCCCTCTACCAGGCCTCGTACACCGCCTGGACCGCCAACCGCAGGCTGACCGGCCGACCCGTGCACTCCCTCGTCGTCGGCCGGCACTGCGAGAGCGGCGACATCGTCGTACCCGACATCGCACTCCCGGCCGACCTGGCCGTCGGCGATCTGCTGGCTGTGCCCGCGACCGGCGCCTACCACCACGTCATGGCCAGCAACTACAACTTCCAGCCGCGCCCCGCCGTCGTCGCCGTCCGCGACGGGCAGGCGCGCCTCATGGTGCGTCGCGAGACCCCCGCCGACCTCTTGCTCCGCGACGGCGCCGGCGCCGCCATAGACCTCTCGGGAGACCTTCGATGATCGAGCGCCGCGTCCTCCCCCACGGCGAGTGGCCCTCACCACTGACCGCCGATTCGACCGCGGCCGGCTCCGGGGCCACGAGCTGGCCGTCCGGCGTCGGCGACGAGACCTGGTGGTGCGCCAACGATCCGGCCACGGCCACCGTCCGGCTGCTGCGCACCCGTCCCGGGCAGGCCCCCGAGCCGGTGCTGGCGGCGGGTGTCAGTGTGCGCAACCGTTCGCTGGGCTACGGCGGGCGCCCGTACGCGGTCCGGCCCGGCTCGGACGGCGGCGCGCATCTGCTGGTCTTCACCGACCACCGCGACCAGCGGCTGTATGCGGCCGGGACCGCCCCGCTGGGAGCGGGCGTTGCGAGCACCCCGATCCCGCTGACTCCTGCCGATCCACCCGAGTACGAAACCTGTTGGGCGGACCCGGTGTTCGCGCCGGGTGGCACCGAGGTCTGGCTGGTCCGGGAGGTCACGCAGGCAGCCCGGGAACCGGGCGAGGATCCGGCCCCGCGCACCCGCCGTGACATCGTCGCCGTGCCGCTCGACGGCTCGGCCGCCACCGCGCCGGACCGGCTGCGGGTGGTCGGTCGCTCCCACCACTTCCTGTCCACCCCGCGGATCAGCCCGGACGGACGGCACCTGGCGTGGCTCGGCTGGGACCACCCGCAGATGCCGTGGGAGACCACCGAGTTGATGGTCGCGCCGCTGGTCGACGGCGTCGCGGGCGAGCCGGTGCGGGTGCTGGGCGGCGATGCGGTGTCCGTACCGCAGGCCGAGTGGGCACCCGACGGCACGCTGTACGCGATGGCGGACCCGGACGGCTGGGCGAACCTCTTCCGGATCACCCGGGCGTCCGACGGGAACTGGCGCGCCGAGTGCGTATTGCCCATGGAGCGGGAGTGCGCGGGTGCCCTGTGGCGGGTCGGCGCGAGCTGGTTCGCGGCCACCGCAGCCGGAGTGGTGCTGCGGCACGGCGTCGGCGACCAGCGGCTCGCACTGTGGGATCCCGCCGACGGCACGCTGCGCGATCTGGCGGCCGAGTGGACGGAGTTCGGCTCCGACCTGTGGGCGGACGACCACGCCGCTTTGCTGCTGGCGGCCTCCCCCACGCTCGGCCGCGCCGTGCTGCGGGTGCCGCTCGACGGCAGCGCTCCGGTGCGCTGCAACGGTGAGCGCGACACCACGTACGACGCCTGGCGGGCAGTGCCGGAGCGGCGGGTCGCCAAGGCCGCGGACGGCGGCGAGGTGCAGTACGTCTACTACCCGCCCACCAGCCCGGACTGCACCGGCCCGGCAGGCGAGGCGCCGCCGCTGCTGGTCCACATCCACGGCGGGCCCACCAACTCCAACGGCGCCGCCCCCGATGCGGAGTTCTCGCTCTTCTGCAGCCGGGGCTTCGCCGTCGCCGCCGTCGACCACGGCGGCTCCACCGGCTACGGCCGCGCCTACCGGGACCGGCTGCGGCACACCTGGGGCGTCACCGACGTCGAGGACTCGGTGACGGTGGCCTCGGAACTGGCCGCCGCCGGGCTCGCGGACCCGTCGCGCACCGCGATCCGGGGCGGCTCGGCGGGTGGCTGGACGACACTCGCGGCGCTGACGTCGACCGACACCTTCTGCTGCGGTGCCGTGTACTACCCCATCAGTGACCCGGAGACCTGGATCTACGGACAGACCCATGACTTCGAGTCCCGCTATATGGAGTATCTGGTCGGGAAGTTGCCCGAGGACCAGGAGCAGTTCGACCGGGTGTCGCCGATCCGCAAGGCCGGGCAGATCACCGGTCCGCTGGTGATGCTGCAGGGAGCGGACGACTTCATCTGCCGCCCCGACCAGGCCGAACGCATCGTCGACGCAGTGGCCCGACGCGGGCTGTGGCACCGCTACTTGCTCTTCGAGGGCGAGGGGCACGGCTTCCGCCAGGCGTCCAGCGTGAGCGCCTCACTGCAAGCCGAGGCGGAGCTGTACGGGCACGCGATGCGCATCCACGTCGACCTCTCGGACACCAGCGGCGCAGCGCCGGGGGCGCAGGGCTGAGCAGCCTCCCGTGCCCGCAGGAGCGTCGCGGTTCGGCCACCCGGACGGTTCGCTCGCCCTCCGGGCCCGGCGGGCGCGGAGGCGAAGTCAGCAGCTGAAGCGGGCGGCTGCCGGAGCCCCGGTCAACGGCTCCGGCAGCAGCAGCGGCCCGTGGCCCGGGGTGATCCGGCCCAGCAGCCGTCCTCCCGTCGCCCCGGTGCAGCTGGACAGCGTCCCAGGCAGGCCGTGCGCGGTGAACCAGCCGAGCAGCGCAAAGGCCACCGCCTCCTTGGCGGCCGAGGGCAGTCCCAGCGCGTCCGAGCGCAGCAGCTCGACCCCCGGCAGCAGTGCCCCGATCCGCTCGGTCAGCACCGGGTTGTCCGCGCCGCCGCCTGACACCACCAGGGTCCGCAGGCCTCGCTCCCGTACCGCGTCCGTAACCGTGCGTGCGGTCAGTTCGGCCAGGGTGGCCAGGAGGTCCTCGACCGGGAGCGGGAGGCGTCCGGCCAGGTGCCCGGCCAGGTAGTCGGCGTGGAAGAGCTCCTTGCCGGTGCTCTTCGGCGGCTCGCGCCGGTAGTACGGTTCGGCGAGCAGAGCGGCGAGCAGCGCCGGGTCCACCTGTCCGGCGGCGGCGAGCCGGCCGTCCTCGTCGTACGGCCGGCCGGTCCCGGTCAGCGCGGCCGCGTCCATCAGGGCGTTTGCGGGACCGGTGTCGAAGGCGACCGGCGCGCCGTGGCCGAGTGATGTCAGATTGGCGATCCCACCGAGGTTCAGCGCCCCCGCCGGACCCGGCAGTCCGCTGAGCAGCAGCGTGTCCAGGAGCGACACCAGGGGCGCGCCCTGGCCGCCCGCCGCCACGTCCGCGGTGCGTACGTCGGACACCACCGGCACGCCCAGGCGCTCGGCGATCCAGGCGGGCTGGCCGAGTTGCAGGGTGCCGCGCACGGTCCCGTCGTCCACCCAGTGGTAGAGGGTCTGGCCGTGCGAGCACACCAGGTCGACCTGCCCGGCCGCGGCCAGTGTCGCCGCGGCGGCGTCGGCGAAGGACTGCCCGATGAGGGTGTCCAGGCGGCACACCGCGGCCAGCGTCACATCCCGCGGGGGCAGCGCGTCCAGGATCTCGGCACGCAGATCGGCCGGGTAGGGGTGTGCAGCCGCGTGAACGAGGGTGCCGTGCAAGGTGTCGCCGTCGAGGCGGAATTCGACGACGGCCGCGTCGATCGCGTCGTGCGAGGTGCCGGAGCTGAGTCCCAGGACTCTCACAGGATTCCTTTCTGAACATGGGTGCGGGCGGGCCCGCACCCATGGAAGGAGCGGGCCCGCCCGATGCCGGGGGCGAGAGGTCAGACGGCGGCCGGCGCGATCTCCACACCGACCACGCGCCGCGCCGTGGGGTGGAAGCAGGCGTGGAGCTGCCCGGACTCCCCCACCGCTTCGAGGACGGGCCGTTCGGCCGTGCAGCGCTCGGTGGCGAACGGGCAGCGGGGGGCGAACAGGCAGCCGTCCGTGGCCACCTTCTCGTCCAGCGGGGCCAGTGGCGCCAGCCGGTCGGGACCGGGCTCCTCCAGACCCCGCATGATCGGGATCGCCGACAGCAGGCACTGCGTGTAGGGGTGGACGGGCCCTTGGATGACGTCGTCGGTGAGGCCACTTTCGATGACCTGGCCGCGGTAGATGACGTGCAGCTCGGTGCCCTCGCCGACGTACCGTGCCGTCGCCACGTCGTGGGTGATGAAGACCAGCGAGATACCCAGGCGTTCGCGCAGGTCGTGGAGGAGGGCGAGGATGCCCAGGCGCATCGAGACGTCGATCATCGAAACGGCCTCGTCGGCGATGAGCACCTCGGGGTCGACGGTGAGCGCGCGGGCGATGACCACGCGCTGGCGCTGACCGCCCGAGAGCTGGTGCGGGTACTTGGGGAGGACCCCGTCCGGCTCCAGACCCACCAGTTCCAGGAGTTCCGAGGCCCGTGCCCGTACACCGGATGCCGAAGCGGCGCCGCCCGTCTCCTTCGCGCGCATCCGCAGCGGGTCGCCGAGGATCTGCTCGATCGTGCGGGTGGGGTTCAGGGCAGAGTACGGGTCTTGGTGGATCATCTGGATGCGGCGGAAGTACGGGGCACGCTTGCGCGGCGAGAGCTTGGAGAGCTCCACGCCGTCGACCACGAGCTCGCCGCCGTCGAAGGTCTCGATCCCCGTGAGGATCTTGCCCAGCGTCGTCTTGCCGCAGCCCGATTCGCCGATGAAGGCGACGGCACCGCCCTTGGGGAGCGTGAAGTCGACGCCGCGCAGGGCGTGGACCGTGCGCTCGCCGGTGAAGGCCCCGCGGGAGTGGTAGGTACGGGTGATGCCGCGCGCCTCGATCACGACACGTCTCCCTTCGGGGTGGGGGGGCTGACCACGGCGGCGTCCGCGTGGCACGCGCGCTGGTGGCCGGCCGAGTGCTCCGCGAGCTGCGGCTCGTCCTCGGCGCAGATGTCCATCTTGAATGCGCAGCGGTCGCGGAACACGCAACCCGTCTTCGGGATGGTGGTGAGGTCCGGGGGGCGGCCCGGCAGGGCGCGGGCTGCGGCCGGGTCGCCGACGATGCGTGCCGTGGCGCCGATGAGAGCCTTGGTGTAGGGGTGGGTGGGGTTGCGGAGGAGATCCAGCATCGGGCCGTGCTCGACGATCCGGCCGCCGTACATCACGGCCAGGTTGTCGGCGAGCTCTGAGACCACGCCCATGTCGTGGGTGACGATGAGGGTGCTGAGGTTGTTCTCCTCGTGCACCTGGCGGATGATCTTCAGCACCGCAGACTGGGACAGTACGTCCAGAGCCGTGGTCGGCTCGTCCAGGATGAGGACCTTGGCGTTCAGAACGAGAGCGAAGACGATGCCCAGGCGCTGACGCATGCCGCCGGACAGCTCGTGCTGATAGGAGTCCAGAACGCGGTTGCCGTCCAGGCCCATCCGCTCGGCGAGCTGCTTGGCGCGGGAGAGCAGGCCCGGGAGGTCCTCGACGTCGTGCGAGCGGCCCAGGTCCAGGATCTGCTTGCCGATGGTCTTCAGCGGGTTCATGGAGTTCTGCGACGCCTGGAAGACGTAGCCGAGCGCGGAGCCCCGTACCGTCCGCATCGCCTTGGCGCTGAGCGCCGTCACGTCACCGATGCCGTCGACGTGGATGGCACCGCCTGCGATCCGGCCCGGCTCGGGCACGGCGTTCATCAGGGACAGGGCCAGGGTCGACTTGCCCGATCCGGACTCCCCCACCAGACCGGTGATCTCACCGCGGCGCAGGTCGAGGGAGGCCTTCGCGACAGCCGGGTACTCCGTGCCGTTGATGCGGTAGTGGACACTGAGGTCGCGTACGCGGACCTCGGCCTCCCTGGCCTCGGGCGCGGCCTTCTTCGTCGGCGTGGTCATCAGCGCTCCCTCAGTCGCGGGTTGAAGAGCTCGTCGATCGCGTCCAGGAACAGCACCACGCCCATGATCAGGAGCAGGATGCAGGTGAGCGGGGCCAGCAGGTAGAAGATTGCCTCGGGGCTCTGCAGCGCTCCTCCGGAGAACACCGCCTGGTTGATCATCACGCCCCAGTTGGTGCTGGTGAACGGCACGATGCCGAGGAAGAACAGCCCGACCTGGGCTTCGACGAAGCCGATGACCGACAGGAGCAGGTGCATCGCCACGTACGGGGCGATGTTCGGCAGGAGCTCGCGGACGATGATGTGCCGGCTGGGCAGCCCGAGGCCGCGTGCGGCCTCCAGGAAGCCGCGCTCGCGCAGGCTCAGCGCCTGGGAGCGGACGGCGCGGGCGATGCCGCCCCAGCCGACGACGCCGAGCACGAAGCCCATCTCCAGCGGGCTGTCGAACTTCCACACCGTGGTGAGCACGACGAGCAGCGGCAGGCCGGGGACCGTGAGCACGAAGTCGGTGACACGCATCAGCGCGGAGTCGGGCAAGCCGCGGTGGAAGCCGGCCAGGAGCCCGACGGTGGTGCCGATCGTCGAGGCGAACAGGGCGGCGAGGGAGCAGGTGAGCAGTACATAGCGGCTGCCGACGACAGTGGCCTGGAGCACGTCGGAACCGGCGAAGTCGGTTCCGAGCCAGTGCTCTGCGCTCGGCGGCTGATAGATCGCGTCCGGGTCGATGGTGAGCTGGTCGCCGTAGAGCATCGGGCCGAAGGTGCCCATCAGGACGAACAACACCAGGATGGACAGGCCGATGATCCGGCCGGGCTTGCGCGTGAGGACGCGCCAGATGCCGGTCCAGCGGGAACGCCTCGCCGAGGGGGCATCAGCCGGACGGCGCGGCTCGGTGAGCGTCGCGGTGGTCATTGGTCAGCGCCTCACTCGGGGGTCGATCACGGAGTAGAGGAGGTCCGCGACGATGTTCGCAAGCACCACCGCGGTGGTGATCAGCAGGAAGGCACCGGTCATCAGGGGGTAGTCGCGCTTGCCGATGCTGTCCAGCAGCAGCTGCCCGATGCCGGGGTAGTTGAAGGTGGCCTCGATCAGGATCGCTCCGCCGAACAAGGTGCCGAACGAGAGGGCGAGGGTGGTGAACAGCGGCAGGATCGCGTTGCGGCCGATGTAGCGCATCCGCGTGCTGGGGGTGATGCCGCGCAGCTCGGAAGCGAGGATGAAGTCGTCACCGAGGACGGAGACCACGCTGGAGCGCATGCTGAGCATCCAGCCGCCGTAGGAGATGAGGACGTACGTGGCGACCGGGAGGATCGCGTGGTACGCGACGGACGACACGTACTCGACGTTCCATCCGGGGTCCACCAGGAGCGTCTCGGAGACGGTGCCGCCGTACGGCAAGGCCCCCAGCTTGGTGTAGAAGACGGTGATGAGCAGGATCGCGATCACGAACGACGGGATGCCGGCGATCATCGAGGCGGCCAGGCTCAGCCCGCTGCCCAGGCGGGACGACCGCTTCACCGCCGCGACCACACCACTGCTGACACCGATGCAGAAGCTGATCAGCAGGCCGCTCATGATCGGGATGACGGTCCACGGCAGGGCGTCGCCGATGACATCCGCGACCGGCACTCCGCTGTAGGAGATCGAGATCCCGAGGTGACCGTGGAGCAGGTCGCCGATGTAGTGCGTGTACTGCGTGAGCAGCGGGTCCTGCGAGGTGAACCCGTAGATGATGGAGGCCTTGGCCTTGGCGTCCTGGGAGTTCATTCCCATCGCGACGTACTTCTCGTACGCCACGTCGCCCGGTTTGCCGGGCAGGGCGTGGACGAGGAAGAACGTAAACGTGGCTACGATCCAGATCATGACCGCGCCGCCGACCAGTCGGATCGCGATGGTGCGCGCCAGTCCCTTCACGTTCCTGCACCTCCTTCCTTGTCGTAGGGGGTTGTTGTAGGTCAGCGCGCGATCGGGGCGACGGCCTGGTGCGGCTGCCGCCCCGCGGTGGTGCGCCGTGCGGTAGTTGCTCGGTGCGGTTACCCCGCCTGGATCACTTGCCCTTGGCCTGGATGTAGCCCTGCATCATCCACACGCCGGGCTGGTTGGCGAGGATCTCGTCCTGCCCGTTCTTCGGCCAGTTGGTGAAGTTCTTGTCGTAGGTGAACTTCACGTTGGTGTAGTCCCACATCGGGATGACGGGAACTTCCTGGTTGGTGGCCTTGACCAGCTGTGCGATGACCGGCTTCTTGGCCTCGGTGTCGAGGCCGGCGAGGCTGGCGGTGAGCTGACCGGGGTTGATGGACTGCCCGTCGACGGTGAAGGTCTCGTCGCCGTGCATCCAGTTGCCGTCACCCTTCTTCTCGGTGTGGGTGACCTTGTCGCCGTTGGCGACGAAGCCGTCGCTCTCGCCGTACAGGCGCTGGAAGTTCTGGCGCGGGTCTGCGCCGACGGCGGTCAGCCACCAGCCGACGTCGAACTTCTCGGCGGCCATGTCCGTCTGGTAGGCGCCGAAGTCGGCGGAGAGGGCCGGCTTGGTCTCGATGCCGAAGGCGGTGAGCTCGTTGGCGACGACGGTGGAGGCGGCGATCCAGTCACTGAACCCGTTGACGGTCTGCAGCGTGATCTTCCACTGCTTGCCGTTCGCCAGGTACCACTTGCCGCCCTTCTGCTTCAGGCCTGCGCCCTTGAGCAGCTCGGTGGCCTTCGCCTCGTCGTGGGCGTACGGGTTGAGCTTGCCGACCGCGTCGGCGCCCAGCCACTGCTCGGTCGACTTACGGATCATGCCGGCGGGGGCGGTGGAGGCCATGCCGCCGACCGGCTGGCCCACCTTGGTGATGGCCTCGCGGTCGAGGATGTACGTCAGGGCCTGGCGCACATCCTTCTTGTCGTACGGTGCCTTGCTCTGGTTGAAGGCGATGGAGGCGTTGACGTAGGAGGTGCCGTCGGCGCGCTTGTAGCCCTTGGCCAGGATCTGGTTCAGAACGTTCGTGGGGATGGCGGTGAAGGGCGCGGCGTCCAGGTCACCGTTCTTCATGAAGCCCCAGATCTGCTCGTTGCCGGAGTAGTGGCGGATGACCACCTGGCTCGGAGCGATCTTGCCGAGGTCGTAGAAGTACTTGTTGCGGACGAGGATGGCCGAGCCGGGGTTGACACGCTTGACCACGAACGGGCCGGCCGAGACGTCCTTCTTCGGCGCGAAGGCCGCGATGGCCTTGCCGGTCTCGTTGAGCTTGTCGACGGCGGCCTGGGCGGCCTTCGCCTGGGCCGCGTCCACCTGCTGGCTTGCGGCGATGGTGTCCCAGATGTCGGCCGGCACAAGGTGGCCGTATACCGACTTGGGGACGATGGACTGGCCCAGGATCTGCTTCGCGAAGTTCGCGTTGTTGGTCCCGGCGGCCTGCTTGAACTCGATGTCGTGCTTGCCGACGGCGGTCACGGAGGCGACGTTGAGGCCCTCACTCAGCTGGCCCGAGCCGACCGAGGCGGTGCCCTGGGTGAGCGCGATGGCCATGGACATCTTGATGTCCTCGACGGTGACCGGCTTGCCGTCGGACCACTTGGCGTCGGGCTGCATGTGCGCGACCAGCGTGTCGCCCTTGATCTCCCAGCTCTTGGCGAGGCCCGGGAAGGCGTCGTTCGCGTCCATCGGGTTCTTCTTCTCGAACCCGAGGCGCATCGAGTTGTAGCTGAGGAACGTGTTCCCGTTCGGGCTGTACGGGTTCATCGGCGCGCCCGCGGTGATCGGGTTGTTCGCGTCGACCGTGGTGAAGACGCCACCGCCGTTGGCGCCGTTCTTCGCACCGGAATCCGGTGCGCACGCGGCGAGGGTACCGAGGGTCGCGAGGGCGGCGGACGCTGCGACGAAGTGCTTGAACCGGACCATAGCGCGTGGTCTCCGATCGGCAGGCAGAAGTGGAGTGTGTGGGACAAGGTCTGGGGGGTGTGCAGACCGTAGGAGCGGCGCCATGGGTATGTCAATGAGTTGCGTTGGCTGAATCCAGTTCGTAATTTACCGCCACACCTGACGGCCGAGATCGCCCGAATCGAGGTGAGAGGTCGACAAAGGCACCATTCGCTCTGGTGGAAACTTACGCTCAACTGTCAATCCATGTGGCAAAGTTACGCGCGCTCTTCCGCCCCGCCCTCCCACCGAGAGGAAACCGCGATGCACCCGCAGCTTCCGGTACGAATCGACGCCCCCACCGAACGCCGTAACCCCCGCACCCGCGACATCGACGACGTGCCTACTCTGGAGGTGCTGCGCCTGCTCAACGCCGAGGACCGGATCCCGGCCGAGGCAGTCGCCGCAGTGCTGCCCGACATGGCCCGGCTGGTGGACGAGACGGCGCGCCGGATCCGGGCGGGTGGCCGGCTGCACTACTTCGGCGCGGGCACATCGGGCCGCCTCGCCGTGATGGACGCCGCCGAACTGATCCCGACCTTCAGCCTCCCGCCCGGCATCGTGGTCGCCCATCACGCGGGCGGACTGCGCGCACTGGTCGAACCGGTGGAGGGCGTCGAGGACCAGGAGTCCGCCGGGGCGGCCGATGCTGCCGAGGTGGGGCCGGGTGACATCGCTGTCGGCATTGCCGCCAGCGGCCGCACTCCCTACGTCGGCGGAGCCCTGCGCGCCGCTCGGGCGGCGGGCGCCTTCACCGCGCTGGTCAGCGCCAACCCCGGGGCCGAGCTGGCGGATCAGGTGGACATCCACCTGGGGGTGGACACCGGCCCGGAGGCGATCGCGGGCTCCACCCGCCTGAAGGCCGCCACCGCGCACAAGATGGTGCTCAACAACCTGTCCACGGCAGTGATGGTGGCGCAGGGTCGTACGTACTCGAACCTCATGGTCGATGTGGCCGCCAGCAACGACAAGTTGCGCGGCCGGGTCCTCAACATCGTGGTGGAGGCGACCGGGCTCGACGAGGACCGCTGCGGCGCTGCCCTTGCCGCCTCGGGAGGGGAGTTGAAGACGGCTCTGGTCGGCCTGCTCGCCGACTGCTCCCCGCAGCAGGCGCGCGAGGCGCTGGAGGCCGCCGGCGGGAGCGTCCGCGCGGCCCTGCGCACCCTCGTCTGAGGGCTGACAAGGATGCCCCGTGACCCACCGGGTCGCGGGGCATCCTTGTCACCGGAGAGCGGTCACTGCGGGGATCGCCGCCGGTGCACCGCCGTGTACGTGCGCTCCAACGCGCGTGTCGTGCGGCTGTAGTTGCGCTGGGCCACCCCGACGAACAGGCAGTCCACCAGCGTCAGCGCGGCGATCCGGCTGGACATCGCGCCGGACCGGAAGGTGGTCTCACGCCCGGCGGTGGTCAGCACGTGGTCGGCCACCTCGGCGATCGGCGAGCGCGGGAAGTTGGTGATGGCGATGGTCGTGGCACCGTTGTCCCAGGCCTCGCCCAGCGCTGCCACGGTGTCGGTGGTGGCGCCGGTGTGCGAGATGCCGATCGCCAGGTCCCCCCGGCCGAGCAGCGCCGCGGAGGTGAGCGCGCCGTCGGGGTCCGGCCAGGCGGACGCCCGGCGCCCGATGCGGTGCAGCTTCTGCTGGAAGTCGAGCGCGATCAGCGCGCTCGCGCCGACGCCGTACAGATCCACCGCACTCGCCCCGACCACTTCGTCGATCGCCCGCTGCAGGACATTGAGGTCGAGTTGGGCAATGGTGTCCTCGACCGCGCGGGCGTCGGCGAAGCCCAGTTTGCCGACCACGTCGGCCAGCGAGTCGCCGGGCCCGATGTCGCTGCCGGCGCTGGACCAGGCGAGGCCGCTGTCCTCGCTGCCGGCCGCCGAGGCAAGTTTGATCCGCAGGTCAGGGTAGCCCTTGAGGCCCACGGCCCGGCAGAACCGGACGACGGTGGTCTCGGAGGTGCTGCATTCCGCGGCGAGTTCGCTGATGGTCTTCCCGGCGACCCCGACCGGATCGGCGATCGCGGCTTCGGCGACCCGCCGCTCCGAGGGTGGCAGAGAAGGCAGCAGGGCCCGGATCTGCACCAGCACCGTCTGTGGCGGCGTCGCGCGCTCTGCGGTGGGTGCTGCGGAGCGCCGGGGGACGTCGCCGCCTCCGCGCTGTCGGTCACGTGGGGCAGCCATGTGGGAATCCTACGGGTTCGTTGGGGTACGCGTCGCTGGGTATCCGGGATATGTACGATTCAGGGCCTTGATGCACCACTGGGCGCTCAGCCGCGTGCAGGCTCGGCGCGGGCCGCCACGGCAGCGTGCACAGCACGTCGCAACTCCTTCGCCCGCGCCCCGCGTCCGTAGTGCACGGCGTTGGTCAGCAGCACCACCCAGATCCCGGTGACCGGGTCGAGCGCCAGGCTGGTGCCGGTGAAGCCGGTGTGTCCGGCGCCGGTCGTGGGCCAGTGCGGGGACATGTGGTCCCAGGTGTCGCCGGGCAGCGTCCAGCCCAGCCCCCGCGCACCGTCCAGCCCCACGGTCTGCAGGCTGAGCGCCTCGGAGCGGGTGCGGGCCGGCAGCGGCGACTCGTCGGCCAGCCAGCAGGCGCGAAGGTAGTGCGCGAGGTCCGGCGCAGTGCCGAACAGCCCGGCGTGGCCGGCCACACCGCCCAGGCTCTCGGCGTTCTCGTCGTGCACCACGCCCCGCTTGGGCTCTCCGCCGGGCGGTGCCTCGGTCGCGGCGGTGACCGCCTGCCAGTCCGCGGGCGGCAGGTAGCGGGTGGTGGTCAGCCCCAGCGGGTCGAGCACCAGCTCCCGTACTGCGGTGTCGAGCGGCTCTCCGGCCACCGCGGCGACAATCTCGCCGAGCAGGATGAACCCCAGGTCGGAGTAGTTGACGACGGTGCCGGGAACGTGGTCGAGGGGCTCTGCGAGGACGGCGGCGAGCCGGTCGGCGGGGCCGCCGGGAAGCTGCCAGTAGTCCCGGTGCGGAGGGAGTCCGGAGGAGTGCGACAGGAGGTGACGGATCGTCACTTCACTCTTGCCGATCCCGGCGAAGCCCGGCAGGTGGCGGCGTACCGGGTCGTCCAGTCGCAGCGCCCCGGTGTCGGCGAGCCGCAGCACGGCGGGCGTGGTGGCCACCACCTTGGTGAGGGACGCCAGGTCGAAGACCGTGTCCGCGGTGACCGGGCGCCCCGACGGACCGTCGGCGGTGGCGCCGAACGCGGCGGTACGGACAGGGCCGTGCGCACCACGACCGGTGATCAGGACGGCCCCGGGCACGACACCCTGCTCCACCGCGTTCCTGACGAGGTCTGCTGGATCGGGGAGACTTGTGGGATCTTCGCGGACGGTCATCACGGCCTGCTTTCCGGTGGGGTACGGGGGCTGACATCCCGATCATCCCGCTGGTAAATTTCCACCGCAATACCGAGCGCCGATGTCATTCACTTACAATCCGGTTCTCCCCGGAGCTACCTAGAGGTGGAGCAGGCATGACGAACCTTCCGGCGGCACGCACCGCGACCGAGCACGACCTGCTCGCCCTGCGCACCCTTGCCCGCGCGGCCCTTGTGCACGACAGCGATGCCGAGGACGTGTTCGATCTGCTGTGGGCACAGTCCGCGGACCACCCGCAGCTGCGGATCCTCGCCGAGGACGAGCGGAAGCCGGTAGGCGTCGTCCTCGCCGCACTCCGCCCCGCCACCGCGAGCGCCCCCGCCACGGGGCACATCGATCTCATCGCCGTACTCCCCGGGGCACAGAGCAGCGGCATCGGCCGCGCTCTGCTCACCCGCGCGGAGGAGCTCCTCGTCGACGCCGGGGCCGGCCGGCTGATGATCCGCGGCAGGCCCCCCTACTACGCCTGGCCCGGCATCGACATCCGCTACACCCGCGCCGTCTGCCTGGCCGAATCCAGTGGCTACACCCGGGGCCCCGAGGGCCTCAACCTGAGCGTCGACCTGCGCACCGCCCCGCTCGGCACCGCCGAGGACGAGGCGCGACTGGCCGCTGCCGGGGTGCAGGTCCGCCGTCTCACGCCCGCGGACGAGAAGCCGTTCCTCGCCTGGATGAACCGGTGGGGCGGCTCCTGGGACGGCGAAGCGGCTCGCGCCCTGACCTACTCACCTCCGCGCGGCCACGTCGCCGTCCGCGAAGGTACCGAGGGTCCGATCTACGTCGGCTTCGCCTGCCACGGCGTCAACCGCCGATCCTGGTTCGGCCCGATGGGCACCGAATCCTCGGAACGCGGCCTCGGCGTCGGCACCGTACTGCTCCGCCGCTGCCTCGCAGACCAGCGCGCCTCCGGACTCGACGAGGCGGAGATCGGCTGGACCGCCCCCATCCACTTCTATGCCCGCGCCGTCGACGCACAGCTCGGCCGGGTCTTCTGGACGTACAGCAAGGACGTCTGACCTCTCGGTGGCCCCGACCGCCCGGGCCGTCCCGAGCAACCGACCGCCCAGCCCGAGAGGAACCGCCATGCCACGCACCGACTCCCCCCGTCCCACCCGGGCCGACGGTGAACTCCTCGCCCTCGCCGACCGGGTGCTGCAGCCCGGCTTCCGTGGCACCACCGCCCCTGACTGGATCCGCCGCCGGCTGGCCGGCGGACTCGGCTCGGTCCTTCTCTTCGGTCCCAACATCCGAGACCGCGCACAGACCGCCGAGCTCACCGCCGCCCTGCGCGCCGAGAACCCCGATGTTCTGATCGCCGTCGACGAGGAGGGCGGCGACATCACCCGGCTGGAGACCGCGACCGGATCCTCCTATCCGGGCAACCTCGCCCTCGGCACGGTCGACGATCCCGAGCTCACCACCGCCGTCGCCACCTCCATCGGCGGCGAACTGCGCGCCGTCGGCATCGGCCTCGACTACGCCCCCGACGCCGACGTCAACTCCAATCCCGACAACCCGGTCATCGGCGTCCGCTCCTTCGGCGCCGACCCCGCGCTGGTCGCCCGGCACACCGCCGCCTGGGTGCGCGGGCTGCACGACGCGGGGGTCGCCGCCTGCGCCAAGCATTTCCCCGGCCACGGCGACACCGACACGGACTCCCACCTCGACCTGCCCACCGTCACCATGGACGCCGACCGCATCGCGGAGCTGGCCCTGCCGCCGTTCCGCGCCGCCCTCGCTGCCGGGGCCCGCGCGGTGATGACCGCCCACCTGCTCATCCCCGCCTACGACGCGGACCGCCCGGCCACCGTCAGCCCTCGCGTGATCACCCAACTGCTGCGCGAGGAACTCGGGTTCGACGGGCTCGTCGTCAGCGATGCCATCGAGATGCAGGCGGTCCGTGCCCGCTACGGACTGGCCGGCGCGGCCGTCCGCGCGCTGTCCGCCGGGGTGGACCTCATCTGCCTCGGTGACCGGTCCGGCGACACCGAGTTCGCCGACCTGCGTGCCGCCGTCGCGGATGCGGTGGTCCGCGGTGAGCTCCGCGAGGAGCGGCTCGCCGAGGCCGCGGCCCGTACCGCCGAGTTCGCCATCTGGCAGCGGGCCCTGGCCGGGTCGGTTCCCGCGCCGTCACCCGATCGGGCGCTCGGCCTGGCCGCCGCCCGCCGCGCGCTGCACGTCAGCGCCGAGGACCCCGCCGCGCTGCCGCTGCAAACCCCCGCCGTCCTGGTCGAGTTCGGCGTTCCCGGCACCGTGGTCCAGGGCGACGCAGTGCCATGGGGTCTGGGTCCCGCCCTCACCGCGCTGATGCCCGGCACCGTCCGCACCACCCTGCCCGCCCTCGCCCCGTTCGACCCGGCGCATGCCGACCGGATTCTCGCCGAGGCCGCCGGCCGGCCGCTTGTCCTCGCTGTCCGCGACGCCCACCGTCGGCCCGCCGTACGGGACTGGCTGCGTGTGCTGCTCGCCCGCCGCCCCGACGCGATCACGGTGGAACTCGGCGTCCCACACCCCGGCCCGGGCGGCGCCGTCCGCATCGACACCCACGGCGCGGCCCGCGTCTGCGGGCAGGCGGCCGCGGAGGCCCTCGCAGGGCGGACGCTTCCCGGACAGTGACCGCCGCTGTGCCGTGATGCCGGCCGGTCGCGACCGATACAACTGCCAGTGGCCGAGACCGACTTCCGGCATGTTCCCGAAGGTGTATTACCACAACTGCCGGATCGGGAACCGGGAGGGTGAGGACTCCCGCAGTTGCTGGCTGCACGAGGATCTCGCCGACTTCGACCGATGGCATCACCGGCTCGATGGCGTACAAGCGCCGCTACACCGACACCGCGAGCGGCGTCGACAGCTTCGCCCTGGTGACCGTCACCGGAGCGGCCACGTACGCCGGCATCCCCAACGGCACCTACAAGGACGCGGTCACCGGGGACACCCAGGTGGTGACGGGCAGCACCTTCGCCGTCCCGGCACCGGGCAAGGGCAATCTCCGGGTGTACGTACTCGACCTCGGCGGCAGGAACGCGGCGCCGGGCAGGATCGGAGCCGACGGTCCCTATCTGAAGCAGGCGCGGACACCGACAGGGGTGACGGGCGCGCTCCGGGCACGCCCGTCACCTGCGGCGGTGGCTCAGCGCGCGGACGCGTCGAGGTGCGGGAACCGGAACTCGGTGCGGCTGCGCGCGACGTCGCCGGGCCGCAGCACGGTGCTGGGGTATGCGGAGCGGTTGGGTGAGTCGGGCAGGTGCTGGGTCTCCAGGCAGAGCGCGCCGTGCCGCTCGTGGCGCCGGCCTGCGGTACCGGCGAGCGAACCGTCGAGCTGGTTGGCGGTGTAGATCTGGATGCCGGGTTCGGTGGTCCAGACTTCCAGGATCCGGTCCGTCGCGGGGGCGGTGAGCCGGGCGGCCCGTCGAAGGGCTTCCGGGGCCCCGGGCGCGCGGACGATCCAGCAGTGGTCGAAGCCGCCCGCCATGCGCAGTTGTTCGTCCGGCAGCGCGATCCGCTCCCCGATGGTCTGCGGGGCGGTGAGGTCGAACGGCGTGCCGCGCACGTCGGCGGCGGGGCCCTGCGGGATGCCGTCCGCGTCGACGGGCAGGTAGGTGTCGGCGTCCACCTGCAGCGCGTGGTCGATGATGCCGCCCTCCGCGGTCAGGGCGAAGTAGGCGTGATTGGTGAAGTTGACGACCGTGGGGCGGTCGGTGGTCGCGGTGTAGTCGAGGGCGAGTGTGCCCGCGGTGTCGAGGGTGTACGTCACGGTGACGTCGAGCGCTCCGGGGAACCCCATGTCGCCGTCGGGGCTGTGCAGGGTCAGCCGCACGACCGCGGTGTCGTCGCTGGTGTGACCGGTCGCCTGCCACATTCTGGTGTGGAAGCCCTCGGGGCCGCCGTGCAGTGCGTGGCCGCGGTCGTTGGCGGGGATCTCGTGGGTGGTCCCGTCGAGGGTGAAGCGGCCGTGGGCGATGCGGTTGGCGAAGCGGCCGATGAGAGCGCCGAAGAAGGGGTTCTTCCCCATGTAGTCGTCGAGCGTGGCCAGGGACCGGACGACCGAAGCGGCGGCTCCGTCGGTGTCGGGCACGGTGAGGCTGTGCAGGATGCCGCCGTAGGTGAGGATCTCGGCCTGGACTCCCGTACCGGAGTCGAGTGTCCAGACATCGACGTCGGAGCGGCCGTGGGCAGCGCCGAACGGTTGGTGGTGCACGGTGGGGCGGGGCATCGGAGATCCTTCTTCGGAGAACCTGGTGACGGGCGACGGACCAGGCGATTTCAGGGACAGGCCCCGGACAGCCCGCGGGGGTGTCCGGCCGGCGGGGCCGGCTTGATCGGCCGGACAGGACCCCCTCAGGGTCCGGACTGCTCGGCGGGCGGCCGCATCACGGTCGATTCGCGGACGATGAGCCGGTAACCGGGGCGTGGCCGTCGAGGTTCGGGTACGGGACTGCCGGAGAGCCGTTCGACCAGACTGTCGACGGCGAGCCGGGCGATGGCTTCCTTGTCCGGTGCGATGGTGGTGAGCGTGGTGGCTCCGTACAGGCTCTCCTCGATGTTGTCGAAGCCGACGACGGCGACGTCGTCGGGAATCCTCAGCCCGCGCTCGGAGAGGGTGCGCATGGCGCCGATGGCGATGAGGTCGTTGTACGCGAAGACGGCGTCGGGCCGTTCGCCGCGGTCGAGGAGGGCCGCCATGGCGACGGCTCCGTCCTCGCGGCCGTATCCGTCGGTGACGACGACCAGGGACTCGTCGGCCTCGATGCCCGCGGCGGCGAGCTCCTCGCGCCAGCCCCGCAGCCGCAGGTGGGCGGGCTGACGCTCGCGTCCGGTGCGTGAGCCGAGGAACGCGATCCGGCGGTGCCCCAGGTCGATGAGGTGCCGTACGGCGTCGCGGGCGGCCGCCACATTGTCGATCGCGATGTGGTCGTAGGGGGCCTCGTACTCGCGCTCGCCGAGCAGCACCAGTGGCGCGGTCTCGGTGCGCGCCATCAGGTCCTCGGTCTCCAGATGGATGGGGCTGAGGATGAGGCCGTCGATGACATGGGACCGGAAGCCCTGGCTGACCAGGAGTTCCTTCTCCCGGAGGCCGCCGGTGTGGTCGACCAGCACGGTGTAGTCGTGCCGAGCCGCCGCGTCGACGACCGCGCCGGCCAGCTCCGCGAAGTACGGGTTGCCGAATTCGGGGACGGCAAGGGCGATGATGCCGGTGCGGCCCTTGCGCAGATGGCGTGCGGTGAGGTTCGGACGGTAGCCGAGTTCGTCGATGGCCTGCTGCACCTTGGCGCGCATCTTGGGTGTGACGTGCTGATAGTTGTTCACCACGTTCGACACGGTCTTGATCGACACACCCGCCCGTTGCGCAACGTCCTTGAGGCTGACGCTCACGGCACTCCCTGACTCGACTCGGCGCGCGGTGTCGCGCATGGATCGCTTGCTCCGGCCCGGGACCGGCGGACCCGGGCCCGGCACGGTTCAGGTGGTTCTGCGGCTGCG
Source organism: Streptomyces sp. NPDC002206 (assembly GCF_053593595.1). NCBI lineage: Bacteria > Bacillati > Actinomycetota > Actinomycetes > Kitasatosporales > Streptomycetaceae > Streptomyces > Streptomyces sp. NPDC002206. The sequence continues at coordinate 64,911 of NZ_JBSFCW010000011.1, forward strand.
CGCCAGATAGCGCTGTGCCACGACGACAACGATAAGGAACCCACCGCTGACCACCGACTGGTAGGAGGAGTTCAGCGAGCCGATCTGGTTGATCAGATTCTGGATGACGGCGAGCAGCAGGACACCCCAGAGCGTGCCGCTGATCGATCCGGCGCCGCCGATGAGGGCCGCTGGAGCCCGAAGCGCCCATGCTCGCCGTTTCATCTCGACCTGCCGGCCGGCTTCACGTCCTCGCCTTGAGTTGTCGAGAGGGTGAGCACCGCTTCAGGAGCGAGGTGGGACGAGTTGGGCGCTGACCTGTGGCTCGCCGACTCTGACCAACACTGGTCGCATTCCCTGTCATAGGAACGGTCGGCAGCGAACCCGTACCGCCGAGGAGAGCCGCCATGTCAAAAAAAATGGAGCGCGGTGTCGAACCGGCTGTGACAGGGTCCGGATGAGGGTGTGCCCCCGAAAAAATGTCCGCACAGTCCGACCAGCCACTCCAGGAGCGTCCGTTGGCGACACCACCACGCCTGATCCCTCTGCTGCAGCAGTTCGACTTCGCGCGGGGACGCCTGGCCGACCGTATGACCGGCCCCGTCATGGACAGCGGCAACGGCACGGACGTCGAGGTCGCGTCGATGACCGACGAGGAGTACCTCTGGGAGCCGGTGCCGGGCTGCTGGTCGGTCCGGCAGCGCGCGGCGGGGCCGGGGCCCGGAGCGACCGTGCTCGTCGGCGCGGGTGACTGGGGCCGCGACACGACGCCACCGCCGCACCCCACACCACCGCCGTTCACCACCCTGGCGTGGCGGCTGAGTCACCTCAGCGAGTTGCTTGCGCTCCGCGCCGACCACACGATCGGCAGCCACACCCTGACCCGGGACGACTACGTGGTCGCCGGGGACGCCGCCGGAGCGATCGCGGCCTTCGAAGCCGCCGCCACCGCTTGGCGGGAGGCGCTGCTCGGCGCCGACGACGCGGCGCTCGATACCGTGGGACACAGCACGTACCCGCATGGCAGCGACCCGGAGGATCCGTTCATCGAAACGGTCTGGTGGGTCAATCAGGAACTGCTGCACCATGGGGCCGAGATCGCCCTGATCCGCGACCTGTTCCACGCGCAGCGGGGCTGACGCAGAGCCTGGCGCGGCGGCCCGCAGCCCACCGAGCCCCCGCCGGGTGTCCGGCAACGGCTCGTCGTGTCAGACGGCTCGAAGGTACTGGGCGGGCTTGTGGACCTCGCCGCCCAGTTCGCGCGCCGCGTGCTGCGCCCATGACGGGCTCCGCAGCAGCTCCCGCCCGAGGAGCACGGCGTCCGCCTGCCCGTCGGCCACGATCTTCTCCGCCTGCTGCGGCTCGGTGATCAGTCCCACGGCCGCGACGGGCAGCGAGGTCTCCTCGCGCACCCGGGCGGCGAAGGGGACCTGGAATCCGGGGCCCGTCGTGATGCGGGCGTTCGGAGCGTTGCCGCCGCTGGAGACGTCCAGCAGGTCGACACCGTGGGCCTGCAGCTGCTTGGCCAGCAGCACCGTCTCGTCGACGGTCCAGCCCTCACGGTCGTCCTCGTGGTTCTCGGTGAGCCAGTCCGTGGCCGAGATCCGGAAGAAGACGGGCAGGTCCTCGGGCCATACCTCGCGCACGGCATCGACGACCTGCAGGGCGAACCGGACACGGTTGTCGAAACTGCCGCCGTACTCGTCCGTGCGCCGGTTGCTGTGCGGGGAGAGGAACTGTCCGACGAGATACCCGTGCGCTCCGTGCACCTCGGCGACCTCGAAGCCCGCGTCGAGGGCCCGGCGAGCGGCTTCGCGGAACTGGTCGACGACGCCGTGGATCTCGTCCACGGTCAGCTCGTGCGGAACGGGGTGACCCTCGTCGAACGGGAGCGGGCTGGGGGCGACGGGCTGCCAGCCGTGCTCGTCCGGTCCCACGGGCCCTCCGCCCAGCCAGGGGGCAGCGGTCGAAGCCTTGCGGCCGGCGTGGGCGAGCTGAATGCCGACGATGGAGCCCTGTCCCTTGATGAAGGCGGTGATCCGCCGGAGGGCGGCCACCTGGGTGTCGTTCCAGATACCGAGGTCGGCGGGGCTGATCCGGCCTTCGGGGCTGACGGCCGTCGCCTCGGTGAGAATAAGACCGGTCCCGCCGGCGGCGCGCGCCGCGAGGTGGGCGAAGTGCCAGTCGGTCGCGACGCCTGCATTCGGCCCCACCGCTTCCGCGCTGTACTGACACATGGGCGCCATCCACACCCGGTTGGGTATGACAAGCGACCTCAAGGTGCAGGGCTCGAACAGGACACTCACGGCGGACTCCGTTTCGCCGGGACGACAGGATCGCTAGTACGATACCTCCCGTACTACGACGTCCGTCAAATTAAGATGGTTCTCGTACAACGCGACAACGCGGACGAGGCCCTCCCCGACTCCGGGAAGGGCCTCGTTCGCGAGCCGTTCACGACTCAGGCGCGGCGCCGCAGCGTGATCTCCACGTCCGCGTCGTAGCCCTGGGTCCAGCTGCGCCCGGCGCCCGACTTCCAGGTGACGTAGACGGTGGCCCCGTCGACCCTGACGGCTTCCACCGTCATGCCCCGGTCGCCGTCCCGTACGTCACCGCGGCGCAGCTCCTGCGCCGTGACGGTGACGGGCTCAGCCGACTGCGCGCTCTCCACCTCGTCCGCCGCACGGGCGAGAGCCGCAGCCAGTTCCCGGGACCGGGCAGGGGTGCAGATCAGTGAGAGCTCCCCCGCCGGACCCGCCACCCGGACCTCGACCCCCGCCCCAACGGGGGTCACGCCCAGGATCGCACCGTGTCCGTCGGCGTCCTCGATCTCACTCTTCATCGCTCTGCTCCCCTGCCCGTCCCATGGCTCACTTCAGCCGAAGACTCTCCTGCGGGCCCAGGTAGCTGGGCTTGAGGCCGCCGGTGTCGACCACCAGGTTCTGCAACACCACCGTCGGGTCGACCATCCAGAATTTCAGCACATGCACACCGGCCCGGCCGATGTGGTGCACCGTACTGGTGCGGTTGACGTTGTCGGAGGTGTTGCGCGCCCACTGGACGTTCATGGTGCCGTCGTCGGATCCCGTCACCGCCGTGACGTTCACCCTCTGCGGCTCGTCGTCGTCGAAGGAGACGGCGTACGTGAGGCCGTCGGACGCCAGCGCGTTGTTCCGGGGCGACAGGTACGCGTGCACCGTGACCGGCCCGGTGGTGAACAGGCTGACCCGGTACTCCAGCCGCGGGCTGCCGCCGCCCGGAGTCTGGCGGGCGGCGGTGACCGGGAAGGGCTCCATACCGGCGCCGGTCCGTCCGATACCGGGGATGCGCTGCCAGGTGATCCCGCTGCCGTCGACGGAACGGGAGTAGTGGTCCGCCTCGATGGAGACGTACCCGTTGGCCTCGACGAACCCTTCGAGCTGCGAGCGCCGCTCCTCGGGATGGTCGATCACGGCCTGGACGACGACCTCACGGCCGTCCGGACCGCTGACCGTGATCGGCACCTCCGTGACCCCCTTGGGCGCTCGTGACCAGTCGACGCGGAAGGTGATCCGGTCCTGCTTGTCGACCCGGCCCCTGACGCGGTCGGCGACGAGCCAGGAAGCCGCCGTCCGGATCCGGTAGTCGAACGGGGCGGCGCCCCGGTTGAACACCTCGATGTACTGCGCGGCCTGGCTCTGGTACGGGCTGAAGGCCGGCAGCACGGCCGGGGAGCTCTCCTCGGGCCACCACTTGTCCGAGCCGTCGACGGCCACGCCCATCTCGGCGCCGGCCGGGAGGTCGATGCGCTTGACCGCGGGGAACAGCACGTCCTTGATGGCGACGTTGTTGAGCTCGGGCTGCTGCCAGGGGGCGTTCGGCCCGTAGCGGGCCACATCGCCGTAGTCGATGTGCGGCTGGGTCTGGAACCCCTGCCACTTCCCGTCGGCGACCTTCGTGTTGAAGCGGTCCGCCAGCGCCAGGTCGTCGGCGAGTCGGGCCTCGGCGGCGGCCGCCAGATCGTTGGTGAGGGCCCGGCCCTGCGCCGCGTAGTGCAGGTTCTTGAACTCGGCCTCACGCAGGGCGTAGAGGTTGGCGGTGGCCTGCACCTCGTAGCCGACCAGCTCGTACCAGGCGTCCTGGACGGAGGCGGGGAGCTTGCGGCCGATCCGTTCGGCGTCGGCCCCGAGCTGCTGCCACTCCTCGGTGACGCGCTCCAGCTCGCGGTAGTCGGTGAGGCTGAACGGGGTGGCCCGGTCGTCGTAGACAATCGCCGACGCGTCCTTGGCGGGGTCCTTGGCCGGGTCGAGAGTGATCTTGCGGTTGAGCAGCTCGGGCTTGCGCCGGGACTGGAGCTGCGCATATGTGCGGAGCACCTCGGCGATGTCCTCGGCCTGCTGCTCGCCGAAGTTCTGCCGGGCGTACTGCTCCTCCCACTCCGGCAGCCGGTCAAGGGTCCAGCGGTCCGGGTTCCAGGCATACTCCAGGAAGAACTGTGTGGGCAGTTCGTTGCCCTTGAGGTCGCCGACGTTGGTGACCCAGAGGCCGTGGTTCCCGTAGGCGGCGGACTGGTGGAGCTGGTCCCACATGTTCGGCAGCGAAGTGGTGTCCACCCACTTGTAGTTGCGGCCCACCCCGACGTAGTCGAAGTGGTAGTAGAGGCCGTAACCGCCGTCGCGCGCATCGTTCTTGAGGTCGGGAAGCTTACGGATGTTGGCCCAGTTGTCGTCGGTGAGGACGACGGTGACGTCGTCGGGCACCCGCAAGCCGCGGTCCCAGTACCGCTGGACCTCCTTGTAGAGGGTCCACACCTGCGGAATCGTGGTGACGTCCTTGCCGGAGACCTCGGCCAGGATCTGCCGCTGGGTGGCGATGATCTCGGTCATCAACTCGATGCCGTCGCCGTCCGGCAGGCTGACATCGCCGTTGCCGCGCATGCCGAGGGTGACGACGCCCTCGAAGTCCTCGTCCTTCATCCGGCGGATGCCGTCGGCCCAGTACGCCTTGATCGCCTCGGCGTTGCGGCGGAAGGACCACTCGCCGGTGCCGCCGTAGGGGTCGTGACCGGGGGTGGTGATGTTGCCCGCGCTGTCCCGGACGGCGGCGACGGCGTGCCGGTTCCACTCCTCGATACCGCGCATCATCGGCGCCTCGTGCGAGGTGCCCATGACGACGCCGTACGCCTTCGCGGTGGCGTGGTTCTTCGGGTCGTCCTCGGCGAACGCGCGGCCCCAGACCGCCGGCCAGAGGTAGTTGGCCTTGAGGCGCAGCATCACTTCGAAGATCTTGGCGTAGAAGTCGGCGTTGAAGCCGCCCTCGAAGCCGGGGGCCTTGCCGGGGCCGAAGAACGCCGGTGCCCACGTGCCGAGCGCCGGGTTCTCGTCGTTGATGAAGAACCCGCGGTACTTCACGGCCGGGGTGCCCTGGGTGTGGCGGCCGGGCAGGACGTACAGACCGTCCCGGTGTACGGGGGTGACGTCGTCCCACCAATACCAGGGCGACACACCGATCCCCCGGGAGACGTCGTACGTACCGTAGATCGTGCCGCGCTGGTCGCTGCCCGCGATCACGAAAGCCCGGTCCACGCCCGGCAGCGGTTTCTCGACGACGGTCTGGAGGCTGGTCTCCCACTTGCCCTTGATGCCGGAGACGTTGAGCTTGCCCGCGGCGATCAGTCCGTCGATCAGCGGGCTGCGGCCGATGGTTCCGACGACGACGATTTCGCGGCCCTTCGGTGTCGCACCCCGTGAGAGAACGGGGCGGACACCGGTGACGCGCTCGATGTCGGCCTGGAGGTCACCGGCCACCCGGACGACACCCGCGTAGTCCTGGTCGCTGACCAGGATCGGAGCCGCTGCGCCCGCCCTGAAGAGCGGGAAGCTGCCGGAGCCGGGCGTGAAGGAGATGTACGCGCCCGGGTCGGTCGGCAGCCCGGCCGGGCCCGGTGCGGCGGCCAGGGCCTCCGACGAGAGACCGAGCAGTGAGCCGAGAGGTGTCGCTGTCAGGGCGGTGAGCCCCAGTCCGAGCCCCAGAATCGATCTGCGGCTCGCATGTTGCGGGAAGTGCTTGTCCATACTGCTCTCCCAGTTTTGTTCACACCCATGACAAATTGGATGGGTGTGCACCTTGACGAGTTGTCGGGTAGGGGTAGGCGTAGAAGGTGTGGTGCCGCGTCAGTCGGAGCCGCCGGGTACGGCGGCCTGCGGCACCGCGGCAGCCACCGGCTCGCTGTCGCCGTCGGGGGCGGGAGACACCGCGGCCACGATCGCGTCGGCCGTCGCGTCGGGCTCCGGGCTGAGCAGACCGATCACCACGTACACCACCAGCGAGGTCACGAGCGGGGTCACGATGATGACGGTCTGATCCCCGCTCTCCAGCACGAACTTCACCAGGACGTAGCCCAGCAGCCCCAGCGCCCAGGAGGACAGGGCGGCGCGCGGCCCGCACTTGCGGAAGAGGGGCAGCAGCCCCAGCAGCATGGGGATGGAGATCGGCCCCATCACGGCCGCGACCAGGCCGACGATGATGCCCAGCACCCCGCCGAAGTGATCCGCCTCGATGGCGACGAGCATGCTCACGGTGATGAAGACGACCGTGCACACGCGGGCGATGAGCAGTCCGGTCGCCGGCGGCAGTTCCTTGGCGCGGCGCACGACCGCCGGGATGATGTCCCGGGTGACGACCGCGGAGACGGCGTTGGCGTCCGACGAGGCCATGGCCATGGTGTGCGAGAACATCCCGGCGAGCGTCAGCCCCACCAGTCCGGCCGGCAGGTACGACTCCGCCATCAGCGCGTAGACCTTCTGCGGTTCGGTGATGTCCGGCAGCAGGACGGCAGCGGCGACGGGCGGGAACAGCAGGACCGCGGGCCAGATCACGTACAGCAGCGCGGAGAGCCCGGCCGAACGGCGGGCGGCCTGCGGGGTGTCCGTGGCCATGTAGCGCTGGGCCAGGTTCCACATGCCGCCGTTGTACTCGAAGAACTTCACGACGACGTACGCACCGAGGAAGGTGGCGGTGTAGGGGCCGACCAGCGGGTGACCGTGTCCCTCGGGCAGCTTGTGCCAGATCGTGCCCAGACCCGAGATGCCGTCGCCCAGACGGTCCAGCACCACCCAGGCCATGGCGAGCGCCGCGATGCCCTGGATGACGAACTGCCCGAAGTCGGTGAGCGCATCGGCCCAGAGGCCGCCCACGGTGCAGTAGAGGAGGGTGACGATGCCGGTGATCAGGATGCCGGCCGTCATCGACATGCCGGTGAACACGTTGAGCAGCACGGCGACCGAAGCCCACTTGGCGGCCACGTCGAACACCTTGAGCAGGGCGCCGCTCCAGGCGAGCGCCTGCTGGGTGGGCACGTTGTAGCGCCTGGCGAGATATTCGAGCGGCGAGGCGACCGCGTAACGCTGCCTCAGCCGGTTCCAGCGCGGCGCGAACAGCCAGGCACCCACACCGGTGCCGAGCGCGAGCGGCAGGAACGCCCAGACGTAGACGGTGATGCCGTAGCTGTACGCGATGGCCGCGTAGGCGACGAACACGGCGGCGCTGTACCCGGACATGTGGTGGGAGATGCCGGAGAGCCACCAGGGCATCCGGCCGCCACCGGTGAAGTAGTCACTGACATCACCGACGCGTCGGTGCGACCAGAGGCCTATGAGCAGCATCACCAGGAAATAGCCGCCGAGGGCGACCCAGTCGAGCAAAGCCATGAATGCTCCTTGAAATGCTCTGGAACGCGCGGCAGTTGTGGCGGCCGACGGCCGCCGCGGCTCACCAGCGCGGAGTCTTCTTCTCGTAGTGGGGGTCGATCCGCTGCATGTAACCGGTGTCGTCCCGGTTGCGCAGACCGCAGTCGAGGTACTGCTCGTGCAGGCGGGCGAGCGAGTCGCGGTCGAGTTCGACGCCGAGCCCCGGCCCCTTCGGAACCCGCACGGCCCCGTCGGTGAATGTCAGCGCGCCCGGTTCCACGACTTCCTCGGTCTTCCACGGCCAGTGGGTGTCGCAGGCGTAGGTGAGGTTCGGCGTGGCGGCCGCCAGATGGGTCATCGCGGCCAGACTGATCCCCAGATGCGAGTTGGAGTGCATGGACAGCCCCATGGCGAAGTTGTCGCAGATGCCGGAGAGCAGCTTGGAGCGGTGCAGGCCGCCCCAGTAGTGGTGGTCGGAGAGCACCACCTGGACCGACCCCTGTTCGACCGCGGGCGCCAGATGCTCGAATGCGACGACGCACATGTTGGTGGCCAGCGGGATCGGCGTCTGCCTGGCCACCTGTGCCATGCCGTCCAGCTCGGGCGTCGGGTCCTCCAGGTACTCGAGGACACCCTCGAGCCGGCGGGCCACCTCGACCGAAGTCTCCACGCTCCATGCCGCGTTGGGATCGAGCCGCAGCGGAACGTCGGGGAAGGCCTCGCGCAGTGCGAGGACCGCCTCGACCTCCTCCTCGGGCGGCCGGACACCGCCCTTGAGCTTGATCGCGGTGAAGCCGTACTCGGAGATCATCCGGCGCGCCTGGGCGACGATGGCCTCCGGATCCAGTGCCGCCCCCCAGTCGTCCGGCTCCTGTCCCGGGTGCGCGGCCCACTTGTAGAAGAGGTACGCGCTGAACGGCACGGATTCGCGTACCGCTCCGCCGAGCAGGTCGCTGACCGGGCGACCGGCAGCCTTGCCCTGGAGGTCCAGGCAGGCCACTTCGAACGGGGAGAACGCCCGGTCCACGGCGCTGCTGGTGGTGATCATCCCGGTCAGTCCGGAACCGCCGACCCCGTTGTCCGAGGACAGGACTTCGGCGGCCTTGCGGTGCATGGCACCGAGCGCGTACACGTCCATTCCGACGAGGGCGTCCGCAGCCGCCCGCAGCCGGCGCAGATGACCTTCGTCGGCATAGGTCTCGCCGAGGCCGACGAGGCCTTCGCCGGTGTCCACCTCGACGATCGCACGCAGGGCGTACGGTTCGTGCACGCCGACCGCGTTGAGCAGCGCCGGGTCACGGAAGGCGACCGGGGTGATCTTCACTGCATGGATCCGGAGGCCGTCCGTCACTGCGCTGCCTCCACTGTGCTGTTGATCATGTGTGCTTTCAGTCCCTGCCCGCGGCCAGCGTCAGGTCCTGGCTCATCGCGTTGTACGCGGCCTTGGCCTTGTAGTTCTCGTCGAGGATGTTCGCCGCGCCCTCGCCCGTGAAGACGCCGGGTACCCAGGAGTACTTGTCGGTGAAGCCCCACACCGTGAAGTCGGTGCAGTGCTCGGTCAGCAGGCAGCCCCGCAGCAGTACGTCGTAGGCCTCCGCCTGCGCCTCCAGCTCGGTGTTGTCGGCGGGCATCGGGATGCGGACGTCGGCCTCGGTGATCGCGGTCTCCAGACCGAGGTCGTCGAAGCGCTTCATGTTGGTGGCAATGTCGTGCGGGGCGCTGTACTGGACGTCCAGGTGTCCCTGGATGCCGACGCCGTGAACCGGCACGTGCTCCTTACGGAGCTGTGCGACGAGGTCGTAGAGGGCGGTGCTCTTCGCGTTGACGCCTTCGATGTTGTAGTCGTTGATGAAGAGCGTGGCCTTGGGGTCGGCCTGGTGCGCCCAGCGGAAGGCGTCGGCGATGTAGCCGGGGCCGAGCTTCTGCAGCCAGATGCTGTTGCGCATGGTGCCGTCGTCGTTGAACGCCTCGTTGACGACGTCCCACTGCCAGATCTTGCCCTTGAAGTGGGTCACCTCGTCGGTGATGTGCTTGTGCAGGATCTCCCGCAGCTCGTCGGCCGTGAAGTCACCGTTGTTCAACCAGGCGGGCAGCTGGCTGTGCCAGACCAGGGTGTGGCCCCGGACCAGCTGGCCGTTCTCCTTGGCGAAGTCCACCAGCTCGTCGGCGGGAGCCCAGTTGTACGTGCCGCGCTGCGGCTCGACGGCCTCCCACTTCATGACGTTCTCCGGGGTGACCGAGGAGAACTCCCCCGCGGCCTTGGCCCGGTAGGTCGCGTCGGAGGCGAGCGCCGACATGTCGACCGCCGTGCCGATCCGCAGGTCGGCGCGCTTGCCGAGGGCGCTGAGAGTCTTGACCGCGGCGTCGCTCTTCGGCTTGGTGTGGTGGGCGGCGTTCTCGGGGGCGGCGCTGGCGGCGACAGTGAACGTGGAGACCAGCAGGGCTGCGGCGGCGGTGCCGACGACGGCAGCCTGAGTTGCCTTGCGCATGACATGTCCCTTCGATGGATGTACCGGGTCGAAAGTTTCGGGATCCTCCCCGCAGCTGGAGCGGGGAGGCCCGGGCCCTCAAGTAAGGGCGGATTCAGATCAGTTCGATCGACGTGTCGCAGACGAGGCGGCGCCGGTGATCGACCGGGCGCTCGGGACCGGTGAGCCGTAGCTTCACGGTCTGCTTGACGTCGTCGGCCGCGCTGGATGTCGCGAGCCGCAGTTCGAGATCGCCGGGTTCGACGATCCGTCGGCCGCCGATACCGGTGAAGGACACCAGATCGGCATGGAAGTGGAACCGCACGCGTCGGGCCTGCCCGGCGGCGAGCTGCACCCGGGCATACCCGATCAGCCGCGACTCCGGGCGGGTGGTCTGGGCGACCGGGTCGTGCACGTAGAGCTGCACCACCTCGGCGCCTGCACGGTCCCCGCTGTTGCGGACGGTGAGTTCGATGTCGGTGGAGCCGTCGGTGGGGAGCTCGGCCGGGGCGGCGGCCCCGGCCTCCCACTCGAACGAGGTGTACGACAGGCCGTGTCCGAAGGGGTAGAGCGGCGTCGGGTCCAGGTTGCTGACCCCGCTCGCCAGCCCCAGCGGCGGTTGCAGATACGTCCACGGCTGGCCGCCCGGGCCGTGCGGCACACCGACCGGCAGCCGACCGGAGGGGTTCACCCGGCCGGAGAGCACACCGGCCAGTGCCGGACCGCCCTCCTCGCCGGGAAAGAACGCCTGCACGGTGGCAGCCGTCCGGTCCGCCCAGCGGCCCAGCGCATACGGACGGCCCGTCAGCAGCACCAGGATCACCGGGGTTCCGGTGGCCAGCAGTGCGTCGAGCAGCTCGCCCTGGACACCGGGCAGGGCGAGGTCGGCGGCGTCGCAGCCCTCACCGGAGGTGCCGCGGCCGAACAGCCCGGCCCGGTCGCCGAGCACGGCGACGCACACATCGCTGTGGCGGGCGAGTTCGGCCGCCGCCTCGATGCCGGAGGTGTCCGTGCCGTCCACGTCGCAGCCGGCCGCCGAGCCGATGTCCGCGCCGGGGAACTCCCCTCGCAGCGCTTCGAGGACGGTCGGAATGTCGATGCCCACCGGCGCCTCGGGGTGCGAGACCCCCACGTGGCTGGGGAAGGAGTAGCAGCCGAGCATGGCCAGGGCGTCGTCGGCGCGTGGCCCGACGACGGCGATCCGGCCGTCGCCGCGCATCGGCAGCACGTCGCCGGGGTTGGCGAGCAGCACGACGGCCTGCTCGGCCAGCTGCCGGGCGAGTGCCCGGTTCTCCGGCGGGTCGAGGTCCACCGTGGCACGCGCCTGCTCGGGGTCCGTCCCGATCAGCACGGCCGGCAGCGGCGACCATTCCGGGTCGAGCAGTCCGAGTTCGCACTTCTGCAGCAGGACCCGGTTCAGTGCCCGGTCGACCAGCTCCTCGGCCACGGAGCCGTCGCGTACGGCGGCGACGAGCGCATCGCCGTAACTGCGGACGGTGGGCAGTTCCACGTCGACCCCGGCGCTCAGTGCGAGGCGGGCGGCGTCGCCACGGTCCGAGGCGACCTTGTGCAGTGTCTCCAGGAAGCCGATGCCGAAGTAGTCGGCGACGACGGTGCCGTCGAACCCCCAGGTGTCCCTGAGCAGCTCGGTGAGCAGCGCCGGGTCGGCCGCCGCGGGCACGCCGTCGATCTCGGCGTACGAGTGCATCACCGAGCGGGCACCCCCTTCCCGCAGCGCCATCTCGAAGGGCGGGAGGATGACGTCGGCCATCTCGCGCGCACCGGCCCGGACCGGAGCCAGGTTGCGGGCGCCCGCCGAGGCGGCGTATCCGGCGAAGTGCTTGAGAGTGGCGACGATCCCGGCGGATTCCAGGCCGCGGACGTACGCGGTGCCGATGGTGGCGACCAGGTACGGGTCCTCGCCGATGGTCTCCTCCACTCGGCCCCAGCGCAGGTCGCGCACCACGTCGAGGACGGGTGCCAGCCCCTGGTGGATGCCCACCGACCGCATGTCGCGGCCGATGCGGTGAGCCATCTCGGTGACCAGCTCGGGGTTCCAGGCGGCGCCCCAGGACAGCGGGACGGGGTAGGCGGTGGCGCCCCAGGCGGTGAAGCCCGCAAGGCACTCCTCGTGGGCGAGCGCCGGGATACCGAACCGTCCGGCCTCCACGATCCGCTCCTGGGCGCGGGCCAGGGAGACGGCGCCGACGCCGGGGTCCACCGGGGCGGTACCGAACGGCCTGGTCAGCTGGCCGAGGCCGCGGGTGGTGAGCTCGTCCCAGTCGACCGGGTCGACCATGTCGTTCTGGTGCGGTGCGACCCCGTCACCGTCCGCGTCGGCGCCCACCCAGACTCCGTACAGCTGCGCGGCCTTCTCCTCCAGCGTCATCCGGGCGACGAGGTCGGCCACCCGTGTCTCGGGGGTGAGTGAAGGGTCGCGCCACGGGCCGTCGACGGCGGTGGGCCGGGAGGCCTGGTGGGCATGCGGGGCAGGGGGGATTGCCATGGGGCAGGGGTTCCTCTCATGAGTACGGTGGTGCGGGGCGGCGTGGGTGTGTTACTTGCCGCCCACCCCCATCAGTCCGTTGATCAGCGCCTTCCGTGCCACGAGGTAGACGGCGAAGATGGGTACGACGGAGAGGACGATCGCGGCCAGAACGGCGGGGATGTTGACTCCGAACTGGGTCATGAAGTTGAAGAGACCGAGGGTCAGCACCCGGTTCTCCTCCGACTGCGTCAGGATCAGCGGGAAGAGGAAGCCGTTCCACGCCTGGAGCGCCGTGTAGATCGCCACCGTGCTGATGCCGGCCTTGGACATCGGGATCGCCAGCTGCCACAGCATCCGCAGGGGCGAGGCGCCGTCGAGCGCCATCGCCTCGTACATCTCCTCGGAGACATCGCGCATGGTGCCGCTGAGCACCAGTACCGCCACCGGCATCGCGAAAGCGGCGGTCGGCAGGATGATCGCGGGCAGGGTGTCGTAGAGCCCCATCTTGCCGATGAGCAGATACAGCGGCACGATCACCGCCTGCGCCGGGATCGCCACGCCGAGCAGGAAGGTCCGGAAGGCGAGTGAGGAGAGCCGGCTGCGGGTGCGCACTGCCACGTAGGCGACGGGCACCGCGAGCAGCAGCACGATGGCCACCGTGGACGCGGCGACGATCGCCGTGTTGACGAGCATCGTGGAGAAGCCGCTGTGCAGCACGGTGTTGTAGTTGTCGAGCGTCGGGTGGGTGGGGAAGGCCAGCGGGTCGCCGTTGAGCGCCTCGTCCTGGTGCATCAGCGACGAGGAGATCAGCGTGTAGAGCGGTACGACCACGATGATGAGCCAGACCAGCGAGCCCAGACCGGCCAGCGGGTTGCCCCAGCGCTTACTGCGGCGGGAGGCGGCCCCATGGCGTCGGATCACGGGCGACATGGCCGGCGCCTCGGGGCGGGTGTCGATTGACATCTCGTCACATACCTTCCCGGGTGGACCGCATGTTCCCGAAGCCGCTGAAGCGGACCAGGATCAGCGACAGGGCGGTGGCCACCACGACCAGGGCCGTGGCGATCGCCGCGGCATAGCCGAGGTCATAGGTCTGGAAGCCGGTCCGGTACATCAGATACGGCAGGACCGTGGTGTCCGTGCCGGGACCGCCCTTGGTCATGATCAGCACGGTGTCGAAGTACGTCAGCGAGCCGACGATCATCAGAACCGACGAGGTCGTGATGGTGTGGCGCAGCTGCGGCAGAGTGATGTGGAAGAACTGCCGGAACATGCCGGCGCCATCCATTTCGGCCGCCTGGTACAGCACCTCGGGTACCTGCCGGGCGCCGCCCTGGTAGATCAGCGTGTGGAACGGCATGAACTGCCAGCCGCCGACGAACGCCACGGTGAGCAGGGCACCGGTGGAGGAGCCCATGATGTTCGGGTCGATCCCGAACCAGGGCCCTATCTCCGTGATCACGCCGAAGTTGGGGTCCAGCAGGGCGTGGAAGAGCATGGCGATGGCGGTGGTCGAGAGCAGCAGCGGGATGAAGAAGACCGCGGAGAGCACGGCCCTGCTGCGCTGCCGGCCCGCCGCCCAGACACCGAGGAGCAGTGCCACAGGGGTCTGGAAGGCCCAGCTGATGGTGGTCAGCAGAATGCTCAGCCAGGCGGCCTGGCGGAATTCCGGGTCCTTGAACAGCCGGGTCCAGTTGTCCAGGCCCGTCGGGGTCGGGGAGTTCAACCCGTCCCACTGGCAGAAGGAGAGGTAGACGGCGATCGCCAGCGGGACGATCGCGAAGACGGCGAAGAAGAGGATGCCGGGCAGAGCCCAGCTGACCGGAGGACGGCCGACGTTGCCGACGGCCGTCTTCCTGCCCCCACGCGTCTTCACGTGCGGAGTGTGGTGGGACATGCTTACTTGACGGCCTTCATCGCTGCGACGAACTGCTCAGGGGTGGACTTGCCGGCGAACAGCTTGCTGAGCTCGGTGAGCAGCGGGGTGGCGTACTGGGACTCCAGTGCCTGGTCCCACGAGAGCGTGAAGCTGGGCGCCTTCTGGACCAGGCTGTACTGGTCGTTGGCGAACTGCGGGTTGGGCGACGTGCTGAGCATCGAGGCCGCGTTGGACGTGGTGGGGATGTCCCCGTTGTCGACCAGGGCCTTGGCGTACTCCTGCGAGGCCATCGTCTTCAGGAAGGCGATCGCGGCGTCCTTGTGCTTGGTGCGCGCGTTGATCGACCAGTAGTTGGTCGGGTTGCCCACCACGTCCGCCGCGTCGCCGACGCCGCCGGCCACGGTCGGGAAGGCGGTCCAGCCGAGGTCCTTCTTGGCGAACTCCGGCGCCTTGCCCAGCTGGGTCGAGTACTCCCACGAGCCCATGAGGTGCATGGCGGCCTTGCCCTTGTTGAGGAGCGTGGGCGCGCCACCGTTGCCGTAGTCGACGGAGTTGAAGTTCTTGCCGAAGGCACCCTGGTCGACGAGCTCCTTGACGGTCTGGGCCGCCTTCAGCACCGCCGGGTCGCCCCAGCCGGAGGTGTCGCCGTTCTGGATCTTCTGGAAGACCTCGGGTCCGCCGATCCGGTCGAGCAGGTACTCCATCCACATCAGCTCGGGCCACTTGTCGGCGCCGCCGAGAGCGAAGGGCGTGATGCCCTTGGCCTTGAAGGTGGTGATGGCGTTCTGCAGGTCCTCCCAGGTCTTGGGGGCCTCGAGCTTGTTCTCGGCGAAGAGCGTCTTGTTGTAGAAGAGCATCACGGGCTGCATGCCGCGCATCGGCACGCCGTAGATCTTCCCGTCGAGACTGCCCGCCGTCATGATCGACGGAAGGAATCCGTCCTTGAGCGTGGCGTCGTTCTTCACGGTGGAGGTGAGGTCGACAAGCTGCTTCGCGTCGACGTACGGCTTGATCGAGCCGCCACCCCAGTTGAAGAACACGTCCGGCGCGCTGGGCGAGCCCATTGCGCTGCGGAGCTTGTTGACGTAGTCGGTGCCGGGGACCGACACCAGCTTGACCTTGACCTTGGAGGTCTTGTTGAACTTCGTGACCGCGGCCTGCTGAACCTTGACCGCGTCATCGCCGTAGACGTATGCGGTGATGGTTCCACCGTCGCTACCGCTGCCCCCGCTCGTACCGCAACCCGCCAGCAGACCGGCCATTATCATGGCCGCACCCGCTGCGGTCCATCTCGCCGTACGCGTGCCCTGAGTGAAAATGCCCGACCGCATGACCGCACCTCTGTCGAATGTTTCGGGGTGTCTTTCGAATGTTGCCGGAACCGTACGGTCGTGTTTCGGGCACGTCAAGAGGTTCGCGGGAGGAATTTCCGAACCCTGACCCCTTCCCCGATCCGAGCGGCATGAAGCTACGATTCCTGCATGAGCCCTGCAAAGGTCCAGTCACCACAGGAGAAGGCGTCTGCCGACGTGCCGTCGCAGAGCACCGCCACGCTGGCGGAGATCGCTCGCGCGGCCGGAGTCTCGGCACCGACAGTTTCGAAAGTGCTGAACGGCCGAGCCGACGTCGCCCCCGGTACGCGCACCAGGGTGGAGGAGTTGCTGCTGCTCCACGGCTACCGGCGCAGGCGGGGTTCCACGGCGCAGTCGCAGCTGATCGATCTGGTTTTCCACGAGCTCGACAGCGGCTGGGCCATGGAGGTCGTCCGGGGCGTCGAGAACGTCGCCCGGGAGGAGGGGCTGAGCCTGGTGCTCTCCGAGAGCGCCGGCCGGCTGACACCGGGCCAGACCTGGGTGGACGGCGTGCTGGCCCGTCGGCCGGTGGGCGTGATCCTGGTGCTTTCGGATCTGACCGCGGCCCAGCGCGCCCAGCTGACCAGCCGCAACATCCCCTTCGCGGTGGTCGATCCGGCGGGCGACCCGGGTGACGACGTGCCGTCGGTCGGAACGACGAACTGGCAGGGCGGGCTGGCCGCCACGCGTCATCTGACCGGTCTCGGGCACCGGCGGATCGGTGTCATCAGCGGCCCGTCCCGGATGATGTGCAGCCGAGCCCGGGTCGACGGCTACCGGGCCGCCATGGAGACCGCGGGGCTGCCCATCGATCCCGATCTGGTCCGGGAGGGCGAGTTCTCGCACGAGGACGGCTACACCGCGGGGCTGGAACTCCTGCGGCTGCCCGAGCCACCCACCGCCATCTTCGCCGGAAACGACCTGCAGGCACTCGGCGTCTACGAGGCCGCTCGCGAGCTGGGCCTGCGCATTCCGGAGGACCTCAGCGTCGTCGGCTTCGACGATCTGCCTCTCACCCGGTGGATCGGGCCGCCGCTCACCACGGTGCGCCAGCCGCTCATCGAGATGGCTGAGACCGCGGCCCGGCTGGTCCTCGATCTCAGCCGGGGCCAGCAGCCCGCGACCACCCGGGTCGACCTCGCGACCAACCTGGTGGTGCGCAGCAGCACGGCGGCCCCGCGCCTCTGACGTCTCGTCCGACCTGCGGCCGGGCCCCCAGCGGTTTCACGACAGAGGTGATCGTTCGTCCGGGGCGGGCAGGTGGCGGGCGGTGCGGACGACGGCCCCGGTGGCGGGGGTGGGCCGCCCGCCCACCAGGCCGCGGGCGGCAGCCATGCGGACCGGCGCCTCCGATGAGGACAGGGGCCGGCAGGGGCCACCATCTGCCGGAGGGGCGCTGTGACGGCCCCGCCCCGGGGTGCCGCACCCGTTGCCCACGCAAGCGATCCTCTGCGAATTCTTGTATGGACATAGCTGGTAAAAAGGAGCTATGGGCGGCTTTGGCAGATATATGGCAGGGCTCCGACCATCGCGCCCTGGGCGCTCCCACACCTTGCTCGGCGTGCGCTCCGTGGCCGGGCAGGTGCTGCTTCTGGAGCTGGCGCTCGTGGTGCTGCTCGTCGCCGTGGCGGCGGTCTCGCTCGTGGTGCAGGGCCGGCGCGCCGCCGTTCAGGAAGCCCGAAGCCGTTCGAACGCCGTCGCTGTCACGTTCGCTCACTCCCCGGGCATCGTGACGGCGCTGGACGGCCCGGATCCCACCGCCGTGCTGGAGCCGCTCGCGGAACAAGTCCGGAAAAGCACACACGTCGAGTACGTCGTCGTGTCCAGCACACGCGGTATCCGCTACACCCACCCCGATCGCGCGCTGATCGGCAAGCACATCCTCGGCCCGTACAAGGAGGCGGTTCTCGGGCACGGCTTCACCCGGACGTTCCCGGGGAGCCGGGGGCCGGCCGTGAACTCGGTGGTGCCCGTACCGAGGGCCGACGGCTCGACCGCCGGCCTGGTGTCCGTGGGCATCAAGGTCACGAACGTGAACAAGATGGCCGACCGCGAGCTGCCGGTGCTGGCCGGCTCCGCGGTGACCGCACTTGCCCTCACCTCCGGCGGAGCGGCGCTGGTCAGCCGACGTCTGCGGCGGCAGACGCGCGGCCTCGACCCCGCCGAGATGACGCGCCTGTACGAGCATCACGACGCGGTGCTGCACTCCGTCCGCGAAGGGGTGCTCATCATCGACGGCGACGGACGGCTGGTGCTGGCCAACGACGAGGCCCGGCGGCTGCTGCGCCTGCCTGCGGACGCCGAGGGGCATCCGATGACGGATGTCGGCCTGCCTCCCGCCCTCGCGGAACTCCTCGCCTGCGGCCGTGTCGCATCCGACGAGGTGCGCGTGGCCGGCGACCGGCTGCTGGCCGTCAATCTGCGGCCCACCGACGAACACGGCGGACCTGCCGGAACGGTCGCGACCCTGCGGGACACGACGGAACTGGCCGCCCTTGCCGGCCGGGCCGCAGAGGTACGGGGGCGGCTGCTTCTGCTCCACGCGGCCGGCGCGCGTATCGGGACGACCCTGGATGTGACCCGGACCGCGAAGGAGCTGGCGGAAGTGGTGGTCCCCCGTTTCGCCGACTTCGCCTCGGTCGACCTCGCCGAGTCCGTGCTGCGCGGTGAGGAGCCGTCGGTGCCGCTCGGCACCGTGCTGGACATGCGGCGTACGGCTGCGGCAGGTGTGCGCGGCGACCACCCCTTCCATCCGATCGGAAGGATCATCGGGTTCGTTCCCACCAGCCCGCCGGTCCTGGGCCTGATCAGTGGGCACACGATGCTGGTGCCGGACCTGTCCGCCGAGCCGCGCTGGCAGGGGCCCGACCCCGGACAGGCGGCGAAAATCCTCGCGTACGGTGTCCACTCCCTGCTCTCCGTTCCGCTGCACGCCCGCGGTGCGGTCCTGGGCATGGCGAACTTCTGGCGCGCGGAGAATCCGGAACCCTTCGACGAGGACGATCTGACGTTCGCCGAGGAACTGGTCGCCCGGGCAGCCGTCTGTGTCGACAACGCGCGCCGCTACACCCGCGAGCACGAGATGGCGGTGACGCTGCAGCGCAGCCTGCTGCCCCGCGGCCTGCCCGAGCAGGACGCTCTCGACGTCGCATGCCGCTATCTGCCGGCTCAGGCAGGGGTGGGCGGCGACTGGTTCGATGTCATTCCGCTGCCCGGTGCCCGTGTCGCACTGGTCGTCGGTGACGTCGTCGGGCACGGTCTGCACGCCGCCGCGACGATGGGCCGCCTGCGCACCGCGGTCCACAATTTCTCCACGCTGGACCTGCCGGCCGACGAACTCCTCGCGCGCGTCGACGAACTGGTGGCGCGCATCGACCAGGAGGAGCACACCGACGGCGGGCGTGCGGAGGTCACGGGGGCGACCTGCCTGTACGCCGTCTACGACCCGGTGGCCGGCACCTGCTCCGCTGCCCGGGCCGGCCATCCCGGTCCCGTCCTGGTGCTGCCGGACGGGACGGTGCAGTTCCCCGACGTCCCGGCAGGCCTGCCTCTGGGCATCGGCGGACTTCCTTTCGAGGCAGTGGAGTTGCCGCTGCCGGAGGGGACCCGTCTGGTGCTCTACACCGACGGTCTCGTCCAGTCGCGCGAGCGGGATTTCGATACCGGGCTCGACACGTTGCGCGACACGCTGGCCGGACAGCACCGGACTCCGGAGGAGACCTGCGACGACCTGATCACAGCGCTCCTGCCCACCCCTCCGGGTGACGACGCCGCCGTCCTGGTGGCCGCTACGCGCATCTTCGCCCCCGCCCACATCGGCGAATGGGACATCGAGCCCGACCCGTCGGCCGTCGCCGGGGTCCGCAAGGAAGTGTCCCAGTGGCTCACCGACCGGGGGCTGGAGGAAGAGATCTTCGCCACCGAGCTGATCCTCAGTGAGCTGGTCACCAACGCCATCCGCTACGGCGGCGCCCCGATCCGCGTCCGGATGCTGCACAACCGCTCGCTGATCTGCGAAGTGTCCGACTCCGGGAGCACCGCACCGCATCTGAGGTATGCGTCGACGACGGACGAGGGCGGCCGCGGCCTGTATCTCGTCGCCCAGTTCGCCGACCGCTGGGGCACCCGGTACACCGCCGAGGGCAAGGTCATCTGGTCCGAACAGACACCGGGCGCGGGTGGAGCGGCGGCGTTCGAGTGGGCCGACGACGCCTTGGGGCTCTGAGCCCACCACCAGGAGCGCCGGAGGCCATGGAGCACCGCAGAGCGCCCACCAGCTGTGGGTCGCACCCGGTGAGCACGGCCTGAGCCGCCGCCCGCCGTGGACTCAGCCGCCGTAGACATCGAGACGGCCGCACATCCCGAACTTTCCGTACGCCGACGGATGTTCGGCGTGCACACAGGCACGGGCGAGATGGCCGCTGTCCCCCTGCGCCAGGGAGTCCAGCTGTTCACCGGTTGCCCGGGATGCGGCGGCGGCGCCCTGTTCCCAGCGCCCCCGCCAGTCGTCCGTCCGATGCTTCACGAGCGCGGCGGCCGCCCGGTGGAAGGCGGCGAGCGGCTCGGGGTCGCCGGCCTCGGTGGCGCGGCGCAGCGCGAGAAAGCCCTCGACGGCGAGATCGCGGCGGGCGCGGGCGGCGCGTTCCTGTTCCGGCTCTGCCGCGTCTGCGCGGAGTGCGGCCGCCGCGCGGTAGGTGTCGGCGTCCGTCAGGTACCGGGGCGGAAGGGTGAGAACGGCGTCCCCGGCTTCGGGCAGTCCGCTGTTCTGCATGAGGACGACGATGCGCAGGGCGTCGTCGTTCACGAGGCGGTGGATCGTGCCGGGGGTGAACCACACCAGGGACCCGGCGGCCAGGGGCGTCCGCCGGAAGCCGGACGTGGTGAGGGTCTGCACGGAGCCGGCTCCGCCGACCACCACATACCCCTCGGAACAGG
This sequence comes from Streptomyces sp. NPDC002206, assembly GCF_053593595.1. NCBI lineage: Bacteria > Bacillati > Actinomycetota > Actinomycetes > Kitasatosporales > Streptomycetaceae > Streptomyces > Streptomyces sp. NPDC002206. The sequence continues at coordinate 85,679 of NZ_JBSFCW010000011.1, forward strand.
TCAGGTGGAGGTGGGGCGTGCCCCCGCGCAGCCCGTCCTCGGTGGGCCAGTCGTAGACCCGGAGGTGGGAGACGGCCACGGCGCCGGGCAGTCCTTCGAAGGTCACCACGGGTGCTCCTGGATCCGGATCGACGGCGGGGCAAGCGCTTTCTACCGCACGCTACGGCCCGCTCCGGACGGTGGTCAAGACGGCCCGTGCGGGTGCGGCCGCATCTCCCCTGCTGGAGGTCCACCCTTCGCCCGCCACCCCCGTCCGACCTGCACAGACATCGTCTCTGCACACCACTGTCAGTGGCCGGGTGCAGACTGGCCCGTGTCCGCGACAAAGGCGTTTCGGAAGGGGTCGGTCATGACCGACGTACTGCTCACTGTGGGAACCCGTAAGGGACTTTTCATCGGCCGAAGGCGTGGTGGCGCCTGGGAGTTCGGCGCTCCGCACTTCAATGCGCAGGCGATCTACTCGATCGCCATCGACACCCGCGGCCCGGTGCCCCGGCTGCTGGTCGGAGGGGACAGTGCGCACTGGGGGCCGTCGGTGTTCCACTCCGACGACCTGGGCGCGACATGGGTCGAGCCGCAGCAACCGGCGGTGAAATTCCCGCCTTTCACCGGTGCCTCGCTGGAGCGGGTCTGGCAGCTGCACCCGGCGGGGGCCGAGGCGCCCGACGTCGTGTACGCGGGGACGGAGCCGGCCGCGCTCTTCCGTTCGGAGGACCGCGGAGAGTCGTTCGAGCTGGTCCGCCCGCTGTGGGAGCATCCGACGCGTTCGAAGTGGGTGCCGGGCGGGGGCGGCGAGGGGCTCCACACGATCCTGACCCATCCGAGGGATGCGCGGGACGTGACCGTCGCGGTCTCCACGGCCGGGGTGTTCCGCACCAGGGACGGCGGTGCGAGCTGGGCCCCGTCGAACAAGGGGGTGTCGGCGGTCTTCCTGCCGGATCCGAACCCGGAGTTCGGTCAGTGCGTCCACAAGGTCGCCCGGGACGCGGTCGATCCGGACCGGCTCTATCTGCAGAACCACTGGGGTGTGTTCCGCAGCGACGACTCCGGGGACAGCTGGACGGACATCGGCGAGGGGCTGCCGTCCGACTTCGGCTTCGCCGCTGCGGCCCACCCGCACCGGGCGCGGACGGCGTACATCTTCCCGATCAACGCCGACGCCGACCGCGTCCCGGCCGAGCACCGCTGCCGGGTGTTCCGCACGAGCGACGCCGGCAACAGCTGGGAGCCGCTGTCCGCCGGACTGCCCGAAGAGACGCATTACGGCACGGTGCTGCGTGACGCGCTCTGTACGGACAACGCCGACCCGGCCGGGGTCTACTTCGGCAACCGCAACGGTGAGGTGTACGCGAGCAGGGACGACGGGGACAGCTGGGAACAGCTCGCCTCGCATCTGCCGGACGTTCTCTGCGTTCGGGCGACGGCCATCGGCGGTTGATCGGTCCGGTCGTATGAGCAGTAGAGTGCGGCCCGTGGCAGCAAGACCGTTGAAAGAGATCATCGAGCCGGGCTGGGCTCAGGCCCTGGAACCCGTGGCCGAACGCATCGCCGCAATGGGCGACTTCCTGCGCGCGGAGATCGCCGCGGGGCGAACCTACCTGCCCGCGGGGCCGAATGTGCTGCGGGCGTTCCAGCAGCCCTTCGACGAGGTGCGGGTCCTGATCGTCGGTCAGGACCCCTACCCGACGCCGGGACATGCGGTGGGGCTGAGCTTCTCGGTGGCACCTGATGTGCGGCCGCTGCCGGGCAGCCTGGAGAACATCTACCGGGAGCTGCACACGGATCTGGGACTGCCCCGACCGTCCAACGGCGACCTGACGCCCTGGACCCGGCAGGGGGTGCTGCTGCTCAACAGGGCGCTGACCACGGCGCCCCGTCGGCCCGCGGCGCACCGCGGCAAGGGCTGGGAGGAAGTGACCGAGCAGGCGATCCGGGCGCTGGTGGCGCGGGGCACACCGCTGGTGTCGATCCTGTGGGGGCGTGACGCCCGGAATCTGCTGCCGTTGCTGGGCGACTTCCCGGCCATCGAGTCCTCGCATCCCTCCCCCATGTCCGCGGACCGCGGGTTCTTCGGCTCCCGGCCGTTCAGCCGGGCCAATGAACTGCTGGAGCGCCAGGGAGCGCAACCGGTCGACTGGCGGCTGCCGTGACCGCCGCCGCGGGGCCGTACGTCCTCGGGGTGGACTCGGGCGGTTCGGGGTTGCGGGTGGCGCTCGGTGTGGTCGGGGCCGCGAAGCCGGTGGCCACGGTGGTCTGCGCCGCACCGGTGCGTACCGGACCGGCCGGGATCGATGCCGGACACCTGCTGGAACAGCTGCTTCCCGCCACTCGGGAGCTGCGTGCCCAGGCAGGCGAGCAGGAGCAGGCCGCCGAGGGCGCCACCATCGCCGCCGTGGCGATCGGCGCCGCCGGCATGGCGACGCTGGGGGACCAGCTGCGCGCCGAGCTTCCAGGGGCCCTGGAGAGCGCGCTCGGGGTACGACTGCTGGCGCTGGCCGCCGATGCGGTGACCGCGTACGCCGGAGCGGTCGGACAGCGGCCGGGGGCGGTCGTCGCCGGCGGCACGGGCATGATCGCGCTGGGCACGGATCTGACGAGCTGGCGCCGGGCCGACGGCTGGGGTCACCTGCTGGGCGACAGCGGCGGCGGCGCCTGGATCGGCCGGGCCGGCCTCGATGCCGCCATGCGCGCACATGACGGGAGGCGCGGCGGATCGGCCGCGCTGCTGGCCCGGCTGGAAGCGGTGTTCGGTCCGGCGGCGGATCTGCCCGGCATGCTCTATCCGCGTTCCGACCGGCCCGCGCTGCTGGCCTCGTTCGCCCCCGAGGTCGCCGCGTGCGCCGGGGACGATCCGGTCGCCGCGGGCATCCTGCGGGACGCCGCCGGACATATCGCGGAGGCGGCCGCGGCGGTGTGCCCGCAGCGCGGGTCGGACGACGAGCCGTGCGAAGTGGCCCTGACGGGCGGCTTGTTCCGGATGGGCGACCCGCTCCTCGTACCGCTGCGCGAAGAACTCGCCCGACAACTGCCGCAGGCGCGGACGGTCCCCGGTTCGGGTGATCCGCTGACAGGTTCGCTACGCATCGCCGAGGGGCTGGCCACTGGTGATCTGCGGCTGCCGCTGCACCCGACGATGCTGTGCGTACCCGCCTACGGGCCTGGACAGGAGGGGCGGTAAGGACCGACAGAACAGGGCAGTTGGCCGGTAAGCCATTCATCGGATAAAAGCGGACAGATAACGCCCGATTGGGCCCTCCCCGAACAGCGGGGCACCCAAAACCAGTAGCATGCGGCGCCATGAGCACCCCCACTGGGCCCGCTTCCGGCCTGCCTGTACGAATGCCGCGACCTCGCCAGTCCGGACGGCACCGCCGCCCGGAGCCCGTGGTCGCACCCGAGGGCGCTGCCGCGCTCGTTCTTGCCGTTCCCGGCACCCCCTCCGCGGCCACCCGCAGCCTGGCCGAAGAGGTCATCAGCATTGCCCGGTCCGAGCTGCCCGGTCTCAATGCACGGATCGGTTATCTCGACGGCGACGACGCCGAATACCCCACGCTCGCCTCCGTGCTCGCGCACGCTGCCGCCGAGCGCATCGCGCGCTACGAGCAGGCGAAGGCCGCAGGCCGTGAGGTCGCCGAGCCCGAGGGCCCGGCCGCCGTCGTGGTGCCGCTGCTCGCGGGACCGGACAGCGCCCTGATCCGGCGGATACGCCAAGCCGTCATGGACAGCCGCGCGCAGGTCGAGCTGACCGATGTGCTCGGTCCGCACCCGCTGCTGGCCGAGGCACTGCACGTACGCCTCTCCGAGGCCGGTCTGGCCCGCGCCGACCGCGCCAGGCTGTTCACCGTGGCCACGGCCGCCGACGGCATCGTGCTGGCCACCGTGGGTGGCGAGGAGGCCGTGCAGGCCGCCGGGATCACCGGCATGCTGCTGGCTGCCCGGCTCGCGGTGCCGGTGATGGCCGCGGCCCTCGATGTCGAGGGTTCGGTCGCGTCGATCGCCGAGCAGCTGACGGGCTCCGGTTCGGTGCAGCTGGCCCTGGCGCCGTACCTGGTGGGTCCCGAGATCACGGAGGGGCTGCTGGAGGCCGCCGCGAAGGAGGCGGGCTGCGCGACGGCCGAGCCGCTCGGTGCGTACCCGGCGATCGGCAAGCTCGTGCTGTCGATGTACATGGCGGCGCTGGGCATCGCCCCTGGAACGCCGCAGGGGGCCCAGGCCTTCTGACCTGGCAGGCACAGAGCAGCGGGGGCCTGTACCGGAGGATTCGACCGGTACGGGCCCCGCTGTGTGATGTGTGGACGCGTGCTCTGTGACGTGTACTGCGCGCTGCTCGGTCGGCGGTCCGTCCGCCTCAGCCGAAGACGACGCAGGAGGCCGCTGGCGCCGTCAGGGAGCCCCTGTGGCACGGGATGCCGGTCGTCGCGTCGACGGCGAACCAGCTGACGTTGCCGGCCCGCTCATTGGCCGCGTACAGCCACTGGCCTGTGGGGTCGAGGGCCAGGTCGCGCGGCCAGTGGCCACCGCAGCACACGTTCGTGACCAGGGACGCCTTCTCGCCCGATGCGTCGAGTGCGAGGACGGCGATGCTGTCGTGCCCCCGGTTGGCGGTCCAGAGGAACCGTCCGTCGTACGAGACGACCACCGCGGACGGGTAGACGACGGCCTCGGGGTCGGCGACCACGTCCTCGGGCACGACGGCCGTCTCGGCGACCGGTTCGAGGACTCCGGTGGCCGGGTCCCAGCGGCAGACGGTGACGGTCGGTTCGAGCTCGTTCAGGACGTAGGCGTGCGCGCCCGCGGGGTGGAAGGCCAGATGCCGCGGTCCGGTGCCCGGCCGCAGCGCGGTCTCGCCGTGCACCCGCAGCGACCCGCTGCTCGGGTCGAGGGCGCAGATCCGTATGGAGTCGGTCCCGAGGTCCACGCTCAGCACCCAGTTCCCCGACGGGTCGGGCTGCACCTGGTGGGCGTGCGGGGCGTGCTGGCGGTCGGTGCGCGGACCGCTGCCCTTGTGCTGGAGCACGGAAGCGGCGGCGCCCAGTGATCCGTCTGCGCGCACCGGGAGGGCGGTGACACTGCCGGAGCCGTAGTTGGCGGTGATCAGATGGCCGCCGGCGATTGCCAGATGCGTGGGGCCGTCGCCCTCCACGGGCCGTATCTCACCGAGGGGCTGCGGCACATCGCCGGTGATGTCGAGCGCGGCGGCCGCGCCGCTCTCGGTCTCACTGACCGCGTAGAGGGTGGTGGAGCCGGATCCGCGGCCGGGCCCCAGGACGAGATACGAGGGATCGGGGACGGCTTCCGTCGCGCCGAGGACGGTCAGCGCCCCGGTCTCCCCGTCCACGGCGGCGACGGTGACTCCCCGCCCGCCCGCCGACGTGAACGACCCGATGAATGCCCGTCCGGCACCGTTGCTGCTCACCGCTGCTGCCCCTCTCCGCCGACTGATCGCCACGGTCCGGGCCGCCGCGATCTTCCGGGGCGACGGTAGCAGTGCACCCTCTGCGGTCTAGACCAGGGCGGTGACGTCATCGACCGCCTCCGCGGAGCCGCAGGTCAGGCGGGGACGAGCGGGGACCGCGGCGAGGTGTGCAGGGGTGCGGCCAGCTCCGTGAGGGCCCCCTCCAGGGCGTGCAGATGCGTGAGCGCGGCCTCCGTGCCGGGGTGGTGGTGCGGCGCCTGCGCGGGCGCGGCAAGCAGTTCCGTACGGACCGGACGGGGCTGCGCCAGAGCCAGCACCGCGGCCTCGACCCGGCGGCAGGCGGCGTCGAGCCGGGCGTCGTGCGAGGCGTCCGGGTCGGCGGCCACCGCGGCGAGGCCGCGCACCTCACGTGCGCAGAGGTCGAGCAGTACGAGGACCTGCCGGGCGCGCGCCTTGCGGGCCCGCAGCGGGTTGAGGGGATGCACCAGCGGGGCCAGCGAGAGCCGGACCCGGCCGAGCAGCGCCTCCAGTTCGGTCACACGCGGGGCAGGGTCGGCGGTCGGGGAGCCGGCGAGGCGCGCGGCGGCCTCGGCGGTACACGCGTGCACGCAGCGCAGCGCCCGCTGGATCCAGGCATCGGTGGTCGCGTGGAGGCTGACGGGCAGCACGAGGACGACGGCGAGAGCCGCTCCGAGAGCTCCGGCCCCGGTCTCCGTGAGCCGCAGGACGAGGAGTCCCGGGTTCAGTACACCGAGCAGCCCGTAGAGCAGTCCGGCCATCACGGTCACGAAGAAGACCATCCAGCTGTAGGAGACAGCGGCGGTGTAGAAGATCCCGAAGACGCAGAGGGCGACGAGGACGGCGGTGAGAGCCGTGTCTCCGTGCAGCGGGACGGCGACCAGCAGCCCGACGGCGATGCCGACCACCGTGCCGAGGACCCGGCGGAAGCCGCGGACCAGTGTCTCGCCCCGCGAGGCGGTGTTCACGAAAATCCACCAGACGGTGCCGACGGCCCAGTACCAGCGGTCCGTGGAGAGAAGCTGTCCGACGCCCAGTGCGAAGGCAGCGGCAGCGGTCGCCTGGATCGCCTGACGCGTGGTCGTGCGGGCCAGACCGCTGCCGCCGTGAAGCGCGGGTACGACAGGCACCGGCAGTCGCCGCTCGTAGCACCAGAGACCGAAGCGGACCGTCGATGAGGTGACGAGGGAGAGCGCGACAGCGGCGTACAGCTCGGGCAGCCGGCCCGGAACGGCATGCAGGAACTGCGCCATAAAGAACGCCATGAACGCGAAGATCCCGAGGGCATGGCCGCGCGGCCCCCAGCGGCGCGCGTACACCCCGGCGCACACGACGGCGAGGAACGCCAGATCGCGCGCGAGCGGGTAGTCGTGCAGCGCCGTCGCCAGCGCCAGCGCCGGAAAGCCGACGAGGGGCAGCAGCGAGGTGGTGAGCGCCTGATCCCTGACCCTGGCGTCGGTGACGGTGAAGAGTGCGAGCAGTGCGGCGAGGCCGCCGGCGACGGCCGCGGGAAGCGAGTGCGAGGCGAGGCCCGAGAAGGTCACGGCGAGGCCGATACCGACGACGGCCCGGGTCGCGTTGCGCAGCCGCAGCCGTCCCGGGTCCGGAGCCACCAACATCCGCTTCAGCACCGCTTGGCTCTCCCCACTATGTCCTGGCATGAAAAAGGCGCCGCGGGATCCGCAGCGCCATCGACTGGGTTCATGACAGCATCCGAACACCATCCGGCTCAAGTCGTGCCGATCCGCCTGTGCCATTGGCACAGCCTGCTTTCCATTTGATGTGCCAATGGAACACCAATGGACCATATCGGCCCGGGACTCTCCCATCTCTGACCCACGGAGCCGAGTAGCCGCTGCCCTCTCTGGGCCTCCGCTTCTTCGCGATCGACCGGTCACCGGGCTACGGCCGGGCCGCCCGTCCGGGCCGTCAGGCTGCGACGACGTACGTGCGGGGAGGGACCGCCGGCGATCCCGTGGGCGGCCGACAGCGTCCCTGAACCAGGGAGTGGCCGCTCATGCCCCTTTGTGCGTGGTGGCTCGCGCCCGACTGCGCCCCCCGCACGCGGGGGCGGCAGCCGAACGGTCTGCGTGGCTGCGGCCGGGCGGCGCCGGTGGGCCGGGCGCTCCGCCGCGACCGACGCGGCGAGCGCCCCGCGAAGACAGCCGTAGCGCTCACGGCGGCGAGCCTGCCGCACACGGTCCGGGGCGATGCCGTCGAACCGGGCCCCGACGCCCGCCCGTCCCCCCAAGGCAAAAACCACGCAACGTGACCGGTAACACTCTGCGATTCCCGTCGCGACCGAACCGCTGATCATCTCCACCACCGCACCCCACGCATCGCAGGCAATTACGCCGAGAAACCTCGCATTCAAAGGCCGCAAGTGCGAAAGTGGCGCCGATTTCACCAGTCGTCAACACGGCGTCAATAAGACCTCAATCAACGAATACCGCCAGCAGTAGGCCGTAGCACAACGAATTCCGAAGGTAATTGACGGTTGACGTGACGGATCCCACAGGTTTCGATAACGCGCCGGGAGCAGACGAAACCAACATCGCAGCAAGCCACGGAGGCGATAGCGCTCCCGCCGTCACCCGTCACACCCAGTCGATCGGAACCGCTCCATGACCGACATGCTCAGCCAGCCCGTCACCTCCGCCGCACCAGCGGCAACCGATCCCAGCGGCCAGGACGGCCCGCGCGCCCTCAAGCGTTCCATCGGCGTCGTCGGCGGAACCCTGCTCACCCTGTCCTGCGTGACGCCCGCCTCCACGCTCTTCGTCGTCGTGCCCGACCTGTTCGGCGACCTCGGGACCGCCACCGCCCTCACCATCGCGATCGGCTCGCTGCTCTGTATCGCCGTGGCGTTCTGCTACTCGGAGCTGGGCACGCTGATCCCCAGCGCGGGCGGCGAGTACGCCATGGTCACCACCCTGACCGGCCGGCTCGCCGGCTGGCTGGTGTTCGTGCTGTCGCTGCTGGTCGTGATGATCGTGCCGCCGGTGATCGCCATGGGCACGGCGGACTACCTCGCTCCCCTGGTCCATGTACCGGCGGAGGCCGCCGGCGCCGGGGTGATGGTGCTCGCCACCCTGGCCGGACTGCTGGACCTGCGTGCCAACGCCTGGATCACCGGCGTCTTCCTGGTGCTCGAAGTGATCGCGGCGGCCGTGGTGGCGGTGCTCGGCTTCGCCCACACCGAGCGCGGCGCCGGCAGCCTGGTGCACGGTGTGGTCGCGAGCGACGGCGGAGCGTCCCGCCCGGTCACCGCGATGCTGGTGGTCTCGGGTCTCGCCATCGCGCTCTTCATCACCCAGGGCTTCTCCACCGCCGTCTATCTCTCCGAGGAGCTGGAGGACCCCCGGCGCAACGTCGCCCGTACCGTCCTCGCCACCCTCGCCATTTCGACCGCCGTCATCCTCGTCCCGGTGGTGGCGATCACCATGGGTGCGCCCGACCTCGCGGCGCTCACGTCGGGCGACATCGGCCGGATGGTCACCACATGGAGCAACTCGGCGGTCGGCACGTTCGTGAGCCTGTGCGTCGCACTCGCGATCATCAACGCGGGCATCGTCATGGTCATCCAGAACTCCCGCGTGCTGTTCGCGTCGGCCCGCGACAAGGCGTGGCCCGAGCCGGTCAACAACGCCCTCGCCCGCCTCGGCCGCTTCGGTTCGCCGTGGGTCGCCACGCTGGTGGTGGGGGTCCCGGGCGCGGCGCTGTGCTTCGTCAACCTCGACACCCTGTACGGCGTGACCGGCGTCTCCGTGACGGGCATGTACCTGCTGGTCGCAGTCGCCGCGCTGGCAGCCCGCCGCGCCTCCCACAAGGACCTGCCCGCCTGGCGGATGCCGCTGTGGCCGGCGATGCCGGTGGCGCTGATCGCCGTACTCGTCTACATCCTCAGCCAGCAGGAGGCCCAGTACCTGCTGTGGACCGGCGGCATCACGGCGGCGGCCACCCTTTACTGGGCGTTCTACCTCCGCCCTCGCAAGGACACCCGCTGGCTGGTCACCCTCCCCGAGGACGCACTCCCCGAGAACACCCGACTCTGAGGCGAGTGGCACACCGGATGGTGCGACGGTGCGCCATGGGTACAGTCGGAGCCCGTACCGACCGACCGGGAAGGGGCCATCGGACCATGGCGGTGGACGCACTGGACACCCGCATCCTGCGGCTGCTCATCGAGCAACCGCGGACCAGCGTGCGTGAGTACGCGCGGATCCTCTCCATCGCCCGGGGCACCCTCCAGGCCCGGATCGACCGGCTGGAGCGCAACGGCGTGATCACCGGTACGGGTCCGGTCCTCTCCCCCGCCGCGCTCGGCCACCCGGTGCTCGCCTTCGTCCATCTGGAGGTCACCCAAGGGCATCTGGACGAGGTGGGCGAGGCCCTCGCCGCCGTCCCGGAGATCATCGAGGCCTTCTCGACCACCGGTGGCGGGGACCTGCTGACCCGGGTCGTGGCCCGTGACAACGGGCACTTGGAGGATGTGATCCAGCAGCTGATCCAGCTGCCCGGTGTGGTCAGGACCCGTACCGAGGTGGCCCTGCGCGAGCGGGTGCCGCACCGGCTGCTGCCACTGGTCGAATCGGTGGGCCGGGCCGCGGCCGGCCCGACGGGCTGATCAGCGGCTACGCATGCCGGGTGCCATGAGCACTCGGCGCACCTCGGCCCCCTCGGTCCTCTTCGATCCGGACGGCACTCCCGTGGACAGCGAGGGATCGAGTCTCCCGTCGACGACGTCTACGGCCGCCGATCCTGTGTTCACGGCGGCTGCCCTGCTCTTCCCCGGTGGGCAGAGCGAGTTCACGGTTCAGGCCTCGTACGACCGGCAGGCCGGAGCTCGGCCTTCTTGATCTTTCCGGTGGCGGTCATCGGGAAGCTGTCGAGGAGCTCGATCCCGGGAACCTTGTACGGCGCCATCGCGCCGGCCGCCCGGGCATTGGCGGTGAGCGCGCTGAGGTGGAGACGGACGGGCCGCGGACGACGATCTCGCCGGGTTCACCGCGAGACAGAGGCTCACCGGTGGCGAAGTAGACGACCATGAGGTCGGTTCCGGGCACGGGCAGTCCGCAGAAGTCCGACCGCGCCCGCACCACCCGATACGAAAACCGTCTCTCCGGCCCTGAGTTCGGCACCTCGGGTCAGCATCGCGTATGCCATCGGCCCCTGCGAGAGGTGGGCCACCGGATCGGGGAGCGTATCGCCGAGTGGGGTGCACGCTCCGACCGGCACCACGGCGTACTCCCGCCGGCCGAGCCGGTGCGACACCGGCTCGCCCACGCGCGGACCCTCCGCGTCGGAAGCGGCCGCCACCACCTCGCCGACGGCCATCCTGAACAGCGGGTCCCCGGGCTGCGCATCGGGGAAGGGGGCGTCTTCCACCCCGCCGCCGACGACCGGACGGAGTCCGGGAAACACCAGGAAATACCGGTTACGGACCAGCACTTCGCCCTCGCCCGGCTGCGGCAGAGGTGTCCGGAGAACCCGGAATTGCTCCGGTCGCGGAAGACTGTCCGGAACGGCGAGCAGCTGGACTTCTCACGACGTGCGGGGCAGGGACGCCATGGGTGATGCGGCAGTCATGGGCGAACTCCTCGCCATCGGGGCCCGCTCGGGCGTGAGGGATCGGGGCCCGGTCGGACCGGACGGCCGAAGGGCTCAGTGACGCCAAACCCTCATCCGCACGTCAAGGGCAAGCCCCGATGCCGAGTCCGCTGCAGGCTCTCCGAATGCCGTCGTACCACCCCGCATCGATCGGGACGTATCCGAAGCAGCGCTCCTACCTGCTGTTTTCGCCTCCCAGCTCACCTTCCGTAAACCTGCACACCTCATGCTCAGACCGGTCACCCCCGCCCATCGGGACGCCCTGGTCCGGATCAGCCGCAGGGGGGTTTGAACACGAGTGTCCCAGTTGAAGTAAATGGACTTTCAAGTAAAGAGAATTCAGACGGTGAAGCTTGTGAAGAAGCCGCCGTCGACTCATGAACACATCTGCACGCAGCGCTAATTCATTGCACGAAGAACCCCTGATCAGCACCGGTCCGATTAGCTGAGCATGGCGTCAACGTGCTTTGATCCTGCCCAATGCGGCAGCCACACCAAGGGGTTACCGCTATGAATTATCAAGCTGAAAGGCAGCCCCCAACATGAACCACACCCCCCAGGTCGAGACCCTCGAGATTTCCGACAACGACCTCGACAACGTGTCCGGCGGCCTCGTCGGCGGCCTGCTCGGCAACGTCACGGGCACCGTCGACGCCGTGGCCCCGGTCTCCGGCGTCGTGGGCTCGGTCACCGGCCTCGCCACCTCGACCACCGGCGTGAACACCGGTGCCGTCAGCGGCCTGGCCACCGGTCTCATCGCCGGTCTCTGAGACGGCGCGTGAGCCCCGGAACCTCATGGTTCCGGGGCTCACTGCTCACACCTGACAGCAAGGGAAGAGTTCCGTGCAGTTCCGCCAACAGGCCCTTTCCAAGCTGCAGTCGCCGGAGGAACTCGACCTGCCGGTACGTTTCGCGCGCCCGCAGGGCCGGCTCGCCCTCGGCATCACCGTGCTGGTCATGGCCGCCGCGGGCTTCTGGGCGGTGACCGGATCCGTCTCCTCCACGCTCCGGGCGCCCGGCATCTTCACTCACGCGCAGGGCAGTTACATCCTGCAGAGCCCGGTTGCGGGCCAGGTCACCGCCGTACTCGCCAAGGAAGGCGAGACCCTGCCCGCCGACACACCGCTGCTCAAGGTCCGTACCGCACAGGGCGACCGGGTCGTCCGCACGATCGCCGCAGGACGGGTGACCGCCCTGACGGCCTCGATCGGAGCGGTGGTCACCACCGGTGCCGACGTAGCGAGTGTGGAACGGACCCGTGGCGCCGACGATCCCCTGATGGTGATGCTCTATGTGCCCGGCGAGAGCGGGCCGGGCATTGCGGTGGGCGCCTCCGTGGATCTCACCGCCCAGTCGGTGCCGGCCCAGAAGTACGGTGTGCTGCGCGGCCGTGTGGCCGCGGTCGGCAGGACTTCACAGACACCCCGGCAGATCAGTGGCTTTCTCGGCGACGGCCAGCTGGGCGAGCAGTTCTCGCAGTACGGCAGGCCGGTGGCGGTCCTGGTGCGGCTCGACCGGTCGTCCGCCACGGAGTCCGGCTACCGGTGGTCGTCGGCCCAGGGGCCTCCGTACACGATCGACTCCATGACCCTGGCCACCGGCGCCATCCACCTGGCCGACCAGCGTCCGATCGATTGGCTGCTCCCGTGACCGCACCGCACACCTCTCCCTCCGCACCGCAGCTCCCGCCTCCCGGCCGCGGCCGGCACCGGCCGGACAACGCATCGGGCAGCAGGCGCCGTTCGGCTCCGCGGCCGGCACCGAAGGGCAAGAAGGCCAGGACCGTACGCAGCCCCACCGTTCTCCAGATGGAGGCACTGGAGTGCGGTGCCGCCTCGCTGGCCATGGTGCTCGGTCACTACGGCCGCCATGTGCCGCTGGAGGAGCTGCGCATCGCCTGCGGCGTCTCGCGCGACGGATCGCGTGCCAGCAATGTGCTGAAGGCCGCGCGCAGTTACGGGCTGCAGGCCAAGGGCATGCAGATGGAACCGGCGGCCCTCGCCGAGGTGCAGGCACCGGCCATCCTCTTCTGGGAGTTCAATCACTACGTCGTGTACGACGGCATGGGCCGCCGCTTCGGACGGCGTGGCGTGCACATCAACGACCCGGACAAGGGCCGCCGTTTCGTGACGGCCGAGGATTTCGACACCAGCTTCACCGGTGTCGTTCTGGTCCTCGAGCCCGGCGAGGGGTTCCGCCGCGGAGGCAGGAAGCCCGGGATCATGGGCGCCCTGCCGGCGCGGCTGCGCGGCACCTCGGGCACGATGCTGGCCGCGCTGCTCGCGAGCCTGCTGCTGGTGGCCGTCGGCGCGACGCTGCCTGCACTGAGCCGCGCGTACATCGACATGTTCCTGATCGGCGATCAGACCTCGTTGCTGAGTGTCCTGTTCGCGGCCATGGCCACCATGGTGGCGCTCACCGTCGTGCTGACCTGGCTGCAGCAGGCAAACCTGCTGCGCGGTCGCATCATCTCCTCCACGCTCAGCAGTGCCCGGTTCTTCCGGCATCTGCTCAGGCTGCCGGTCACCTTCTTCTCCCAGCGCAGCCCCGCCGATCTCGTCCAGCGACTGCAGTCCAACGATGTCGTGGCCGAGACCCTGGCCCGCGACCTCACGGCCGTCGGCGTGGACGGAGTCGTCGTTCTGCTCTATGCAGCCCTGCTGTGGATCTACGACCCGCAGTTGACGGTCATCGGCGTGGGGCTGGCGCTGCTCAATGTGGTGGCGATGCGCATCGTCGTGCGCCTGCGGGCCACCCGTGCCCAGAAGCTGCGGGCCGACAGCGCCAGGCTGACCAACACCTCGTACACCGGGCTGCAGCTGATCGAGACGATGAAGGCCACCGGCGGCGAGAACGGATACTTCCGCCGCTGGGCGGGGCAGCACGCGACCACGCTGGAGGAGCAGCAGCGCCTCGGTGTGCCGAGCGCCTGGCTGGGTGTGGTCGCCCCCGCGCTTGCGACCCTCAACAGCGCCCTGATTCTGTGGATCGGAGGGCTGCGGGCCGTCGACGGCCACATTTCGATCGGGCTGCTCGTTGCGTTCCAGGCGCTGGTGACCCGTTTCACGGCTCCGGTCGCACGGCTCAACTCGGTGGCGGGCCGGGTGCAGGACTTCGCTGCCGATGTGGCCCGCCTCAAGGACGTCGAGAATTTCCCGGTGGACTCGCTGTACTCGCGCCCCGAACCGGCTGCGAGCACGCGCAGGCTCAAGGGCCATGTGACCCTGGAAGAGATCACCTTCGGCTACAACCCACTGGACAAGCCGCTGCTCACCGGCTTCTCGCTGTCCGTCGGACCGGGACAGCAGGTGGCGCTGGTCGGTGGATCCGGGAGCGGCAAGTCGACGGTCTCCCGGCTGATCTCGGGGCTCTACAGCCCGTGGGAGGGCACGATCCGGGTGGACGGGCAACGTCTGGAGGACATTTCCCGCACTGCGCTGGCCGCCTCGGTCTCCTTCGTCGACCAGGACATCTTCCTCTTCGAGGGCACCGTGCGGGACAACGTGGCGTTGTGGGACCCGTCGGTCCCGGACGACGCCGTCGTCGCCGCCCTGGAGGACGCCGCCCTGTACGAGGTCGTCGCCCGGCGCCCCGGCGGGATTCACAGCCGGGTGGAGCAGGACGGCCGCAACTTCTCCGGCGGGCAACGGCAGCGTCTGGAGATCGCCCGGGCGCTTGTCCGCCGGCCGAGCATCCTCGTTCTCGACGAGGTGACCAGCGCCCTGGACGCGGAGACCGAGCAGATCATCATCGACAATCTGCGGCGGCGCGGCTGCGCCTGTGTCGTGATCGCGCACCGGCTGAGCACGGTCCGTGACAGCGACGAGATCGTGGTCCTCGACCACGGCTCCGTCGTGGAACGGGGCCGGCACGAGGACCTGGTCACTGCCGGAGGTCCGTACGCCGAGTTGGTCAAGGAGCACTGAGGTGACATCCGTTCACCATCTCGCGGGCGCGGGCTCGCACCCGTCCCCCGCAGAGCACGACGCCGTCGTCGGCGCCCTGGGAGGGCTCGGCGAACAGGTCGACTGCCACGGTCTGCGCAGGCTTTCGCTGGAGGGGCCGCAGGTGCTGTGGCTCGTCGTGGCCGGCGCCCTGGACCTGTTCGCGGTCGACGCGGCGGAACAGGGCCACTGGCACTTCCTCGGCCGGCTGGAACCCGGGACGCTGCTGCTGGGGCCCGTCGAGGGACCGCGGCACACACTGATCGGCAGGCCCCTGCAGGAGTGCGTGCTGCGCCGCATCCCGCTGCGTGAGCTGTACCGGCCGGAGAACGCGGATGCCGCGGCGTACGACGGTCAGTACCGCAGCTGGTACGACACCGGGGACACGGCTCTGAGCCTGCTGGAACACGCCGTGGCACTCGGCGTCGGCCGCAGTCGGCGGGTACTGTTCGAAGCACCGCTGGACGGCCGGACCACCGTCGACGAGACGGTGGCCGACGACGACATCCTGTGGCTTCCGGTGTCCCCCGGCAGCATGCAGTACGGCGCCGCGTACAGCGCGGAGGCGGCAGGCGACCTGCTCATCGACGGCGCGATGTGGCAGGCCATGGTGAGCCAGCAGTACCGGCTGCTGTCCGCGCTGGACCGTTGGATCGAGCGGCTGGAGCTCGCGCACGAGGACCGCACGGCAGCCGGCATCAAGGCGGGCGAAGACGTCCGCGACGAGGCCGACCGGACGCTGCTCTCCTCCATCGGTCGTTCCCGGAGAGCCTCTTCGCGTGCGGCGGGCGCAAGCGACGACGCGACGTACGCCGCGTGCCGGCTCGTGGCCGAGGCGGCCGGGATCACGCTCTCGGAGCCGTCGAGGAGCGGTGTGGTGAGCGACCGGATCGATCCGGTCGAGCGTGTCGCGGTCGGCTCGCGGATCCGTACGCGCCCGGTCCGGCTCGACCGCCGCTGGTGGCGGGAGAACACCGGGCCCCTGGTGGGACACCGGGCCGCGAGCGGAGCGCCGGTCGCCCTGCTGTGGCGCCGCGGCGGGTACGAGGCGGTGAACCCGGTGACCGGCCGGCGCACCCGCGTCGACGCAGCCAATGCGGAAGAGTTCGAACAGCGAGCGGTCATGTTCTACCGCCCGCTGCCGGAGCGGCCGATGGGCAAGTGGCAGCTGCTGCGGTTCAGCCTGCGCGGTACCCGGACCGACATGCGCAACCTGGCGCTGGCAGGAGTGGTGACGGTCGCCCTCGGCGCGCTGGTGCCGATCGCGACGGGACAGGTGCTCGGGGTCTACGTACCCAACGCCGAGAACAGCCTCATCGTGCAGGTCTCGCTGGCCATCATCGTCACGAGCATCGTCTCGGCCGTCTTCATGCTGATGCAGAACCTCACCATCCTGCGCATGGAGGGGCGCATCGAGAGCACTCTCCAACCTGCGGTGTGGGACCGGTTGTTGCGTCTGCCGACCAAGTTCTTCACCGAGCGTTCCACGGGTGAGCTGGCGAGCGCGGCGATGGGCATCAGCGCCATCCGCCGGGTACTGTCCGGCATCGGCCCGGTCGCTGTGCAGGCGGGCACGGTCGGGGCGATGAACCTCGTCCTCCTGTTCTGTTTCAGCGTCCCGCTGGCGTGTACGGCGATCGCGATGCTGATCGTCATAGCCGCGGTGTTCCTCACCATGGGGCTGTGGGAGCTGCGGTGGCAGCGCCGGCTGGTCGAGCTCAGCAACAAGCTCAACAACCAGGCGTTCCAGACACTGCGCGGGCTGCCCAAACTGCGGGTCGCCGCGGCGGAGAGCTTCGCGTACGCGGCGTGGGCGAGGGAGTTCGCCCGCAGCCGCGAACTGCAGCAGCGCGCGGGCCGGATCAAGAATCTGACGACCGTCCTGAACGCGGTCTATCTGCCGCTGTGTTCACTGGTCATGTTCGTTCTGCTGGCGGGCCCGGCTCGCGGGTCGATGTCGGCCGGCGCGTTCTTGACCTTCAACACGTCCGTGACCATGCTGCTGACGTCCATCACCCAGCTCACGGGTGCGTTCGTCTCCGCTGCGGCGGCGCTGCCCATGTTCGAGCAGATCAAGCCGGTGCTCGACGAGGCCCCCGAGGTGCGCGGCGCCAGCACTCAGCCGGGCGTCCTGTCCGGGGAGATCGAGGCGCGCAATCTCTCCTTCCGATACACCGACGACGGTCCGCTGGTCCTCGACGACGTGTCCCTGCAGGTGCGCCCCGGCGAGTTCGTGGCAATCGTCGGCCCCAGCGGCTGCGGCAAGTCGACGCTGCTGAGGCTGCTCATCGGCTTCGACAAGCCGGTGTCGGGCAGTGTGCTGTACGACGGCCAGGACCTGGCCTCCCTCGACCAGGCGGCCGTGCGCCGCAGCTGCGGGGTCGTCCTGCAGAACGCCCAGCCCTTCACCGGATCGATCCTGGACTGTATCTGCGGCGCCGAGGTCTTCACCCAGGAAGAGGCGTGGGAGGCCGCCGCGATGGCGGGTCTGGCCGAGGACATCAAGCGCATGCCGATGGGTCTGCACACCATGATCGCCGGTGGCGGCTCCATCTCCGGCGGCCAGCGCCAGCGCCTGATGATCGCTCAGGCACTGGTGCGGCGTCCGCGCATCCTGTTCTTCGACGAGGCCACCAGTGCGCTCGACAACGAGACACAGCGCATCGTGATCGAGAGCACCCGCTCGCTGAACGCCACGCGCATCGTGATCGCCCATCGGCTCTCCACGGTCCTGGACGCCGACCGGGTGATCGTCATGTCGAACGGCCGTGTCGTCCAGCAAGGACCGCCCGCCGAACTTCTCGCGGACACCAACGGCCGGCTCCACGAGCTGGTCCGGCGTCAGATGCGCTGAACGGGCGTGTCGGGGATCGGGAGTCGTCGGGCGCGGTCGCGATCGGCAGGCCTGGTCGCACACGGCCTGAGGGGGACGGGGCCCAGGTCCGCTCGGATTGCGCCCGACCCTGGCCGGCTGCGCCCGATCCTGGCGAGCTCTTGACGCCGACCGGCTGCGTCTTCACGCATTCCTGATTCCCAGCTGCCGGGCGACCGTCAGACATGCGTCAGGAGATACGGCCATGGCGTCAGCGCTTCGTCAAGACGCGCTGACCGGCCGCCTCGCCCTCCTTAGTCTCGGTGCCATGGAACGACGCATCAGCCGCGCAGTGCCCGACGCGCTCATCGGCCACCGCGGCCGCGTCCTGTCTCCCCCGGGCACGACGGCGTACGACGAGGACTGGGCCGGGGACGTGCGCTTCGCAGCCGGCTGTGCCGCCTCGCTCCTGGGGGGCCTGCTGGCGGTCGACGCGGCCGTCGGCCGGCTCACCTGGCTGCGCCTCCTGCTGTGGACGGTCCTCGCCACGGCCCTGTGCGTGGTCCTGGCGCCGCCACGGGTCTGCGCGGGCGTCGGGTGGTTCTCCTCACGCAGCCTGCTGCACGCCCGTACGGTGCGTACGGACCGGCTGGTCTCCGTCCGCTGGTCCGACGGCGTCTCGCAACGTCTGGTTCTCCGCGACGCCGACGGCTGCCGGGTCGAGGTCGACCCACGGGTGTTCGTCGCCAACCCGGCACTGTGGCACCGGCTGGACCAGGACGCCCGCGCCAGCGTGGAGCGCGGGACACTGCTCCGCGGGGCGACAGCGCTGCGGCAACTCGGAGACCGTATCGACCGCCGGACGGCCCGAACCGTGTTTCAGGTCTCCGGCTTGGAGTAACGGCGTCCCGGCCCAGCCGCCTCTCGACCCGAACCCGCTGCGATCCCGCCGGGAGGGACCCTCTACGGTGTCGCTGCAGCCACCTGGGTGGGGTGAGTGGTCATGAGGGGAGATCGGCCGATGCGGCGCGCTGGGCGTGGGTTGTTGATCACGGGGGCTGTGCTTGCCGTGCTGGGGATCGTGCTGGCAACGGGCGCACTTTGGACCGTCCGCAGCGACTACACGACGGTCATCCCCTCCGGCGGGTCGATGGAGCCCACATACGCTCCGGGCGACCGGATTGTCATCGCGAAGACGTCCGGCGCGAAAATACGGCGGGGTGATGTGGTGCTCTTCGGGCTGCCGGACCGGTTCGAGGGCAAGCCGGTGCTGAAGCGCGTCATCGGTCTGGGGGGCGACCATGTGGTTTTCGACGGCACACGCCTGACCGTCAACGACGCCCCGCTCAAGGAGCCCTATCTGAAGGACGGAGAGGTCGACGGCGGGCACGGACCGTACGACGTGAAGGTACCGGCCGGGCGGATGTTCCTTCTCGGCGACCACCGCGCGAACTCCAACGACTCGCGCTACTTCGCGAGCGAGGATTCCGGGACCGTACCCGTGACGGCCGTGCGCGGCCGGGTGCTCGACGACGCCACCGCGCCGGTGCTGCTGGGACTGAGCATGTTGCTCGGCGTGGTGCTTGCCCTCGCGGGTGCCGTCTGTACGTTGGTCGGCTGGCTGACGCGGCGGCGCCGGGCGGCTGCACCCCCGCTGATCGCACAGCCCCTGGCGTAACCCGTCGCGACAGGCCGTCCGGTACGGGTGGACGCTGCCGGACCGCGCTCAGGCCAGCTGGTTGACCAGAGTGGTGAAGGCCGTGGGGAGACGGCTCGCGGCCGGGACGATGCGGCGCGCCAGTCGTGGGTGCTGCCGGGCCAGGAGCAGCGACTCGGTGAGCAGGCGGTGGCGACGGGAGACCTTGCGCCACGCCCGCTCGTACGCCTGCGGCCGGTCGTCCCGGACGCAGCGCACCAGTTGAGCGGCTCCGGCGAGGGCCAGCGAGACTCCTTCACCGGTCAGGGCGTCGATGTATCCGGCGGCGTCCCCCACCAGCAGGACCCGCCCCGCCACGCGGGAGCCGACCCGTTGGCGCAGCGGTCCGGCGCCGCGCACCGGCGTGGTGGCGCTCGCGGACAGCTGCCGGGCCAGGACGGGGAAGCGGGCCAAGTGGCCGTCGAACGGGCCGCGTTCCGTGGTCAGGACGGCGACGCCGACCAGGCGTGGGCCCAGCGGCGTGACATAGGCCTCGGCCCGTGGTGACCAGTGCACCTCGACGCAGTCCGTCCAGGGCTCGATCGCGAAGTGGCGGCGCAGCCCGAACCTCGGGAGGCGTGGGTCCGGCAGGTCCAGGCCGAGTTGGCGTCTGATCGGTGAGTGCAGGCCGTCGGCGGCGGCCAGGTAGCGGGCGGTGACACCTGCCGCGTACACGCTGTCGGCGCTCTGGCGGACGCTGCCCGACCGCACGGGGATCACCCGCACGCCGAGTTCTGCGGCGCGGCGGGCCAGGGCGGTCTGCAGTTCGGTGCGCCGGACACCGCGACCGGGGCCGGGTGCGAAGAGGGCTTCTGCCCGGTGGCGGTCGTCGAGGTAGCGGATCCCGCGCAGCGGGTGTCCGGCGACCGTGACGCCGAGTCCGGCCAGAGCGTTCACGGCGCCCGGCATGAGTCCCTCGCCGCAGGCCTTGTCGATCGGGGTGGGGCGCGGTTCGGCGACCACCGCTTCGAGCCCGGCCTCGGCGGCGTGGATCGCGGTGGCGAGGCCGGCGGGTCCGCCGCCGACGACCAGCAGGTCGATCACGGCGCCGCCGGTGCGGCCCCGGCGAGGGCGGTGTTCTCGCACCGTACGCGGGTCGCCAGGAGCGGCAGGTCGAGCAGGGTGAAGACGGTCGCGGTGAGCCAGTTGGTGTGGACGAGTGGCAGTGCGAGGCCCTCGACGATCACGGCGACGTAGTTGGGGTGGCTCAGCCACCGGTACGGTCCGGCGGTGACAAGCGGCAGGTCCGGCACCACGATGACGCGGGTGTTCCAGCGCGGGCCCAGCGTGGTGATGCACCACCAGCGCAGGCCCTGGGCGCCCAGGGCCAGGGCGAGCATCGGCCAGCCGAGTGCAGGCAGGAAGGGGCGGCCGCCGAGCCAGGTCTCCGCCAGGCAGCCGGCCAGCAGTCCGGTGTGGAGGGCGACCATGACGGGGTAGTGGCCCCGCCCGTACTCCGCCGCGCCGTGGCGCCGGCTCCAGGCGGCATTGCGTCGGGCGGTGACGAGTTCGGCGAGGCGCTCGACGGCGACCAGGAGGACGAGGACGGTGTAAGGGATCACGGGGCGGCTACCAGCGGAGCAGGACGAGTTCGGTGCAGAAGCCGGGCCCCATCGCGAGGAGGAGTCCCGGAGTTCCGGGCTGTGGTGAGCGCAGCGCCAGGGTGTCCCTGAGGACATGCAGGACGGAGGCGGAGGACAGATTGCCGACCTCGGCCAGCGAACGCCAGGCCAGTTCCAGTGCGCGGGCGGGCAGATCCAGCGTCTCGCGTACGGCTTCGAGCACCTGGGGGCCGCCCGGGTGGCAGACCCAGGCCGTCACATCCTGCGTCTTGAGGTCGTGGTCGGAGAGGAAGGAGTGCACCTCGTCGCCCAGGGTCTCGCGTACCAGATTCGGGAGGTCGGCGCCGAGGACGATCCGGAAGCCCTGGTCACCGATGTCCCAGCCCAGCGCGCGTTCGGTGCCGGGGTAGAGGCTGCTGCGGGTCGCGACCACCACGGGCCCGGACTGTTCCTGACGCTGCGGATGGTCCCGGCCGACCGCGAGGACCGCAGCGGCGCCGTCACCGAACAGTGCGCCCGCCACCAGGCTCGGCACGGATGTGTCGGTACGTTGCAGGGTCAGCGAACAGAGTTCGACGGAGAGCAGCAGCGCGGCCTGGCCCGGGTGGCCCTCGAGGTAGTCGTGGAGCCGGGCAAGGCCGGCGGCCCCGGCCACGCAGCCGAGCCCGAAGATCGGTACGCGTTTCACATCGGACCGCAGCCCGATCCGTCCGGCGAGCCGCGCCTCCAGGGACGGAGCGGCGATTCCGGTGACGGAGGTGGAGATGACCAGATCGATGTCGCCCGGGTCCAGGCCCGACCGGTCCAGGGCGCCGCGTACTGCCTGTTCCCCGAGCTCCAGGGCGACATCGATGAACACGTCGTTGGCCTCGCCGAAACCACTCAGCGCGGCGTACCGTTCCAGGGGCAGGGCCAGATGGCGGCCGCGTACGCCTGCGGACCGGTGCAGGCGTTCCAGCACACCGCGGTCGGCGCCCGGAGGCAGGCACATGTCGGCGAAGGCGTCGGTGATCCCGGACTGCTCGTACCGGTGCGGCGGGAGCACACCATGGATCGCGATGATTCGCGTCATGCCGTCACCATAGGTGCGGAAGAGATGTTTTGATCGAACATCATGAATCAGACTTTTCAGGCGCTCTTCCTGTCGGCCGCCTCGCCCTCGCCGGCGCCTGCACCGACAGAGGCTGCAGCGCGTGCGGGTGGCCCCGGCCTCGGCCGCGGCGCCTTGGCGCTCCTCCTGTCGGCCCACCCGGCCCCCGCGCTCGCCGTGACCGCCCTGATCACCGCTCTGGCCGTCGCAGCGGGGCGCGACGTGTTCGGCAGCTGTCTGGTCGCCCTGGCCGTGCTCACCGGACAGCTCTCCGTCGGCTGGAGCAATGACCGCGTCGACCTCGCGCGGGACACCGCGGCACACCGGCGCGACAAGCCACTCGTGGCGGGCGACGTGCAGGTGCGTAGCGTGTCGGTCGCGGCGTGTGCTGCGCTCGTACTGTGCGCTCCGCTGTCCCTCGCGAACGGCGCGGCGGCGGGCGGCGCACATCTGGTCGGGGTGGCCGCCGCATGGTCGTACAACCTCGGCGTCAAACGGACACGGTGGTCGTGGCTGCCCTACGCGGTGGCCTTCGGACTTCTGCCCGCCTTCCTCACCCTCGCGCTGCCGGGCCGCCCCTGGCCCGCCGCCTGGGTGGTGGCCGCGGGCGCCCTCCTCGGGGTGGGTGCGCACTTCACCAACGTCCTCCCGGACATCGATGCCGACCTGGCCGCGGGCGTCCGGGGCCTGCCCCAGCGTCTGGGCCGGCGCCGGTCCCGTACCGTCGCGGCACTCACGCTGCTGGCGGCCTCGGCCGCCCTCGTTCTCGGCCCGCCCGGACCGCCGGACGCCATGGGCTGGACGGGCCTCGCGGTGACCGGGGCGCTGGCCGTGGTCCTGTGCCTCCCGCTGGGCACCTCCCCCGACAGCCGTCTGCCGTTCCTGGCCACGCTCGGCCTGGCCGGGGCCGATGTTGCGCTGCTGGTCGCGCACGGTACGGCTCTGGGCTGATCCCGCGGCGCCGCCGGATCCTGCACCCTGCCCGGCACCTCGACTAGGTTGACCTCCGGCGAGCGTCACCGGCACCGACGGGGAGAGTCACTCATGTCGCGGTATCACGAGATGAAGTTCCGGGCCGTCACGTCGTTCCAGCGGCGGATCGGCAATCCGATGGTCCGACAGCTGCCGCATCAGACACTTCTGGAAACCACGGGACGCACCTCCGGACTCCCCCGCCGGACGCCGGTCGGCGGACGCCGCGTCGGGAACGAGTTCTGGCTGGTCTCGGAGTACGGCGAGAAGTCGCAGTACGTACGCAACATCCAAGCCGACCCGCGGGTGAGGGTCCGGATCAAGGGACGCTGGCATGCCGGGACCGCCCACCTGGTTCCGCAGGACGACGTCCGCGCACGACTCAGGACGTTGCCGCGCCTCAACAGCGCCGCGGTCCGGGCGGTCGGCACGAACCTGCTGACCGTACGGGTCGATCTCACCGGCTGACCGGGCCGGCCCGGTCAGCCGCGGCTTCCGGCTACCAGCGGTGGTGGACCTCCGCGCGGATCCGACGGTCGTAGAGGTCCCGTACCGCGTCCAGGGTGCTCTGCGGCAACGGCGGAAGCGATGCGGCCGCCGCGTTGGCCCGGGCCTGCTCCACGGAGCGCGCGCCGGGGATGACGCTGGTGACTCCGGGCTGCTGGATGATCCAGCGCAGCGCGGTCTGGGCCGGTGTCGCCCCCTGCGGTGCGAGTTCGGCGAACTCGGCAGCCGCGGCCACCCCGTTCCCGTACTCGATGCCGGAGAAGGTCTCGCCCTGGTCGAACGCCTCGCCATGACGGTTGTACGAGCGGTGGTCCTCGGGCGCGAAGACGGTGTCCTTGGTGTACTTCCCCGAGAGCAGTCCGGAGGCGAGCGGGACCCGCGCGATGATGCCCACACCCGCCGCACGGGCAGCCGGGAGGACTTCGTCGAGCGGCTTGAGACGGAACGGGTTGAGGATGATCTGAACGCTCGCGACGCCGGGGCGGGCGATGGCGGTGAGCGCCTCGGCGCACGTTTCGACGCTCACCGCGTAGGCGGCGATCCGCTGCTCGGCGACAAGGGTGTCGAGCGCGTCGTAGACCTCGTCCGAGGAGTAGACGGCGGTGGGCGGGCAGTGCAGCTGCACGAGGTCGAGCGTGTCGACGCCGAGGTTGGCCCGCGAGCGGTCGTTCCACGCACGGAAGTTTTCGAGGACGTAGTTCTCCGGGACCTGGTCGGCACGCCGCCCCATCTTGGTGGCAACGAACACACCGGCGTCCGGGCGGTCCTTCAGATAGCGGCCGATGAGCTTTTCACTGCGACCGTCCCCGTACACGTCCGCCGTGTCGAAGAAGGTGACGCCCGACTCGACCGCCGCGTCCAGGACACCGAAGGCGTCCGCCTCGTGCACCTCGCCCCAGTCGCCGCCGAGCTGCCAGGTGCCCTGTCCGACGACGGATACGTCCTGTCCGGTCCTGCCGAGTGTGCGCTGTTCCATGGGGATCATGCTACGCCGGTACGCACGGGCCGCCGGGGAGGGCAGGTACACATGGCTGTCCCGAACCACCGCCCCGGTCGAACACCGGTTCCCCGAAAGGCTATCGGCCGCCTCGCGCGGCATGCCGATAGAGTGGCCGCCGGGCGATGCCCACGGAGCGAGGAGTTCTTGCCCTGAACGGACAGCTGCTGGCCGTCAGCGACCTGCACGTCGCGTACGCCGACAACCGTGACATCGTCTCGTCCCTGCGCCCGGGCACCGACGCCGATTGGCTCATCGTCGCAGGTGATGTCGGCGAGAGGATGGCCGACATCGAGCGGGCACTGGCGCTGCTCGGCGAGCGCTTCGCGAAGGTGGTCTGGGTCCCCGGAAACCACGAGCTGTGGACCCACCCGAGCGATCCCGTGAGACTGCGGGGCGAGGCACGCTACCTCCACCTGGTCGAACTCTGCCGAAGCCTGGGCGTCCTCACCCCCGAGGACCCCTATCCGGTGTGGGAGGACGCGGACGGGCCGGTGACCGTCGCCCCCCTCTTCCTGCTGTACGACTACACGTTCCGCGCCCCCGGCGCGACCACCAGGGACGAGTCCCTCGCCATCGCCCACAGGGCCGGGATCGTCTGCGCCGACGAGCACTTCCTCCACCCCGACCCGTACCCGACGCGCGACGACTGGTGCCGGGCGCGGGTACGGGAGACCGAGCTGCGGCTGGCCGGCATCCCCGAGGACCACCGCACGGTCCTGGTGAACCACTACCCGCTGGTGCGTGAACCGACGGACGTACTGCGGCACCCGGAGTTCGCGCAGTGGTGCGGGACGGAGCTCACCCGGGACTGGCATCGCCGCTTCCGTGCCGCGGCCGTGATCTACGGACATCTGCACATCCCACGGGTGACCCATCACGACGGGGTGCGGTTCGAGGAGGTGTCGATCGGCTACCCGCGCGAGTGGCGGGCCCGCCCGCCGCGCGAGCCACTGCGGACGGTCCGGTTGTCGCCACGGCTGTCCGGCGACACCCCCTGAAGCCGACACTCCGTCAGCCTCTGCGCCGTCGCCGGCGGGGCGGACCGACGAGGCGGTCGGCGCACGCCATTCGTTCAACTCTTGTTCCCAACAGGCCCTGACGCAGCGCCTGTTGCACACCTATTGACGTGTCCGAGTCAAGAGAGAAGTATCTTCCGCAGCCTGAGAGCGCTCTCAGGCTGCGCGTCGTGCACCCACACCACGACTCAGGAGACGAACCCCCATGTACGCACCCCCCGTACTCCGCAGACCTGCCCGTTCATCGGACGGACGACGTACCGGTGTGATCGCCGTCGTCGTCGGTCTCGTCATCTCGCTGCTGGCGTTCGTCCCCGCGACCCCGGCGAGCGCGGCGCCCACACTGCTCTCCCAGGGCAGAGCGGTGACGTCCTCCAGCGAGGAGAACGCCGGCACCCCCGCCACCTCCGCCGTGAACGGCATCGACGGCACCCGGTGGTCGAGCGCCTTCTCCGACCCGCAGTGGATCAAGGTCGATCTGGGCTCCTCCGCCTCGGTCTCCCAGATCGTGCTGAAGTGGGAGGCGGCCTACGCCAACGGCTACCGGATCGAGTTCTCCACGGACAACGGCACGTGGACCACCGCCTACTCCACCACCAGCGGCCCCGGTGGCACGGAGACCCTGAACGTCTCCGGCACCGCCCGCTACGTCCGGCTGACCGGCACCGCCCGGGCCACCCCGTACGGCTACTCGATCTGGGAGCTCCAGGTGTTCGGTACCACCGGCGACCAGGGCGGCCCGCAGATTCCCGGCGGCGGCGACCTCGGACCCAATGTGCTGGTCTTCGACCCGTCGACGCCCGGCATCCAGGCCAAGGTCGACGAGATCTTCAAGCAGCAGGAATCCGCGCAGTTCGGGAACGGCCGCTATGCGTTGCTGTTCAAGCCGGGCACGTACAACAACATCAACGCACAGCTCGGTTTCTACACCTCCATCGCGGGGCTCGGCCTCAAACCGGACGACACGACCTTCAACGGTGACGTGACCGTCGACGCAGGCTGGTTCAACGGGAACGCCACGCAGAACTTCTGGCGCTCGGCGGAGAATCTGGCACTCAACCCGGTGAACGGCACGGACCGTTGGGCCGTGTCGCAGGCCGCACCGTTCCGGCGGATGCACGTCAGGGGCGGGCTCAACCTGGCGCCCGACGGCTACGGCTGGGCCAGCGGCGGCTACATCGCCGACAGCAGGATCGACGGCCAGGTCGGCCCGTACTCACAGCAGCAGTGGTACACCCGCGACAGCTCGGTCGGTGGCTGGACCAACGGCGTCTGGAACATGACGTTCTCCGGAGTCGAGGGCGCACCCGCGCAGAGCTTCCCCGACCCTCCGTACACCACGCTCGACACCACCCCGGTCTCCCGTGAGAAGCCGTTCCTCTACCTGGACGGCTCCGAGTACAAGGTCTTCGTCCCGGCCAAGCGCACCAACGCGCGCGGCGTCTCCTGGAACGGTACGCCGCAGGGCGAGTCCATCCCGCTGAGCCAGTTCTACGTGGTCAAGCCCGGCGCCACCGCACAGACCGTCAACGCCGCGGTGCAGCAGGGCCTGCACCTGTTGTTCACGCCCGGCGTCTATCACGTGGACCAGACCATAAACATCGACCGGGCGAACACGGTCGTCCTCGGTCTGGGGCTCGCGACGATCGTCCCGGACAACGGCGTGACTGCGATCAAGGTCGGCGACGTGGACGGCGTGAAGCTCGCCGGTCTCCTGATCGACGCCGGTCCGCAGGACTCCTCGGTGCTGCTCCAGGTGGGCCCCGAGGGCGCCTCCGCCGACCACTCGGCGAATCCGACCACCGTGCAGGACG
This sequence comes from Streptomyces sp. NPDC002206, assembly GCF_053593595.1. Taxonomy (NCBI): domain Bacteria; kingdom Bacillati; phylum Actinomycetota; class Actinomycetes; order Kitasatosporales; family Streptomycetaceae; genus Streptomyces; species Streptomyces sp. NPDC002206. The sequence continues at coordinate 113,136 of NZ_JBSFCW010000011.1, forward strand.
TGTTCATCCGGATCGGCGGCGCGGGCGCCGGCAGGGCCACCACCAGCATGGTCATCAACAACGACGACACCATCATCGACCACACCTGGATCTGGCGCGCCGACCACGGAGAAGGGGTCGGCTGGGAGACCAACCGTGCCGACTACGGGCTCCGGGTCGACGGTGACGACGTCCTCGCCACCGGCCTCTTCGTCGAGCACTTCAACAAGTACGACGTGCAGTGGAACGGCGAGAACGGCAGGACGATCTTCTTCCAGAACGAGAAGGCGTACGACGCACCGAACCAGGCCGCCGTCCAGAACGGCACCGTCAAGGGGTACGCCGCCTACAAGGTCGCGGACTCGGTCAACAACCACGAGGGCTGGGGCCTGGGCAGCTACTGCTACTTCAACGTGGATCCGACGATCCGTCAGGAACACGGCTTCGAGGCTCCGGTGAAGCCCGGGGTGAAGTTCCACGATCTGCTGGTGGTGTCCCTGGGTGGCCAGGGACAGTACGAGCACGTGATCAACAGCACCGGTTCGCCCACGTCCGGCACCTCGACCGTTCCCTCGACGGTGGTGTCCTTCCCCTGAGGAGGGTCCGGCCAGGACCTCGTGAGGTGAACGGATGACGTGGGGCCCGGCAGTGACTGCCGGGCCCCACAGCCGCGTCTCACCGCTGCCGTGTTCGGGCCTGCCGGGAGGAGTACGGCGGGGCCGCGGGTGAACACCGCGGCTACGAGGTCGCGGTGGCCGGAAGGTCCGGCCACTCCCCCACCCGGTCCGACGCCGTGCACAGCGTCAGCACCATGGTGAGCCCACCCCCCGGCGTGTCCTCGGCGGTCAGCGTGCCGCCCATCGTCTCGGTGAAGCCCCTGGCCACCGCGAGGCCGAGGCCCACCCCCGCGCCGCGCGGCGCGTCACCGTAACGCTGGAAGGGTTCAAAAACGCGGTCCTTCACCTCGTCCGGTATCCCGGGGCCGAGATCGACGACCCGCAGTTCCACCCGGCCGGCCATGGCGCTCGCCGACACCAGCACCGGTCTGCCCGCGGGGCTGTACTTGACGGCGTTCTCCACGACGTTGGCGACCGCCCGTTCCAGGAGCCCCTTGTCGACGGCGACCATCGGCAGATCCTCCGGGATGTCGAGCACCGCGCTCCCCTCAGGTACGCCGACCAGGGCCATCGGCACCACTTCGTCGAGGTCGATCTCGCGGATCAGCGGGGTGACGGTGCCGGTCTGCAGCCGCGACATGTCGAGGAGGTTGCCGACGAGGTGATCCAGGCGGTCGGCGCCCGCTTCGATGCCTTCGAGGAGTTCGGCCCGGTCCTCCTCCGACCATTCGACGTCGTCGGAGCGCAGCGAGGTGACGGACGCCTTGATGCCCGCGAGGGGTGTCCGCAGGTCGTGGCTGACAGCGGCGAGCAGGGCGGTACGGATGCGGTTGCCCTCGGCCAGTCCGCGGGCCTGCTGGGCTTCGTCCTGGAGGCGTTGGCGGTCGAGGACGACGGCCGCCTGCGCGGCGAATGCCGCCAGTACCCTCCGGTCCTCGGCGGGCAGCACCCGGCCGTGGAGTGCGAGCGCCATGTCGTCGCCCACGGGCATGTCCACATGGGCCTGTTCAGGACGGCCGACCGGCCTCGGGCCGACGCTGCCCGCACAGGTCCACGGGGCGACCTCGCTCTCCCGCTCCAGCAGTGCCACGGACTCCATCGAGAACGTCTCCCGGACCCGCTCCAGCAGCGCGTCCAGCGTCGTTTCGCCGCGCAGGATGCTGCCCGCCAGGAAGGAGAGGATCTCTGACTCGGCGCGCAGCCTCGCCGCCTGCTGGGTACGGCGGGCCGCGAGGTCCACGACGGAGGCGACGGAGACGGCCACGCCCACAAAGATCGCGATGGCCACGATGTTCTGCGGATCGGCGACGGTCAGTGTGTGGACGGGCGGGGTGAAGTACCAGTTGAGCAGGAAGGAGCCGAAGACCGCGGAGGCGAGCGCGGGCCGGAGTCCGCCGAGCAGCGCGGCGCTGACCGTCAGCGACAGAAACAGCAGCATGTCGTTGGCCAGGCCCACCTCGGGAGCAAGGCTGCTGAGGAGGACGGTGAGCAGGGCCGGTCCGGCCACCCCGGTCAGCCAGCCCCAGATGATCCGGGACCGGCCGAGCCGGCTGCTCCTGGTCATGGGCAGTCCGCGACCCTTGCCCATCGCGTCGTGGGTGACCAGGTGCACATCGAGGTCGGGGCCCGAGTCCCGGGCGACCGAACCGCTGACGCCGGGCCCGAACACGTACTGCCAGGGCTTGCGGCGGGACACACCGAGAACGACCTGGGTCGCGTTGACGCCGCGCGCGAACTCCAGCAGCGCGGACGGGACGTTCTCCCCTATGACGTGGTGGAAGGTGCCGCCCAGGTCCTCGACAAGGGTGCGCTGGACGGCGAGTTCCCTCGGCGACGCGGAGGTCAGGCCGTCGCTGCGGGCGATGTACACAGCCATCAGTTCGCCGCCCGCGCCTTTCTCCGCCAGCCGGGCCGCGCGGCGGATCAGGGTGCGGCCTTCCGGGCCGCCGGTGAGGCCGACGACGATGCGCTCGCGCGAGCCCCAGATCTTCGACACCCGGTGTTCGGACCGGTACTCCTGGAGGTATTCGTCGACCCGGTCGGCGGTCCACAGCAGCGCCAGCTCACGCAGGGCGGTGAGATTCCCGGGGCGGAAGTAGTTGGAGAGTGCAGCATCGACCTTGTCGGCCTTGTAGATGTTGCCGTGGGCCATCCGGCGACGCAGCGCCTGGGGCGACATGTCGACAAGTTCGATCTGGTCGGCGTGCCGGACGAATTCGTCGGGGACGGTCTCGCGCTGCCGGACTCCCGTTATCGACTCGACGACGTCGCCCAGCGACTCCAGATGCTGGATGTTGACGTTCGAGACGACGTCGATACCGGCGTGGAGCAGCTCCTCGATGTCCTGCCAGCGCTTGGCGTTGCGCGAGCCCGGGATGTTGGTGTGGGCCAGCTCGTCGACGAGGGCCACGGCGGGCCGGCGGGCGAGGACGGCGTCGACGTCCATCTCGGTGAAGACGGTGCCGCGGTAGTCCACCTCCTTGCGCGGCATCTGCTCCAGCCCGTGCAGCATCACTTCGGTGCGCGGCCTGCTGTGGTGCTCGACGAACGCGACGACGCAGTCCGTACCGCGCTCGACCCGTCGGTGGCCCTCCGAGAGCATCGCGTAGGTCTTGCCCACACCCGGAGCGGCGCCGAGGTAGATCCGAAGCTTTCCGCGTCCCATGTGTCCCGCCCGATTCCTGGGGCTCGAAGCGGTACCCCACGCCCGGTTCCGTGATCAGGCACCGGGGACGGGAGGGGTCCGGGTCGAGTCTTCACCTCAACTGGGCCATGCAGGCCCGCAGACAGTTGGTCGTGTTGCTGTACGAAAGGCCCCGGATCTCCTGGAGCAGCTGCCGTCGGGGGATGAGCCGCCCCGGATTGCCGGTCAGAAACTCCAGCAGATGCCATTCGGTCGGGGTCGGCCGTCCGTCGCGGACGACTTTCATGGCGACCGGGTCGGCGGTGAAGCCGGCGGTCGTGACGGCCTCCCGCTCGCCCGAGCGCGTACGCAGGCCGGGCTGCATGCCCTGCCATGGAATCCTCCTCGATGAGCCTGGGGCGAGTGGGGCCCGGTGCGGAGAGGCGGGCCGGGGCATGACTGCGAACCTATGCCCGGCGACCAGAAGGTCCGCCGTCCCTTAACGCGATTCTGACGGTCATCAGGGGTCCGCTGACGGGATACTGACGCGCCTGTGGTCCTACGGACAGCAGGTCTTGTACGCCCCGACCGTCGGGCGGATGACGCTGTGCTGGATACTCGCTCCTCGTCGTACGGCCGATCAGCAGGAAGAGCACACATGACTGGCATGCACGAACCCGATCCGGTCGGGCCCGTGCCGGGACAGGCCACGCTGCAACGGCGTCCCGGGGGGCGGGCCTGGCTGCTGGAGGGACTGAGCGAGCAGACGGCCCGGCACCCGGGACCGCACGGCACGCCGGGTCCCGAGCACCAGGGACACTCCTGGTGGCGGGTCATGTGCCTCACCGGTGTGGACTATTTCTCCACCCTCGGCTATCAGCCGGGCATCGCCGCACTGGCGGCGGGGCTGCTCTCGCCCCTGGCGACGCTGGTGCTGATTGCCCTGACGCTGCTCGGCGCGCTGCCCGTCTACCGCAGGGTGGCCAAGGAGAGCCCGCACGGCGAGGGCTCGATCGCCATGCTGGAGCGTCTGCTGCCCTGGTGGGCGGGGAAGCTCTTCGTGCTGGTGCTGCTCGGATTCGCGGCCACCGATTTCATGATCACCATCACGCTGTCGGCGGCGGACGCCTCCGCACACGTCGTGGAGAATCCTTTCGCCCCGAGTTGGATGCACGGCGAGAACGTGTGGATCACCCTCGTCCTGGTCACCGCTCTCGCCGCGGTCTTCCTCAAGGGGTTCCGTGAGGCGATCGGCATCGCGGTGGTGCTCGTCGCGACGTACCTGTTCCTCAACGTCGTCGTCCTGGCCGCCTCCGCCTGGGAGATCCTCACCCACCCGGTCAGGATCGGTGACTGGACGGACGCCATGACCCTCGAGCACTCCTCGCCGCTGGCCATGGTCGGTGTCGCGCTGCTCGTCTTCCCGAAACTCGCGCTGGGCATGTCCGGATTCGAGACCGGTGTCGCCGTGATGCCCCAGGTGCGCGGGGACGCGACGGACACGTACGAGAAGCCCGCCGGCCGGATCCGGGGCACCCGCAAGCTGCTCACCACCGCCGCCGTGATCATGAGCTGCTTCCTGCTGCTGTCCAGTCTCGCCACCACGATCCTGATCCCGCAGGACGAGTTCAGGAGCGGCGGCGCGGCCAACGGCCGCGCGCTGGCGTACCTCGCGCACGAGCACCTCGGCGAGGCCTTCGGCACCGTGTACGACGTCTCGACCATCGCCATCCTGTGGTTCGCCGGTGCCTCGGCGCTGGCCGGGCTGCTCAACCTCGTACCGCGCTACCTGCCGCGTTACGGCATGGCCCCTGAGTGGACGCGGGCGGTGCGACCGCTGGTGCTGGTGTTCATGGCGATCGCGGTGTTCATCACCATCTGGTTCGACGCCGATGTGGACGACCAGAGCGGCGCCTACGCAACAGGCGTACTGGTGCTGATGCTGTCGGCGTCCTTCGCGTCGACCGTTGCCGTGCACCGCCGCGGCCACCGGTGGGGCGCCGCCGGGTTCGGTGCGATCACCGCCGTCTTCGCGTACACCCTGGTCACCAATGTCGTCGAACGGCCCGACGGCATCAAGATCGCCTCGCTGTTCATCATCGCCATCCTGCTGACGTCGTCGGCCTCCCGGGTCCACCGTGCCTTCGAGCTCCGCGCGGCGGCGGTGACCTTCGACGAGGACGCCGTCCGGCTGATCGACGAGGCGGCGGCGGCCGGACCGCTGCGGATCATCGCCAACGAGCCGCAGGAGCACAGCAGGGTCGCGTACCGCGCGAAGGAGTACAGCCAGCGCGAACAGACCCATATCCCCGACGGCCGTCCCGTGCTGTTCCTGGAGGTCTTCATCCAGGACTCCTCGGACTTCACCGCCGCGGTGGCCGTGCACGGCGACGAGAAGCACGGGGTACGCAGACTGCGCATGGAGAGCGCGGTGGTGCCCAACACCATCGCCGCGGTGCTGTTGGAGCTGCGCAACCGCACCGGAGAGGTCCCGCACGCCTACTTCAACTGGACCGAGGGCCATCCGGTCAGCCAGCTGCTGCGCTTCCTCGTGTTCGGCGAGGGCGAGGTCGCGCCGGTCACCCGCGAGGTGCTGCGCCGGGCGGAGCCGGACCCGGCACACCGGCCCCGCATCCACGTCGGCTGACCGGGCCGGCCGTCCGCCCCGCTCGGCGGCGGTCCCGGCCCGTCTCAGCCGCCCGCCGGCCGGCCTGCCGTGTCGAGCGCGGCGCCCGCCTGGTCGGCCAGTGTCACGGCGACCAGGCGGGCCTGCAGCGTCGGTACGGTTCCCGGCGTGGGATCGAGCATGTACCTGCCGACGTAGTGGCCCTGTCCGCTGGCCCGCAACTCGATCTCGCCCTCCGGCCAGCCGCCACGCGCGACGTCCCAGCGCCTTCGGCCGACGCACACACTGCCGTCCTGCTCCAACCGCGGTGGCCGCCCCAGCAGGGTTCCGTACTCGAACCGGCAGCCCCGCAGCTGCAGCAGCTCGACGAGTTCATCCCGCACGTGGGCGACGACGGCGTCGGCGGAGGTGGTTGCCTGCGCCAGTTCCGCGGTGTCATGGATTCGGGCGAGGTGGCCCGCATCGGTCACGGCGATCACCTCGAGCCGCCGTACCCGGGCAGCCAGCTGCGAGACGATCAGACCGACGATCAGGAGCAGCACGGCCGTCTCGATGTCGTCGCCGCCATTGATGGTGAACCGCTGATACGGCCGGGTGAGGAAGAAGTCGAACCAGACGGCGGCGGACAGCGCCGCCACCGCGCCCGCGACCCGGCTGCCGAAGGCGGCCACCGCGACGACGACCACGACGAGTACGAGGGCGGCATTGGTCCTCGACAGGTCCGTACGGAACGGCACGAGTGCCAGCGCCACCAGCAGCGGCCCCACCAGCGCAGCCACGAGTGCGAGCCGGTCCCGGAGCGGCTGGCCGGTCATGTGTCACCTCCTACGCCCTCGGTATCACGGGCAGCCGGTGGCCGCTCGGCGAGATCTTCATGGAGGCTGTGCGCACTTCGGGCAGTGACGATCACTCGCCCGGCCGACCCACGCCACGGACCGGGGGTCCGCGCCACCGCCGAGTTCAGTCTGGGTCCGCCGCGGTCCGCGGACGCCATGCCTTGATACGGCCCTGACGCGTCGCACACCCGTATTGACGCCGCCCTGACAATCCGGCGGGCGATGAACCAGGCGTCCCGCCGGGTACGTGGACCGACTCGCGCGACCGGCCGATACGCACCGCACCGTTCTGCTCACGCCGTGCCACCGACGAAGGTCCTGGCCTCCGCATCCACTGCGGGCGCCGGTGCGCTTCCGCTCGTCCCGACGGCCGACACCGCACATGATGAGAACGAGGGCATGACGCGAACGGGACGTCGCCCCGACGGTTCACTCCCGACATTGGAGGTGACATGGACATCGACACCACGATGGGCGACGAGGTCTACCAGCCGGACGGCTCGGAGGTGCAGGACGACGCCGGTCTGCTCGACGTGGAGGACACTCTCGACGACCGGGCCGGTACGGATCCGCTCGATGCAGGCTATTCGCCCCCCGAGCGGCCGTGGGCCGTGGAACACCACGGTGTCACGGCGGCCGAGCAGCACGAAGGGGAAACGCTCGACCAGCGCCTCAGCGAGGAGGAGCCGGATCTCGTCGTACCCGACGGAGACGAGATCGGCGATGTGTTGGACACCGACGGTGAGGTCCGTGACGACGAGGTCGGCGGACTGCGCGCCGGACGGCTCGTCGCACCCGACGAGGGTGCCCACGCGGACGACGAGAAAGACATGATCGCGTTCGACGTCGGCATCGACGGCGCAGCAGCCTCGGCCGAGGAAGCGGCCATGCACGTGGTCCCCGCCCCGGAAGGTCCGTAGACCCCGCCCCGCACCATCGACCTCCGCCTCAGGGGATGCGGGAGATCGCACGGATCGTGGGCGACCGGACGCCGCATCCGCCGCGCGCCCGCTCGGCGAGCTTCCGGCGACGTCCCTCACATGCCTGCTCGACGGCGCCGAGCCGAACGACGACGTGGCCGAGTTGCTGAGCACCCAGCACCGGCGACTGGACGAGGTGGACGCCGGCCACCGGCCATGGTCTCGCAGCCGCGCGAGCCGGCACGGATTCCGCTCCGGTCAGGCAGGGAGTCCTGAGGGACCCTTTGCCGGTCGACGCCGGGTCAGGCCAGCCTCAAGTCGATGAAGCGCACACTGTCCCCCGGCAGCAGGTATCTCTCGACTTCGACAAATCCCTGTGCCTGCGCGAACCGCAACCCGTCCGGGTTGGACTCCAGGACCACCGTCTCGATGACGTCGGCTCCGAGCCTTCGCACCTGCGCCAGCCCTCGCGCGTAGAGTGCTCCGCCGAACCCTTGTCGCCGGTGAGCCGGGAGCACTCTGGCGATCACCGTGCCAACCGATGCTCCGCTCGTGGGCGGGCGCACGGTCGAGCAACCGACAAGGACGTCGCCCAGATACGCAACCTCCAACCGGTTGCGTTCGACGCGCTCACGTACCTCGTCGAGAGACAGGGCGGCCGTGGGGATGATCGCGTTATGGACATACTGCCAGTCACGAAGCATGGCATCGCCGTCCACCTGCTCGATGCGAAGATCAGTCATCGCAGCAGGAAACCGCGCGCCTTGTGGGCCGTCAACTGCAACAGCCGTCAGGCACGTCATGTCATCAGCCGGTCGGGCTTCCTTCCGCCGCGCGAGGGAGAGGAGTTCGGCCCGGCCGATGAGGTCGGTCCCTGTCGCCGGCACGGTGCAGGCATGGGCTCCGGCGATCGCGCCGTAGAGGCCGCACCGCTGTGGTGACTCGCCGGACAGCCGGCCGAACAGATAGCCCGCCACGAACGCGTCGCCGGCGCCGTTGGAGTCCACCACCTGCCCGGGCGGTGTGACCGCCGGAATGTGGGTCAGCTCCCCGTCGAGCAGTTGGTACGCCCCCGCGGCTCCCGCTGTGGCGACGACCGCTCGGGCTCGGCCGCGGTCGGCGATCTGCCGCATGGTCTTCTCCGGGTTCACCAGGGCGGCGGTCGACAGGAAGACCAGGTCGGCCTCGTAGGCGAACGCCTCGTGGTATGCCTCCGCGCCGTCCCAGTTGTGCAGGTCGGTCGAGATGGTCACCCCTGCCTCGCGCAGCGTGGGAAGGGCGAACGCGCAGGGATAGGTGATGGAGACGTGGGCGTGGCGGCTGACCGCGGCGAGGGCACCCACCGTTTCCGGGGGCAGCCGGTCAGCTTCCTGCGAGCGGCTGTTGTCGTACAACGACAGCCGCCGCCCGTCGGGGCCGACGAGATTCACCGCGCGCTTGGTGCCTGCGGGCAGGGGGACCTCGGTGAGCGCGATGCCCCGCTCGCGGTGCAGCGCGCGGACCAGGTTGCCTGCGTCGTCATCGCCGATCATGTCGATGTGATGTGTGCGCAGCCCCAGAGCGTGTACCCCGAGCGCCACGAAGTCGCCGGTCTGGCCCGCCCGCGTTTCGATGGCAGGCACCATGTAGCTGTCGGCGTACGGAAGAGGCAACTGGGGGACGTACACAATGGTGTCCACGCCGGCACCCCCCAGGACGAGGATGTCGGTCTCGGTACTCAACGGCACTCCCTCGGTTCTTGAACTCCGGGTGCAGCGTATCGGCGGGGAGCACCCCACCGAAGGGCATGGCCGCAGCCCGGTCATTCACTTCGGCTCGGCACCCGGGGACCGCGTTCCCGGCCGGCCGCGTCCCCTTGTCGCCGCTCGGCCGTTCTGGTTGACTCCGCCCGCCGGGTCGCCAACTCGCAGGCGGAGGACGCCACATGGAGATCACCCGCAGACGTCTGCTGGCCGTTTTGTCAGCCGCCGGCCTCCTGACGGTGATCCCCGCACAACCGGCAACCACTGGCTGCGCTACGCCAACACCACACAACGCGCCGCCGTCGGCTACGTCTTCCTCGACACCCCGCAGGTCCGGGTCTCCCTGGACGAGGTCACCCGCAGCCGCCGGGTCGTCCGCACCTCGAATCCGGACACCGCCGTCACCCGCACCGTTCTCGGCGTAACGGTCGATCAGGCACCCGGAGCCGAACCCGCCTGCATGGCCTACGCGTTGGTACCGAATGCGGGCGGGGCGCAGTTGGCGTCGTACCCGAACGGCCCGCTGCAGGTCCTGGCCAACACCCCGCGCCTGCAGGCCGTGTCCCACACCGGCCTCGGTCTGAGGGCGGCCAATACGTTCACGCCCGGATGGCACGAGGTCGGGGGCCTGCGCATGGACGGTCCGGCGTCGGTGATCGTGCAGCGCCGCGGGCACCGGGGCCCGACCACCGTCGCCGTGTCCGACCCGACGATGGGCCGGGACAGGGCCGGTGTCCTTATCCGAGGCAGGTCACTGCGGAAGGTGTCGTCGGACGACGGGGTACGCGTGAGCCCGGTCCACGGCGGAACCCGCGTCGACGTCGACACCCGTCACGCGTACGGCCGCAGCTTCACGGTCACGCTGCAGGACTGAGCCGTGCCGTAAGGGTGCCGTCTGCGGCACCGGTGCTCTCCTTCGTCAGCGCCGTCATCTTTTCGATGACATCCTCATTGTCGTATTTGGACGACATGTGAGAGCGGGAATCAGGTGAAGCGCATGGGCAGGTACCACTGCCCGATCATCTGGAGGTGCTTCGCGATATTGATGCGCACCGGCCCCTTCCGCGAGCTCGACCGGCTCACCCAGCAGCTCATCAGCCCCGGCGCCTGGTCGCGGCCCTCCGCGATGCCGATGGACGCCTACCGCGAGGACGACGAGTACGTCGTGGTGTTCGGCCTGCCCGGCGTCTCCCCGAGGCGATCGACATCGATGTCGAGCGAAACATGCTGACGGGCCAGGCCGAGCGCCGACCGACCGCCCAGGGCGACAATGTCCAGGTGGAGCTCTCCGAGCGCCCGCTGGGCGTGTTCAGCCGTCAGGTCGTCCTGGCCGATACCCTCGACACCGAGCACATCGGCGCCGACCACGACGCGGGAGTTCCGACCCTGCGCATCCCGATCGCCGAGTGCGCCAGGCCCCGCAAGATCACCATTGGCGGAGAGGCAGCGCGCAAGGAGAGCGGCGATTGAGCCGGATCCCGCCCGCACAGGCAGCGGAGGACGGGGCGGGTCTCCCCTCCCCCTCGGCTCCGTCCCCCGCGTTTCGAGAAGGGGACAGCTGCAGTGCCCCTGCGAACGGAAGCGTTCCTGGACCGCATCCAGGAACGCGGCGACTACAACAATCGACAGGAAGCGGAACGAGCAGCCCGCGTCGTGCTGGCCCTCCTGGGCGCGCATCTGGTGGGCGAGGAGCGGGCCGAGCTCGCCGCCCGCCTCCCGGAGACATATGCCCTCATCCTCCTCAGCCCGCTGCAGGCCGCCGAGCCCCTCTCCCCCGAGCGGTTCGTGCGCGCCACCGCGGCCTGGATCGAGGGAGCGACCGAGGAGACCGCGAAGTGGGACGTCGGCGCCGTGTTCAGCGCGACCGCCGACGCTGCGGGCGAGGAGCTAACCCGCCGCGTCCTGCTACAGCTACCGGTGGGTTTCGACCTGCTGTTCGGCCGCTCCCTGCCGACGTGACCATCCGACGGGACGCTACGCGGGATCCGGAAGTCGTTCGATGGCGACCATGGCCGCATCGTCTCCCAGGCGCCCGCCCGCGTGCCGGAGGAGGTCGGCACGCACGTACTCCAGCAGAGATTCCGCACCGTCCCCGCGCCGGGACGCAACCCGCTCGAACAGCGGATAGAAGCCTCCTGAGCGGTCACGGGACTCGATGACGCCATCGGTGTACAGGAGCAGGACATCGCCGATGCCGAAGGCGAATGTCTCCGCAGTGAATGCGGGGGCGAGCAACTGCGCGAGCCCGAGAGGCGGAGCGGGCTCATCCACTTCGAGGGACAGCACCTCGCCCCCATGGAGCAGCAACGGCGGTGGATGACCGCAGCTGACCAGGCGAAGTTCGGAAGCAGCATCGGGGATGTCGAGCACGGCGGCAGTGACGAAGGCCTCCGCGCTGTAATCGTCCTCCGCTTCCCCGTCCGTGGTGCCGTTGCGGTCCACTGTGACCCCGTCCTCCAGGTGCCCCACCAGTTCGGGCAGCCGCGCTTCCCTGTGCGCGAGAGCCCGGAAGGCGCCCAGCACGCCCGCGGCTTCACCGATCGCATCGAGTCCCTTGCCGCGAGCATCGCCGACGATCACGCGGGTGCCGTCGGCGGTGCGGGCGAGCGCGTAGAGATCACCGCCCAGCTGCGCCTCCGCCTCTGCGGCCAGGTAGACCGAGGCGATGCGCAGGGGGCCGCTGCGACGGGGCAAGGGCTGCATCAACACGTGCTGTGCCGTCTCCGCCACCGAGCGCAGCTGCGTCATCTCCTGCTCGTGCCGTTCCCTCAGATGTGCAAACACCGTGACAAAGGCAGAGATCAGACAGAGGGCAATGATCTGGTAGGTGTGATTGAGGTCGTTGAGGCTGGTGCGTGCGATGGCGACCAGGGACTGAGCCAGCACGGCAACCGCGCCCACGAAGGCAGTCATACGGGGGCCGGCGAACGACGAGGTCACAGCGGGCGCTGCCACGAGAAACGGCCCCAGGTGGACATCCGGCGGCGCGCTGATGTCCACCACGGTGACGGCGGCGATCAGGGCGAAAGGCATCGCCACGAGTGCCTTCGAGTGCCGCCGGGTCGCGTGGAGCGAGCGCAGGAACCGCTGCGAGTTCATAAGTCCGGAATACCTCAGACCGTCTGCGACCGCCCTCTCGATGCCCGCAGTTCCGGGTCGGGTGCGGGCACCGCCGTCCGGGCGCTGCCGGATCCCGGATCTCACGCACGCAGCTCCACCCGTCAGTGAACGGTTCAGCGCCGGTTGCGGAAGGTGCGACGCAGGTCGGCGACCCGGCCGTCAGGGATTTCCCAGGGAATGAAGTGCCCGCCGTCGTGGTGCGCGGTGAAATGGACGTGGTTGTGCCGGTCTGCGCGTTCGGAGGTCCTGGACGCGCTGATCGGTGGTGAGGCCGGGTGGGTTCTCGTACCCGGCGAAGGTGATGCCGGTCGGGGCTTCGACGACCGGTCGGCGGTCGTGGGAAGGGGTCCACGGGTAGCGATTCGCGTTGACATAGAGATATTTTCTGTTCCGGCGGCCCCGTGGCCGCGCCTGCAGATCCGGCCGGCTCCACCCAAGTCCCTGGCCCGGCGCAGGCCCCGCCGGTAGGCTCACCGCCCATGCCCGACATGGACGAACAGGGTCGCCCGGAACCTCCCCTTGCGGCCGACGAGACCAGCACCCTCCTGGGCTTCCTGGAGTTCCACCGCGCGACCCTGACGTGGAAGTGCGCCGGACTGGACACGGCCGGCCTCGGGGCGACCGTCGGTGCCTCCTCGATGACGCTGGGCGGGATGCTCAAGCACCTGGCCTTCGTCGAGGACTACTGGTGCTCCCGTTGGCTGCACGGACGGGACCCGGAGCCCCCGTGGGACACGGTGGACTGGAAGGCCGACCCCGACTGGGACTGGCACTCAGCCGCCGAGGACACCCCCGAACAGCTTCATACGCTCTGGCAGGACACCGTGGCCCGCTCCCGCTCCCTGGTCACGCAGGCGCTGGCCGACGGCGGCCCGGAGCGACTGGCCCGGCGCACCTGGCTCGACGGTCGCGCACCCAGCCTGCGATGGATCCTCATCCATCTGGTCGAGGAATACGCGCGCCACAACGGGCATGCCGACCTCCTCCGGGAGTCGTTGGACGGGCGCACCGGGGAGTAGCCACCGGGGGACAGCGCTCATCCCCGCGATCCCCGGCGCCACCGAGCAGGCGGCGGCCGGCCACCATCGGTTCTCCTCCCGCCACGCTGTGCGCCCGCCCCTTTCCTGTACCGCAATCGGTTCAGAACTTCTCCGCGCCTGCCGTGATGGCCTCACGGATGCGGTTGTAGGTGCCACAGCGGCAGATGTTGCGTATCTCGTCGAGGTCGGCTTCGTCGATCTCGCGTCCCTCCTCCCTGGCGCGCCGGACCTTGGCGACAGCGGTCATGATCTGGCCGGGCTGGCAGTAGCCGCACTGCGCCACGTCGTACTCCAGCCATGCCTCCTGCATCGGGTGCAGGTCCCGGCCGACCGTCGCGGGCAGGCCCTCGATCGTGGTCACCTCGTCGGCGGGACCGACATCCTTGACCGGGACGCTGCAGGGGTTGAACGCCTTGCCGTTGATGTGGCTGGTGCACGCCTGGCAGACGCCGAGCCCGCAGCCGTACTTCGGTCCGGTGACGCCCAGGACGTCGCGAAGCACCCAGAGCAGCCGGACGTCGTCCTCGATGTCCACGGTCACCGGTTTGCCGTTGAGGATGAAGGTGTGTTGCGGCACGGGAGCTCCTGGTCTTCTAAAAGGTGCGGTCGAGGCCGTCGGTGGGCGAGGCAGGGATCGGCGGGGTGGTGGGCAGCGGCTCGAAGCCGAGGGGCTCGCCGTGGTTGATGGGGAAGGTGGTGGGCATGGTGCCGGTGGCCCGACCGTAGGCGCAGGCGACGGCCGCCATCGCGCCGGCGACCGCCAGCTCCCCCGCACCACCGGGCTTGCCGGTGGTCGGTGGCATGACGACGATCTCCAGCTCGGGTGGGGTGTTCCACTGCCGGGTGTAGAAGTAGTTGTCCCAACTCCCCTCCAGAAAATGCCCGTTCTGGAGGTGGAGACCCGCGGTGAGGGTGATGGCGATGCCGTCGATGATGCCGCCCATCATCTGCGCCTCCAGGCCGCGCGGGTTGACGGCGAGGCCGACGTCGACGGCGCAGACGACCTTGGTGACACGAGGGCCCGTGTAGGCGTCACGGATCTTCCTTCCGGTCGTCTCCGGCCTGCAGTCGATCTCGGCGAGGACAGCGACGAAGCCGTGGTACTCGGGGTGCACCGCGATCCCCTGCCCCGTGCCGGCAGGCATGGACCGGCCCCACCGGCCCACCTCCGCGACCTTGTCGAGGACGGCCCTGGCCCGCTCGTCCTTGAGGAACTGACGCCGGAACGCGTGGGCGTCCTTCCCCGTCCGTTTCGCCAGCTCATCCACGACGAGCTCCTGCGCGCAACGGACGTTGGGCGAGTAGATGTTCCGCATGGAGCCGGTGTTGAAGCCCTTGCGGGTCTCGGCGAGGAGCTGGGTGGTGACCCCGAAGTGGTACGGACTCTGCTGCGTCAGAGCGAAAATCGTCTCGGAGAACGTCAAGTCACCGACCGGAAGTTGGGCCGCCTCCGAGGTGATGATCTCGCCCAGGCCATGGCCGAAGTCGGTGGCCACGGACGTGTGCCGCTGCTCGTACGTCAGGACCTGCCCGAGCGTGTACGTGGCCCGCACCCGCGAGGTGGACATCGGATGCGTTCGGCCCTGGCGGAAGTCGTCGGTCCGGTGCCACATCAGCCTCACCGGCTTGCCCATGGCCCGGGAGATCTCGGCGGCCTCGCGGGCGGCGTCATGGAAGAGTTTGCGACCGAACGAGCCGCCGCCCTCTGTGACATGGACCTTGACGGCGGTGGGTGGCAGACCGAGCTGGAGGGCGATCTGTTCCTGTGCGGTGATCGGTGACTTCAGGCTCGCCCAGATCTCGGCGGAGTCCGCTCGTACGTCTGCGACGGCGCAATTGGTCTCCAGGGCGCCGTTGCTGGCGAAGTGGAAGGTGAACCGTGCGTCGACGGCCTTGGTGAGCAGGGGCAGCGGCGGTACGACAAGGGGAAGTTCGGCTGCCCGCAGTTCCTTGAGGACAGTCGTGTCCGAGGAACCCTCGGCAGTACCGGGCGCCCAGGTCACCTTCAGGGCGCGGACCGCGTCGATGCACTGCCCGAACGTGCGGCCGCGGACGGCGACGCCGGTGGAGATCCGCGCGACGTCGGTGATGCCCGGCATGGCCCGGACCTCGTCCAGGTTCTCCACCGAGCGGACCGTGCCGTTGATCGTCGGCGGCCTGCACACCATCGTGGGCAGGGCGCCGGGCACCTGCACGTCCATCGCGAACTTCTTGCGGCCCGTCACCGCCGCCAGGGCGTCGATGCGCCGCTGCGCCGTTCCGATGACCTTGAACTGCGAGGGCTCCTTGAGCGTGACCTCGACCTGGGCGTCCGCGAGGGCGGCCGCCTTCACCGCCAGCTCGCCGTACGTGATGCTCGCCCCGGCCGCGGAGGTGATGACACCGGCCTTCGCCGTGAGGGAGCCGATCGCTTCACCCAGCTCCAGAGCCGCGGCCTTCAGCAACTGCCCCCGTGCCACGGCCGCGGCCACCCGGATCGGGGTGAAGGTGGAGATGGTGGTGTTCGAGCCGCCGGTGAGCTGGTTGAACAGCAGCTCCGGCCGGGCGTCGGCCAGCGTCACCGATATCTTCTCCAGCGGGAGGTCCAGCTCCTCGGCGATCAGCATCGCGGAGGACGTGGTGATGCCCTGCCCGACCTCCGCCCGCGGCAGGGCGAAGGAGGCCGTGCCGTCGGAACCGATCCGGATCGTGATCAGATTCGACGTGGGCAGTGCGGCGTGGGTCAGCATGTCGTTGAGGTCGTAGACCTCGGACGGCCCCGGCACCGAGGGAACCACGGCGGCGGCCCGCGACGGCGCCAGCACCACCTCGCCCAGCTGGGCGGCGACGGTGAGCGTCGATCCCGCCACGACGTATCCGAGGAACCGCCGTCTGCTCACCCCGGACGTCCCACGACCGAAGTCATCGCCCGGGTTCTCGTCCCGCAGGCGCTTCTCCACATCCATCAACTGTCCTCTCGTGGAGTCCGGAGTCGGATTCGGACCGGCGACGGCCCGGCGCGACGGGGGCCGGCTCGCGCCTGACCGCCGCCCGGAACCACCTGTCATGTCGTCGGAATCACCAGAGTTATACGCGAACTGAAGCCTCGCGCCGGGCGGGGTGAGGAAAACTTCTACCGTATCGGCATGAAGAACGCACCAGTTGCGTCCTGCCTCGGTGGTCTGCGGCTGCCCCACCATCTGCGGAGGGTCACGCGGGCGAGCAGCCGCCGGCCGCGGGAGACGACCTCTCGACCCCGGCCTGGTGAACGGTGCGCAGCGGCTCACTGCTCAATCCGGTGCGTGACAAGGGTCTGATGTACGTCAGCGGAGAACCGGGCACGCCGACTACCCCGTGCTGGTCGCCACCCGCCCCGGGCCAGGCATCCGAACCGGCTCGGCACGGGAGGCGAAAGGGCGTAATGATGGAAGACAGCAAGCCGATGTCACTTAGTTCATGACGACAACGACCGGCGGCCTGACCGGACTGACGCGAGAACGCCGGCGGTGGTCCTGCTGACTTCCTGTTCCGGCTGTGTCGCGGTCCGCCACGCATGGCATGCCCTTGAAGGCGCCATGGTGACCAGACAACCGCCCTGCTGCTTCCACGGTGGTCAGTCGGCACCACCGCGGGACCTCGGAGCAGAGAAGAGCCCCCGGTGAAGTACATCGCTGAACAACTCCGCGCCTCCCCCGAGCCCGCCTCCGCTTCGGCGCGGCCCGCAGTGTCCGCCGCCGACTGCGGCCTGCTTCTCATCAGGGTGACGTTCGGCCTGCTCATGGCAGGGCACGGCGCCCAGAAGCTCTTCGGCATCTTCGGTGGCGACGGCCTCACCGCCACGGGTGCATATTTCGCCGCGACGGGTTACCGCCCGGGGAAGGTCTACGCCGTCATCGGCGGTGGATCCGAGTTCCTGGGGGGCTCGGACTGGCTCTGGGACTGTTCACGCCACTGGCATCGGCTGCCGTGATCGGTGTGATGATCAACGCCATGGCGACCGTTACCGCGGCACACGGTCTGTGGGAGCAGGACGGCGGCATGGAGTACAACCTGTGCATCGCGGTCGTCGCGCTCGGCATTGCGGCCATCGGCCCCGGGCGGCTCGCCCTGGACCGCCCCTTCCGCTGGGGGAAGGGCGGCTGGCGCGAAGCCGCCTTCGCTCTGTTCCTCGGCGGCATAGCGTCCGCGATCGTGCTGAGCCTCTGAGAGTGATGCCGTGATTGCCGGACACCGCTCGTGCTGGAGTGCGTCGGCGCCCCCGAGTCGATGCAGCGGTCCCTGTTCTCCACCTGCCCCGCCGGCAACGTCGGCTTCGTCGGCGTCCCGCACGGCGTGCAGATCGACGACGAGCAGCTGTTCTGCTCGCACGTCACTCTGCGTGGCGGCCGGCGCCGGTGCGCCGCTTCCTGCCCGACGTGATCGAACGGGTCCTCGACCGCATCGACCCCGGCAAGGTCTTCGACCTCACTCTCCCGCTGGACCCGGTGGTCGGCGGCTACCGTGCGATGGACGAGCGCCGCGCCTTCAAGCCCCTGCTTCGCCCCTGACGCAGCAGCCCGGGCAAGGCATCCGCACGGAGCGCCCTCGTCATCGACGAGGAGTACGGCAGCCGCGTCGGACACGAGCGTCGAGCGGCCGGCATGCTCCCCGCGTACGGCCGCCCCCGGAATCATCCCGACGCCGCTGTTCCTGATCGGCGCACGCCAAGGAGGAAGTCATGACCACCATGGCCATCATCGGAGCAGGCCCCGGCCTCGGAGCGGCCGCCGCACGGCGGTTCGGCCGTGAGGGCTTCGAGGCAGCGCTCATCTCCCGCGACCAGGGCCGGGCCGATGCCCTCGCCGCCGACCTGGCCGGCGAGGGCGTGATGGCGCGCGGTTTCGCCGCCGACGTACGCGATCCGAGTGCCCTCGCGGCAGCCCTGGACGCCGCGACCGCGACCCTGGGTCCGATCGAGGTGCTGCAGTACAGCCCGGTCCCGCACAAGGACTTCATGCGGCCGGTCCTGGAGACCACTCCGTCCGACCTCGTGGGCCCGATCGAGTTCTCCGTCTACGGCCCCGTCGCCGCCGTGCACCAGGTGCTGCCCGACATGCGCGCCCTCGGCCGCGGCACCATCCTCTTCGTCAACGGCGGCACCGCCGCGGTCCCTCACCCCGACCGTGCCGGCACCTCGGTCGCCTTCGCCGCCGAAAGAGCCTACGGCCAGATGCTGCACGACGCCCTCGCCGACGACGGCATCCACGTCGCGCAGCTCATCATCCCCGGCGCGATCATCCCCGGACATCCGAGGAAGGACCCGGCCACGCTCGCACAGACCCTGTGGAGCATCCACCAGGACCGGCGCGGGTTCCGGCACTTCGCCGACGACCTGGAAGCCTGACCGATCAGCCCTGCGGCCGGACGTCAGGCGGTCCTGGAACGGCTTCCTGGGGCCTCCATCCCCAGGCCGTGATCATTCCGGGCGACAGTGCAGCGCAGTCGGGCGAGTCGAGATACCGGATCGCCGCGTCGACCGTCGCGTCGTCCACCAGCCCGGTGTCCAGGATCGCGTCCCTCGCCCGGTCCCAGCTGCGGGCCCAGAAGCGGCTGATGGGGCTCCGGGGGACCAGGGGCGGTACCCGGATCTCGGCGGCGACGGAGGCGAGCCCCGCGGCGCGGAGCAGATGTGGATACTCGAGGACCCAGGAGACGTCGGTGCCGATGGTGTCCCGCAGCCCTTGCCACATGGCCTGCATGACCCGGGTGTACGGCGTCGTGGGCGCAGTCGCGGTGGTCAGGTCGACGGCGTCGCTGAGGACCAGCACCCCGCCGGGAGTCAGGAGTTCACCCAGTCCGGCGATCAGGCGGTGCCATGAAGGCAGGTGCATCAGGACGAATCGGGCGTGGACCAGCTGGAATCGGCCGGGGGCGAACCCCGGGGCGCTGATGTCCGCCTCCAGGACACCGAGCCCGGGGAAGGGGTGGGCGGTGAGGAAACGTACGTCACGGTCGACAGCGAGCACGGTCGCGACACCCGCCTCGTGCAACAGCCGCCGGGCGACGGTGCCGGTGCCGGCTCCTACGTCGAGGCAGTTCCAGCCCGGCCCGGCCCCCAGGCTCCGCAGGCGGGCCATCGTGATGTCATCGTAGGCGAGCGCGCCGAGGTCGATGCGGTCGCGCTCCCCCGGCTGCTCGGGCCGGAACACCGCCTCGCCGTAATGGCCTGCTGTGGACAGCCCCGGCGGCTGTCCACCGGGCCGGGCGCGTGCGCACATGTGTCAGCCACCGCCTCTGTGCCTCGGAGGGCATCGTGCGAGCGGCATCCTGCCCCTGGGGTGACGGGTCACCGCCCGCGGCGCGTACTCATCCATTATGAGCGGAGTGCTCCGCGCCTTCCTGGCGTGATTGCGGGTGACGCCCCGCTGCGCCCGCTTCGCGACCCGGGCGCTGCCGGGCTCGACCAGCACGTCCTGCTCATGCTCGGCTTCCTGTGCCGCGTCAGCCCCGGCTCCGACGGCGAAACCCGCGCCGACCACCTCATCAATCCTGTCGTCGACGGCCCGCGCCACGTCCTCGATGCCCACCAGGTGGCCCGCCGCCGGGCCCACGAGGGTGTCATCGGCCGGTGACTTCCACCAGTTCCAGACCGGCGAGGTCCGCCAGCGCCCGGAGTTCGGGCAGCAGCCGGCCGGTGGCCAGCGCCCAGTGGTGGCCGACTCCGCTCGCGCTCCAGGCGTCGGTCCACTCCCCCGGGTCGGTCCCGAAGTCCACCCGCGAGGTGGTGTTGCCGATCTGGAGCAGCGGACCCGCGACGACCTCGCCCTCGGAGGCGATCAGCCGGTAGCGGCCGTCGCGGGACTGGCCGAGCCCGACGAGGGTGACCGAGCCGTGCTTGACGTCGAACTCGACCGAGACGCCCCAGCCGCGCTTGCCGTGGTAGACACCCAGGCCCCGCAGCAGCGGCTTCCGCTCGCTGATGGCGAGGTGTCCCGGGCCGTCGTGCCCCATCTCCACCACGCCGTCACGGAAGTTGAGCGCCTGCAGCTCGGTGAACGAACCGCCCGCCCCCAGCCGGTCCGCGACCAGCATGGCGAGCGAGGTGCGCAGTTCGTACTCGCCGCACGTGGGCACGCCACGCGCGGTCAGCAGGGAGGAGCCGAGGATCATGCCCGCACCCAGCCGCTCGTGGATCTCGCCGTCGAGGCCGCGATGGTAGTACGCCAGGGAGTCCAGGTCGAAGTCCTCGACGAGCCGGTCGAGTCCGACGGACACCCGCGCGGCCCAGGCCAAATCGTCCTGGACAACGGATTCGGCCAGCTCGAACACCTCGCCCACGTCGGCGAGTTTGGCCTCGACCCCCTCGTCCTCGGCCTTCTCGACACGCACCCGCAGGTCGTCGAACTCCAGGACCTCGACGTGGCCGCCCAGATTGCCGGGGACCATCGTCAGGTCGGTGGACACGTCGTACATGCCCGGGTAGAGGTGACCCATCAGCCCGTGCCGTCCATGGCGCAGCACCGACCGTACGCCCGCGGCCCGGATCCACCGGCCGATGCGCTGCCAGGCGCGCTCGTCCTCCAGGTGTCCCGAGACGGAGCGGAAGGGAACTCCCGCGCGCTCGAAGGCGCCGGCCATTTCGGGGAGCGGGCAGGCACCGCAGTAGGCGAGCCAGGCGCCCGTGTCGAAGGACGCGTGGTCCATGGCCTCCGTGGGCTGGAGGTTGATGAGGAGTACGGGGGCGCCGCTGCGCTGGGCGATGGGCACCAGCATGGTGGCGGTCATATAGGTGGTGAGGAAGCCGACGATCAGGTCGCAGCCCTCGGCCCTGAGCTTCTCGGCCGCGACGGCGCCCTCCTGGGCGTCGGAGATGAAGCCCACGTCCACGACGTCCGCGTCGAACTCCCGCATCCGCTCGGTGACGCGGTCGGCGGAGCGCCGCAGCTGCGGGAGGAGGTCCGGGAACTGGGGCCAGTAGGCGCCGAGTCCGCCCGCGACGAGCCCGATCTTCGGCCTGCGGGCGGTGGCGGGAGTCCTTGCGGTCATGGGCGATCCCCTCCTGGGCCGGGTCACTGCGGTCGATCGAGGTGGAAGACTTCGGTGAGCGGTTTCATCGCCTCGTCCGGCTCGGCGCCGTCCAGGGCTTCGAAGAAGCCGGCCATGTCGGCCTGCCAGCGGGTGTTGACGTCCGTAGCAGCCATGGCGGCCTGCGCAGCCGCGAAGTCCTCGGTCTCCAGGTAGCCGACGAGCAGGCCGTCCTCCCGGAGAAAGAGCGAGTAGTTGTGCCAGCCGGCGGCGGAGAGCGCCGCGAGCATCTCGGGCCATACGGCCGCGTGACGCTCGCGGTACTCCTCCAGCCGCTCCTGCCGGACCTTCAGCAGAAAGCAGACGCGCTGCATCGGACGATCCCGGAACTCAGAAGTCGAAGTCGTCGATGTTGTTCTTGTCGAAGACGGTCGGCGGACCGAGGATGACCTCGCCGTCCTTGCCGATGGTGTACTCGCCGAGGTCACCGGCCTTGAACTTCTCGCCCTCCGCGCCGGTGATCCGGCCCGAGGCGAGAGCGGCGGCCGCGTACGAGCCGAGGTAGCCGAGCTTCTTGGGGTCCCACAGGGAGAACTGCTCGACCGTGCCGTCCTTGACGTACTTGCGCATCTGGTTCGGCGTGCCGAGGCCGTTGATGACGACCTTGCCCTTGTAGCTGGAGTCGCTGATGTAGCGGGAGGCGGCGGCGATGCCGACGGTGGTGGGCGAGATGATGCCCTTCAGCTTGGGGTAGGCCTTGAGCAGGCCCTGGGTCTCCTGGAAGGACTTCTGGTCGTCGTCGTCCCCGTAGGCGACCTTGACCAGTTTCAGCTCCTTGTACTCGGGCTTCTTCAGCTCGTCCTTCATGAACCCGATCCAGGTGTTCTGGTTCGTCGCGTTCTGGGTGGCCGAGAGGATCGCGATCTCGCCCTTGTAGTCGAGCTGCTTGGCGAGGTGCTGGACCTGGCTGCGGCCGATCTCCTCGGAGCTGGCCTGGTTGATGAACAGCTGGCGGCAGTCCTTGGCGGTGTCGGAGTCGTAGGCGACGACCTTGATGTCCTGCTTCATGGCCTGCTTGAGCGGACCGCACACCGCGTTGGGGTCGTTGGCGGCGATGAGGATCGCGTCCTGGCGCTGCTGGATGAGGGTGTTGATGTACGAGACCTGGGAGGAGGCCTTGGCGTCGGAGGGTCCGACCTCCTTGCCCGAGCCGCCGAACTCCTTGGCCGCGCCGATCCCCGCGTCGTCGACGATCTTCTCGTACGGGTTGTTGATCTGCTTCGGCAGAAAGGCGAGCTTGAGGCCTTTCTTCAGCGGCGCATTCGGGTCGGCCTTGGCGCTGCTCGCTGCCTCCTTGGACTCGTTCTTGGTGTCGTTCTTGGTGGTGCCCGAGCAGCCGGCCAGCGTGACGGCGAGGACACAGGCCGCAGCGGTGGCTGTGAGGGTGGCACGGCGGCGCGTGCGGGAGTGCGCAGACATGATGGCGTCCCTTTCGGAGGGCAGGAGTTGAGGGAAGGAAGGGGAGCTAGGCGGAGGCGGTCGCGGCGCGCCGGTGGCGGCGCTCGGAGACGGCGGCGACAACCCGCGGAGTGAGGACGGAGGCCACGAGCAGCAGGCCGGTGACGATCACCTGGATCTCGTTGGACACGTCGTTGAGGGTGAGGAGGTTGTTCAGCAGCCCGATCAGCAGCACACCGGCGACCGCGCCGCCGAGGGTGCCCCGCCCGCCGTCGAAGTCGACGCCGCCGAGCAGCACCGAGGCGATGACGACCAGTTCGAGTCCGACCCCGTTGTCGGCGCGGGCACTGCCGTACCGCAGGGTGTAGACGATCCCGGCGAAGGAGGCCACGAAGCCTGTGAGGACGAACAGCACCAGTTTGATGCGCTTGACCCGGATGCCGGCGAAGTAGGCCGCGTCCTCCTGCGCGCCGATCGCGTACAGCGACCTCCCGAAGGCCGTGCAGTGCAGGACGACGGCGGCGATGACGGCCAGGACGCCGAACAGGGCGACGGGGTAAGGGATGAAGGTGCCCGGCACGGTCCGGGTGTAGGTGGCCCACTGGGAGTACGTCTCGGGGAAGTCGGCGACCGCCTTGTCCCCGAGGACGACGGAGGCCAGGCCCCGGTAGAGAGTGAGCGTGCCGATGGTGACGGCGAGCGAGGGCAGCCCGACGCGGGTGACGAGCCACCCGTTGAGGAGGCCGCCGAGCGCGCCGACGAGCAGACACAGGGGCACGATCGTCTCGAAGGCCCAGCCGGCCTCCCACAGCGAGCCGGCGAGCGCGCTGGAGAGTCCGAGCATGGAGGCCACGGAGAGGTCGACCTGTCCCGCGACGACGAGCAGGGTCATCGGCAGGGCGATCAGGGCGATTTCGGCGGTGTCGTCGAGGGCGGCGGAGAGGTTGGCGGTGTCCGCGAAGCCCTCCGTCGTACCGGATCCGGCGAGGAAGACGGCGATCAGGAGCACGCCGACGACGGTGTCCCAGCGCAGGTATTTGACGAGGGTGTTCATCGTCGGCTCCTCTTCCTCAGCGCGCTGGTGGTGCGCAGGTTCACGATGCGGTCGGTGGTGATGGCCGCGAGCAGCAGCACACCGGTGATGGCCTGCTGCCAGAAGGAGTCCACCTTCAGGACGACGAGGGCGCTGCCCATCGTGGTGAGCAGCAGCGCGCCGAGCGCCGCGCCCCAGACCGTGCCGACGCCGCCGGTGATGGCGATGCCGCCGACGACGACCGAGCTGACGACGGTCAGCTCCCAGCCGTTCGCGGCGTCGGCGACGACCGTGCCGAAGCGGGCGAGCCACAGCGCCCCGGCAAGGCCGGCGACGGCGCCGGAGAAGGCGTACGCGGCGAGCACCCGGCGGCGGATGGGGATGCCGGCCAGGCGGGCGGCCTCGGGGTTGGACCCGATCGCGTACAGCTCCCGGCCGCTGCGGTAGGTCCGCAGGTAGTAAGCGGTGCCGACCAGAACGGCGGCGGAGATCAGCGGCAGATACGGGATGCCGAGGACACTGCCGCTGCCGAGGCCGAGCACGTCGTCGGGGACGTCGGCGGCGTTGATCTGCTCGCCGTGCGCCCAGGCGTGGTCGATGCCCTGGATGACGTAGAGCATGCCGAGGGTGACGACCAGCGCGGGCACCCGGCCGAAGCTGACCAGCAGGCCGCTGACCAGGCCGCACAGGACGCCGAGCCCGATGCCGAGCAGGACGACGGTCAGCGCGCTGTGGTCCGTGCCCGAAACGAAGCTGCCGCAGGCGAAGGCGGTGAGCCCGACCACGGAGCCGACGGACACTCCGGCATGAACGGTGTCAGCGACAACCAGGAGACCACCACGGTCCAGAACTGGACCGACATCCGCAACTGGGCCAACTCGCACCACACAGCGCGCATTGCCTTCCGGTCCGTCAACCGCGACCACGGCTGCCCCGGCGGCGGCCTGCAGGAGACCTGCTCGGGCATCGCCCGGAGCGACTGGCAGTTCACCTCCATCACCGCCTGCTTCACCGGCTGACCGGGAATCCAACAGCCGGTTGGGTACCCGGACTTCGGGTGCCCCACCGGCATGGCGCTCGACAGATCCGCCGTCGGTCCGCGCACCTGCGGCCGGGCTCCGCCACATCGCCGCACAGCGTGGGCCGGCGCTTCACCACTCCGCATCCGGGCCGGCCGGTGTCGGCGCCTACGTGCTGCTCCGTGGGTTCGTACGCGCCAGAACGTCGCGTACGGCATCCGTGGGCACGCCGGAGCCGGCCCGGCCGGCCGCTCGCACCCTCGTGCCGCCGTCGACGAGCAGGTCCGTGCCGGTGACCCAGTCCGCCTCGTCGGAGACCAGCCACAGCACCGCACGCGCCACGTCATTTGGCTCGCCGATCCGGGCCAGGGGCAGGCTCCGGGCGATCCTCTCCTCGTCCCGCTCCCACACGAATCGCGCCATCTCGGTGCGCACCAGCCCCGGCGAGACGGCGTTCACCCGTAGGCCGGGCGCCGGCTCACCGGCGAGCTGGCGGGTCAGATGCAGCAGGGCCGCCTTGCTCGTGCCGTACGCACCGACCTGCGGCCCCACGCCGTGTGTGCCCTCGGTGCAGATGTTGACGACTGCGCCGCCGTGCTCGCGCATCCATGCCCGCCAGGCGAGCTGGATCAGGCGCAGCGGCGCCTCCACGTTCACGGCAAAGGCGTCGCGCCAGACCTCGGGCTCCGCCTCCATCAACGGGCCGAACGGGGCATTGGTCCCTGCGTTGTTGACGAGGATGTCGAGCCGGCCGAACTCCCGCACCGCGAGATCCGCGCACGCCGCCAGGTGCGCGGGATCCGCGACCGAGCCGGCGCAGCCGACCGCCGTGACGCCGGTGGCGGCGAGCCGGTCCACGGCCACGTCCACTCCCGCGGGGTCGCGTGCGGTGATGCAGACCATCGCTCCCGCCGCGCCCAGGGCCTGCGCCGTGGCGAGGCCGATCCCCCGGGAGGCACCGGTGACCAGGGCCGCCCTTCCGTCGAGTTCCGATGATGACGTCATCTTCGTACCGTCTCATGACGGACCGTCAAAAAGGCGTGTGCGTAGGTGCGAACTACTCACTCCCAGGACCCACCGTGTACAGCTGTCGACGCGTCGATTCGGCCCTGCTGGGGGCGCAGGCCGTCGAACGTGATGTTCAGATGGCGGGGGCCGCGCAGGACCGCGTTCTGCCGGTAAGGGGGTGGGTCCTCCACCAGACGGGGGTTGTCGAGCCTGCGGGCCAGCTCGGTCAGGGCGAACTGCGCCTCCAGCCGGGCGAGCGGTGCGCCGAAGCAACTGTGGATGCCGCTGCCGAAGCCGAGGTGCTGGATGTCCTGGCGGTCCGGGTCGAACCGCTCGGGGTCCTTGAAACGCTCCGGGTCCCGGTTTCCGGCGGCCAGGACGAGCCAGATCGACGAGCCCTTAGGGATGGTGACCCCGCGGACCGCGATGTCCGCGATGCACGTGCGCTGCGGCACCAACTGCACCGGCGGCTCGTAACGCAGCAGTTCCTCGACGATGTCGACGGCGAGGCGCGGATCGTCCCGGAGCCGCTGAAGGACATCCGGGTGACGCAGCAGGGTGAGCATCCCGTTGGTGATCAGGTTGACCGTCGTCTCATGGCCGGCGATCAGCAGCAGGGCAGCGGTGCTGAGCACCTCCATCGTCGTCATCGGACCGTCCGGTCCATGGCTGGTCACCAGCTCGGAGAGCATGTCGTCACCGGGTGTCTTGCGGCGCTCCTCGACCAGCCCGGCCAGATACATGCCCAGTTGCATCCTGGCCTCGTGCGTGACGCGGTTCCGCTCGGTGGGGTCGTCGCCCGGAACCGGGTCCAGGCCGGCGGCGATGGTGTCCGCCCACGAGTGGAAGCGCGCCTCGTCCTCCCGCGGCACCCCGAGCAGCCGGCAGATCACGGTCACGGGAAAGGGGTACGAGAACTGGTCGACCACATCGATCCGGTCCGTGTCCCCGAAGCCGGCGATCAGGTCCGAGACGATCCCGGCGAGCTCGCCACGCATGTCGTGGACACGTCGGGGGCTGTGCGGTGGACCGAACGGACGGTTCGTCATCCGACGCAGCCGGTCGTGCTCCGGAGGGTCGAGCCGCAGGAAGCTGGGCGGCAGAGCCGTCTCCTCCTCCTGCTCGGTCAACTCGTCGCCGCCGTGCGCGGTGAGATTGGAGGCGTCGGAGCTGATCCGCGGGTCGTGGAGCAGGCTCTGGATGTCCCAGTACGTGCTGATGACGAACGGGCCGCCGTCCTCTTCCTGCAACACCGGGGTCTTGCGGAGTTCCGCGTACAGCGGATACGGAGATCACGCGCGCGGCAGGCGGACGCGATCTCCGAGCCGGTGAAGCCGGCGCCGATCACGAACACCCTGCGGGGCGAGGCCATCAGCCGCCGCTGCAGCCCGGCCGCGTCGTCACGCGTCCGCAGGACGAAAACGCCGTCCAGCTCGGCCTCCGCCTGGCGCGGCCACGGCCTGGCCCGTACACCGGTCGCGATGAGCAGCCGGTCGTACTCCACCTCGTCGCCGTCGGCCAGCAGCACCCGCTTGGCCGCCATGTCCAGCCCGGTCGCCGCCACACCGAGTCGCCACTTCGCTTCCACCGATCGGCGCCGGGGCAGCTCGGTATGGGCCGGCGCCGCCTTGCCCAGCAGTACCGACTTGGAGAGCGGCGGCCGGTCGTACGGCTCGTACGGCTCGTCACCGATCATGGTGAGCGAGCCCTCGAAGCCCTCGTCGCGGAGCGTCTCGGCCGCCCGCAGGCCGGCCGGCGAGGCGCCCACGATCACAATCCGGCCCTCGCGCCTGAACCACGTCAAGAATGCGTCAGCGGCCATGGAACTCCTCCTCGGCCGGCGCGGCAGCCATCTCTCCCGGTGCGTCCAGTGCGTCGGCCAGAATGGCCTGGACGGGGCACGCCGCGACGGCCCGCGCCACGTTCTCGCGCTGCTCCTCGTCGGCCCGTGGGTTGTAGGTGAGCGCCTCTTCGCCGTGCATGGCGAAGACATCGGGCGCGAGGAAAGCACATTGCGCGTATCCCTGACATTTGTTGAGATCGACGACAAGCCTCATCGACGCTCCGCCCCTTCCGGCAGCCTGGTCCGGCACCGTCCGCGCCTGCTCGGCGGCGCCCGGACAGCGGGTCTTCTCCCCCACGCCAGCATCGAAGGACCGGTGGGTTCGGCGCTCGCCCAGGCGAGCCGAAGGAGTGAGCGTGCCCGCAATTTCGGGGCCGCAGGCGCGGTCAGGCCGCCTTCGCTCCATCGGGCCCGGGGGCGCGGCTGACCACGAGAATGTAGATGCTGACGATCAGTGACCAGAGCGGGAAGACCAGCTCGGACCAGGCGATGGCGGACGCCACGAAAAGCAGCGTCAGGGCGACGAGGAGGCCCAGCAGGGTGAGCCACCGAGAGAAGATCCCGAGGCGATACCCCAAGGTCGACGTCGTGAGCGTGAACACCGCGGCCATCCGCATCGCGTAGTCCGTCAGCAGCGTGTAGGCGAAGTGGCGGCCGAAGTCCCAGGACGGCAGCCCGGGGTCGTTCCCGGACGGAGTCCCGACGGACAGCACGCCCGCTGCGGCCGCGGCCGCCCCGAACATCGAAGCCACGAAGATCAGACCGCTGCCCAGGAAGACGGTGGCGACAAACTTGTCCTCCGCGTCCCCGACGTGCGCGCGCAGCACGCCCACGAACCACAGAAAGAAAATGCCCGCGAAGGGGACGAGCGCGAGCGCCGTCTTCACCGCGTTCCGGCGCGAGGAATCGTTGAACCCTCGGACCGTGACCGCGCCGGCCCCTTCGGGGATCGCCAGCCGGATCAGGATGATGGCGGCTGCGAGCAGTACCGCGAAGACGACCCCGGCCAGTCCTGCCGCCCGCGGAGTCTGCAGCGCCTGCCTCTTCGTCCTCTGCGTCTCCATGAGCGCTCGCTTCCTCTCCCGGGGGACCCTGGGACCAGCAAGCAGCCGTTCTGTGCGGTCGCGCCACCTGGAGGCGGCCGAACGGCAGTCCGCCGTACCCGTCGAGGGAGAAGCGGTGGGGGGACATGTGTACGGGGCGGCCGTACGGAACACTTCCCCGGCCGGAGACGGCGACGGCCACTCCTGCGGGCCCACGGAACGTCTCCGACCTCGCTCGTCGCCGTGCTCGTGCTGCCTGGCGCGTGGGCCCGGCTCGGACCCGGCACCGCGGCACTCACCGCCTCCACCGTTCCCCGCGGCCCGGACGGGGCCGTCGAGCACCCCTGCCTCAGCCGGACGCGGCCGGCCACGGTGTGACCACCGGGCGGAGAGACTGAGGCGTGGCCGCCCCGTCTGCCGTTGCCCGGGGGCCCGGGGCATTTCTGCCTGCTCGCTCGCTCGGCTCGCCTGACGCCCGCATCCTGCTCAGCAACTGGGTGAGCGTGAGCGGCGTGCCCAATATCGCGCGGGCCGGACGACGTCGGCGGAGCTGCTGACGTGAGGTGTGGCAGCCCTCGGCCGGGGCGGGCACGTACCTCTGCTGCCGTCGCCCGATGTCTCGGGCCAGAGCGTCGCGGAGCATGGGCAGGTGTGCGGATACCGCTGCGAGGCAGTCGTGCTCGTCCCGGCAGGCGGGGCAGGTGGTCAGGTGGGCGCAGACCCGGGCGGCTTCCTCGGGGGCGAGAGCGTTGAGTGCGTATCCGGAGAGCAGCTCACGGATGGTGCGGCATTCCTGGGGCGAGGTGAACATGATGGTTCCTCTCCGTGCTGGGAGGGTCCGCGCGGTCGGCGCGGCCACGGGGTTCAGGCGCGGGCGTCATCCTGCGTATCGCTCGGTGACGTCCACGGCGGATGTTGTCTGTTAGTGGTGCTGTTCCTGAGGGGCGTGGGTCGCCTTCGATGTGTGCACGAGTCCGATGGGGTTCGGCTACCGGCTCGTGCCCTGGCGAGGAACAGCAGCATGGTGATCCAGAAGGTTCGGCCATGGACCGGGGATGCGGTGGGCGGGCTCCGTCCGCAGCGGGTCGATCGGGCCGCAGGGTCCCGCAACGACTTCCTGCTGCGCCGGTCAGGCGTCTCGTCGCTTGAGGAGCCAGGCGGCGACGCCCAGGAGGGCGGCTGCGTATCCGGCGAACAGTGACAGCCCTGTCCAGGGGGCCATCGCGGGATCGGGGACGACGGAGAGCATGGCTTGCCCGGCATTGCTGGGCAGGTAGGGGTTGACGTGCTGAGCCCAGTCGGCCGGAAGCAGGGCTCCCAGTCCGGGCAGGATGAGCAGGATGCCCACCAGTGCGGCAATGGCTCCCTCAGAGCTGCGGATGATGGCACCCAGGGCGACGCCGAGCAGTCCGACGACGGTGAGGTAGAGGGCGGTACCGAAGACCACACGGGTGACGCCGGGGTCGGAGAGATGCGTGGACAGGTGAGTGTGAGCGGAGGACAGGACAGCCTGGCCACCGGAGAAGGCGGCGAAAGAGGCCGCGGTCATCAGGACGAGGACGACGCCGGTGAAGACGGCTGTCTTGGCCGCCAGCATGGGCAGCCGCCTGGGGACGGCCGTGAGGGTGGCGCGGATCATTCCGGTGGAGTACTCGCCCGTGAACATCAGGACGCCGAGGACACCGATGGCCAACTGCGCGGGCCGGTACATGCTCAGGCTGACCTCGGCTCCGTTGAAGTGCGCCAGTTCCCGCGCGCTGAGGTCGCCTGCCCGCAGATGAGTGACCAGCATGCCCAACCCGACCATCGCGGCCACGGCGGTCAACAAGGTGATCGACGTGGAGCGCACGGTGCGCAGCTTGATCCATTCGGACCTGAGTACCCGGAGCAGGGTCACCTTGCCGGGGCGCACTGTCGCGCCGAGCGGGCGCGTGAGGATCGTGGTCATGACGCGCTCCTTGCTGCGACCGGTTCGCCGGCGGTGGTGGAGCGGTACTCGACCGCGTCCCGGGTCAGTTCCATGAATGCCTCCTCCAGGGAGATCCGCTGGGGAGAGAGTTCGAGCAGGGTGAGCCCGTGGTCGGCGGCGGTGCAGCCGATCTGGTCGCTCGTCAGGCCGGTTACATCCAAGGTGTAAGGCGCGCAGGTGGTGAGGGTGACGTCCGGACCCGCCAGCAGACCTTTCAAACGGTCGATGTCCGGGCAGCGCACGCGCACCACGGTGCGGGCCGCGCTGCGGGTGAATTCCTCGACCGAGGTGTCGGCGATGAGCCGCCCGCGGCCGATGACGACAAGATGTTCGGCGGTGAGCGCCATCTCACTCATCAAATGCGACGAGACGAACACCGTTCGCCCCTCCCCCGCCAGGCTCTTGAGAAGATTCCGGATCCACCGGATGCCTTCCGGATCGAGGCCGTTGACCGGCTCGTCGAGGATGACAGTGGCGGGGTCGCCGAGAAGCGCGCTGGCGATGCCGAGGCGCTGGCCCATGCCCAGGGAGAAACCGCCCGCCCTTTTGTTGGCGACCTCGCGCAGGCCGACGAGGTCGATGACCTCGTTCACGCGCCGACGGGGGATGCCCGTCGTGGCGGCCAGGGCCAGCAGGTGGTGGTAGGCGGTGCGGCCGGTGTGGGTGGCGCGGGCCTCCAGCATCGCCCCGACCTCGTGCAGGGGAGCTTCGTGGAGTGCGTAAGGGCGGCCGTTGACGGTGACACGCCCGGCGGTGGGGGCGTCCAGGCCAAGGATCAGCCGCATGGTGGTGGATTTGCCGGCCCCGTTGGGACCGAGGAACCCCGTCACGATGCCGGGGCGGACCGTGAAGGACAAATCCTCGACGGCTGTCTTGCTGCCGTACCTCTTGGTAAGGCAGTGGGCTTCGATCATGGCGAAACCTCCGTTCACCACCTCACTCTCGCCCGTGACCGGCCCCTCGCACATCGTCCCCGTGCAGCGATTCCCGGCTACCACGTCCGCGGTACTGGGTACATCGGCCTACGGCTGGGACAGAACGCCGCACGTACCCGTACCGGCGACTACACGGACGTCGACGGACCGCTCGGCTCCATCGCCGGGCTCACCAGTCCGCACTGGTAGGCGATGACTACGAGCTGGGCACGGTCACGGGCATCCAGCTTGGTCATGGCCCGGTTGACGTGGGTCTTGGCGGTCAGCGGGCTGATGAACAGGCGATCGGCGATCTCGTCGTTCGACAGCCCCATTGCGACGAGTGCCAGGACATCGCGTTCCCGTGGCGTCAGGCAGGCCAGCCGCTCGTGCATGGCCGCCGGGCATGCTTCCGGCTGCATCAGAAATCGCGTGATCAGCGCTCGGGCGGCCGACGGGCACAGCAGCGCCTCCCCGCCGGCGACCGTGCGGACAGCGTCGAGAAGCTCCTCGGGCCGCGCGCCTTTGCCGAGAAAGCCGCTCGCACCCGCACGCAGGGCCTCGGCGACGTACTCGTCGTCCTCGAAGGTGGTCAGGATGAGGACCTTGACCCCCGCGAGGTCCTCCGACTCGCTGATCAGCCGCGTCGCGGCGAGGCCGTCCATCTCGGGCATGCGGATGTCCATCAGGAGCACATCGGGGTGCTGCGCATGCGCCAGCTCCACTGCCTCGCAGCCGTTGGACGCCTCGCCCACGGTCTCCATGTCGTCCGCAGAATCGAACAGCATCCGGAAGGTGCCCCGAAGCAGGGCCTGGTCATCGGCCAGCAGTACGCGGATCGTCATACCCATCTCTCCTCGGCGGTCCGTCCGCTGCCCGACTGCCTGTTGCCGTGGCGGCTCGCAGGGGCAGATCGGCAGTCACAGCGAAGCCGCCCTGCGGGCGGGCTCCCGCGTACAGCGTGCCGCCGACGATGGCAGCCCGCTCGCGCATCCCGATCAGCCCGTGGCCGGTCCCCTGGCGGGGTTGGTGGTGGTGCGGGCCGACGCATCCGTCGTCCTCGACGGTGATCGTCAGCCACTCGGGGCGGTAATGCAGAAACAATCGGGCGTGCTCAGCACCAGCGTGCTTGTGCACATTGGTCAGTGCCTCCTGCACGATGCGGTACGCGGCCAGGTCCACCGCCGGCGCCAGCGGTTCGCTGATACCGCGCTGGCTGTGCCTGACAGCCAGACCGGCACCTTCGAACGACGCGAGCAGGTCCGGTAGCTGTGTCAGGCCCGGCATCGGATCGCGTGGCGCCGCCGGGTCACCGGTCTGCCGCAACAGGCCTACGGTCGCACGCAGTTCATCCAGCGCCGACCGGCTGGTGTCCCGGATGTTCTCCAGGGCGGCGAGTGTCTGCTCCGGCTGCCGCTCCGCGATATGGACGGCGACGCCTGCCTGAGCGTTGATCAGGGCGATGTGATGCGCGACGACGTCGTGCAGCTCGCGCGCGATCCGGACCCGCTCGGCCGCCACCCGCTGCTGCGCCTCCTGCTCACGGGTCCGCTCCGCGTGTTCCGCCCGTTCCTCCACGGCCGCCACATAGGCGTGGCGTGACCGCACGGCGTCGCCGATGGCGGCCGCCAGAGCCGTCCATGCCAGCATCACCGCCTTCTCCGGCTCCAGCCATGATCCCGGGGCGAACACCAAGGCCGCGCCCACCAGGACGGCAGCCGTGGCAGCCGCCGTGGTCCAGGTGGTGCGCCGGTCGGTGCGCACGGCCACGGTGTAGAGGGACACCACGACCGGGCTGGACACCAGCGGACTCTCCCGGAACCCGAGCACCTGAAAAGCCACCCCGCAGCCGACCGCGACAGCCAGTACGCCGAACGGGTGGCGACGTCGCCACATCAACGCCGCGCAGCCGACCGCCGCCAGCACCACGCCTGGCCACCGGAACGAGATCCGGTGCTCGTCCGGCACAACAGCAGAAGCCACAACCGACAGCCCGAACAGCACGGCCGACACCAGCGCGTCCACCGCGCCGGGCCGGGCTCGCGCTTCCCGCTTCCAACCGTTGATCACTGCCATCTCACCACCGTAAGCGCGGTGACCGGGCCGGGCATCGTCTCGGTGCGGCAGCGCCGCCCCCTGAGCACACTGCTCGATCCGCAGTGGACGATGTGAGAATCGCGCCGCCGGCCGCTGACCGGAGCACCGGATGACAGTGGGACGTCCCGCCGGGGAACCGGCGGCAGAGCACTCGCTCTCTGCCGCCGTTCCCATCGGTGGGCAGCAGTGGTGCGTCAGCCGTGGTAGGTGATGTAGCCGTTGCGGTCGGGGTCGGAGCCGGTCTTGGTGTAGGAGTGGACGTCCGCCCGGCTTCCTGACGGCTTGTACAGGTAGATGGTGTCCTTGTCGTTGTTCCAGATGAAGTTGCAGTTCTGGCGGTAGACGACGTTCTTGGCGTCGGAGTCGGTGCCGTGGCCGCCCCGCAGCTTTACGTAGTCGCCGGGCTGGAGGTAGTGGCCGGCCGAAAAGGTGAAGCGATTGCCGGTGGCGTCCTTGACGACGTAGCCCTTGAGATTGATGGTCGCCGTCGACGAGTAGTTCTTGATCGTCAGGTACTCGTCCTTGGTGTTCCCGGTGGAGCAATTGTTGGAGTCCGAGCCGGGCGCGTCGTACTGGACACCCTTGACCTTCAGCGCCGACGAGTACTCGGCTGCCTGTGCCGGAGCGACGGCAACGACCGCGATGGCTCCGGCAGCGGCGACAGTGGATATGGCATGGCGTATGCGCATGAGGAATCCCCCCAGTGATGCGGATAGAGCGCCTGGAGCATACACAATCCGTGATGCCTAGGTGTCGAAAGGGTGATGAATGTGTGAAGGCAGCCGTGCAGGACATGCCCGGAGTCGCTCAAGCACAGGCACAGCTGACGAGTCGGCAGACCTGGCAGACCATGTCGGCCGAGCCGAATCCGCCGAGCAGGGCCGCTCGCGACTCCGCGTTCGTCGCCCGGGATTTCGCCGTGCCGCCCGGCATCGCCGCAGCGGGTGCCCGGCGAAAGACTCGCATCGACGGCATCCTGCTGAGCGCTGCCACCGCTTCGTCGGGCTCGCAACTCGTGTGCGATCAGCCCGAGCTGCGCACCGAACTGCGGCGATGCAACGCGCACGCGAACCGACCGGCCGGTCGAGGCGAGCAGAGCGGATTCAGGGCCCCTCCATGGGACGTACACTCCACCCATGGGCGACACACACGCAGTGAGGGAGTGCCCGCGACAGGCCCCTCACGTGCTGGGCCCTGTTGCGCCCAAGGCGCGCTGCCGTGCGCTGCACGGTCACGGCTAGCCAGGCACTCACGGTCTTCACGGTTTCAGTGCCGATCGTCTGATCCGCACCTCCTCCCATCGCTTCCGCTCCGCCCATGGAGCGCTTCTCCACCCCCTTCGCTGTGCGTTCCGCAGCACCCCACACTCGCGCAGCTCCTCGGCGTGCCGTCGGCATCCCCTTCGGCGACGGCCGAAGGCGCGTGCCGCATTTTCGAGAGGACCCTGTATGAAGTTGAGGGAGTTGCTGGCCGGTCACGATCACGAGGTCCTCCTGGGCGATCCGGATACGAGGATCAGCGCAGGAGCCTGTTTCGACGCTCATCGCGTTTCACCGGGTTCGCTGTTCATCGCCGTGCCCGGTCACCGGGAAGGGGGGCCCGAGGCCGTCGGCTCGGCACTGGCACGTGGCGCTGTGGCGGTACTCGTCGACAGGACAGCGCCCGATCTCCCGGCGGCAGTATGGGCATCGGCGGGCGAGGCATGCGTCGTCCGAGTGCCGGACACCCGGGTGGCAGCGGCGGTCGTCACCTCGCGCTACTACGGCGAACCCGGTCAGGACATGGACATGGTGGCCGTGACCGGCACCAACGGGAAGACCTCGGTGTCGTACATGGTCGAGTCCGTCCTGAGGATCGCCGAAGGCGCGAAGGTGGGCGTGATCGGGACATCGGGCAGCCGCATCGGCGACGAACTGATCCCGATGCCGCGCTCGGTGTTGACCACACCGGAATCGCCGGACTTCCAGTACCTGTTGGGACACATGCGCGACCACGAGGTGGGCACCGTCGTCCTGGAGGCCACCTCGATGGGCCTGCTGAACCACCGGGTGGACCGTGCGTTCATCGACGTGGGGATCTTCACCAACCTCACGCAGGACCATCTGGACGACCACGGCACCATGGAGAACTACCGCGACGCCAAGCTCCGCCTCTTCCAGGGGCTTTGCCGGCTCGCAGTGGTCAACGCCGACGACCCCGTGGGGGCCGGGATCGGGCGGATCATGCCGGGCCCGGTCACCACGTACGGCATCGACGCGGAGGCCGACTACCGGGCGACGGACCTGAGCATGAACGCCTTCGGTACGCGCTTCACCCTCCACCACGCGGGAAGCAAGTACCCCGCGGCGATCCCGGTGCCCGGCCGGTTCTCGGTGGCCAATGCGCTGGCCGCCGTAGCGGCCTGCCACCTCCTGGGGCACGACCTGGCGGGTCTGGTTGCCGCACTCGACCGGATGCCCCCGGTCCCCGGGCGGCTCGAACGCTTCGAGACCCCCCACGGTTCGTCCGTGATCGTGGACTACGCCCACTCTCCCGACTCCCTGGACAAGGTGCTCTCCGCCATCCGGGACTTCGCGCCGGGCCGGGTCATCACCGTGTTCGGCTGCGGGGGCGACCGGGACGCCACCAAGCGCGCGCAGATGGGCGAGATCGCCGGAACCCACTCCGATCTGTGTGTCCTCACCTCGGACAACCCACGGAACGAGGACCCCGAGGCGATCATGGACCAGATCACGCCGGGCCTCGTGGCCACCGGCACCCGGTTCGAGAGGTTCGCAGACCGCCGCCGGGCCATCGCCTTCGCCCTGTCCGCCGCCGGTCCGGATGACATCGTCCTGGTTGCGGGGAAGGGCAGTGAGCCGTACCAGATCGTCGGTGAACAGCTGATTCCGTTCAGCGACATGGCCACGGTGCGCGAACTCGCAGCCGCGCAGGAGTAACAGGCGGCCGTCTCCGGTCGCCCTCGCTCGCACCATGCCGCTGCTGAGGTGGTGCCGAGAGAGGGGGCGAAGGGTTTGTGCGCCGGAACGCTCTCGGATTCCGGCGCTCTCAGCCGGCGCCGCCGGAGGCGAAGGTGACGGGCAGACGCTCGGGGCCGCGCAGCCCACCCGGCCGCCAGCGCAACTCGCCCGGTGGCACGGCCAGCGCGAGGTCCGGGAGGCGGCGCAGGGCGGTTCCGATGGCGATCTGACCCTCCAGTCTGGCCAGCGGTGCTCCCAGGCAGTAGTGGATGCCGTGCCCGAACGCAAGGTGGGCGGTGTCCCGCCGGGTGATGTCCAGCCGGTCCGGATCGGAGAACCGTGCCGGGTCGCGGTCCGCGATGGCGGAGGCGATCAGCACGGTCGCGCCGCACGGGATGCTCACGCCCGCGATCTCGACGTCCTCGCGCGCGAACCGGGCGATGCCGGGGTTGACCGGTCCGTCGTAGCGCAGGAATTCCTCGATCGCGCCCGGCAGCAGCGCCGGGTCGTCCCGCAGCATCTCGAGCTGACAGGGGTGGGCGAGCAGCGCCGCGATGCCGCCGCCGATCAGGTTGACGGTGGTGATGTATCCCGCCACCAGCAGCAGGAACGACATGGCGATCAGCTCGTCCTCGTTCAGCTGCTGCTCCTCGTCCCTGGCGGTGATCAGCGCGCCGAGCAGATCGTCCCCGGGCCGGGCCCGTTTGGCTTCCAGGAGCTTGGTCAGGTACGCGTGCATCCGCTGCCATGACTCGTCCACGAGTGCCGGGTCCGGAGGTTCCGCCCCTCGCAGGAGCATGTCGTCCGTCCACCGCTGGAAGTCGTACCGGTCCTCCATGGGCACGCCGAGCAGTTCGCTGATCACGGTGACCGGCAGCGGAAGCGCGAAGTCCGCGACGAGCTCGGCCCGGCCGGTCGGCGCGACCGTGTCGAGCAGCCGGTCGCTGATCTCCTGGATACGGGGCCGCAGCTCGGACACCCGGCGCGCCGTGAACGCCCTGGAGACCAGACGGCGCAGGCGGGTGTGGTCGGGCGGGTCGGAGCGGAGCATGTTGCTGATCATCGACTCGCGTTCCGTCACGGGCAGCTGCCGCAGCAGCCGGGGATCCGACGCGTCACGGACGTCGCTGCTCAACCGGGGGTCCGCCAGGGCCGCGAGACCGTCGTCGTACCGCGTGACCAGCCACGCCTCCAGGCCGCCGGCGATCACGGCACGGCGCACCGGGCCCTCCTCGCGCAACTGCCGGAAGAGCGGGAAGGGATCCGCGACGAAGGCCGGGTCGCCGTAGGGCAGAAGGACCGGCTGCTGGCTCATGATGCCTCCAGGGATACATTGCGACCCTTTAGTGGGGACTTGTAAGAACTGAGGGTATATCTACCGATATGACTGACCCCGGGATTTCGCCGAAGGGAGCGGTGGCGATGGAGCGGACCACGTGCTGCGTGGTGGGAGGCGGCCCCGCCGGTATGGTCCTCGGGCTGCTGCTGGCCCGGGCGGGGGTGGCGGTCACGGTCCTGGAGAAGCACGGCGACTTCCTGCGCGACTTCCGAGGTGACACCGTGCATCCGTCCACCCTGGCGCTGCTGGAGGACCTGGGGCTGGCCGAGCGATTCAGCCGGCTGCCGCAGCGGCGGGTGACGACCGTCCAGCTGCCGCTCGGCCCGGACCGTTCGCTGGTCACCGTCGGAAACATCGGCGCGCTGCGGGGCAAGTACAACTACATCGCGATGGTGCCCCAGTGGGATCTGCTCAACCTCCTCGTGGACGAGGCCGGGCGGGAGCCGTCCTTCTCCGTGCGGATGAATACCGAGGCGACCGCCTTCCTCATGGAGCGCACGGGGGTTCCCCCTGGTCGAGCGAAGCCGAGAGCTCGGGGGAGGGTCACGGGGGTCCGGTACCGCACGTCCGACGGCCGTACCGGTGAGCTGCGAGCCACCCTCACCGTGGCCTGCGACGGCCGGTCCTCGCTGGCCAGGGCGTTGCCCGAACTGGGACTGCGGAAGTTCACCTGCCCGATGGATGCCTGGTGGTTCCGGCTGCCGCGGCGTGAGGACGACCCGCACGGGCTCGTGGGAGGTGTCGGCGACCGGTTCTTCAGCGCCATGATCGACCGCGGGGACTACTGGCAGTGCGCCGCACTGATCCCCAAGGGAACCGACACCCAGCGTCGCGCCGCCGGTCTCGACCGGTTCATGGGCGAATTCACGGCTGCCGTCCCCTGGCTCGCGGACCGGGTGCACGCGCTCGGGTCATGGGACGACGTGAAGCTGCTCGACGTACGGCTCGACCGCCTACGGCGCTGGCACCGCCCGGGACTGCTGTGCATCGGCGACGCGGCACACGCGATGTCACCGGTCTTCGGCATCGGCATCAACCTCGCCGTCGAGGACGCGGTGGCCGCCGCCCGGTATCTCGTCGAACCGCTGCGCGCGGGCGCGGTCGACCTGCGGACCGTCCGCCGCATCCAGTGCCGCCGCCGGCCGACCACCGCCGCGACGCAGGCCCTGCAGCGCTTCGCCCACACGAATGTCCTCGAACCGGTCCTGTCGGGCCGCCCGCCGTTCGGCAGCCGGAAGCGCGCCCAGCGGCTGAGTGAGCTCATCACGACCTCACGGTGGCTGAACCGCCTGCCGGCGTACTTCCTCGCCTATGGCGCCCTGCGCGAACGCCCGCCGGCCGCGTCGGTGCGCTGAGCGGGACACCTTGCGTCGGCGGGACCGACACCACACCCACCCCGCTTCCCGCACGCGGCCGTACTGCGCCTGATGCCCCGCCGACACATCGAGCACATGCATTCCGACGCGCCCGTCCACACCTGGCCGGTCGGCTGACCCGCCCCGCCGAGGCGTCAGGCTCGAGCCCTGCGGGCCGACATCCATGCGTAGACCAGGACACCTGCGAAGAGGAACAGCACACCCTGGTAGACGGCGGCGTAGCCGGAGCCCGCCAGGAGCCACATGGAGAAGCCGAAGGCGGCCAGCGCGAGCACGGCGTCACGCGCGAGCCGGGCCGGGCGGACCCGGTCGCGCTGCCCCGACACGAGGAAGTACAGCTGGGCCGCCGTCGCGAGGAGGTACGGGACGGTCGCGGTGAAGGTGGTGACGAGCACCAGGATCTCGAACACGCGAGCCGTCCCGGCCATGTAGTTGTAGACGGTCAACAGCGAGGCGAGGACAACCGTGACGGTCACGCCGAAGGTCGACACGCCCCGACGCTTCACCGCGAAGCGTGCCGGGAACAGGCCGTCGCGGGCTGCGGCGTACGCGGTCTGGGCGCTGAGCAGCGTCCAGCCGTTGAGGGCGCCCACGATCGACACCAGCGCCGCGCAGGCGACCGCCGCGCCGCCCCACGTGCCGCCGAACATGGCGTTGACGGCGTCGGTGAAGGGGGCGCTGGAGGTGAGCAGCTTGTCGTGCGCGACGGTACCGAAGACTGCGAGGGTGCCCAGCAGATACACCAGCGCCGCGCCGATGGTGCCGAGGACGGTCGCCCGCCCGACGTTGTGCCGCGGGTTTCGCACCTCACCCGCGCAAACCGCCGCCGACTCGACGCCGAGGTAGCTGAAGAGCAGGATCGCGGCGGACGCGGAGACCGCGCCGAGGGCGCCACCTTCCGTGGCCTGGAAGGGACCGAGGTTGTCCGGGTCGAAGAAGAACAGCCCGCCGATCGCGACCAGCAGCAAGGGCACGAACTTCAGCACGGTGGAGACGAGCTGCACCGCGCCGACGTATCGGGTCCCGGCGAGGTTGGCGAGAGCCGGCAGCCACTGCACGACGAGTGCGGCGGTCATCATCAGCCACGGCGAGCCGTGCAGGGGCAGCAGCACGTCCAGGTAGCCCACGGCGGTGACGGCGAGCGCAGCGTTGCTCACCCAGGAGGTGATCCAGTACGACCAGGCGGCCAGGAAGCCCGCGAAATCGCCGAAGGCCTCGCGCACATGGACATACGGCCCACCGGTGCGCGGGTCGCGCTGCGCGAGCCGCCCGAAGACGAGCGCGAGCGCGATGGCACCGACGGTGAGCACGCCGAAGGCGACGAGGCTGATGGTGCCGTACGGGGCGACGGACACGGGGAGCAGGAAGATGCCGCCGCCGATGATGTTGCCCATGACCAGCGCGGTGGCGACCGGAAGCCCGAAGCGCCGGGCGTGCCGGCTGCTCCCTCCCCGCTCCGGGGACGGAAGGTACCCCGCCCGGGCGGAGGCCGGACCCGGAGCCGGGGCAGGGCTGCCGGGGGCCGGAGCCGATTGCGAGACGGTTCCGGTGTCGTGCATGAGGATGGTGCGCCTTTCATCGTGCTGGGTACCGTCGCCTGCCCCACGGGGCAGAGCCACGGCCCCCGGCCCGTGCAGCGGCGGCCCAGCGTGCGGGCGCACGCCTGCTGCGGGAGTCGCCGGGGGATCCACCCCATGCTCGGATATCGGACACCGCACACCAAATCGCCGATGAATGTTCACCGAGGTGGTGACCGCGGCCGAAAATCGGACGGAACCGGGCCTGTGTGGCCGCGCATCCTCCGCCACAGGTTCGAAGACTCCGGCGGTCGCCGTTAGTCGGGATCGATCGGCACCTGTGCCCTTGACGATCATCCGGTGAAGCACCCCCGGACCACCGGGCCGCCCGCGGTCCGGGTGGTGACGGACACCAGGGCGATATACGTTCGGAGCGGATCGCGCTGCGCCGTCGCAAACGTCGCGACGGCCTGTCTTCGGTCCTGCAACCCATCGCCGGGGAGGTTCTCCCATGAAGGTCCAAGGGTCTGTCGCTTTCGTCACCGGAGCAAACCGCGGACTCGGTGAGCAATTTGTGCGGGCGCTCTTCGATGCCGGAGCAGCCAAGGTCTATGCGGGATCCCGCGACCCCGCAAAGGTCACCGTGCCCGGGGCGATCCCGGTCGCAGTCGACATCACCGACCACGAATCCGTGCGCGCGGCAGCCGCGCAGGCCCAGGACGTGACGCTCCTTGTCAACAACGCCGGCTCGACGACCCGGGCGGACGTGCTCGAGTCCGACCTGGACGCCTTCCGGAAGGAGTTCGAGACGCACGTTGTCGGCACCCTCGCCGTGAGCAGGGCCTTCGCCCCCGTACTCGGACGCAACGGCGGCGGCGCCCTGGTCAATGTTCTGTCCGTGCTGTCCTGGATATCGATCCCGGCCAGCGCCGGATATGCCGCGGCCAAGTCCGCCGAATGGTCGATGACCAACGCCTTGCGGGTGGCTCTTGCGGAACAGGGCACGCAGGTCACCGCCCTGCACGTCAGCTACATGGCGACGGACATGGTCGCGCATCTGACGGGCCCGAAGTCCGATCCCGCCATGGTGGCCCGCGCGGCCCTCGACGGTGTCGAGGCCGGACTGCACGAGGTGCTCGCCGACGACGTCAGCAAGCAGGTCCAGGCAGTGCTGCCCTTGGGCCCGGAGGCGCTGTATCCGCAACTCGCCGGCCGCCCGGCGCTGATCTGATCTC
The DNA here is from genome assembly GCF_053593595.1 of Streptomyces sp. NPDC002206. Classification (NCBI taxonomy): domain Bacteria; kingdom Bacillati; phylum Actinomycetota; class Actinomycetes; order Kitasatosporales; family Streptomycetaceae; genus Streptomyces; species Streptomyces sp. NPDC002206. The sequence continues at coordinate 155,433 of NZ_JBSFCW010000011.1, forward strand.
CTTGTCCACGGGGCATTTCGCCTCGTCCCGGAGATGCGCCTCCCTGGTAAGTCAGTGGGAGAGGAGCTGCTGGCCGCCGTCGACGTCGTACGTTCCGCCGGTGAGTGCGTCGTTGCACATGATGTGTACGGCCAGAGCGGCCACGTCAGCCGGGACGACGACCCGTCGGATGGGAAGCGTGGCGCGCAGCTCCTCGCGCCGGGCATCGAGCTGATCGCCCAGGAGCGAGGCCGACAGGGGCGTGTCGACGAATCCGGCAGCGATGAGATTGACCCGGATCGGCGCCAGTTCGAGCGCCAGGTTAGCGGTGAGGGCGGGCAGAGCCGCGGTGACAGCGGACATGACGGCCATGCCGACACCGGGGCGCCGACCGCCGGTGCCGCCGATGAACAGCAGCGTGCCTCCGGCTCGGACCTTGTCACGGCTGTAGAGGGCGACCGCGAGGGTCATGGCGAGGCGCTCCTCGAAGGCGCGGCGGGCGGCAACGAGGTCCATGCCTTCCAAGGGCATGTAGAAGGGGCCGCCGGCTGTGACCATCACATGGTCGACCGGACCGGGCAGATCCTGGAAGAACTGCTCGAGACGGTCGGTGTCGGTGGCGTCGAACGCTGCTGTGCCAAGAGGGTGGAGCTCGAGCGCAGCCTCCTGCAGCCGTTCGGGGTTGCGGCCGACCAGGACGACCTGTCCGCCGCGCGCGCGTACCTGGCGGGCGGTTTCCAGTCCGATACCCGCGCTGGCGCCGATCACCACGACGGTCCGGTCGGCGAGGTCGGGTCGGCGTCGGGTGCCGGGATCGCTGGGTGCGTCAGTCATGACGCACCGCCGCCGCCGAGGAAAGTCACGCCACAGCCGTGGTTCGGTCTGCTGCCCGTCATCCGTACCTCCGGGTATCAGTCTCTGGTCCAGTAGTCGCGCTTCAGGCCGCAGATCGCCTGCCTGTCAACGCAGTTGCCTGCACTCCATGCCCGTCGCACTTCGGGTGACTGACGTGGTGTCAGCGGCCAGGGGCCCGCTTCTTCACCTCCTGGAGCACCCAGCCGTTACCATCCGGGTCGCTGAAGGTGGCGTAGGAGCCGTAGTCGGCACGAGCGGGGTGCGGGCCACCCACCCGTCCCTCGTCCCCGGCGCCGTGGGTGACCTCTCCGGCATCGTGACCGTGGTGGAAAATCCCTCCGGCATCGTGGAATACCTCGCCCACTTCGACGCCGCGGCCGATGAGCTCCGCGCGGGCCTCCTCGATGTCGAAGACGATGAGGTACAGGCCCTGGGACGAGCCCGGCGCGACGGAAGTGACCCCCTTGCCCAGGATGATCGAACACTCGGAGCCGGGCGGCGTGAACTGCACCACCCGGTAGTCCTCACCGGCGACGAGGTCGATGTCCAGCCGGAAGCCCGCCGCCTGGTAAAAGCTCTTGGCTCGATCGACGTCGGAGACGGACAGCACGATGACTTCGAGTTTCAGATCCATGCGGATGTCCTTCTTGACGTCGGAGAATCCCGCACCCCGTGCGTCGCCGGTTCGACGTGCGGCGATCCTCACATGAGGCAGCGCCGACGGCGGTCCCGACCCGCCGACCCGACCACCGCGTCCACGCACCACGCCCACCGACGTGCGGCACTGATCACCGCTGCGCCCGGCCCGGTGACGGCCTTGCACGCGCCCCTGATCATCAAGCCAGGAGCCGTCCGCGCACGCGATCTTCCGAACTGGCTGCGCGGGTTCGGCTCATTTCGCCCGATCCAGCAGCATGACCCCAGTCCGGCGGCACACCCGCCAACCCGGGGCTCCCAACGGTGATGCCGCCGAATCAACTACTGGCCGTGGCGCTTGCTGTCCTTGTGTATTCGCCAGGAGGTCCCGTTGCACACCGGACCCTTCCGTGAGAACACGGATGAGTAGGCAACGAGCGAATGGATTCGTTTCTGCGAGTCCGACTTGGAGGCACTTCCATGGTTGACCTGCCTGATCCTCCCCCTCCCCGTCTCGAGTCGGCTGCCCAAGAACTGGCCGACGCGACCAGCCCCCACCCGCGCATCTACGAGGTCCCGCCCGAACAGGGACGTGACATCCTTGCCGGCCTCCAGACCGGAGAAGGCGTCGAGAAGCCCAACATCGACGAACAATGGGTGACCATCGACGCCGGCCAGTACGGGCAGGTGCGTACTCGCATCATCAAGCCGGCCGGGGCGACCGAACCACTGCCTGTCATGCTCTACATCCACGGCGCGGGCTGGGTGCTCGGAGACGAGAACACGCACGACCGCTTGGTCCGTGAGCTGGCGACAGGCGCAGATATGGCCTGCGTGTTCCCGGTCTACGACCGGGCACCGGAATCGAAGTACCCGACCCAGATCGAGCAGAACTACGCGGTGGGCTCCTGGATCGTCCAGCACGGCGCCGAGCATGGCCTGGACGCCTCACGCCTGACTGTGAGCGGCGACTCGGTCGGCGGTGACATGGCTGCCGTCTTCGCCCTCATGGCCAAGGACCGCGGAGAGATCGACGTCAAGGGCCAGGTGCTGCTGTATCCCGTCACGGACGCCGACTTCAACACGGCGTCCTATCTGCAGTTCGCCGACGGCTACTACCTCACACGCGACGGCATGATGTGGTTCTGGGACCAGTACGCGGACTCCAACCAGCGAAAGGAGCCCTACGCCGCACCCCTGCAGGCAAGCCTGGATCAGTTGAAGGGCCTGCCGCCCACCCTGGTCATCACCGACGAGGCGGACCCCTTGCGCGATGAGGGTGAGGCCTACGCCGCGAAGTTGAGAGAAGCAGGCGTGGACGTCACCGCGGTGCGCGTCGAGGGCATGGTGCACGACTTCCTCATGCTCGACAGTCTCCGCGACTGCAACGCCACCAACGTCGCGCGCCACCTCGCCATCGACGCCCTGCGCACGAGCGTCGCCGCCTGACGCCGGCAGATGTGCGTGAAGAGGGCTCGGAAAGGAGCCGGGCCCTCATCTGTGCACGTCACCGACCAGTCGCCCTCCCCTGGAGGGTGTGGTCGGCCGGTGTCACCCACGTCCTCTCACGACACGTCGGATCCAGTCCCACCACTCGGAGGCAGCACACGATCCACCAGGTGTTGCAGCCGCTCGTCCAGGAGCTTGCGCGCGTCAGGCGTGCACGACGCGAGCGCGACCATGCCTGTCACGATGACGTCGCACAGCTCCTTGTTGACGTCGTCCCACGTATGGGACGCCCCCTTGCGAGGGTTGGCGCCCATCACGCCGTGCAACGCCTCGGCCACCTCACCGAACTCCTCGCCGATCTTGAGTACGCGCAGCAGCCGCACATCGCTGTCCGATACCTGAACGGCGTTCTCGTCCAGCCAGGTCCGTAGCTGCTCCACACGATTCCATGCTTCGTCCTGCATCGGTTCCCCTCGGATCGTACGTACACGTTTGCCCTGCAACCGGCTGGGGTGTCAGCTCGTGCCGAAGGATGCGCTTCCCTCTGTGTCGAGCTGGTGGTCCGCCCAGATGTAGCTCTCGGGAAGCAGGTCGGTGATGGAGGTGGTGCTGAGGCCGGTGCTTGTACCGACGATGACCTTGAGGGCTGGGAAGTAGTCGACAAGGACCTGGCGGCAGCGGCCGCACGGGGGCACGACGCCTCGGTCGCGGTCGCCCACGGCGACGATCGTGTCCAGGTCGTAGACGCCCTGGGTGGCAGCCGTGCCGATGAGGACCAGCTCCGCGCAGGGGCCTCCGGTGAAGTGGTAGGCGTTCACTGCGGTGACGATCCGGCCGTCTCCGGCGCGGGCCGCAGCCGCCATCGTGTGGTTGTCGCCGCGGCAGCGTGTGCCGGCGACGTGAGCCGCAGCCCGGATCAGTTCATGGTCGACACAGTCTGTCCGTGTGGTCATCTTCTCTGCCTTCAGGTGGTGTCAGGCGACGTCGGCCCGGGTGTCGATGGTGCGGAGGTGGGCACCAGCACGCTGATGTCCCCCGGCACAGGAAGCCCACTGGCCCACGGCCGACGGGCACTCAGGCATGGAGACCTCAGTGCCCTGGTTCTCATGTGCCGGCCACGTGGCCGACCCGAGGGCGCATCAGAGGGAATTACCGGGTCTACGACAACCAGGCCACAAACATGCAGGTCGTCATCCTGCCAGCTCAACAGCCGGCCGCATACGCGGTCTTCGGAACTGGGGCCGGCCAACCATGCGACCGTCACCCGATATACCCTTCCCCTCCATTCGAAGACGACCGGAGGGCCTGTGCACACCGCGCTTGTCCTGCTGCGGAGCGCGCTCGACCCAGGTGGCGCTCCGACCGCCATTGGGGAACTGGGCGCCATGCCTCAGGACCGGGCTGAAGCCGCGGGTCATCGCTGCGGTGGCGGCTATGCCCCTGGCCGCGCTGCTCGCCGCATGGACGGGTCCGACTGACACACGTGCGTAGGACAACATCGGCGTCCAGTGACGGGGTGGCGTGCCATGAACAGAAGACCGGGCGTGCGCATCTGGTATGGGCTCTGGCTCATCCTGACCTTGTTCACAAGCCTGCGGGCGGCCTTGTGGTCGCACCTCGAAGGTCATGAAAACCTGCAGGTATTGGTGGTCGGTCTGGCTGTTGTGCTGGCCTACCTCTGCGGATTCGCACTGGGGCGCCGACCGGCCAAAGATCAACAAGGTTCGCCCCGCGACAACAACCCTGATGAGCTTCCCCCGGATTGACCTATCGGGCGCGCTCTGCCACGCCTGACGTATCGCGCTTCGGCCCGGCCGCACCGACTGTGCGGTCGGTGCGGCTGCGTGGTCCCGGCCCTCCCTCCCGGCCTCGGACTCCTCTGCCTTGCGACCCGGGGCACAGACAGGAGTCCCGGGCTTTCACGGGTCGGCACGGCCCGCGCGCTCCTCGAGCGGGCGGCCCCGGCCCTCGCCGTGTGCGCCGGGTTCGATCCGGCTCCCCGCACGGTCGAGGGCCGGACCGGCCCGTCGGACGGCGGCGTCAGGCCTTCACGACCTTCAGGCCGCTCTCGCCCACGACCGTCACCTCGTACGGCCGGTCCGTGTCCGCCGTGACACGGACGATGTTGCCCTCGCGGACCACCTGGTACGTCGCGGCGGGCGCGCCCGTGAGATCGGGGACTGTGACCGTGCGGGTGAAGTCGCCGATCCCCTCGGGGGCGTGGACCCGCAGCTCCAGGTTGTTCAGCCAGTCGCCGTCGGGCCGGGAGGTGTCCGCGCCCAGGGCCAGGACCGCGCCCGGACGGACCAGCAGCGGGAGACTGTCGAAGCCGTGGATCTCGTGGCGCCAGGCCGGGCCGGTGACGGTCTCACCGGAAAGCAGGTGGGTCCAGGTGCCTTCCGGGACGTAGTACTCGACCTGGCCACCCTCGCTGAAGACCGGGGCCACCAGGAGGTCCGGGCCCAGCAGATACTGGCGGTCCACCGTGCGGGTCGCCGGGTCGTCGGGGAATTCCAGGAGCATGGGGCGCATCGTCGGGACACCGGTGCGATGGGCCTCGACGGCTGCCCCGTACAGGTACGGCATGAGGCGGTGCTTCAGCTCGGTGAACTGCTTGGCGACCTCGACCGCCTCGTCGCCGAACTCCCACGGCACCCGGTAGGACGAGGAACCGTGCAGTCGGCTGTGCGAGGAGAGCAGGCCGAAGGCGAGCCAGCGCTTGAAGACGGCCGGGTCGGGGGTGCCCTCGAAGCCGCCGATGTCGTGGCTCCAGAAGCCGAAGCCGGACAGGGAAAGTGAGAGTCCACCGCGCAGGGACTCGGCCATCGCGCCGAAGGAGGACCAGCAGTCGCCGCCCCAGTGGACGGGGAACTGCTGGCCGCCGGCGGTGGCCGAGCGGGCGAAGAGGACCGCGTCGCCCTGGCCGCGTTCCTTCTCCAGGAGTTCGAAGACGGCCTTGTTGTAGAGGTGCGTGTAGTAGTTGTGCATCCGCTCCGGGTCGGAGCTGTCGTGCCAGACGACGTCGGTGGGGATGCGCTCGCCGAAGTCGGTCTTGAAGCCGTCGACACCCTGGTCGAGGAGGACCTTCAGCTTGCTCTGGAACCAGGCGGTCGCCTCGGGGTTGGTGAAGTCCACCAGCGCCATGCCGGCCTGCCAGCGGTCCCACTGCCAGACATCTCCCCCGGGCGTGTGCACGAAGTAGCCCTTCGCCGCGCCCTCCGCGTACAGGGGGCTCTTCTGCGCGATGTAGGGGTTGATCCACACGCAGATCTTCAACCCCTTCGCCTTGAGCCGGGCGAGCATGCCGACCGGATCGGGGAAGGTCTCCGGGTCCCATTCGAAGTCGCACCACCGGTACTCGCGCATCCAGAAGCAGTCGAAGTGGAACACCGACAGCGGGATGCCGCGCTCGGCCATGCCGTCCACGAAGGAGGTGACGGTCGCCTCGTCGTAGGAGGTGGTGAACGAAGTGGTCAGCCAGAGGCCGAACGACCAGGCCGGGGGCAGGGCCGGACGGCCGGTGAGTGCGGTGTAGCGGGTGAGGACGTCCTTGGGGCTGGGGCCTGCGACGACGAAGTACTCCAGCGTCTGGTCCTCGACACTGAACTGCACCTGACCGACGGCCTCGGAGCCGACCTCGAAGGAGACCTTGCCGGGATGGTTGACGAAGACGCCGTAGCCGCGCGAGGAGAGATAGAACGGGATGTTCTTGTACGCCTGCTCGCTGCTGGTCCCTCCGTCCGCCTGCCACATGTCGACGACCTGGCCGTTCTTGACGTACGGAGTGAAGCGCTCGCCCAGGCCGTGGACGGTTTCGCCGACTCCGAGGGCGAGCTGGGCGAACATGTGGTGGCCGCCGTCCTGGACGGTGGCGAAGGCGGTGCCCTTGTGTCCGGCGGAGGTCAGCAGGTGGCCGTCCGCATCCAGGAATTCCAGGCCGAAGGTGCCCTCAGTGGGCAGCCGCAGGGTGAGGGGACCGCTGGTCAGTTCGGCGGCCCGCCCATCCGTACGGGTGGTGGCGGCAGCCACCTCGGTCGCGCCCGGCAGGGCGAAGTCGGGCCCGGGGTGCCGCTTGCCCGCGAGGTGGGTGACGCGCACACCGATGACGCCTTCGGCGGCCGCGTACGCCTCCACTGTGATCAGGGGCGCATTGAGGGTGTCACCGCGCCGTTCGACGCGCTTGACGGCGGCGTAGGCGGTGAGGCGGTCGGCGCCGAGTTGGAGGTCGCGGATTTCGGTGGCGTACGAGGCGTGCACACCGTCTCGCATCTGCCAGAAGCCGTCGGTGAACTTCATGGGGGTCTTCCTTAGCCGGTCAGGAGTGCGTGTTCAGAAGTGACGGGGTGGCGTGGTCGAGGGCGGAGGTCACTCCGTGCCAGGTGGCCGTGGACCGCGGTGCGGCGGGCAGTCCGCGGCCCCGGCCGGTGCCCGACGCGATGGCCGGGGCAATCGGGTGACGGGATCGCTCTCGCGGGCGCCGCAGCGACCGGTCACGGTGTGCGAGGCTCGGCCTACCGCAGGCAGCCGGCCGGTCGTCGCGTCGACGACCGCGGCCTTGGTGGACCGGGCTGAGATGTCCACTCCGAGGGCGGCCGATACCGGTGCGGTGGCCGCTTTCGTGGCTGGTCGCGGCGGCATGACGTACCTCGTTCCTATGAATCCCGATTTTGATCGTACACAAAACAAATCTTTTGTCGAAGCGCTTCGACAATGTGCCGACACGCTTCCGACCCGCCCCGATCGGGCAGAGGACCCCCCTGGGCGACCGTCAGAGTGTCTGTATGTGACGTGTGTGTCACATGGATGCTCTAGAAACAAACGTCAAGATGCCGTATTAGTACTGCCAGCCAACAAATCGATCGGCCGGCAGAGCAGCCGCCCGAGCCCTTGTCGACAAGAGGCAGACCAATGTCGAAGCGCTTCACCCCCTCCTCCGCGGACAAGTTCACCTTCGGTCTCTGGACCGTCGGCTGGCGCGGCAACGACCCCTTCGGTGACGCCACCCGTCCCGCGCTCGACCCGGTCGAGTCCGTCGAGCGACTGGCGGAGCTCGGTGCGCACGGCGTGACCTTCCACGACGACGACCTGATCCCGTTCGGCTCCTCGGACAGCGAGCGGGCCGCGATCATCACGCGTTTCAAGGACGCTCTGGACCGCACCGGTCTGAAGGTCCCGATGGCGACGACGAACCTGTTCACCCACCCGGTGTTCAAGGACGGCGGCTTCACCTCCAACGACCGCGACGTGCGCCGCTACGCGCTGCGCAAGGTCATCCGCAACATCGACCTCGCCGTCGAGCTCGGCGCCGAGACCTACGTGGCCTGGGGCGGCCGCGAGGGCGCCGAATCCGGTGGCGCGAAGGACGTGCGGGTCGCGCTGGACCGGATGAAGGAGGCCTTCGACCTGCTCGGCGAGTACGTCGTCGAACAGGACTACGACCTGCGGTTCGCGATCGAGCCGAAGCCCAACGAGCCGCGCGGCGACATCCTGCTGCCCACCGTCGGCCACGCCCTGGCGTTCATCGAGCGCCTGGAGCGCCCGCAGATGTACGGCGTGAACCCCGAGGTCGGCCACGAGCAGATGGCCGGACCGAACTTCCCGCACGGCATCGCCCAGGCCCTGTGGGCCGGCAAGCTCTACCACATCGACCTCAACGGCCAGTCCGGCATCAAGTACGACCAGGACCTCCGCTTCGGCGCCGGCGACCTGCGCCAGGCCTTCTGGCTCGTCGACCTCCTGGAGACCTCCGACTACAACGGCCCGCGCCACTTCGACTTCAAGCCGGTGCGCACCGACGGCATCGACGGAGTCTGGGAGTCCGCGAAGAACTGCATGCGCAACTACCTGATCCTCAAGGAGCGCGCCCTCGCCTTCCGCGCCGACCCCGCCGTGCAGGAGGCACTGACCGCCTCCCGCCTCGACGAACTCGCACAGCCCACCGCCGAGGACGGCCTCAAGAGCCTGCTCGCCGACACCTCCGCGTTCGAGGAGTTCGACGTCACGGCCGCCGCCGAACGCTCGATGGCCTTCGAAGCCCTCGACCAGCTCGCCATGGAACACCTCCTCGGCGTCCGCTGAGTCCTCCGGGGCGTCCGGCGACGGACCGCCGCCGGACACCCCCGCCTCGCCCGGTACGGACCTGCCGATCCGTACCGGGGCGTATGAATCTCCTGGTCGGGACAGAGAGGTCCCGCCGGGCCGGCACCCCTCTCATGCAAGGGCACGCACGTGACACCATCTTCTCTGGACGGCCTGCGCCATCGGCGCCGTCGTCGAAATCGGCGGGTCATCGTCCCGCTCACCGTTGTCTCCGCGATCGTCGCCGGCACAGCCCTCTCGGGATGTGGCCAGCAGCGGGACGGCAATGTGTACACCGTCCTGAACTCCTCGACCGACGACTCGTACCACAGCTGGGACGCCGCCACCCTGTCGCGCTGCAGCAAGAAGCTCGGCGTCACCATCGAGCAGCAGAGCGTTCCGGCCGCTCAGGTCATGACGAAGTCGCTGCGGATGGCCTCCTCGAAGTCGCTCCCGGACATCATCCAGTTCGACGGCTCCGAGATGCCGACGTTCGCCGAGACCGGCGGGCTGAAGGACCTCAAGAAACTGGGCGTCTCCACCGCCGACATACCCCAGGGCATCTTCGACTACGGCTCGTACAAGGGCACTTATTACGGCGCGGCGCGCACGGTGAACACCCTCGCGCTGTTCTACAACAAGGACATCCTGAACAAGGCCGGCCTGGAAGTGCCCACCACCTGGGCCGAGATGCAGGAAAGCGCGAAGAAGCTCACCCGGGGCAACCGGTACGGCATCGCCCTGAGTGCGGGCGGCGCGGAGGACGGCGTCTATCAGTTCACGCCGTTCATGTGGTCCAACGGCGGAAGCGAGACCGACCTCGGCAGCAAGCAGGTCGTCGAGGCGCTGGACTACTGGAAGGCGCTGCTCAAGGACGGCTCGCTGTCCAAGTCCACGGTCAACTGGACCCAGGCGGACGTCAACGACCAGTTCATGGCCGGCAACGCCGCCATGATGATCAACGGTCCCTGGCAGGTCGAGACGCTCAACACCAGGAAGGGGCTCAACTGGGGCATCGCGCAGATCCCCGTTCCCGAGGCCGGCGACGACTCGGTCGGTCCGCTGGGCGGCGGCATGCTGACCATCCCCGACATCGGTGACACCGTCCGGGAGAAGACCTCCGCCCGCATCATCAACTGCATGGCCAGCGAGCAGGAAGAGATCACCTACGCGCTGAACAGCTGGATGATCCCGGCCAACCAGAAGGCCGCCGACACCTGGCGCAAGAAGGTTCCCGAGCTGAGCTCGCTGGCCGACCAGGTGGCCACCGCCCGGTCGCGCACCGCCAAGCTCGGCGCGGGCTGGTCCTCGGTGTCGCTCGCTCTGCAGAGCGCCTTCCAGGCCGCTCTCACCGGCCAGTCCAGCGAGAGCGTCCTCAAGCACGCACAGCAGCGTGTCGAGAGCGGGAACTGAGGTAACTGAACATGTCGACCACCACTGCTCCCGCGCCCGTCGCGCCGATCGCCACGAGCACGAAGACTCCTGACCCGCTGAGGGCCAAGCGCCGCAGGAAACTCGCCCAGTGGGGCTTCCTCGCCCCCGCGGTCGTCTTCATGCTGCTGTTCTTCGGCTACCCGCTCGTCCGCAACGTCGTGATGAGCTTCCAGGACTACTCGCCGTCCACCTTCTTCACCGGTAAGGCCCCGTTCAACGGGTTCGACAACTGGAAGAACGTCTTCCAGAACGACCTGTTCGGCAAGGCTCTCCGGCAGACCATCCTCTTCACCATCGGTTCACTGATCGGCCAGTTCTGCATCGGCCTGGCGCTGGCGGTGTTCTTCACCAAGCGGTTCCCGCTCAACGGCGTGCTCCGCTCGCTGATCCTGCTGCCGTGGCTGGTCCCGATGGTCGTCTCCGGCATCGTCTGGCGGCGCATCCTCGACCAGGACACCGGTGTCCTCAACTCCTTCCTCGGCATCTTCGGCGTCGGTGACACCCCGTGGCTGACCAGCACGAGCATGGCCCTGGTCTCCGTCGTCCTGGTCAACATCTGGATCGGCATCCCGTTCAACATGGTGATCCTCTACGGCGGACTCCAAGAGGTCCCCAAGGAGCTGCACGAGGCCGCCGCGCTCGACGGCGCCTCCGCCTGGCGGACCTTCCGGTCCATCACCCTGCCGCTGCTCAAGCCCGTCATCACCGTGGTCCTGGTGCTCGGCTTCATGTCGACCGTCAAGATCCTCGACCTGATCCTGGCCCTCACCGACGGCGGACCCGCCGACTCCACGCAGACCCTGGGCACCCTGACGTACCAGAACTCCTTTGTCTCGCTGGACTTCGGAGCCGGTGCTGTGGTCGGCAACATTCTGATCCTCATATCCGCCGTCTTCGCGGTGTTCTACCTGCGGGCCAACCGCAACGAGGGGAAGTGACCGGCATGGCGACCATCACCCACACCCCCGCTGTCCCGTCGCAGGCCGGCCGGAACAGGCCGAAGCGCCGCTGGGGCTCCATGATCGCGGGCCTCGTCATCCTCTGCGTGATGCTCTTCCCGCTCTACTGGATGATCAACACCGCTCTGCAGCCCGAGTCCGGGCTGCTGGAAGTGGACGCGATCCCGCACAGTCTGGACCTGTCCGGCTTCAGCTCGGCCATCGGCGAGCAGGGCACCAATCTGCTGACCTCGCTGGCCGTCGCACTCGGCGCCGTCGCCATCTGTCTGGCCATCTCCGCGCCCGCCGCCTACGCGCTTGCCCAGTTCGAGCTGCCGGGCACCAAGGTGATCGTCTTCGGCACGCTCATCACCCAGATGGTCCCCGGCATCGTCATCGCCAACGCCCTCTACAGCGCGTACGTGGACCTCGGGCTGGTCAACTCGTACTTCGGCCTGATGCTGGCGGACGCCTCGCTGGGCATCCCGTTCTCGATCGTGCTGATGCGCTCGTTCATGGTGGCCATCCCGCGCGAGGTCATCGAGGCCGCCGAGGTCGACGGTGCGGGACGGTTCCGTACCTTCGTCCAGGTCGTGCTGCCGATGAGCCGCAACTCGCTGATCACCGCCGGTCTGTTCTCGTTCCTGTACGCGTGGAGCGACTTCATGTTCGCCCTCACGCTGAACACCACCGACGACGTCAAGCCGATCACTCTGGGCATCTACCAGTACATCGGCGCCCACGTCGGTGACTGGGGTTCGGTCATGGCCGCGGCCGTGCTGTCCGCGATCCCCGCGGCGATCCTGCTCGTCCTCGCCCAGAAGTACATCGCTGCCGGTATCTCCGGTGGCTCCGTCAAGTAAGGTCCGTGATGAGTGAGTTCCCCGCCTTCCCGCCCGGATTCGTCTTCGGCGCGGCAACGGCTTCGTACCAGATCGAGGGCGCCGCGCAGGAGGACGGCCGCGGCCCCTCCATCTGGGACACCTACAGTCACACGCCCGGTAAGACGGACGGCGGCGACACAGGTGACGTGGCCTGCGACCACTACCACCGCTACCCCGAGGACATCGCGCTCCTTCGCGACCTGGGCGTGGAGTCGTACCGCTTCTCCATCGCCTGGCCGCGGATCCAGCCCGACGGCAGCGGGCCGGCCAACCAGAAGGGCCTGGACTTCTACTCCCGGCTCGTCGACCAACTGCTCGAAGCGGGCATCGAACCGGCCGCCACCCTCTACCACTGGGACCTGCCCCAGGCACTGGAGGACCGAGGCGGCTGGCGAGTGCGGGAGACCGCGGAGCGGTTCGGCGAGTACACGTCGATCGTCGCCGAGCACCTCGGCGACCGGGTGCCGCGCTGGATCACGCTCAACGAGCCGTGGTGCAGCGCCTTCCTCGGCTACTCCGTGGGCCGGCACGCGCCGGGTGCCAAGGAGGGCACCGGGGCGCTGGCCGCCGCGCATCATCTGCTCGTCGGTCACGGCCTGGCAATGAAGGCGCTGCGCGCCGCGGGTGTCCGCGAGGCGGGAATCACGCTCAACCTGGACCGCAACGTCCCGGCCACCGAATCGGACGCCGACCTCGCCGCCGTCGTCCGCGCCGACACCCAGCACAACCGGGTGTGGACCGAGCCGATCCTCGCGGGCCGCTACCCGGCGACCGATGAGGAGACCTGGGGCGAGCTGATCACCGCGCAGGACTACCGCCGTGAGGGTGACCTGGAGCTGATCTCCCAGCCCCTGGACTTCCTGGGCATCAACTACTACCGGCCCATCGTGGTCGCCACCGCCCCCTACCGCGAGGCCGACCCGGCACTGCGGGTAGCCACGGACAACCGGTACACCGAGACGGAGTACCCGGGCGTCCGGCGCACAGCGATGGGCTGGCCGGTCGTCCCCGAGTCCTTCACCGATCTGCTGACCGCGCTGAAGCGGACGTACGGTGACGCCCTGCCGCCGGTGCACATCACCGAGAACGGCTCCGCCGAGTTCGACACCGTCGGCCCGGACGGTGCCGTCCACGACACCGAACGGGTGACCTACCTGCAGAGTCACCTGACCGCCCTGAAGGCGGCGATGGACGCCGGTGTCGACGTACGCGGCTACTACGTCTGGTCGCTGCTGGACAACTTCGAGTGGGCGCTGGGCTATGCGAAGCGGTTCGGAATCATCCGGGTCGACTACGACACCCAGGAGCGGACCCCGAAGGACAGCTACCGCTGGTATCAGCAGCTGATCGCCGCGCACCGGTCGTAAACGATGTCCTCGATCGTCGGACGGGCCTGAATCCGGCCTGTCCGGCGATCGAGTGCGCGTGCACCACCCGGGCGGTGAGCCGGGCGTCCGAAGGCGCACCGCGCCACGGCATCAGCCTTCGGAACATCCCGCCCAGGACGACCGCCTCCGGGTCGAACAGGTTCACCGCCCCGGAGCGCACGAGACCCATCTCGTCGCCCGCCGGCCGGCCCCGTGATCGCTGGGTGAGCCGCCTGCTGTTCGCCGCTCCTCCACCGCACGCCCGGCACGGCGTGTGCTCCACATGGCCGATCAACGTTGGTCAGTTGCGCCCGGCACTCGCAGAGTTGCGCAGAGAGCCCGGCCCGCTGTCCGTTGCCGTGGAGGACTGATCCATGCCCGACCGACTGGCCGTCGGCCCGCGAGTGGCGCAGATGCGGCTCTCCGGTGCCGACAACACCTACGGCCGCCCGTTTCCCTGGCTGGCGGTCGTCGCCGCCGCCTTCACTTTCGTCCAGCTGGTGCTGGTGGTGCCCGGCTCGGGACTCGGCTGGGACGAGACCGTCTACGTCAGCCAGGTCAGCCGGGATGTTCCGGCCGCGTTCTTCAGTGCGCCCCGGGCTCGGGGAATTTCGTATCTGGTCGCGCCCGTGGCCGCGCTGACCTCCTCCACGGCCGCGCTGCACGTGTATCTGGCGCTGTGCTCCGGATTCGGGCTCTTCGTCGCCCTGTGGGTCTGGCGTCGCCTTCTGCCACCCCCGGTTCTCGCCGGGGCGGGCGCGATGTTCGCCGGGCTATGGATCACCCTGTACTACGGCCCGATGGCGATGCCCAACCTGTGGTGCGCCCTGGGGTCGCTGGCCGCCGTGGGCTGCTTCCTACGAGCCGTCAGGGAGACGGCCGACGGCAAGGCGCTCGTCGGCCTCGGCGCCGGTGTGGTTCTGGTCGCCCTCATGCGGCCCTCGGACGCCTGCTACCTGGTTCTGCCTCTGGCCGTGGCAGCCGTGGCGGTCCCGAGCTGGCGATGCCTGGCCGTGCCCGCCGTGCTCGTGGCCGCCCTTCTCCTCGGCTCGGCACCGTGGATCATCGAAGCCCAGCTGCACTACGGCGGCGTGGCCGCCCGGTTGCACCGCGCCAGCGAGATTCAGGGCGGCCTGGGCCGGCATCTCGCCGTCGACGATCAGATTCGCGCCTTGGACGGGCGGACTCTGTGCCGCCCGTGCGATGTGCCCTGGAATCACCCGGTCACCGCGGCGTGGTGGTTCGCGCTGCCGCTGCTCACGGCGGGCGGCATCGTCGCCGCCGGCCCGCGCCGCCCTGCCGCCGTCCTCGCGACCTTGGTCGCGGCGTCCATGGCGACGCCCTACCTGTTCATGATCGACTACGCTGCCCCCCGGTTCCTGCTTCCCACCTACGCTCTGCTGGCGCTTCCCGTCGCCGAGTGCCTGCGCGGTCTGTTCACCTCCGCCCGCCCCGGGTGGCGGCCGACGGTCGCCGTGCTGCTCGCGTACGCCCTGGCCAGTCACCTCGCCGTCCAGTACTGGGTACTCGGCCATGTCGTCGCCCGCAGCCGCGTGGCGCGGCAGGAGTACACGGCGATCGCCGACCGGCTGCACCATCTGGGGGTACGCCCACCCTGTGTGGTCACCGGTTTCGACGCGGTGCCGATCGGCTACTACGCCGGCTGCGCGTCGCGACAGATCGGCGGCCACGACGGGAGCATCACCGCCGACGGCCTGCGCGCGGCAGCCCGTCGCACACCTGTCGCGGTGATCGTGGCTCCCGGGCACAAGTCACCCGCCTACGCCCGCGCCTGGCGCCCCGAATCCCTGCCACCGCTGCACGGGAGCAAGGACTTCGCCGTCTTTGTGGCGTCCCCCGAACAATGAGTCCCGGCGGCGCCGGATGAGCGGACTGAGGCCGCCATCGATCAGTTGCGCGTGCCGCATCGGTCCTGGCCCGGTCCACGAGATCCATTGCGGCATCCGGGGGCTCCGAGCGGGTGCACCGGTGATCCGGTGAAATTCGAGGGTGACACCGCCAGTCGTACGGCCGTCCTCGCCGGCAGGCTCCACCATCGAGTCAACCGGGAGGGACGGAGAACCGATGGCGCAGGACCTGCAGGAAGCCGCGCCGGCCGAGCCGGTGGCCGACAAGCGCATCAGTGCCGGTGTGAGACTCATGGGGTGGCTGACGACCACGGACCACAAGGTCATCGGCAATCTCTACATGGTCACCGCGTTCGGGTTCTTCCTGCTGGGCGGGGTACTGGCCATGCTCATGCGAGCGGAGCTGGCCCGGCCAGGACTTCAGATTGTCAGCGCGGAACAGTACAACCAGCTGTTCACGATCCACGGCACCGTCATGATGCTGCTGTTCGCCACGCCGATGTTCGGCGGCTTCGCGAACGCCATCATGCCGCTGCAGATCGGTGCACCCGACGTCGCCTTCCCTCGCCTGAACGCGCTCACCTACTGGCTCTTCCTCTTCGGCGGAATCATTGTGGTGTCCGGATTCGTGGTGCCCGGCGGCGCGGCACATTTCGGCTGGTTCGCCTACGCTCCGCTGAACAGTGCCGTCTTCTCGCCCGGCGCCGGCGGAGACCTCTGGACCATGGGCCTGGTGCTGTCGGGGATCAGCACGACCCTGGCGTCAGTCAATTTCATCACTACGATCGTCTGTCTGCGCGCCCCCGGTATGACCATGTTCCGGATGCCGATCTTCACCTGGAACGTTCTGTTCACCTCGATCCTCGCGCTGCTCGCGTTTCCGGTGCTCGCTGCCACGCTGCTCGCCCTCGAAGCCGACCGAAAGTTCGGGGCGCATGTCTTCGACTCCGCCAACGGCGGGGCACTGCTGTGGCAGCACTTGTTCTGGTTCTTCGGCCATCCCGAGGTCTACATTGTCGCGTTGCCCTTCTTCGGAGTGGTGAGCGAGATCATTCCCGCGTTCAGCCGGAAGCCGATGTTCGGGTATTTCGGAATGGTCATGGCCACGATCAGCATCACCATGCTCTCGGCGGTTGTCTGGGCCCATCACATGTTCGCCACGGGAGCCGTTCTCCTACCGTTCTTCTCCGCCATGTCGTTCATCATCGCCGTGCCCACCGGTGTCAAGTTCTTCAACTGGATCGGCACCATGTGGCACGGCAGCATCACGTTCGAGACACCCATGCTCTGGGCGATCGGCTTCCTCGTGACATTTCTCCTCGGCGGCCTCAGCGGGGTGCTGATCGCCTCGCCCCCGCTGGACTTCCACCTCACCGATTCATATTTCATCGTCGCCCACCTCCATTACGTGCTCTTCGGCACAGTGGTCTTCGCGATGTTCGGCGGTTTCTACTTCTGGTGGCCCAAGTTCACCGGACGCATGCTGGATGAACGCATCGGACGTATCCATTTCTGGACCTTGTTCGTCGGCTTTCAGTTGACCTTCCTGGTCCAGCACTGGCTGGGGGAGGCCGGAATGCCCCGCCGTTACGCCGACTATCTCGCAGCGGACGGCTTCACCGTGCTCAATACGATCTCGTCCGTCGGCTCCTTTGTGCTCGGTCTGTCGACACTGCCGTTCCTGTACAACGTGTGGCACACCAGCCGTTACGCACCGAAGGTCGAAATGGACGACCCGTGGGGGTTCGGCCGTTCCCTGGAGTGGGCGACCTCCTGTCCACCCCCGAGGCACAATTTCCGGGCTCTGCCCCGCGTACGTTCCGACTCACCGGCCTTCGACCTGCACCACCCACTGAAGGAGAAGTCGGGCCTCGGCCGAAGCGGGTCCCACTCCATTCCGGGCGCCGAGGAGGAGTCGGGCGGATGAAGACCGAGGCCGTTCTCTTCGCCGGAGTCGCGGGGTTCTTTCTCGTGACCGATGTTCTCTACGCCGTGTGGTCCCGGGATCCGACAGGGACGGCGGCACTTACCGTCTCGTTCCTCATGGCGCTGCTGGTCACGTTCTTCTTCGCCACCAACTACCGGAGGAAGGGGCTTCGCCCCGAGGACCGCGCGGACGGGCAGATCCATGAGCGGTCCGGTCCGGTGGACTTCTTTTCCCCGCACAGCATCTGGCCGTCGCTGACGGCCACGGGGGTGGCCCTGCTCGCTCTCGGTGTGGTGTTCGGTCTGTGGCTCTTCCTGATCGGCCTGGGCGTGGTCCTGGCGGGGGTGTTCGGAATGGTCTTCCAGTACGCGCGTGTGCAGGGCTGAGGACGGCTCTCAGTCCTCGGGCTCGCGAACCGGCTCCGGCGGCGCCGTCCGCTCGGCGATCCGGGACCGTTGCTCGTCCGTGGCGGGCAGGTCCACGAGGTCCCTGTAGTACCACCCGCTCAGTACGGTCCGAAGCCGTCGCCGACGCGAGACCGGGCCCTCCTCGGGGAGCTCCAGAGGCGTCGGGACATCACGCATCAGAATGCGGTAGCGGGCTGTCGGGCTCAGGCCGCGGTGGCTCTCCGAGAGGTCGCCGCTCACCGATTGGGTCACCTGGCCGGTCTCCTCGCCCTCGCTCAGCCGGCGGCGGTCCCGCATCTGAAGGGCGAGACAGAGGCGTTTGGTCAGTGCGAACGCCAGGAGCGGGGCGGCGATCAGCGCGATCCTGAGGATCCAGATCATGACCTCGATCGAAACCCTGAACGAGAAGGCGACGACGTCGTTGCCGCCGGCGACCAGGAGAACGGCGTAGAAGACGATGGCCGCCACGCCGAGCCCGGTGCGGGTAGGCCGATTGCGCGGCCGGTCGCACAGATGGTGTTCCCTGCGGTCGCCCGTCACCCACTCCTCGAAGAAGGGATAGAGGAACAGCGCCGTGAAGACCACGCCCGGCAGCACGAGCGTCGGAATGAACACATTCCACATGATGGTGTGACCCGCGATGTTGGTCTCCCATGGCGGCATCAGCCGGAGCGCGCCCTCCAGGAACCCGACATACCAGTCCGGCTGTGCGTTACCGGAGACCTGGTCGGCACGGTAGGGACCGTAGTTCCATACGGGGTTGATCTGGGCGAGCCCGCCCAGCAGGGCCAGTACGCCGAACACCATGAGGAAGAAGCCTGTGGTCTTCGCGGTGAACTGCGGGAACGCCGGTGAGCCGACGGCCTTCTTGTTGGTCTTCCCCTGCGCCGCCCAGTGGGTGTGCTTGAGGTAGACCACCAGCATGAGATGAACGGTGATCAGCGCCACGATCAGGCCGGGCACGAGCAGGATGTGCACGGCGTACAGACGAGGGATCACGTCACTGCCCGGGAACTGTCCTCCGAAGACGAACAGCTCCACGTACGTTCCGACGACAGGGATCGACCCCACAATGGTGGCCGCCGTCCTCAGGCCCGTACCGGACAGCAGATCGTCGGGCAGCGAGTAGCCCGCGAATCCTTCGAGGAGCGCGAGTACGAACAGGGTCACGCCCACGACCCAGTTGGCCTCCCGCGGCTTACGGAAGGCGCCGGTGAAGAAGATCCGCAGCAAATGGACGGCGATCGCGGCGACGAACACCAGTGCCGCCCAGTGGTGGATCTGACGGATCAGCAGGCCTCCGCGCACGTCGAAACTGATGTTGAGGGTGGTGGTGTAGGCCTGCGTCATCCTCACGCCCTGAAGGGGCGCATAGGAACCGGTGTAGACGCTCTCCCTCATGCTCGGGTCGAAGAGCAGGGTGAGGTACACGCCGGTGAGGAGCAGGACCACGAACGAGTAGAGGGCGATCTCGCCGAGGAGGAAGGACCAGTGGTCGGGAAAGGCCTTGCGCAGCAACTGCCTGCCCAGCTCGCTGACGGGCAGGCGCGCATCCATCGCACCGTATCCACTGACCGCTGCCTTCCCGGCCCGGGTCTTCAGCTGCGCCTTACGTTTCCGCAGGGGCATGCACCACTCTCCCGTCGATCTCCCTTCCGTCACCCGTCCCCTATTGTTCCGGTTCGCCCTTTACGAGTAACGCATTACTCGAAGGGATTACGCAGAATCGCGGTATCGGCACCTGATCGGCGGACCTGGCCCTGATGTGCCGGTTGGGGCCGTGCTGGTACGTCGGGATCGGCAGCGGGTTCTTCGTGGTGGCCGAGTTCGCGTTGATCGCCGCCGAGCGGCACCGCATGGAGAGGGCCACCTCCGACGGCCACCGGGGCCCCAAGGGGTCGCTCGCCGGTATGCGCGAGCTGTCCCTGATGCTCGCAGGCGCCCGAGCTCGGCATCACCATCTGCCCGCTGGGGCTGGGCTCGGTCTCCAAGCCCGCAATCTCCCACGAACTCGACCCCCTGCTGCACGAGCTGGGGCTGCCCAGCTCGCTCACCTACGCGATCGCGTTCGTTGCGGCGGTGATCGTCGTGGTGTTCCGGCACATGGTGGCCGGCGAGACGGCTCCCAAGCCTTGGGTCATCTCACACTCCGAGCGCTCCGCGATGCTCCTCTCGCCGCCCTTCCGGGGTGTCGTGAAAGTCGTACTACCGCTGATCTGGTTGCCGGCGGGCTCTCACCCTCCACCACGGCCTTGGCGGAGCGCATGACAGACACCGTTCAAAGCTGTCGTCAC
Organism: Streptomyces sp. NPDC002206; assembly: GCF_053593595.1. NCBI lineage: Bacteria > Bacillati > Actinomycetota > Actinomycetes > Kitasatosporales > Streptomycetaceae > Streptomyces > Streptomyces sp. NPDC002206. The sequence continues at coordinate 175,549 of NZ_JBSFCW010000011.1, forward strand.
ATGCCATATCGGGACACGGCGACGCCCCCGTGCGTGGCTCGCACAGGGGCGCCGTGAAGAGGGCCGGAATCAATGCGACCGGTTCGCGAGCCCCTTCGTCATGAGGATCTTGACGGGCAGGCGGTGGCCCTTCAGGTGCAGCGTGTGGTGGTACCGGACGCCGTGGCGAATCTTGGTGGACTTCCCGTGCTGGGTGAACTTCCCGTGCTTGCAGTGATGCTTCGGGCCGCCGTGCGGGGAGACGGCGCCCGCGACGGTCGCCGATCCCGCGAGTACCGAGACCGCGGCGACCGCGGTAACGACGGCGCGCTTGATGGTGAGATTCATTGTTCGTTCGTCCCTTCCGCGCCGGGCGTTCCGGCGCGGAATCACGATGTCCCGGGCCCTCGTTCAGACCGGTTTCGCCAAGAGCCGCGGCGCGCCGCCCCGTCGGTACTCCATCCGGGCGTCCGGGATGAGGATCCTCTGAGAAGAGTTCATCCGAAGGGGACCACAAGTCGGCATGGCGGGTGAATGTCTCTCATCTCCCCTTCATCCAGAGAGATCTGACGTACTCGGGAGTGCCGGGCAACTTCACTCCGACGGGTCAAACACGGGCAGTCCTGGAGATGCGCGCGCGGCGTCCTCGGCGGCCGACCGGTTGCCTCCCGGCCGGCCGAGTCGGTCCACCGCGGCAGCGACGAGGCCGTCGTAGGGGCCGTTCTCGTCACGGAGCCAGGGGCCAAACTTCGGGCGCGTCATCGGATCGGTGGCGTCCGAGTCAGCCCGACTTCGGCGGCTTCTGCGCGTCGAAGGCGAAGAGAGTGTTCTTGGCCGCGGCCACGATCACCGCACGCCCCGCAACGGTCACGCGCGGGCTTGCGCCCTGCTCGCCCGTGAAACCATCGGCCTGCGGATCTGTTGTCCACAGGGGTTTGCCATCGTACGGCGACAGCGCGACCACCCGGCCCGTGGCCGAGCTGAAATACAGCGCATCGGCTCCCGCCACGGGACCCGACGCTCCCTCCACGCCCGTCTGCCGCGACCACTTCTTCCGGCCGGTCGCGGGGTCGAGGGCCGTGACGAGACCGGCCTGCCCGCTCACGTAGACGGTGCCGTCCGCCATGCCGGGCGTCCCCGCGTACGTCTTGGCCAGTCGGGAGTACGTGACCTTCCGCGAGGCCGGGTCGACCCGCGCCACCCCGTCGTACCCGGCCAGCGCCGTTCCCTCCATGTGCTCCTGAAGGAGTACGAGCGTGCCGTTGGCGACGCCCATCGGCACGGCGGGGCCGTCAACCGCGATGGGCCTGCCCAGCGTCCCCGAGGCGTGGTCGACCTTGTACAGGGTGGGGTGGCGCACCTCTGAGGCATCCACCTCCGCATCCGTCGCGCACATCGCGAAGAGCTGTGGGCCCACCGGGACGGGAGCGCACTGTGTACCAGCGGGGAACGACGTCGTCCAGGTGACCTCACCGCTGTGCGCGTCCCGGGCCTCGAAGCGGGAGTTGGAAGCGTCGACCGTCACGACGGCGGAGCCGACCACCATGGCGTCCTGAGTCCGACCCATGACGGCCATCGACTGGGCGCCGGACGGCACGGACCACAGCTCCCGGCCGTTGTTCGCGTCGATGGCCACCACCTCGCTGGGAGGGTTCTGCGAGGCGTCCTGGGCGGCGAAGCGGTAACCGAGCACCGTGTCGTCGGTGGCGCCCACCAGGTGCATGCCCTGGACGGGGATGCCCGGGCTCTTCACCGTCCACACCCGCGAGCCGTCCAGGGCCCTGATACGGGTCGCGACAACACCGCCGCCCCCGCAGAACAGCGCGTCGCCGCGCGCGACGCAACGCAGCTCGTCGGGGATGTCCTCGCGACCGCCCTGCACGGTCTTGCGCCACGGCTCGAAGCCGTCCGGAAGTGCGGCACCCGGCGCCGCAACGCTGTTGCCCTTGTCGCCGCCGCTGTTCCCCCCGGAGCCGCCCGCCTTCAGCGCGGCGACTCCCCCGCCGATCGCTGCCACCGCGACCGCGGCCGCGAGCACAGGCCGCCATCGGCTGCGCAGACGGCGGCCGATGGAGGTGCCGGTGCTCCCTGTATCGGGACCGGCCGGGGCGGTGGTCGGGGCAGTCGGCGCCGGGGTGGCCCGCGTCGCGAAGTGATGCTGGGTGATCACGTCGCGAGTGCGGCCCGCGCCGACCCCGCTCGCGTCGGTCGCGCCGAGGTCGGCAGGCAGGTCCCGCAGCAGCACGAGGAGTTCGTCCGCCGAGGGGCGCCCCTTGGGCTCCTTGTCCAGGCACGACTCGACGACCGCGCGCAAAGCCACCGGCACGGCACCCAGTGACGGCTCCTCGTGCACTACCTGATAAGCCGTCATGTATGGGCTGTCCGCGTCGAAGGGCCCGTGGCCCGTCGCTGCGTACACCAGCAGCGTCCCCAGCGAGAAGACATCGGATCGCGGTCCCACACCACGCGGCGCCTGCAACTGTTCCGGCGACATGAAGGGCGGCGTACCGATGACCCGCCCTGTCATCGTCAGCGTCTGCTGGTCCACGGCGCGCGAAATGCCGAAGTCGATGACGCGCGGGCCCTCGGGCGAGAGCACGACGTTCGAGGGCTTCAGATCACGGTGGACGACCCCCACCCGGTGGATGTCGCGCAGTGCCTCCGCCAGCCCGATGGCAAGCCTTCTCAGCTCCGCTCCGTTCAGCGGGCCCTTCGTGGCGATGCGCTGCGCGAGCGTGTGCCCCTCGATATAGGTCGTCGCCATCCACGGCTGCTCGGCCTCAGGGGCAGCGTCGACCACGGCGGCGGTGAACGCGCCGCTCACCCGTCTCGCCGCCGCCACCTCCTGTCGGAAACGGATGCGGAACTCGTCGTCCCCCGCGAACTGCTGGTGGATCAGTTTGATCGCGACAGGTCGCCCCGAACTCGTACGGGCCAGAAAGACCGTGCCCATGCCACCCGAGCCGAGCCGCGCCTCAAGTGGATAACCGCCGATCTCCGCTGGATCACTTCCGCGCAGGGACACTCTTCCCGACCTCCCGTCCCCCGTGCACCTCTGCCACCACGGGCCTGCGTACCTGTCCTGCACACAAACTAGCCGCAGGGCAGTACGGCAGAGCAAAGCGGGTGACGAACAGGGAGTCCAGGGCTGCTCCGTGCCGCACACGGTGGCGGCCGTCTCAACCCTGTCTCGGGGTACGGTCCCTGGCCCGCGGTGCTCGACCGGTTCCTCGCCTCCGATGAGGGCGACCGGACGTCGACGTAGGGTGGGTGGCCATGGACTATCTGAAACTCGGCACGACCGGTCTCGACGTCTCCCGCATCTGTCTGGGTTGTATGAGCTACGGCGTCGCCGACCGCGGTACCCACAGCTGGACGCTGGACGAGGAGGCCAGCCGGCCCTTCGTACGGCAGGCCGTCGAGGCAGGGATCAACTTCTTCGACACCGCGAACGTCTATTCCGACGGCACCAGCGAGGAGATCGTCGGCCGGGCGCTTGCCGACTTCGCCCGCCGCGACGAGATCGTGCTGGCCACCAAGGTGCACGGCCAGATGCGGCCGGGGGCCAACGGTGGCGGGCTGTCCCGCAAGGCGATCATGACCGAGATCGACCACAGCCTGCGCCGGCTGGGCACCGACTACGTCGACCTCTACCAGATCCACCGCTGGGACCGGGCGACGCCGATCGAGGAGACCATGGAGGCCCTGCACGACGTGGTGAAGGCGGGCAAGGCCCGCTACATCGGGGCGAGTTCGATGTACGCGTGGCAGTTCTCCAAGGCGCAGTACGTCGCCGAGCGGCACGGCTGGACCCGTTTCGTCAGCATGCAGAACCACTACAACCTGCTCTACCGCGAAGAGGAGCGGGAGATGCTGCCGCTGTGCGCCGATCAGGGTGTCGGGGTCATCCCGTGGAGCCCGCTGGCCCGCGGCCGGCTCACCAGGGCCTGGGACACCACCAGCGCGCGCAGCGAGACCGACGAGTTCGGCAAGGCCCTCTACCAGGACACCGACCGGCACATCGTGGACGCCGTCGCGGCGATCGCGGACGAGCGCGGTGTCGCCCGCGCCCAGGTCGCGCTGGCCTGGCTGCTGCGGCAGCCGGGGGTGACCGCGCCGATCGTCGGTGCGACCAAGCCGCAGCACCTGGACGACGCCGTCGCGTCCGTCGACCTGCGGCTGAGCGACGACGAGTGCAAGCGCCTCGAGGAGCACTACAGCCCGCGCGGCATCGTCGGCTTCGCGTAAACCCGCCCGGCCCGACGCACGGGAACGGCCCGGCCGTTCGGCCGGACCGCTCCTTCCCGCGCTGCTGGTTACGCCACCGTCACCTGTACGGTGGCCGGTTCCGCCGGGGTGCCGGTCGGGTCGGCGGCGGTGGCTTTGAACGTGTGCGGCCCCGCGGCGAGTTCGCCGGACCCGGTGCAGGTCCAGCTGCCGCTGTCGGAAACGGTGGCCTTGCACAGCGCCGCGTCGTCGGACTTCACGGTCACCGTCGCGCCGGGCTCCGCGGAGCCCGAGACGGCACCGACGGTGTCGCCCGCCGCGGGCGAGGCTACCGTCACCGGCGGCGCGAAGTGGGTGACGTTCGGGACGCCGTCACCGCTGATCTTCACCGCCACGCTGTGCACCGTCAGTTGACCACTGCCGTTGCGCAGCCGGAAGTCGGCCGCCGAGTGCTGCTGGCCGCCGAAGTAGGCGTCGGGGGCCGTCACGGTCGCGGTCTTCCAGGTGTTGCTGCCGGTCAGCGCGATTCCCGCGGTGGACTTGTACGGGTCGGAGCCGCCGTTGTCGTACTGCACCGAGAAGGAACCAGTGCCCTGGTCGTAGTAGGAGAGAGTGAAGGTCGCCGTGTAGTACGCGGCGTGCGCGATCGAGTCGTCGACGTCGAAGTAGATATTGCCCTGGGTGCTGGTGCGCGCCGACAGGCCGTCGACCACCGAGGCGGTCGTCGGGCCGTCGAAGCCGCCCGAGGGCCGCTCGTCCTCGCTCATCCCGTACGCGTGGTCGGTGGCGCCGACGACCGAGCCGACCACAGCGGTGCCGGGCGGCAGGTCGGAGGCGTCGAAGGCGACCCCGGCCGAGGCTTCGCTGACCATGCCGCCCGGGTCGGCGACCGTCGCGGTGGCGGTCTGCCGCCCCGGGGTGAAGCCGCCGTCGGGAGCACAGCTCCAGTCGCCGCTGTCGTCGGCGGTGGCGGTGCACAGCACCCGTGACGCCTCGCGCACGGTCACCTTGCCGTCGGGGATCGCCGTACCGGACACCGCCGAGCCCAGCTTGACGGTGGCTCCGCCGCGCGGGGTGGTGATCGCCGGGGCCGGTGGGAAGGCGTGCCGGTCGGGCACCCGGGCGCCGGTGACTGTCAGGCCCACGCTGTGCACGGTGAAGGGGCCGGCCGCCGAGTGCAGCCGCAGGTCGCCGCCCGCGCTCTGCAGCCCGCCGAACCAGGCACCGCTGAGATTGACGTCTGCGGTCTTCCAGGTGTCGGTACCGGTCAGCGCGATGGTGCCGGCCTCGTGGTAGCGGTCCTTGGCCCCGGCGTCGAACTGCACGGACAGCGAGCCGGTGCCGGAGTCGTAGTACGACACCGTGACCTTGGCGTCGTAGGACCCCGTCGCGGCCACGTCGTCGGCGACGTCGAAGGACAGGTCGCCTTCTGTGGTGCGGGCGGTGAGCCCGGCCACGTCATCCGCGGTGGTGGGGGAGCCGGCGTCCTCGGTCTGGCTGAGGCCGTAGTCCCGGTTGGTGCCGCCCAGCACGGTTCCGACGGTGGCGCTGCCGGACCGGGTGGCCGCGTCCAGGCCGAGCTGTACGCCGCCCAGGTGCCGGGCCGCGGTCGGCGCGCTACCGGTGACCTGCGCGAACGGCAGGGCGGCGGTGGGCGCGGCGACCTGCTGCACCAGGTAGGACTTGCCGGACTTCACGGGGACGTTCAGCAGGTCCGCGGCGCTCGCGTGGACGACGACATGGCCGCTCCTGCCGTCCACGACCTCGGTGAGCTGCCCGGGCCACGGGTTCTTCACCCGCAGAGTGGCGGAGGTGCCGGCCTCGATCGCGGCGGTGACCAGCTTGCCGCCCTGTACCTGCACGTCCACCTTGTTCTTGCCCTGGAAGTAGACGCTGCCCGCGCCGTCCCACTCGTCCGGCCAGGCCGGTGCGAAGCGGACGATGCCGTCGTAGTCCTGGGCCAGCGCCTCGCCGACCGCGGTCGCGACGCCGGCCTCCTGCTCGATATAGGGCTGGAAGCCCACCGAGCTGCCGAGGTCGGCGAAGCCGTTGGGGTAGACCTGGTGCCCTTCGGTCAGCGAGATCAGGTTGCCGCGCACCTCGGCGGGGTTCTGCAGCCGGGCCGCGTCGATGGCGTCCATCGACCAGTCGTTGCCGCCCTTGTTGGGCCGGTGCGCGTAGCTGCGCTGCTCGAGCGAGAACAGGTTTGCGTCCTGGTCACTGACGGTGTTCCAGGGCCACAGCGGCTCCAGTTCGATGTTCTCGCCGTTCCTGCGCTCGGCCGCCGGCTCGTACGAGATCGCGATCATGTCCGTGCCGGTGGCGTCCGCGGCGGCGGTCTCGGCCGCGGTGTAGCCGGGGTTGAGCAGCTTGCCGCGGGTGGCCTGGTCGGTGCGCGGGTAGGGCGGGATCTGCGTCTGCGCGGTGGCGACGCGGGTCACCAGGGCCTTGTCGGCGCCGCGGTCGGTACCGAGCACACGCGCGATCTTGCCGATCAGCGGGAAGACCGCCTGGTCGAGCGCGATGTCGGTGGTCGGGTCCTGGACTGCCCACTGGGTCTCGTGGGCGTTGGCTTCGGCGTGCAGCAGGCCGTCGTCGCGCACGGTCTGGTAGGCCAGCTGGAATTCGGTGACCGACTTGATGAACGGCCAGTACCGCTTCAGCGCGGCCTTGTCGCCGGTGCCCTGGTACTGCTCCCACATGTAGAGAGCGACCTCAGGACCCGAGGAGATGTCCAGGGCGTTCCAGTTGGGGCTGCCCGGCTCGCTGCACGAGCCGTTCTCGCCGACGCCGGGGGAGATGCCGTTGCCGTTGAAGCGCATCGTCTCCGGCAGGCAGGCGCCAGGACGGCCGCCCATCTGCTGCTTGGTCCACGCCTCGATGGCGGGCAGGTCGTCGGCGTACATGTCGAAGATCGGGGTGTTGAGCTGGTCGTTGCCCGAGCTCATGTTCGCTGCGATCTGGGTGCGCAGATTCCACAGCCAGTATGCGGACGGCGTCCAGGTCTGGGTGTCCTTGTTCCAGGCGAACATGTCGGCCTCGCCGGCCTGGCTGCCCGGGTAGATCCCCTTCTTCATGGACGCCGCCTCTTCGTAGAGGTACAGCGTGCGCAGGTTCTCGATGTATTCGGCGCTGCCGTCCGCCGAACTCATCGCGATCAGGCCCGAATGCGCCCAGAAACCTTTCCACCAACGGTCCTGTGCGGACATCAGGGTCCTCACGGACGCGGTCGCGTCATGGCCGATCACCTCGGCGGCGGTCTTGGCGGCGTTTCCGCCGGTCCAGCCCGGCGAGGCGACGACGACCCGGAAGGTGCCGTCGGCGTGCGGGGTGAAGCTGACCTTGACCTGCGTCGGGCTGCTGACGGTGGTGTTCACCCGGCGGCCGCCCGCGGTGATGGCGGCGAGCGAGCCGAAGGTCTTTCCGCTGCCGATCGGCGGGCTGCCGTCGGCCCAGGTCTCGGCCAGGGTGCCGACGGTGCCGGACACGGCGGCGGTGGGTTTCCGCGGCGACCACAGGTTGATGGTGGCGGTCTGCGCCACGCCCGGGTCCGCGCCGGAGACGTCGACGATCAGCTCGTCCTTCTCCGCCGCGACCCAGGCCTTCATCGACATGCCGCCGCCGGACTCACGCAGCACGCCGTCGGTCAGGTCCAGCTGTCCGCGGAAGTCGGCGGCGTGTGAAATGACGGACAGGCCGGGGATGTTGAGCCGGCCGGGCGACTTGCGGTCCGGCATGGTGTCGGAGCGGTTGAGCTGGGCGGTGAAGCCGTCCGCCGCCCAGGCCGCCACGCCGAGCGATCCGTTGCCCAGCGGCATGGACGCGGTCGGGTCGGAGTTCGGCGAACCGAGCACGATGTCGGAGCGGCTGACGACACCTGCCGGGTCGAGCGCGAAGTCTCCGTGCTGCCAGGCGGTGGTCGGTCCCGCGGCCGCGGCGGCGGTGCCGCCGTCGACCACGGCGGCACCCGCGAGGACGGTGAGCACCGCCGAGCAGAGCGCGACGGCCCGTCTGTACGGAACCCGCCGGCGGCGGCGGGGGAATTTCTGCACGATGCCCTCCAGGGCGGTACGGCTCTCAGTCAACGGTGTCGACTTAGTGGTCCGATGAATGTGCCTGCCTCTGCACATGACTCCACTGTGGCGTGCAGAAATCAGACCCCGGACTCGCGTAACATCGGATGACTTTCGTTCTAGACCATCCATGGCGACGGCGTAAAGACCCCGGACGCACGAAAGTGCCGGCCCGCGGACGCTTCACGGGGGCGTACGGGGACGAAAGCACCGCCCCCGACTACCCGTCAGAGGAATTCACCGAGCTGGTCCGCGACTTCCCGAACGCGGCATGAGCGCCCCCTCGGTACGGGATCGCGCTGCTGGAGCGGCGACTTGCGGCCTCCCGGGCGACGGCCCGGCTGCCGGAGATCCTGGCCGCGGTGAGCACGTGGACAGGCGTCCGGAGCGCCTCACCGCGAAGGCGCTCCAGAGCATCTTCTTCCTTAAGAGGCGTCCTGCTTGGGGGCCTTCACTCGGTCACCTTCCGACATCGCGGCCCTCACCAGCTCCGCGGAGCGGATGGTGCGGGTGCCCCGCGAGACTCTCAGCCGCACCTGGGCGCCGGTCGCGATGCCCTGCGAGGCCGCGGGCAGCGCCCAGGCGGTGGTCAGGTCCGTGTTCCCCTCGTCCAGAGCCAGGAACCGGGCCACCTCCTTGCCCTTGCGCGACTCCATCCGCAGCACCTCACCGGTGATCGTGTCGGGCTCCCGCCGCTCCAGGCAGGCGAGTGCCAGGAAATACGTCGCCAGCGCGCCGAAGGCCGCGATCGCCGCCAACTCGCCGAGCAGGGGCCCCTCGTGGGCCGCCGCGTCGCTGAACCAGCCGTGGCTGCCGCTCGCGAAGTTGCCGGGCATCATCGCCAGGAACGCCACGAGCGGCGTCCAGCGGCTGAACTTGCCGGCCACCACAAGTCCGAGCAGCGCGGTGCCCACCCAGCCGGCGCTCAGCACCAGTCCCGGACGGCGCAGCGAGCCGCCGCTGTGCGCGTCGACCGCGACCGCCCAGTCGGGCTGCCGCAGCATCGCGAAGGCCCAGAGTCCCACCGAGACCGCGCCCGCCGCGGCCGCCCACTGCAGCAGCCGGCCCGTCGAGCCGCCGAAGCCGGGGCGCAGCCGCGGGTAGCGGATCCGCACCGGGCGCCAGGTCCCTCCGTACGAGGACCAGACGCGTCGCCGGTCTCCGGAGTCGAAGCCAAGAAGCCGGCTGGTCAGGACGGTGACGCCGAGCGCGGTCCCGTACGCGAGATAGCGGTCCCAGACCGTCACGGATGCGGGCGGCAGCTGGGCGAAGTCCTCATGCGCCGTCAGCCAGGCTCGCAGTCCGGCCCAATGTCCGGCGCGTTCGAGGCCCTTCGGTGTCGCCCGCTCGCCCAGCGCCTTGCCGAGCAGGAAGGCCAGCGCGGCCCCCGGGGCCACACCGACGAAGAGCGCGGCGCGTACGCCGTGCCCTCCCATGACCGCGGCCACGGCGAACAGCGCTCCGGGCACGAAGGCACCGATCAGCAAAGCACTGCCGAGCAACGGCGCGAACCGGTGCCGTGACAGGCCGCGCAGCCGGGCCTCGGCGATGATCTCCCGGCGCAGCGCCGTGTTCCAGGAGGCGGCGCGCTCGTCGTCACGGAAGGCGATCGCCCCGATGGGCGCGCTGCCGTTCGCCGCGCGGGCGGTGACGCGGTCCAGTACCCGCTGCTCGTACGGCATCAGCCCCGGCGCCGCCCGGCCCGCCTCGGTGAGGTGCACGGTGCTACGGGCCGGGTCGTCGCCCGGCTGTCGCAGCTCGACGAGCCCGCGGGCCGCGAGATCCAGCAGGGTGGCCGCGGCGGCATGCTCCACTCCCCGCCACTGATTGCCGAGCAGGCTGACCACGGCCGGCGGTTCGGGGTCGGCCCCGAACTCCTGGGTCGCGGGCCCCGGCGTGACCGCGCCGTTCCGGGTGGCGACCAGCGCAAGCCCGAAGGCGGCGAGCCAGAGCACGATCAGGCCGGCGCCGCCCCAATAGAGCTGTTGGGTGAGCGTCACGCGAATCTCACCTGGACGGCATCCTGCGCCACGCCGGCAGCCTCGAAGTACTCCCGCCGCCCATGTGCGCCGCCCAGCCTCGCCACGACGTTCCCCGGGAAGCTCTCGAGGGCGGTGTGGTAGCTCTGCACGGCGCTGTTGTAGAACTGCCGCGCGTACGCGATCTTGTCCTCCGCCGACCTCAACTCGGCCTGCACCGTACTGAAGTGCTGATCCGCTTTGAGCTCCGGATAGCTCTCCCCGAGCGCGAACAGCCTCCCCAGCGTCGCGGTGAGCGCGTCCTCGGCGGCTGCCCGGTCCGTAACACCGAGCCCGCCGCTTACGGCCCTCCCGCGCGCGGTGGTGACTGCTTCGAAGGTGCCGCGCTCGTGAGCGGCGTAGCCGCGCGCCCCCTCGACGAGATTCGGTATCAACTCATGCCGCCGCTTCAACTGCACATCGATCTGTGCCCACGAAGCCTGCGTCTGATTCCGCAGCCGAACGAGCCGGTTGTAGGTCCGAACAACCCACCACCCGCCCGCAACGACAAATACCGCAACAATCGCACCCATGATGACACCCACAGCGTCGCCCCCAGAGGCCTTCAAAGATCCGACCCCCCTGGCCGATCGACGCGATCTTATTCCGGCCGCCAAGGCCCGCACGGCTCGGGGAGCGTTCGCCCACGGGATTCCGCGTGCTCGCGTCGGCGATCCGGGGCGAAGCGACCATCAGGCTGTGAGGACGCCGTCCAGGTAGGGTTCGATGGCCTCGCGCCGGCCGTCGGTTGGTCGCTTCCACACGTACCTGTACCGTTCCCGTCCCTGTCGCCCGGCCCCGCCGGGAAGCCCTCGTGACGGGTGACGGTCGGGGCGAACCGTTCACCCCAGGCCAACTAACCGGATTGCGAACGCGCACTAGCGCCGTTGCCGTGGTCATCCCCTGTCGGGATGACCACGGCGGCTGGAGCGCCACTGTGGAGCGCAGAAGTCGGCCGTGGGTGGTCCCTCGGGCCCAGTCGCTCTCCGGTTCCGTCACGTCTTTCCCGCCTCGACGCACTGATGTCGCTTTTCACGATAGGCGCCGTGAGCCAGGGCAGCGGTAATCCTCTTGCCGTAGAGCTGGGCAGGTCACACGGGCGGCCCTCGGCGGCTGCCCAGAGACCCACCCCGCTCCGGCTGCCGGTATGCCGGAGGACCGGCGAGGTCCCATGGGCACCCCGCGCTGCGAGAGCCCAGGGTGCCAGCTCCGCGAGCATTTATGCAGTTCAGAGGCTTTTGTGTTGCGGCACATGGGGAACCGGACGAAAGTGTTGATACCACCCAGCATGTGGAGGTGAGAGCGCTGAGCCATGTGTCGCACCGTCCTGGGTGAGCGGCAGCAAGCGAGACCGCTGTCCCCTACCGCCTGCCCGGACCGGCCGGGAACCGTGCATGCCTCACCGCATCCTGCTCGATGAACTCAAGCCACTGCAGCCAATGACGGCACAGCACGGAATAAATTGCATGAAAATCACCCATCGTGGCGCATGCAGTCGGTACCCGTACCGGCTCTGTACGGCGACAGGGAGCAGCGTTTCGACTGCGGTTCCGGTCGCGCATGTCGGTCCGCAACACCTCCCAGATGCGTGCACTTTTGCTCCCTGCCACTCTGGGGCGCCACCCGCGCCCGTGAACAAATTGCTGTCAGCCGCGGACAACCGCTGCCCGCACCTCGTGCACAAGGCCGCCTCTACCACTGGGAGGTGAGGTACCAAGTGACGGAAGTCGATGCCGTCGTCATCGGTTCCGGTGTCAATGGCCTCGTGGCCGCGGCTGAACTGGCTCGTGCCGGATGGTCAGTTGTCCTGGTCGAGCGCAACCCGGACATCGGCGGATTCATCGCGACTGAGCAGCGCACGCTGCCGGGCTACCTCCATGACACCTACTCTTCCTGGCACCCGCTCTTCGTTTCCGGCCCGGCCTTTGCCGGCCTCGGAGAGCTGTTGCGCCGGCACGGGCTGGAATACCGCAACACTGACGCCTGGGTCACTGCCAGCGTGGCCGATGACGGACGGGTCACACTCGCGCATCGAGACCCGGAGCGCACCGTCGCGGGTTTCGCGCACGAGACGGACCGAATCGCGTATCTGGCCGGCCTGAGTCGGCTGAATGACAACATCGAGTCGATCGGTGGGCTGATGGCCAGCGAACTCCGCTCACCAGCACCTTTCCGGCACCTTGCCGGTCTGCTCCGCAACGGTGGGCGCGCCGGTGTGGAGCAGTGGTTGCGCTCGGTGGCCAGCAGCGGCCGGGGGTATGCGCGCACGGAATTCCGGGGGTCCGAGGTCGACCATCTCTTCGCCCCGTGGCTGCTGCACGCGGGACTGTCGCCCGACCACGCAGCGGGTGGATTGATGGTGCCGTTGCTTGCCGCAACTTTGCATGGATTCGGCCTGCCGGTGGTGGCCGGAGGTTCGGGCTGCTTTCTCGACGCCTTCAGATCGCTGCTCGGTTTCCTGAACGTACGGGTGGAGACCAGCACGCCGGTGGAGCGCGTCCTCGTCGAGCGGGGTCGCGCGGTGGGAGTGGTGGCGGCCGGCCGTGTGCTGCGTGCCCGCCGCGCGGTGCTCGCCTCCGTCACTCCCACCGCCCTGTACGGCAGTCTCCTCCCGGACAACTCGGTGAGCCCGGGACTGCAGGCCGAGGCCGCACGTTTTCGCTATGGCCGTGCCGCTATGCAGATCCATGTCGCGTTGTCCCGGCCGATCGGCTGGCAGGACGAGCGCCTGAGTCGGATCCCGCTCGTCCATCTCACCGACGGGTCGGGAAGCACCGGTATCGCCTGCGCAGAAGCCGAGGCAGGTCTGCTGCCCCGCCGCCCTTCGGTGGTCGTCGGGCAGCAGTACGTCCTGGACCCCAGCCGGGTGCCGACCGGAGCCGCCGCTCTGTGGTTGCAGTTGCAGGAGGTGCCGTTCTCACCACGCGGAGACGCGGCCGACGAACTGGACACCACCCAGGGCTGGACCCCCGAACTCGTGCAGGGCTACACCGACCGGGTTCTGCAGCGGCTAGCCCAGCAAGCACCGGATCTCCACGACCGGATCCTGGCCGTCGATGTCGTCACGCCCCCGCAGCTCGCCCGCTACAACCCGAACTCGGTCGAGGGCGACCCGTATGGTGGCTCCCTGGAACTGGACCAGAGCTTCCTGTGGCGCCCCCTGCTCTCTTCCGGGCGCCACGCGACCACCGTCCCCGGGCTCTGGCACATCGGAGCCTCGACGCATCCAGGGCCGGGGCTCGGCGGCAGCTCCGGCCACATGGTTGCCACCGCGCTCATCAATCATTCACGACGCACGCGCCGCTTCGGCCTGTCAACCACACGCCAGGGCTCCGGGCGAGGCCGTCGAGGGAAGTAACAGGTCAATATGCCGCACACCTGGTTCGATGAGGGTGCTCCCACGCTGCGACTCGCAGACCTCAGCGGCCGGCCGCCAGGCCGAGGGCGATGTCGACGATCATGTCCTCCTGGCCGCCGACCAGTCGTCGCCGGCCGCATTCCATCAGGATGTCGCGCACGTCGACTTCGTACCGCTGCGCGGCGGTCTCCGCGTGCCGCAGGAAGCTGGAATAGACACCCGCGTAGCCCAGCGTGAGGGTCTCGCGGTCGACCCGGACCGGGCGGTCCTGCGCGAACGCCGTACGCGCCGCGGCCACGGCCCTGGGCTCCGCCCTCGCCCGCCGGCGCCCCTGAAACCGGCCGTGGCCGGGTGCGACGCACTTCGCGTCACACCCGGCCACGGTCCGGGGCGTGTGGGTGGTCAGGCCGCCCGGTCCTCGACGGCCGCCGAGGAGAGCGGGATCGGCGTGAACATCTCAGGTTCCTCGTCCGGGGTCAGCGCGGTCGGACCGTACACCCAGTCGGTGAAGGAGTAGTCGTCGGCGTCCCGCGCCCGCATGATCGCGTTTCGCTGGAGCCGGGACTCCCCGTCGAGGTGCCACAGCTCGCCCCAGGCGCGGGCCGTCGTCTGCACCCGGCGGCAGTGCTCCACCCGGACCGCCTCGTACGCGGCCAGCGCACCGTCCCAGTCCGGCTCGGTGCCCGCCGGGGCGGCCTCGGCCAGCCGGGCGTAGTGCTGGGCGAGCACCCAGCCGTCCTCGATCGCCATGATCGCGCCCTGCGCCATGTACTGGAGCGGCGGGTGCGCGGCGTCGCCGAGCAGGGCGATCCGGCCGTGCACCCAGGTCTCGATCGGGTCGCGGTCGAACATCCGCCACCAGCGGTCCCGCCACATCAGCGGAATGCCCTTGATGACGGTGTCACAACTGCCCACGAAGGCCGCGTCCAGCTCGTCGGGGGTGCCCCAGTCCTCCTCGCCGGCCAGGGCCTTGGGCGACTCGAACACGGCGACCTGGTTGAACATGTCGCCGCCGCGCAGGGCGTACTGGACGAAGTGGCGGTGCGGGCCGACGTAGACGGTGACGTCGTTCTCCGCGATGCCGTTGTCCTTGACCTGCTCGATCGGGACAGCCGCGCGGTAGGCGACGTAGGAGGAGCTGACCACGTCGTCGCCGATCAACTGGCGGCGGGCCACGGAGTGCAGTCCGTCGGCCGCGATGACCAGCGGGGCGGACTCGACCCGTCCGTCCTTCAGGAGGACCCGGGCGCCACCCTCGGTGTTCTCGTAGCCGACGACGACCTGGTCGTTCAGCAGCTCGACACCGGCGCGCCGGCAGGCGCGCAGGAAGATGCCGTGCAGGTCGCTGCGGTGGATGACCATGTACGGAAAGCCGTAGCGGCGTTCGAGGTCGCGCAGGTCGAGCCGGGTCAGCACCTGGGAGTCGAGCGCGTCCCGCATCACCATGTTCTCCGGGACGACGCCCAGCGACTTCGCCTCGTCCAGCAGGCCGTACTCGGCGAGGATGCGGGTGCAGTTGGGGGCGATCTGCAGGCCGGCGCCGACCTCGCCGTACTCCGGGGCCTGTTCGAGAACGCGTACCCGCAGTCCCTGGCGTGACAGGGCGTAGGCGGTGCTGAGGCCGCCGATGCCACCGCCGACCACCAGGACGTCGGGCTGTCCGGCAGGCGTGGGTTCAGGGTTCATGTGCTGTTCCTTGCGTGTGCGGGGCGGGCCCCGGGTTCAGAGCCAGGCGCCCAGCGCGGGGGCGGGGGTGCCGTCCGCGGCGCGCAGGTCGGCGTCGCGTCCGGTGAGGTAGGCCGCAATGTCGTGCAGTTCGCCGGTGACCGGGACGGGCTCGCCGTCGCCCGGCAGCTCCCAGCCGGCGCCGGTGGCCGGGACCCGCAGGGTCACGGCCGGGCCGGGGGCCGCGGCGCGCTTGGCGGCGACGTCGTCGCACAGGGCGGCGAGGAAGTCGGCCGGCAGATCGGCGAAGGAGACGCCGGTCGCCAGGTCGACGGCGTGGACGCACACTTCGCGGGAACGCATCCAGGGCAGTTCGGTGGCGGGGACGGTACGGCCCTGGGCAGTGACGACCTC
Organism: Streptomyces sp. NPDC002206; assembly: GCF_053593595.1. Classification (NCBI taxonomy): domain Bacteria; kingdom Bacillati; phylum Actinomycetota; class Actinomycetes; order Kitasatosporales; family Streptomycetaceae; genus Streptomyces; species Streptomyces sp. NPDC002206. Next base: position 191,283 of record NZ_JBSFCW010000011.1, read on the forward strand.
GTGCCGCCACTGCTCGTCGGTGAGCTGGTCCATCCGCGCCTCCAGCGCGTCCGCCGAGCGGCGCAGCCAGGCGGTCAGCCGGTCGGCCGGCAGGGCGCGGCCGCGTTCGATGCCGGCGGCGCGTTCCTCGGGCGAGGCGTACATCGGGGTGGGTTCGCCGGTGGCGGCCCAGTGGACCAGGTTGGACAGGGCCTCGGCGTTGGCAGCGACATGCGCGGCGATGTGGGCGCGGCTCCAGCCGGGCAGGGTGCTGGGCGCGGCGTACCCGGCGTCGTCGAGTCCGGCGACGGCGTCGAAGGTCAGCTCGGCGCCGATCAGGGCCCAGCGGCGGGCGTCGGCGAAGGTGCGGGTGCCGTTCGTCACGCTGCGACGACCTTGTTGGCGCAGGCGCCGAGGCCGGAGATCTCGGTGACCACGTTCTGGCCGGGGAGCAGGAAGACCTTGGGGTCGCGGGCGTTGCCGACGCCGGCCGGGGTGCCGGTGGCGATGATGTCGCCCGGACGCAGGGTGATGACGGTGGAGATGTACTGCACCAGGAAGACCGGGTCGAACAGCAGCGTGCCGGTGTCGTCCCGCTGCATGACCTGGCCGTCGACGACCGTCTTGACCTTCAGGGCGGGGCGGACGCCGCCGACCTCGTCGGGGGTGACGACGTACGGGCCGACCGGGGTGGTCGCCTCCCAGATCTTGCCCTGGGTCCACTCGATGGTGCGGAACTGCCAGTCGCGCACCGAGATGTCGTTCATGACGGTGAAGCCGGCGATGGCGTCGGCGGCCTGCTGCTCGTCGGCGCGGCGGACCTGCTTGCCGATCACGACGGCCAGCTCGACCTCCCAGTCGAACGCGTCGGTCTCGGCCGGCTTGACGATGTCGTCGTTCGCGCCGATGAGGGTGTCGGCGAACTTCGGAAAGAGGGTCGGGTAGTTGGGGAGGTCCCGCCCCATCTCCTTGATGTGGTTGGTGTAGTTGTGGCCGACGCAGACGACCTTGGACGGGTTCGGGACGACCGGCGCGAAGTCCGCGCCCTCGCCCGGGTAGGTGGTGCCGGAGGCGGCGGCGGCCTTGGCCTGCCAGTCGGCCTCGGCGAACAGTTCACCCAGGTCGGTGTAACCGAGGTCGACGTGGACGTCGCCGTCGAGGCGGACCGCCCGGGTGCCGTCGGTGGTGCGGATGGTGGCGAGCTTCATGGTCAGGTGTCCTTCTGGGTGCGGTTGAGCTGAAGCGCCTCGAAGACGGGCGCGTCGGAGAAGCGGAAGAGGTCGAGGGCGCCGGAGTCCGAGTCGGTCCCGCCGGCCTCGGACCTGGCGGAGAACGGTTCCCAGGACGGGACGACGAACAGGTCGCCGCGGCTGACCGTCCAGGACTTCTCCCCGACGGTCACGACACCGGAGCCGTCGAAGACCTGGTAGACGGAGGAGCCGGTCTCGCGCACGGGCACGGTCTCGGCGCCGCGCGCGACACGGTGGAACTCTGCGCGGATGGTCGGCAGCACGTCGGAGCCGTCGTGCGGGTTGGCGTAGCGCACCGCGGCGTGGCCGGGCTCGACGGTGCCGCCGTAGCCCTCCTTCTCCAGCAGCAGCTGGTCGCGCAGGGCGGCGTCGGTGTACTCCCACTTGTAGGAGAGCAGCGGGCTGCCCGGGGTGGCCGGGGCGGCCGACAGCGGGCGCAGGCCCGGGTGGCCCCACAGGCGCTCGGAGCGCGACCGCTCCGGCGTGATCCGCTCGGCGTCACTGATCTCGTCGCGGCCGAACTCGAAGAACTGCGCCTCGGTGACGTACTGGAGGGGGATGTCCAGGCCGTCGATCCAGGCCATCGGCTCGGAGGTGGCGTTGTGGTGGGCGTGCCAGTTCCATCCGGCCTGCGGGAGGAAGTCGCCGCGGTTCATCGCCACCGGGTCGCCGCCGACGACCGTCCACACGCCCGAGCCCTCGACGACGAACCGGAAGGCGTGCTGGGTGTGGCGGTGCTCGGGGGCGTCCTCACCCGGCATCAGGTACTGGATGGCCGCCCACAGCGTGGGGGTGGCGAAGGGCCGTCCGCCGAGGGACGGGTTGGCCAGCGCGATGGCGCGGCGCTCGCCGCCGCGGCCGACCGGGACGATGTCGCCGGCCTGGGCGGCCAGCTCGCGCAGCCGCTGCCAGCGCCACATGTGCGGTACGGCGCGCGAGCGCGGGTGGGCCGGCATGAGGTCGCCGATCTCGGTCCACAGCGGGACGAGCAGCTCGTTCTCGAAGCCCCGGTACAGCTCTTCGAGAGCCGGGGTGACCTCGGGCTGCCCCTCCGCGGCGACGGCCTGCAGCCGCACCGGGGAGCCCGAGGCGATGTCATGGGCGAGGGAGGAGTGAGTCACAAGCCACAGCGTGCGCCGTTTCTCTCTGAAGAACATGTAGATTCTGCAGAGCAGAACCATCCCCGGGAGCATGCCATGGACAAGCCGCTCAAGACCCCGCCGCCCTACCCCATCGCCAGCGTGGACCACGCGCTGCGGGCCGCGGCCATCCTGCAGATGGAGGGCGGCGCGAGCGTGTCGCAGATCGCCGAGCGGCTGGGCGTCGCGAGGTCGACCGCGCACCGGATCCTGGCGATGCTGGTGTACCGGGACTTCGCCGTCCAGGGCGAGGACCGCGTCTACCGGGCTGGCCCGGTGCTTGAACTCGCCTCGCACTCCCAGTCACTGGTCTCCCGGCTGCGGGCCGCGGCCCTCCCGCATCTGCACCGGGTCGTCGACCTGCTGGACGAGACCGCGAACCTGATCGTGCGCACCGGGGACACAGTGCGGTTCATCGCCAGCGTCGAGTGCCGGCAGGCCCTGCGGGTCGGCTCACGCGAGGGCATGGTGTTCCCGGCCCACCGCACCACGGCGGGCCTGCTACTGCTCGCCGGCCTCTCGGACGAGGAGCTGGACGAGGTGTACGCGGCCGAGCGGTACCGGGAGCGTCCCTCCGAGCGCCCGGATCCCGACCAGCTGCGGTCTGAGCTGCGGCGGCTGCGGCGCAACGGATTCGCCGTCAACAAGGGGCGGTCCGAACGCGGTCTGGTCGCTGTCGGCGTACCGGTGCGTGACCGGGACGGCGCCGCGCTGGCCGGTCTGTCGGTGTCGCTGCCCAGCGTGCGCTACGACCCGCACCGCCTGCGGTCCCTGGTCGCCACCCTGAACGCGGCGGCGCACGCCCTGGAGCAGGACCTCGCCGAGGAGGGCCCCTGACAAACGAGAGGGGCCTGTACGTCGCCGCCGGCTCGGCGGTGTCGTACAGGCCCCTCCCGGCCGGTCGGCCCGTGGCTCAGTTGTTGGCGACGAAGTCGGTGACCAGCCGGTTGAACTCGTCGGCGTGCTCGATCATCGCCCAGTGGCCGCAGCGGTTGAGCACCACCAGGCGGCTGTCCGGGATGTTCGCCAGCAGGAACAGCGAGGTCTCGTAGGAGACGACGCGGTCGTCGCGGCCGTGGATCAGAAGGGTCGGCACCTGGATCGTCGGCAGCAGCTCCGGCTTGACCCACTTGGGCAGCGGGGCGCCCTGGGGCATGCCATCGACGTAGTTGCGCAGGTGCTCCGGGCGGGCGAGCGCGGCGTCCGAACGGGCCTGGCACAGCTCGGGGGTGGCGAACCGGGCCTTGTCGAAGACCATGATCTCGACGAGCCGGCGCATGTTCTCCGGGCTGGCGTCGCGGTAGGTCTCGATCAGGACCTTGAGGCCCTCGGACGGGCCGTCACCGGCGCCGAAGAGGGTCGGCAGCCGCATGCCGACCGGCGGGCCCATGGTGACCAGGTGGGATATCCGCTCGGGGTGCTCGGTGGCGAGGCGCAGCGAGGTCTGGCCGCCCATCGAGTTGCCGACGAAGGCGGCCTTGTCGATGTCGAGGGCGTCCATGAACTGGATCGCGGCCTCGACGTGGTCGAGACGGTCGACCGTGGCGGCGTCCGACTCGCCCCAGCCGGGCATGTCGACCGCGTACACGTGGAAGTGCTCGGCCAGGGCCTCGATGTTGCCGGAAAAGTTGCTCCAGCCGGTGGCGCCGGGGCCGCTGCCGTGCAGCAGGATGACCGGGTGGCCGGAGCCCGCCTCGTAGTAGCGGAGCTTCCAGTCGGCGGTCTCGACGGTGCGGGCGATGTCCTGCGGGTTGAGGGTGACGCGGCCGCCCGCGTGATGTCCGTGCGCGGCTACGCCGGAACGCCGATGTCGGCGCTCGCCAAAGAGACCGGACTACCGAAGAGCGCCTTCTACCACCACTTCGAATCCAAAGCGGGACTACTCTCGGCCGTCATGGAACAGGGCGCGTACGGCTTCTTCGACGCCATGCGCGAAGCCCATCGCAACCCCTCGGAGGGCGGCACCCCCCACGAGCGGCTCCGCTGGTATCTGCGCCGGACCGGCAACGTCATGGAGAACGGCGAGGACTTCCTGCGCCTGCTGCTCGTGCTGGTGATGAGCCGCGAGGCGGCAGAAGCGCCCGAGGCCCTGCAGACCGTGATCGCGGTCCGCGACGAGGGGCGCGCCTACATGGCGCACATGATCCGCTCGTCCTTCCAGAGCGCGGGCGAGGAGACCGCCGACAAGATCGCAGAGGCCCTCGCCCCCTTCGGAATGGCCGGCTACGACGGCGCGTTCGTCGCCCTGCAGTCCGAAGGCGGCAGGCCCGTCTCGGCATGGATGGATCAGCTCGCCGACGCGATTGCGGCGCTCGGCGCGGCGATCATCGCCGCCGATTGACGAGGCCGCGACCCGCACCGGTGACGCTATTCCACCAGCAGGTCCGTACCGCCCGGACGCTGGGCATCTCGCCCGCGCCAGTGGTCCCGGGGGCAGCGGACGGTGCGCTGCCGGAGGGCTGAAACCCGATGCTGTCCACGGCTGTGGTCCAGGTGAATGACGGCGGCTGGAGCCGTCAGACGAACGCGAACGGCACCACGTACGCGTTCCGTGTCCGCCGCGGGAGCCTCAGCTCCTAAGCGAAATCCAGGATCGAACAGTGCGGCGGCTGAGGGCCTCAGACCTGCGCGTTCGCGAATCGAGCTCCACACCTGGCCAGGAACACCATGGAACAGCTGCCCCAACCACCAACGGCAACAAGGCACGTGGCCGGCCATCACTCAGCGCGTCCTCATGACCCGGCGCCTGACCAGGCGCAGATGGTGATTGCGGCAGGCGGTCACAGCTGTCGGCCGACCACGTTCCCGCCGGGATCGTCGGCCAGGACGACCGCCGCAGTGCTGCGCCTTCCCACCGGCTCTCGCTGAACGGCGAGTACGCGATCCTGGAGACATGGACATCGAGTTGTTGGTCGTCCCGAACTGCCCGAACGAGAAGCCTGCCGCCGAACAGTTGCGGCAAGCCCTCGACGACATCGGCCTGCACGACACCGCGTGGGACACCCGTGTGATTGTCGAGCAGGCCGAGGCCGAGCAGGCCGGTTTCACCGGCTCCCCAACTATCCACATCGACGGCCAAGACCCGTTCGCGGAGCCCGGCCGCTCGCCGGGGCTGGCCTGTCGGGTCTACCGCACGCCACACGGCCTGGCCGGGGTCCCGGATCTCGGCGAACTCCGGCAGGCGCTGGCGGCAGCATCCGTCGACGGACCGACACGGTGACAGAACACGATGCTGATTACTGCACAGGCGAGGACATGCCGGTTCGCTGACGTCTGTTCCAGCGAGACGAAATCGACCGGGCCCTCGAGCCCGAGTGGCAGGTGCACTCGACGGGACACCGGACCGAGAACGCCGCCGTGCCGGGCATCCGTCGGCGTGGCGGACAGTCACGCGCTGGTGCGCCACACACACGAGGCTCCTCGATGTCCGCGTCCGCATCCACGCGGGCAAGGACGCCGCCTTGCACGTCGCCCGGCACCTGCGCACGGACGGACCGCGCGCGGATCTCGACGTAGCACTGACTCCTGAGAGCGCGGCGCACTCTCTCCGCGATGCCTGTGGCCCGGCACGGCCGGGCCACAGGCATGTAGGGCAGCACCGGCATAAGGCGTGCGACGGGTCGGACCGGGACACCGCCCTCCAGCTACGGGTCGCTTCCGCCCCGGAACTCAGCTGACGTCCCCGCCATGCCGAGGTTTTGGAGCGCCCGGTGGTACGAAGCACGCGGTGACGGTCTTGCCCGACGCCTGCGGATGCGTGGCCCAGCCGTCGGCGAGTGCGTCGACGAGAGCCAGTCCGCGCCCCCCGGTCGTCGTGAGGTCTTCGGGCTGCCTGGCAGGGGGCAGGGGGTCGGAGTCGTGGACACTCACATGCAGGCAGTGGCTGTCCCAGGTCAGAACCAGCTGGGCGTCACTGTGCGCGTGCACGTGCGCGTTGGTGACCAGTTCGGAAACACTGAGCAGTATCGCGTCCACTATTTCGGGGGCATCCCTGGTCCACTCCAGGGACGCCAGGTGCTCACGCGTCCACCGACGGCCGGCCCGCACGCCTTGCGACACCGGAAACGACTGGGCCCATCCCATTGCGCGCAGCGACGTGTCCTTCGCCATTGCCACTCCCTCACTCGGCACTCCTCACCCCTTCTACCCCCGCCTTCGAGGAACACCCCCGCAACCCCGGCACGCAGCCCGGCCAACGTCCCGAAGCCGAAGCGGAAACGAGGTCTGTCTGTGGGATGTCCGGGCACACGCACCTCACCCCCTTCGAGAGGAGCACCCCATGCTCGGCATAGCCGCAGCCGTCCTGTTCGTCATCGCTTTCCTGATCAACGCAGCAGAAATCACCACCAATGACGTCTTCTCCTCCGTGAACCTCATGCTCCTGGGCCTGGCACTTCTTGCCCTGCACGTCGCGGGAATCGGAGCCGGCCGCCCTTCCCGCAGACGCTGACGACGCCGGCGGAAAACCGGCGCGGGCGAGCTCATCGAGATCCTCGCCCGCACCACGCAAGACAGCCCTGGCCCCGAATCAATTCGGGGCCAGGGCTGTTCAGACCAACGGGTCCTGGCGGCGCCACTCCAGTGTCATGGTCGACCTGAGCCGCGATGCCTTCGTATCGGCAGCAGAACTGCCATGGACCGCAAGGTTGGAAGCGGGCCTGGACTTCACTCTGTCGCCCAGCGATCTCGAAGCCACCACCCCAGAGACCTACCTGACCGTCAGCCCGGAGACTCTGGCCCACCGCCGCCACTGACCACCGAAGCCCACACCCACACGACGGACAGCAGCGCGGTCGCGGACCACGTGGACTGTCGCAAGACGACCACCTCCCCGACCAAGCGCACCAGTCAGTTGGCGTGGCCGGACTTCCCCTCTACAGTCCCACCGAAGCGACTCGCTAGCCGAAGAAGCTCAAGCGCACCTGCCGGTCCGCATTATCGACGTTCGTGTCGACCAGGCACACCGACTGCCACATACCCAGTTTCAGCCGTCCGCCGATCACCGGCAAAGTGGCGTGCGGTGCGATGAGGGCCGGCAGGACGTGGTCGCGGCCGTGGCCGGGGCTGCCGTGGCGGTGTTGGTAGCGGTCGTCCGCGGGCAGCAGTGTGTGGAGGGTGGCGAGAAGGTCGTCGTCGCTGCCTGCGCCGGTTTCCAGGATGGCGATTCCGGCGGTTGCGTGGGGCACGAAAATATTGAGGAGGCCGTCCCGGCCGACGGCGGCGCGGGTGAGGAACCGTTCGCAGTCGTCCGTCAGGTCGGTGACCGTCTCGGTGTCACCGGTCGTGAGGTGCAGAACGCTGGTGGTGAAGGCATCGGGCATGCCCCCATCTTCTCGCTCCTGGCACGAGATGGTGCGTCCACGTGCCGAGACGGCATTGACCGGTTCCGAGGTGCGTCGCTACGTTCGGCGACATGTTCCGTTCAGCTCTGCTCACTTCGCGCGGTCACATCGACCTGCTGCGGGTGGCCTCCGCCGCGTGTTGTCGCGGTTGCTGACGTTCCTTCAGCACGTATTCCGCAGGTGAACAAGGGGTCTTTCGGCCCGCACCTGGCCTGCGCACCCCTCTGTTGCCGTAGGCGCCTCGTCGTACGCCATCTCGCCCTGCCCCTGTCGTAGCTCCCGTGCCGTAGCGGGTCCGCCGTCGGGCTGTCGAGGCGTGCCTTCTCCCCGTCCGTGGACTGCTCGTGGAGCTTTCATGACCCTTGGCCATGCCCTCGCCCCGCCGGATATATCAGAGGAAATCGATACACCCGATCCTTGTACGGCAGTCGAACTCGAGCCCGTCGTGCCCCAGTCCGCCCGCGGCTCACGGCTGCGGTCCGTACCCCGCCCACTGCGGCGAGCCATCGGTCCGGTGCTGCTTCTCGCCCTGTGGCAGGCACTCAGTGCGACGGGTGTCCTGCATCCCGATCTGCTCGCGTCGCCCGGAACCATCGCCCGGGCCGGATCGGATCTGATCGCCGACGGGACCCTGCCGTCTGCGATGGGGATCTCGCTCCAGCGGGTTGCCGTGGGCCTGGTCCTCGGTGGCGTCGTCGGGACCGCGCTGGCGTTGATGTCCGGACTGTCCCGGCTCGGCGAAGATCTTGTGGACGCAACCGTGCAGATGCTGCGGACCGTCCCCTGGGTGGGGCTGATCCCGCTGTTCATCATCTGGCTGGGGATCGGTGAGGCCCCGAAGGTGGCGCTGATCGCACTCGGCGTGGCCTTCCATCTCTACCTCAATGTGTACGCCGGCATCCGGGGCGTCGACGAGCAACTCATCGAAGCGGGACAGTCGTTGGGGCTCGGGCGTTGGGGGCTCATCCGGCATGTGGTGCTGCCGGGCGCCCTCCCAGGGGCCATGACGGGGCTGCGCTATTCGCTCGCCACCGCCTGGCTGGCGCTGGTCTTCGGCGAGTCCGTCAACGCCGACGCCGGGATCGGCTTCCTGATGAACCAGGCCCGGGAGTTCTTCCGTACCGACGTCATCGTCGTCTGCCTGATCGTCTACGCATTCCTCGGCCTCACCGCCGATGTCATTGTCCGGATACTCGAAAGGCTGCTGCTGCAATGGCGACCGACCTTCACGGGCCAGTGAGTGCCCGGCTCTACGACACCGCCGTGCGGGTGGAGGGACTGACCCGTTCCTTCGACGGACGCGCCGTCGTCGATGGGCTCGATCTCACCCTCCGCGCCGGGGAGTTCACCGCGCTGCTCGGGCGCAGCGGCTGCGGGAAGTCGACTCTGCTGCGGGTGCTGGCCGGGCTCGACCGCGACATCACTGGCACGGTGATGGTGCCCAAGCGACGGGCCGTTGCCTTCCAGGCGCCTCGGCTGATGCCGTGGAAGCGGGTCTGGCGCAATGTGCTGCTCGGGTTGCCGGGCAAGCCCGAACGGGCGGTGGCCGAGCGGGCGTTGGAGGAGGTCGGGCTCGGCGAGCGAGCCGGGGCGTGGCCCAAGACGCTCTCAGGTGGTGAGGCGCAGCGGGCTTCGCTGGCGCGGGCCCTGGTGCGCGAACCCGATCTGCTGCTGCTCGACGAGCCGTTCGGTGCGCTCGACGCGCTGACCCGGATCAAGGCGCAGCAGCTGGTCGCCGAGCTCTGGCAGCGGCGCGGCTGCGCGGTACTGCTCGTCACACATGACGTGGACGAGGCGCTGCTGCTCGCCGACCGTGCGCTGGTGATGCGGGACGGCGCCATCGCGTACGGGACACCCGTTGATCTGGACCGGCCGCGCACCGTGGGCAGTCCCGAGTTCGCCGCGCTGCGCTCCCGGCTGCTGACCGAGCTGGGTGTCACGGAGGACGCCGCTCCGGCCGAGGCCGCCTGACCGGACGACCCCTGACCAACGCACCTTCCCTGTGTGTTCGACCTTCGGAAAGAGGCATGTCATGAGACGCCGCACCCTGCCCACCCTGCTTCTGCCGCTCGCCCTGCTGCTCACCGCCTGCGGTGGTGCCTCGTCCGCGTCCACCACGGACAGCACCGACGGCCAGGGCGACATCACACTCAACGTCGGTGACCAGAAAGGAGGTTACGAGGCGATCCTGCGGACCTCGGGAGAGCTCGACGACCTCGACTACCGGATCAAATGGTCGACCTTCACCTCCGGGCCGCCCCTTCTGGAGGCGGTGAACGCCAAGGCTGTGGACATCGGCGGTGTCGGCAACACACCGCCGGTCTTCGCCGCGGGTTCCGACTCGAAGATCGTGGTGGTGGGCGCCTCCCATGGATCGTCGGCGGGCGAGGCGATCGTGGTCCCGAAGGGCTCCGAGCTGAAGACGCCCGCACAGCTGAAGGGCAAGTCCATTGCGGTGGCCCAGGGAAGCTCCGCCCACTTCCAGCTCGTCGCCTCGCTGAAGAAGGCGGGGCTGAGCCTCTCGGACGTAAAGCTGAACTTCCTTCAGCCGGCCGATGCACTGGCCGCGTTCAGCCGGGGCAAGGTCGATGCCTGGGCGATCTGGGATCCGTACACCTCACAAATTCTGCGCAGTGGACAGGCGCGGGTGCTGACCACGGGGGAGGGGATCGTCAACGGCCTGAGCTTCCAGGTCGCCTCTCCCGCGGCTCTGAAGGACGCCAGGAAGTCCAAGGCGATCGGTGACCTGTTGGTCCGTCTGGAGCGGGCGCAGAGCTGGGTGTTCAAGCATCCAGAGGCGTGGGCGAAGGTCTGGGCGAAGGAGACCGGGCTGCCGTACGCCGTCGCTCTGGACGCCGTGAAGCGCAGTTACGGGACGCGGGTGCCCGTTGCCGTCGACCCGGCGGCGATCGCGTCCGAGCAGGCGATCGCCGACACCTTCGCCGATCTGAAACTCATTCCGCGCCGGTTCACCTTCAAGGACTACGTCGACACCCGGTTCAACCGCGATCTGCCCGCGTCCTCGGCAGCCCCCCGCTCGTACGGAAAGGCCACGTCATGAACGTTCATCTGCACTGGTTCCTGCCCACGGGCGGCGACGGCCGCACGCTCGTCGACCGCCACGCGTACACCGACGGCGGGATCAAACGGGACCGGATCACTCCGGTGAGCGGGGTCCGGGCGCCCGATATCGAGTATCTGGCACAGATCGCCAAGGCGGCCGAGCAGCTGGGCTTCGAGGCGGTGCTGACACCGACCGGCACCTGGTGCGAGGACGCCTGGCTGACGACGGTGGCGCTGGCGCAGCACACCGAGCGGCTGAAGTTCCTGGTGGCGTTCCGGCCGGGGGTGATCTCGCCGGTGCTCGCGGCGCAGATGGCCTCGACGTATCAGCGGATCACCCGGGGCCGGCTGCTGCTCAATGTGGTGACGGGCGGCGACTCGACCGAGCAGCGGCGGTTCGGCGACCATCTGGACCACGACCGGCGTTACGCGCGGACCGCCGAGTTCCTCTCGGTGGTCCGGGGTGTGTGGAGCGGGCAGCCGTACGACTTCGACGGTGAGCACTATCAGGTGGAGGGCGGGCTGACGGCGCTGCCGCCGGACCCGCTGCCGGAGATCTTCTTCGGCGGGTCGTCGGCGGCGGCCGGGCCCGTGGCCGCCGCACACGCCGATGTGTATCTGACCTGGGGCGAGCCGCCGGCGGATGCGAAGCAGAAGATCGACTGGATCCGCGGGCTCGCGGAGGAGCAGGGTCGCGATGTCCGGTTCGGGATCCGGCTGCACACCATCTCGCGCGACTCGGCGAAGGAGGCGTGGGCGACGGCGGACCGACTGCTCGGCGATCTCGATCCGGAGACGATCGCCGCTGCACAGCAGGCGCTGGGGCGGAGCGAGTCGGTGGGACAGCAGCGGATGCTGGCCCTGCACGGCGGCTCGCGCGACAAGCTGGAGATCTCGCCGAACCTGTGGGCGGGTGTCGGTCTGGTGCGGGGCGGTGCGGGCACGGCGCTGGTCGGCAGTCATGCGGATGTCGCGGACCGGATCGAGGAGTACCACGCGCTGGGTGTGGAGCACTTCGTGCTCTCCGGCTACCCGCATCTGGAGGAGGCGTACTGGTTCGGTGAGGGGGTCACGCCGGAGCTGGCGGCGCGCGGACTGCTGTCCACCGTTCCGGCTTCGCCGCTGCTAGGGGTACCTGCCGCGAACGGGCGCCCGGCGTCCGCGCCGGGCGGGGCACCGCTGCTGATCGCCGGGGGTCGCTGACCGGGAAGATCCCGGACCCCCACGCAGTTGGTAGAAGCGTGAACAACTCTGGGGCCGGCGAAGCACGCGAAGTGGACGTGGTCGTGATAGGCGCCGGACAGGCAGGTCTGTCCGGCGCCTATCATCTGCGGCGCGTCGGCCTGGAGCCGGACCGCGACTTCGTCGTGCTCGACCACGCGCCCCGGCCGGGCGGCGCATGGCAGTTCCGGTGGCCGTCACTGACGTACGGCAAGGTCCACGGGATGCACGCGCTGCCCGGCATGGAACTGACCGGCGCCGATGACAGCCGGGCGTCGTCCGAGGTGATCGGCGAGTACTTCGACGCCTACGAGCGCACCTTCGGCCTGCGGGTTCACCGGCCGGTCGAGGTGAGCGCCGTACGCGAGGGCGACGGCGGGCGGTTGTCGGTCGAGACCTCCGAGGGTACGTACGCCACCCGCGCCCTGATCAATGCCACGGGCACCTGGGACCGGCCGTTCTGGCCACGCTATCCGGGCCAGGAGACCTTCCGGGGCCGCCAGCTGCACACCGCGAACTACCCGGGTCCGCAGGAGTTCGCCGGGCAGCGGGTGATCGTGGTCGGCGGCGGGGCCTCCGGCACGCAGCATCTGATGGAGATCGCCGAGGTGGCGGCGGAGACCTTCTGGGTGACGCGCCGGCCACCGGTCTTCCGGGAGGGGCCGTTCGGCGAGGATCAGGGACGGGCCGCCGTGGCCATGGTGGAGGAGCACGTACGGCGGGGGCTGCCGCCGCAGAGTGTGGTGAGTGTGACCGGACTGCCGCTCACCGACGCCGTCCGGCGGGCCCGCGCGGAGGGGGTGCTCGACCGGTTGCCGATGTTCGACCGGATCACTCCGACCGGGGTGACCTGGGACGACGGCCGGTCGGTGGAGGCCGATGTCATCCTCTGGGCGACCGGGTTCCGGGCCGCCATCGACCATCTCGCACCGTTGAGGCTGCGCGAGCCCGGCGGCGGTATCCGGGTCGAGGGCACACAGGCCGTACGGGACGCGCGTATCCACCTCGTCGGGTACGGGCCCTCCGCGAGCACCATCGGGGCCAACCGGGCGGGGCGGGCGGCGGTGCGCGCGATCAGCCGTCTGCTCAAGGCCCCCGAGGACAGAGCCACTGCGGACAGGAGAGCCGCGGACAGGGCAGTGGAGCGTGGCGGCGAACCCGCCGCCACGCTGGTGTGACGCTGGCCTGCGTGCCGCCGCGGGGATGTCCGCCGCCCTTCAATTGCCGCTCGCCTCAAACCGGTTGCGGTTGAATTCCTGGACGTTCCGCTGCTGCTCGGCGTAGCTGTCGGTGAACCGGGTGTCCCCGGGCGCGACCGTCACGAAGTACAGCCATCGGCCCGGCGTCGGCGTGATGGCCGCTTCCATCGCCTGCTCCCCCGGATTACCGATGGGAGTGGGCGGCAGGCCCTTGTGCTCGTAGCTGTTGTACGCGCTGTCGATCCTGGTGTCGTCGGCGGTGGTGTCCAGAGTGCTGCGTTTCAGCGCGTAGTTGAGCATGGAGTCCATCTGGAGCGGCATACCCCTGGACAGCCGGTTGTAAATGACACGGGACACCTTGCCCATGTCGGCTGTGGTGCCCGCCTCGGCCTGCACGATGCTGGCGATCGTCACGGCCTGATGGACGGATACGTGATTGCGCCTGGCCCCTGCGGCGATGTGGTCCGCGCCGAATCGATGCCGCGCCGTGTCGACCATGTACGTCAGCAGGCTCGTCGGAGTGGTGCCGGAGGTGAGGGGGTACGTCGCCGGGAACAGATAGCCCTCCGGGTTGCCCTTCACCTCGGGCGGCAGTGCGAGGTCCGCCGTACCGGCGGCCTTCTCGGTCGTGCCGGGCGGCACACCGAGGGACCTGTCCACGGCCGCATACACCTGGGAGGCTCGCCGGCCCTCGGGGATGACAAGGGTGCGTGGCGGCGGGCCGACCATCCCCTCCCTGGTCAGTAGCAGTGCGAGGACGGCTGCCGCGACACCGAGGACGAGAACGACGCCTGCGAGCAGCGCCGGACGCCCGCGACCGGTCGGCCGGCTCCGGTGGGGGCGCCGGGTGTCCGGGGACTCGTTCACCATGCGGGCACGGTATCCGGGCGCCGACGCCCCGGCGCGGACGACACGGACCCCGCACGGCGCGACAGAACACACGAACAGGGGATCGGATGTTCGCTGGAACGCCTGATCGTATGGCCATTCGTTGCTCAACTCCTCTGCCGCACCGGATGATTACAGAGCGCAAACGACTGGCTGCAGACCGCGACTGCGCAGTCCCACATATGCACCACGTACGAGGAGAAACACCGAATGAACCTCATCACCAACCTGCTCGCCGGCATCGTCCACTTCGTGGGTTGGCTCGTCTGACCATTGCTTCACCCGGCGCCGTCGCTCCCCGTCCCACGGGAGCGGCGGCGCCGTCGTGTGCCCGGCGTCAGTCAGGTGTGCCCGGCGTCAGCCCCGGCTCCCCGGCCCGGTGAACTCGGGCAGGGCGGCGAACGCGGGTGCCACGCTGGCCGCCCCCGCGAGCGCGCCGAGGGTGCGGCGGACCCGGGTCACGGGGTGGTCGGGGAACTCCGCGTCCCACCGTTCATGGTCCGCCGCATGGAACGGCAGTCCGCCCTGGACGTCGGGGGCGTAGGGGTGCGGCTTGAAGTACTGCTCCACGCCGACCTTCGCGAGCACCACCGCTTCCCGCATCCCCGTCATGCCGTGCTCGGCCGCCTGGATCTTCACCACGGTGCTGCGCCCGGCACGCGGCACGGTGAAACTGCCGATGGACGCCTGCCCGTTCGGCCGGCCTGGCAGGGGCAGCTTGAGTATCTGGCGCAGTGCGGGCAGCCCGCCCAGGGTCTTCACCGATGCCTCGATCAGCCCGCCGCCCGCCTGTGCTGTGCAGTGGGTGAGGGCGTGGCGCAGCGTCGGGCGGTCGTCGAGTCCGGCCGGCAGATCCGGCGGCAGCTCGAAGAAGTGCACCGACAGCACATCGCCGTCGTCGTTCGCCCATGTGTCGTTGTCCACGGGCCGGTATCCGGGTAGTTCCACCCCGATCACAGCCCTCATGGGCGGGGACCATGCCGTACGGAGAACCGGCCCCGCACCCCTGGGTGGAGTGCGTCCGGAACTCCCGATCAGCTTGCTACGGGGGCGAGTTGGGTGTCCCGGCGGAGGAGCGCCGCATAGCGGCCGTCCAGCTGGAGCAGTTCCTCGTGGCTGCCGCGCTCGGCGGTCCGGCCGCCGTCCAGGACAACGATCTGGTCCGCGTCGCGCACGGTGGAGAGGCGGTGCGCGATCGTGATGGTGGTGCGCCCGGCGGACAGTGCGTCGATCGCCTCCTGCACGGCGAACTCGGTGCGGGTGTCGAGGGCGCTGGTCGCCTCGTCGAGAACGAGGACGGGCGGGTCGCGCAGAATCGTGCGGGCGATGGCAAGGCGCTGTTTCTCACCGCCCGAGAAGCGGTAGCCGCGCTCGCCGACGAGGGTGTCGTAGCCGTCGGGCAGCGAGGCGATGTGGTCGTGGATCTGTGCCGCGCGGGCGGCTGCCTCGATCTCGGCGTCGGTCGCGTCCGGCTTGGCGAAGCGCAGGTTCTCGGCGACCGAGGCGTGGAAAAGGTATGTCTCCTGGGAGACCACGCCGACGGCCCGGGCGAGCGTGTCGAAGTCCAGATCGCGTACGTCGACGCCGTCGAGTGTGACCCGGCCGCCGGTGACGTCGTAGAGCCGCGGTACCAGGTAGCTGAGCGTGGACTTCCCGGAGCCGGTGGGTCCGACGACGGCGAGGCTGCCGCCGGCCGGCACGACGACATCGACACCGCTGAGGGTCGGACCGCTCTTCTCGTCGTAGCTGAAGTCGACGTCCTCGAAGCGGATCTCGCCACGGATCTTCTCCAGCCGCACGGGATTCTCGGGCTCGGTGATGTCCACCCTGAGGTCGAGGTACTCGAAGATCCGCTGGAAGAGCGCGAGGGATGTCTGCATCTGCACTCCGGTGGAGAGCAGGCTCACGGCGGGCCGGAAGAGGCCCTGCTGGAGCGAGACGAAGGCGACGAGCGTTCCGATGGAGACGGCGGGGCCGCCGGACTGCAGGGCGAGGCCCGCGGCCCAGTAGATGACGGCAGGCATGGCGGCCATGACGATGCCGATCGTCGACATCCGCCACCGCCCGGCCATGCTTGAGCGCACTTCGAGGTCGACCAGGCGCTCGGACTCCTCGGCGAAGCCCTCGGTGAGGGAGTCCGCCCGGCCCATGGTCCGGCCGAGCAGGATGCCGCTGACGGAGAGGGACTCGGTGACCGTCGCCGCCATGGCGGCCATCTGCTTCTGCCGCTGGGTGGTGATCTTCTTGCGCTCCCGGCCGACCCGGCGGCTGATCCAGACGAAGACCGGCAGCAGTGCCAGCGAGACCAGGGTGAGCCGCCAGTCCAGCGCCAGCATCGCGACGACAGTGGCGATGACCGCCGTGAGGTTGGAGACCAGCGAGGTGGCGGTGGAGGTGACGGTCGCCTGCATCCCGCCGATGTCGTTGGCGATGCGAGACTGCACCTCGCCCGTGCGGGTCCTGGTGAAGAAGGCGAGAGGCATCCGCTGCAGCTGGGCGTAGACCGCCGTGCGCAGGTCGTGCATGACGCGCTGGCCGACCGTGGTCGAGATCAGCGTCTGCAGGACGCCGAAGACGCTGTTCACCACGGCGGTGAGGATCATGCCGAGGGCGAGCAGCGACAGCAGTCCCGTACGGCCCTGAGGGATGGCGGTGTCGAGAATCTCGCGCAGCAGGAACGGCGAGGCCACCGAGACCAGTGACGAGGCGCCGACGAGCAGTCCGACCAGCGTGAGCCGGCCGCGGTAAGGGTGGAAGAGGCGGAAGATCCGGCGCAGCTCGGCGGGCGGCTGCGTGCCGTCCCTGGGTGGGGGCGTCCACGTGGGTTCGTCGGGTTTCATGGGCTCCTTCGACAGGCGTGACAGAGGGTGACGGCCGCGGGCAGCAGTCAAACTTTGGAGAGCATAGCTCATTGTTACCTATACTCACAATGAGCGGAGTCCTGATATTGTTCCCGCATGGACTCCCCCGACTCCGACGGCCTGCTGGCCGAGCAGCTGCTGCGGCTGACCCGCCGGCTGCACCGCATCCAGAGCCGCCAGCTGGAGCCGATAGGCATCACCCCGGCCCAGTTCCGGCTGCTGCGCACGGTCGCCCACTACGACGGACCACCCCGGATGGCGGATCTCGCACAGCGCCTGGATGTCGTGCCGCGCGCCGTCACGAGCCTGGTCGATGCACTGGAGGCGAGCGGCCGGGTGCGCCGCACCCCTGATCCGGACAGCCGCCGGGTGGTCCGGATCGAGCTCACCGACGAGGGCCGTGCCACGCTCCGGTCGCTGCGCGACGCGCGCCGGGCCGCCGCAGAGGAGATCCTGGCTCCATTGACGGCCGATCAGCGCGAGGTGCTGGGCGGACTGCTGTCCGCTCTCGTCGCCGGAATGCCGGAGCGCCGCTGTTAGCCACACCGATGGCTGCGGGCCCACCGATGCCTGCGAGCCGTACCGATCGTCGCACCTATCATGAACCGAGCGTGAGCGGTGCGGATCTTCGCTGGTAGAAAGGTGGGAGTACCGCACCGATCCGCTGAGGGGACCATCGCCATGCCGCTGCTGGAGCCGAAGCCCGAAGCCCTCCGTCCTGGTGCGGCGCGCTCCGCGTCCCACGATCGCGTCCTCGACGGCCGGGCGGCGGGCACACCCGAACCGCTGCGCGGCGAGCTGACCGAGCTGCTGGGGCCGGAGAAGGTGCTGTGGAAGGTCTCCGACCTGGTGAAGTACGCCTCCGATGCCAGCCCCTACCGGTTCGTCCCGCAGGTCGTCGTGGTCCCCGAGGACATCGACGACATCTCGGCGATCCTGTCGTACGCGCACGGCAAGGGCCGCGAAGTCGTCTTCCGGGCCGCCGGTACCAGTCTGAACGGCCAGGCGCAGGGCGAGGACATCCTTGTCGACGTCCGCCATCACTGGACGGGCATCGAAGTCCTGGACGACGGCGCGCAGGCCCGTATCCGCCCCGGGACCACGGTCATGCGCGCCAATGCCACCCTCGCCCGGTACGGCAGGCTGCTGGGCCCCGACCCGGCCAGCGCCATCGCGTGCACGATCGGCGGGGTCGTCGCCAACAACGCCTCCGGAATGACCGCCGGCACCACCCGTAATTCGTATCGCACCGTCTCCTCGCTCACCTTTGTGCTGCCGAGCGGCACGGTCGTCGACACAGCCGATCCGGCGGCGGACGAGCTGCTGGCGCACGCCGAGCCGCGGCTGTGCGAGGGACTGCTGGCCCTCAAGGCGGAGATCGAGGCGGATGCGGAGCTCACCGCCAGGATCCGCGCGAAGTACGAGATCAAGAACACCAACGGGTACCGGCTCGACGCCTTCCTGGACGGCTCGACGCCCGTACGGATCCTGCGCGGGCTGATGGTCGGCTCGGAGGGCACCTTCGGGTTCATCTCCGAGGTCGTCTTCGACACCCTGCCGCTGGACCGGAAGGTCTCCAGCGCGCTGCTCTTCTTCCCCTCGCTGACCGCCGCGGCGGCTGCCGTGCCCCGCTTCAACGAGGCGGGGGCGATCGCCGTCGAGCTGATGGACGGCAATACGCTGCGCGCTTCGGTGAGCGTCCAGGGCGTGCCGGCCGACTGGGCCGAGCTGCCCAAGGAGACTGCGGCGCTGCTGGTGGAGTTCCGAGCTCCGGACGAGCCGGGGCAGGAGGCGTACGAGCGGGCGGCGGCCGCGGCCGTCGAGGGGCTGGATCTTGTCGCGCCGGTCGCCTCGGTGACCAATGAGTTCACCCGCGAGGCCAAGGCCATCTCCGGTTACTGGAAGGCCCGCAAGGCCTTCGTCACCGCAGTCGGCGGCTCCCGCCCGTCGGGTACGACGCTGATCACGGAGGACTTCGCGGTCCCTCCGTCGCTGCTCGCCGACGCCTGCGAATCCCTCCTCCGCCTCCAGGCGGAGCACGGCTTCGACGCGGCCGTCGCGGGTCACGCCGCACACGGCAATCTGCACTTCCTGCTCGCCTTCGACGCGGCGAAGCCGTCCGACGTCGACCGGTACGCCGCGTTCATGGACGACTTCTGCCGACTGACCGTGGAACGCTTCGACGGCTCGCTCAAGGCGGAGCACGCCACCGGCCGCAACATCGCTCCGTTCCTGGAGCTGGAGTGGGGCCCCAAGGCGACCGAGCTGATGTGGCGCACGAAGCAGGTCATCGACCCCGACGGGGTGCTGGCGCCCCGGATCGTCCTCGACCGCGACCCGAAGGCCCATCTGCGCGGACTGAAGACCATCCCCGAGGTCGAGTTGATCGCCGATCCGTGCATCGAGTGCGGCTTCTGCGAACCTACCTGTCCCAGCGAGGACTTGACCACCACTCCGCGCCAGCGGATCGTGCTGCGGCGGGAGATGATGCGGCAGCCGAACGATTCGCCGGTGGAGACCGCACTGCTCGACGCGTACGGGTACGACGCCGTCGACACCTGCGCGGGCGACTCCACCTGCAAGCTCGCCTGCCCGGTCGGCATCGACACCGGCGCGATGATGAAGGACTTCCGCCACCAGCGGCACTCGCCGCGCGAAGAGCGGATCGCTGCGCTCACGGCGAAGAACTTCAAGGCGGTGGAGGCCTCGGCGCGGCTGGCGGTCGCCGCAGCGGACAGGATCGGCGACCGGCTGCTGGAGACCGTCACCGGGCTCGCCCGCAAGGCCGTACGCCCCGATCTGGTGCCCGAGTGGCTGCCGGAGATCCCCGGCGCCGCCGCCCGCAAGCTGCCCCGCACCTCGCGGGTCGGAGCGAGCGCCGTCTACTACCCGGCCTGCGTCAACCGGATCTTCGGCGGCCCCGACGGTCATCACGGCCCTTCGCTGCCGCAGGCCGTCGTCTCCGTCTCGGCCCGTGCCGGAAAGCCGGTGTGGATCCCGGAGGATGTCGCGGGAACCTGCTGCGCGACGATCTGGCACTCCAAGGGGTACGACGAGGGCAATGCGGTGATGGCCAACCGCATCGTCGAGGCCGCCTGGGGCTGGACGGCGGGCGGCAAGCTTCCGCTGGTCGTCGACGCCTCGTCGTGCACGCTGGGTATCGCCCATGAGGTGGTGCCGTATCTCACCGAGGACAACCGGGAGCTGCACCGGGAGCTGACCGTCGTCGACTCCCTCGTCTGGGCGGCCGACGAGCTGCTGCCGGAGCTGACGATCCTGCGCAGGACCGGTTCGGCGGTCCTGCACCCGACGTGTTCGATGCAGCACCTGGGTGACGTGGAGCAGTTGCGTACGGTCGCCGAGGCGTGTGCGGAGGAGGTCGTCCTCCCGGACGACGCCGGGTGCTGCGCGTTCGCGGGCGACCGCGGGATGCTGCACAAGGAGCTGACGGCGTCGGCGACGGCGAAGGAGGCTGCCGAGGTGAACTCCCGTGAGTACGACGTGTATCTCTCCGCCAACCGGATGTGCGAGATCGGCATGGACCGGGCCACCGGGCGCGAGTACCACTCGGTCCTGATGGAGCTGGAGCGAGCGACGCGGCCCTGACGCCTTCCCGCACGACCGCGTACATGCCCACGCCCGCGGCGATCCGCGCCCTCTCGCAGGAGTGGCCGGGCGAGAGGGGTGGCGTGATCAGGCCGCCCGGAGCGTGGCCTTGTCGCCCATCACCACGACCGGGTGCTGCTTCGGGTCGAGGGTGCGCAGCAGCAGCTGCATGGCCGATTTCGGCAGGCTCACACAGGCCGACGTACCACTGCCGTGGTCCATGTGCAGCCAGATGCTGCCACCCTTCGACTGTCCCAGCGGGCGCGTGGGGTCGTTGGGCGCAGTGCCCTTGACGCGGTTGTAGTCGATGGCGATGACGTAGTCGAAGTCGTGCCAGTACGGCTTCGTCCAGTAGCGCGGTGCCTGGATCGACGCCGACTGTGTGTACGGGAGGAGGGCACCCGGGTCGGCCAGGGCACCGCCCGCGTCGGTCAGCGTGAATACGCCGACCGGACTGCGCTTGTCGTCCTCGTGATGGTCGGTGGTCCAGCCCTTCCTGCCGTTGTGGGCCTTCCAGCTGCCGGTGGCGTCCCAGGTGGCGCCGTGCTTCGTGTACAGCACGACGGTGGAGTCGGCCGAGTTCTTGCCCACGCCGTAGACCGCGACGACCTGACGCGAGTTCTCGGGTATCTGCGCGTACAGCCGGTCGCCCACGTCGGGAATGCGCTTCAGGTCGGCGGTCGGCGCCTTCCGGTTCGTCGCGCTGCCGGATTTCGTGTCGTCCTGCTGCCCCTCGTGCGAGCTGCCGCACGCGGTCAGAGGAGTGAGCATGAGACCACAGACCGCTGCCGCGACAGCCATTCGTACCGGACGGGTTATTCGCATCCGCCCATATTCGCACCACGGCCGAGCGGCCAGGCTCACCGCCTGGACCCGCCGCGAATACGAGCCGAATCTTTACCGTCGAGCGAAAAACCGTTTGCCTCGGCCCCTGGCAGGACGCGAACCTTGCACGGTTTGGTCCCCCCACCCGTTCCTCGAGGTCTTCGACAGATCTCCGCCCTTCCGAACCATGGGACGTCATGCAGATTCGCGATCTTCCGTATTCAGATCCTGGCGATCCTGATGTCCGGTCAGGCCCACGCTTCCTGCTCTGGCTCGGCCGCAACCAGATCCGTGGCCAGCTCAAGTCCATGTCCTGGGGCCTGCTGCACCAGTGCTCCATCGCCGGGCTGCCACTGGCCGTCGGCTTCGCCGTGCAGGCGGTGATCGACCGTTCAGGCGGCCGGCTTGCGCTGGCGGGCGGGCTCATCGCGGTCCTCGGTGTGCTGATCGCGGTCGGCGACACCATGCTCCACCGGACCGCCGTCACCAACTGGATCACTGCCGCCGCCCGCGTCCAGCAGCTGCTGGCCCGTAAGACGGCGGAGCTCGGCGCCGCGCTGACCCGCCGGGTCGCCGCGGGCGAGGTCGTCGCAGTGTCCACCGGCGACGTCGAGAAGATCGGCTGGTTCGTCGAGGCGCTCTCCCGCTTCGCCGCCGCAGCCGCCGCTCTCGTACTGATCTGCGTCGGGCTCGTCCTCTATCTGCCGTCGCTGGGCATCCTGGTGGTGCTCGCCATGCCGCTCCTGGCGCTGGCGGTACTGCCGCTGCTCCCCCGCGCCACCCGGCGCGCCGACCTCCAGCGCGAGAAGGCCGGCAAGGCCACCGAGCTGGCGTCGGACACCGTCGCCGGGCTGCGGGTGCTGCGCGGTATCGGCGGCGAGGAGCTGTTTCTCGGTCGCTACCGGCGCGCCTCGCAGGAGGTCCGCAAGGCCGCGGTGCGCAGCGCGCAGATGTGGTCGCTGATCTCCGCGATCCAGGTGCTGCTGCCTGGCGTGCTGCTGATCTCGCTGGTCGTGTACGGGGCGACGCTGGCCCACGACGGCCGGATCGAGGTCGGTCAGCTGGTCACGGTGTACAGCGCGGCGACACTGATGCTGTTCCCGCTGCGGCACTTCGAGGAGATCGCGATGGCGTACTCCTTCTCCCGGCCGTCCGCGCAGCGGGCCGTCCGGGTGCTTTCGCTGCACCGCACCGCCGAGCCTTCGACCGTCGACGCGGTGCCGGCCGGTGACCTGTACGACCCGGTCACCGGGCTGATGGCACCGTCGGGTCTGTTCACCGCGGTGGTCTGCGGCGATCCGGACGAGGCGGGCCGGCTGGCCGAACGGCTCGGCGGACACGCCGAGGTGGGCGCGGAACCGGACACTGCGGACGACGCCCGCGAGGGCCCGCCGGACAGGACCCCGTCCGTCCTGCTCGGTGGCGTGCCTCTGGACGAGCTTCCGCTGGCGGCCGCCCGGACCGCCGTGCTGGTCCAGGACAAGGACCCGGTGCTGCTCTCCGGGACACTGCGGGAGCTGCTCGATGTGCCGTCGTCCGGTCTGGTGACCGCCGAGGACGCGCTGTCCGCCGCCCAGTGCGGTGATGTGCTGGACGCGCTGGCGCAGGCCTCGGTCGCCACCGACGGCGACCCGATGACCACCAGGATCACCGAGCGCGGCCGGTCGCTCTCCGGCGGCCAGCGCCAGCGACTCGCGCTGGCCCGTTCGCTGGTCACCGACCCTGAGGCGCTGGTTCTGGACGAGCCGACGTCCGCCGTCGACTCGCACACCGAGGCCCGGGTCGCCGCCGGAATCAAGGCGCTGCGCACCGGTCGTACGACGGTGGCGTTCGCTTCGTCGCCCCTGCTGCTCGACCTCGCGGACCGGGTGGTGCTGGTGCACGACGGCACAGTCGTCGCGGTCGGTGCGCACCGCGAACTGCTGCACACCGAACCGCGTTACCGGGCGGTCGTCACCCGTGAGACCGAAGACGAAATCGTGGCCCTGACCGCACTGGACAAGATCGACGAGATCGAATCGATCGAAGAAATCGAGGAGAGGGCATGATCGGCGTCGCACAACCGGCGTACGACCCGGCCGCCCCGGAGTCGGCGACGACCCTTCCGGTCGGCACCCCCGCCACCGTACGGGCTTATGTACGGGAGCTGATGCGGCGCCACCGCAAGCCGTTCGCCGTACTCATCTCGGTCAACGCAGTCGCGGTGATCGCCTCGATCGTCGGGCCGTATCTGCTGGGCGGGCTGGTCGAGGACCTGTCGAACGGGGTTGCCGACCTCCATCTGGAGCGCACCGCCGCGGTGTTCGCGATCGCGCTCGTGGTACAGACCGTGTTCACACGGATGATGCGGCTGCGCAGCGCCATGCTCGGCGAGGAGATGCTGGCCGATCTGCGCGAGGACTTCCTCGTCCGGTCGGTCGGACTGCCGCCGGGGGTACTGGAGCGGGCCGGGACCGGTGATCTGCTGTCCCGGATCACCACGGACATCGACCGGCTGGCCAACGCGATGCGTGAGGCGGTGCCGCAGCTGGCGATCGGTGTGGTGTGGGCGGGTCTGCTGCTCGGTGCGCTCACCGTGACGGCTCCGCCGCTGGCGCTCTCCGTGCTGCTGGCGCTGCCGGTGCTGGTCCTCGGCTGCCGCTGGTACTTTCGCCGGGCGCCGTCCGCGTACCGCTCGGAGGCCGCCGGATACGCGGCGGTCGCGGCGATGCTGGCGGAGACCGTGGACGCAGGGCGGACGGTGGAGGCGCACCGGCTCGGCGCCCGCCGGGTGGCGCTGTCGGACCGGCGGATCAAGGAGTGGACGGCGTGGGAGCGGTACACGCTGTTCCTGCGTTCGGTGCTGTTCCCCGTCATCAACGTCACGTACGTGACGATCCTCGGCGCGGTCCTGATGCTCGGCGGCTGGTTCGTCATCGAGGGGTGGCTCACCGTCGGACAGCTGACGACCGGTGCGCTGCTCGCACAGATGATGGTCGATCCGATCGGTCTGATCCTGCGCTGGTACGACGAGTTGCAGGTCGCGCAGGTGTCGCTGGCCCGGCTGGTCGGCGTCCGGGGCATCGAGCCGGACGCGGGCGAGACGGAGGTCGCCCCGGACGGCCGGGCCGTCCGGGCGGGTGATGTGCACTTCGGCTACCGCGAGGGGGTCGACGTCCTGCACAAGGTGTCGCTGGACGTCGCCCCGGGCACGCGCCTGGCGCTGGTCGGGCCGTCCGGTGCGGGCAAGTCCACTCTCGGCCGGCTGCTGGCCGGGATCTACGCCCCACGCACCGGTGAAGTCACGCTGGGTGGTGCGGAGTTGTCCCGGATGACGGCGGAGCGGGTACGTACGCATGTGGCGCTGGTCAACCAGGAACACCATGTGTTCGTCGGTTCGCTGCGCGACAATCTGTTGCTGGCCCGTACGGGTGCCGAGGACGCCGAGCTGTGGGCGTCGCTCGCCGCGGTCGACGCGGACGGCTGGGCGAAGGCGCTGGACGGGGGGCTGGACACCGAGGTCGGTTCGGGCGGTCTGTCACTGACCCCGGCGCAGGCGCAGCAGGTCGCGCTGGCCCGGCTGGTGCTGGCCGATCCGCACACGCTGGTGCTGGACGAGGCGACCTCGCTGCTGGACCCGCGGGCGGCCCGGCATCTGGAACGCTCACTGGCACGGGTGCTGGACGGCCGTACGGTCGTGGCGATCGCGCACCGGCTGCACACCGCGCACGACGCGGATGTGATCGCGGTGGTCGAGAACGGCCGGATCAGCGAACTGGGCAGCCATGACGAGCTGGTGGCGGCGGACGGCGCCTATGCGGCGCTGTGGAGGTCCTGGCACGGCTGACCGGCGTGTCCGGCGGCTTCGCCGGATCGCCCGGCTTCTCCGGACAGCGAAACATGAAGGAGAGGGGAGCGGCCGGCTGCCACCATGACCGGATGGCCAACAACACGGCGATCCACCGCCTCGACCTGGGCTACTTCGTCCGACCCGCGTCGGAGACCGGCGGCCCGCAGCCGCGGGTCGAACCCGTACTCGCCTACGTGGTGCGGCGCCACGAAGGACTGATCCTCTTCGACACCGGCATCGGTGCCGCCGATCCCGGAACCGAAGCTCACTACCGCCCCCGGCGCCGAGGGCTGGAGAGCGCCCTCGCCGACGCCGGAGTTGCTCTCTCGGATGTCTCCTTGGTGGTGAACTGCCACCTCCACTTCGACCACTGCGGGGGCAACAGGTTGCTGGGCGGCACGCCGATCCTGGTGCAGGACGTGGAGCTGGCAGCAGCGCGCCGGGGCGGCTACACCATCGACGAACTCGTCGACTTCCCTGACGCGACCTACGAGGAGATCAGCGGCGAAGCCGAGGTGTGGCCAGGAGTATGGATCATCCCCACTCCTGGCCACACCGACGGTCATCAGTCGCTGGTGGTACGGCAGAGCGACGGCACCGTCGTCCTCGCCGGTCAGGCACACGACTTCGCCTCTCACTTCGCAGCGGATCAGCTGGCCCGCCGCGCCGAGCTCGAAGGTCTGGGAAGGCCGCTGCCCACCTATCGACCGTGGCTGGAGAGGCTCGCCGACTTCGACCCGCGACGTGTGCTCTTCGCGCACGACTGCGCGGTCTGGGAACCGTCCCGCGCAACCGACGACTTCCCCTGCTGACACCGGCCCGACCGAACGTCCCGCTCACGACTGCCGCGAAGGAACGCTCCGGACGCGTGCGTCCGGACCGAAGGACAGCCGGTTGCGTCGGACCGGCGCTTCATCTCGGTAACTCAGTGCAAACTGCGACTACTGCAGGTCATCGACGGGGTGCTCATCGGCTCGCGGACGGCACGGCGGTCAGATGAAGTTGAGGGCGGCCGCCGCGCCCGCTCCCCCGAGCACCATGAACGCCGGCATCAGCACCTTCAGCTCCACCCAGCTGCCGGCCCGGAACCGTATGGCCTTCGGCGGCCCCACCGGGTACCAGCGCTTGCGGCCCAGCGGGATCGGCCACAGGATCGGGCAGCCGGAGACGGTCAGCGCGTCGCCGATGTCGTGGACGAGGGCGCCGAGGACGATCGGCAGCCCGAGCCAGAGATACTCCTGGCCGGGCGCGCTGAAGAGCCAGTCCGAGCCGTTGCCCGGCTTGTCCAGGACGCCCGCCAGGATCCAGGCGCTGGTCGCGCCGAGCAGCCACACCAGGACGTCGCTGGACATCCGGGCGGCCCGCCACATCAGTCCTTCGACGGCGAGCACCAGATGCACGAAGAGGATCGCCAGGACCGCCCATCGGCCGCCGGCGATCGCTGCGGCGGAGGCCCCGGCACCGATCAGGACGGCCCAGAGCCAGGTGTGCGTCAGGGTCCGGTGGCCACCGTTCCTGCGCGGGTCACCGGGACCCCGGGTCGCGTTGTAGACGGCGTGCGAGAGCTTGTCGACGATCTCGCAGAGTCCGCGGGAGACCGGTCCGAAGGCGCGCGAGATGGTCGCGGACTTGTGATCGAGGTCCGGGGCGAGCGCGGCGCCCGCGGTGATCAGTGCACCGACGACCAGGACGGGCCACGGCATCGTATGGCCCGCGGCAGCCGCTGCCGCGCCCACCCCCAGCCAGGCCGCCGCCCCGGACAGTGAGTGTGCCGGTCCCATCATGGTTCTTCCGCCCCCAAAGTTGTCCGGCCGCCATCGCCGTTGCGATGCGGCCGAGTTGAGTGGGCAGCGTATCGTCCGTGATCTTCGTCCGGTCGTCCGGTTCCCTCATCCGGGCAGAAGGCAGGCAAGATGGGGGCGTGACCCTTATCGATCAGCTGCCCCCGACCGACGACCCGGACGCCCTCTTCGAGGCCTTCTCGTCATGGACCGAGACCCAGGGCATCACCCTCTACCCTGCTCAGGAGGAGGCGCTGATCGAGGTGGTCTCCGGGGCGAACGTGATCCTGTCCACCCCCACCGGCTCCGGAAAGAGCCTGGTCGCGGCGGGTGCGCACTTCACGGCGCTGGCCCAGGACAAGGTCACCTTCTACACCGCACCGATCAAGGCACTGGTCTCGGAGAAGTTCTTCGACCTGTGCAAACTGTTCGGTACGGAGAACGTCGGGATGCTCACCGGCGACGCCTCGGTCAACGCGGACGCCCCGGTGATCTGCTGCACCGCCGAGGTGCTCGCGTCCATCGCGCTGCGCGACGGCAAGCACGCCGACATCGGCCAGGTCGTGATGGACGAGTTCCACTTCTATGCGGAGCAGGACCGCGGCTGGGCCTGGCAGATCCCGCTCCTGGAGCTGCCGCAGGCCCAGTTCATCCTGATGTCGGCCACGCTCGGTGACGTCAAGATGTTCGAGCAGGACCTGACCCGCCGCACCGGCCGCCCCACTACCGTCGTGCGCTCCGCGACCCGGCCGGTCCCGCTCAGTTACGAGTACCGGCTGACTCCGATCACCGAGACCCTCACCGAACTCCTGGAGACCAGGCAGTCGCCGGTCTACATCGTGCACTTCACGCAGGCCGCAGCCGTCGAGCGGGCGCAGTCGCTGATGAGCATCAACATGTGCACCAAGGAGGAGAAGGAGAAGATCGCCGACCTGATCGGGAACTTCCGCTTCACCACGAAGTTCGGCCAGAACCTCTCCCGCTATGTGCGGCACGGCATCGGGGTGCATCACGCGGGCATGCTCCCGAAGTACCGGCGGCTGGTGGAGAAGCTCGCTCAGGCCGGTCTGCTGAAGGTGATCTGCGGTACGGACACCCTCGGCGTCGGCGTCAACGTCCCGATCCGTACGGTGCTCTTCACGGCGCTCACCAAGTACGACGGCACCCGGGTCCGTACGCTGCGCGCCCGTGAGTTCCACCAGATCGCCGGCCGCGCGGGCCGGGCCGGCTTCGACACGGCGGGATTCGTCGTCGCGCAGGCGCCGGAGCATGTCATCGAGAACGAGAAGGCCGTCAAGAAGGCGGGCGACGACCCCAAGAAGAAGCGCAAGGTGGTCCGCAAGAAGGCCCCCGAGGGCTTCGTCGCCTGGTCGGAGACCACGTTCGACAAGCTGATCCAGTCCGATCCGGAACCGCTGAGCTCCCGCTTCCGGGTCACGCACACGATGTTGCTGTCCGTGATCGCGCGTCCCGGGAACGCCTTCGCGGCGATGCGGCATCTGCTGGAGGACAACCACGAGCCGCGCAAGGCGCAGCTGCGCCACATCCGCCGGGCCATCGCGATCTACCGCTCGCTGCTGGACGGCGGCGTGGTGGAACAGCTCGACAAGCCGGACGCGGAGGGCCGCATCGTGCGGCTCACCGTCGATCTCCAGCAGGACTTCGCGCTGAGCCAGCCGCTGTCCACGTTCGCGCTGGCCGCGTTCGACCTGCTGGACGGCGAGTCGCCGTCGTACGCGCTGGACATGGTCTCCGTCGTCGAGTCGACGCTCGACGACCCGCGGCAGATCCTGGCCGCCCAGCAGAACAAGGCGCGTGGCGAAGCGGTCGGCCGGATGAAGGCGGACGGTGTCGAGTACGAGGAGCGGATGGAACTGCTCCAGGACGTCACGTACCCGAAGCCGCTGAGCGAGTTGCTGTGGCATGCGTACGACGTGTACCGCAAGAGCCACCCGTGGGTGGGCGACCATCCGGTCTCGCCGAAATCCGTGATCCGGGACATGTACGAACGCGCCATGACGTTCACGGAGTTCACCTCGAACTACGAGCTGGCCCGTACCGAGGGCATCGTGCTGCGGTACCTGGCGAGCGCGTACAAGGCTCTTGAGCACACCATCCCGGACGACCTGAAGTCCGAGGACCTGGAGGATCTGATCGCCTGGCTCGGCGAGATGGTGCGGCAGGTGGACTCCAGTCTCCTCGACGAGTGGGAGCAGCTCGCCAACCCGGAGGTGGAGACAGCCGAGGAGGCGCAGGAGCGGGCCGACGAGGTCAAGCCGGTCACCGCCAACGCCCGCGCCTTCCGGGTGCTGGTCCGCAACGCGATGTTCCGCCGGGTGGAGCTGGCCGCGCTGGACAAGGTCGCCGAGCTCGGCGACCTGGACGGCGACGCGGGCTGGGACGAGGACGCGTGGGGCGAGGCGATGGACGCGTACTGGGACGAGTACGAGGATCTGGGCACCGGTCCGGACGCCCGTGGGCCGAAGCTGCTGAAGATCGACGAGGACGCCGCGCACGGACTGTGGCGGGTGCGGCAGACATTCGCCGACCCGAACGGCGACCACGACTGGGGCATCAGCGCGGAGATCGATCTGGCAGCCTCCGACGAAGAGGGCCGGGCGGTCGTCAGGGTCACCTCGGTCGGCCAGCTGTGACCGCGCTCGCCATACACACGGCACCGCTGCGAGAGTGGAGACGAACCGCATGACGAACCCCGCCGAGCGCCTGGTCGACCTGCTCGACCTGGAGCGGATCGAGGTCAACATCTTCCGCGGGCGCAGCCCCGAGGAGTCCCTGCAGCGGGTCTTCGGCGGCCAGGTCGCCGGGCAGGCGCTGGTGGCGGCCGGCCGCACCACCGACGGGGACCGGCCGGTCCATTCGCTGCACGCGTACTTCCTGCGGCCGGGCAGGCCCGGAGTCCCGATCGTCTACGAGGTGGAACGGGTGCGGGACGGGCGGTCGTTCACCACCCGCCGGGTCACCGCCGTCCAGCAGGGCCGGACGATCTTCAATCTGACGGCGTCCTTCCACCGGCCGGAGGAGGCGGGCTTCGAACACCAGCTGCCGCCCGCCCGGACCGTCCCGGACCCCGAGCAGCTGCCGACGGTCGCCGACGAGGTCCGCGAGCACCTCGGGGCGCTGCCGGACGCGCTGGAGCGGATGGCCCGGCGCCAGCCGTTCGACATCCGGTACGTCGACCGGCTGCGCTGGACGCACGAGGAGACCAAGGACGCGGACCCGCGCAGCGCCGTCTGGATGCGCGCGGTCGGCCCGCTGGGCGACGACCCGCTCGTGCACACCTGCGCGCTGACGTACGCGAGCGACATGACGCTCCTCGATGCGGTCCGCATCCCGGTGGAGCCGCTGTGGGGGCCGCGCGGCTTCGACATGGCGTCGCTGGACCATGCGATGTGGTTCCACCGGCCGTTCCGTACCGACGAGTGGTTCCTGTACGACCAGGAGTCACCGGTCGCGACGGGTGGACGGGGACTGGCGCGCGGCCGAATATATGACCGCGGCGGCAATCTGCTGGTGTCCGTGGTGCAGGAGGGGTTGTTCCGCCGCCTCGGCACATAGCCGCCATCGCCGCTCAGGTACCGGGCAGCGGGTCCTGTTCGACCTCGTGGCGGCGGGTGCGGATGTCCGGTGCGGCGGGGTGCAGTTTGGCGTCGCAGGCGGGGCCCAGACCGGTGCGGCGCGAGTCCGTACCGGTGAGCGGGCGGCCGCAGAGGCGGCAACGGACCAGCCGGCGGCCCACGGCCCGTCCGGCCCCGGGCAGGGGCTCGATGTCGGACCCGGGCAACGGTTCAGAAAACTCCACGAATCGATCTTCTCAAGTCTCCGGTCTACTCTGCGACTTCCGAACTGCAGACAGCGGAAGACGGCGGAGGAGTTCGCGGGTGAGCAGCGCGCTGACAATGGAGCCGGTCCCTCAGGACAAGAAGAAGGACATCGCACCGGACGGTATCGATCCGGTCGGGCACGTCATCACGTACGCCGACTCGCCCGGAGGTACGGCCCGGAACGTCGCGTATCCGGAGCGCGCACTGCCGCCGGGCGGCGTACCGGCGTACCTGGAGGCGCGAAAGGGCGGCGCGCGCTCCTTCGTCCTGTGGGCCGATCCGCAACGTCGGACTCGGCTGGCCACACTGGTGACCACGTCCGCGGCCGACGGTGTGGCGACGTACCAGGTGCTCGGCGCGCAGGGCGAACCACTGGGCACGTTCGTCCGCGAGAAGGCGCTCTCCGGCAGCGGTCTGCGGACACGTTGGACGGTCACCCAGACCGGCTGCCCCGAGGCCGTCGGCTACAAGGGCCGGACTTTCTGGTGGTTCGTGTGGTGGCTGCTGTTCCCCGTCCAGGTGGCCATCGCCGTGGGCGCCATGGTCAGTGGTAGTGGCGATGTCGCACGTGGGCCGCGCCGGATCTTCTGGCGCACCGGCAAGGAGACCGCGCTGGAGTTCCAGGACGATCACGTATTTCTGCACGCGCAGTGGTGCGACTGGCGGCTGGGCGCGGCGCTGGTGGCGCTTCTGCGCAGCTTCGACAGCTGGCTGGGGACTCCCTGGGACGACGGACGGAAGTGATCGGCGGCGGGTCTCGGGCCTTGCGCCCTTCGCAGCTACCCGGGGCCGGGCCCGCCAGATGATGCCGGAACCTGCACGACCCGCGATGATCGGGGAAGGAAGCGGTCAGGAGGGTCTTCGATGAGCCGGGACAGTGCGTCGACGCTCGGTGCCGGACGGCCCCCGACGCCCTCGGAGCGGGCCGCCCGGGGGAAGGCCGCCCGCCGCCGCACACCCCGTTCCAGCCACGCCGGGTTCGCACCGTCGTCGGACCGGCCGGACCCGATGGACATCCTCGACGCCCAGTCCGCCACCAGGGTTCCCGAGCTCGTCCCGATCCGCTACAGCCGGATGGCCGAGTCGCCGTTCCGTTTCTACCGGGGCGCCGCCGCGATCATGGCCGCCGACCTGGCCACCACCCAGAACTCCGGGATCAGGGTCCAACTGTGCGGAGACGCGCACCTCTTGAACTTCGGGCTGCTCGCCTCCCCGGAACGGCAGCTGATGTTCGACATCAACGACTTCGACGAGTCGCTGCCCGGCCCCTGGGAATGGGACGTGAAGCGGCTGGCGGCCAGTCTCGCCGTCGCGGGACGAGCGAACGGCTTCACGGACCGGGAGCGCGCCCGCGTCGTACCGGCGGCGGTGCGGTCGTACCGCGAGGCGATGATCCGGTTCGCGGGCATGACCAACCTCGGTGTCTGGTACGCGAGGATCGACGCGGACCGCCTTGCGGCGATGGCGTCCCGAGGGTTGACCGATGGCGGCCGAAGCAACCTGGACCGGGCCATGGACAAGGCCCGTACCCGGGACAGCCTGCAGGCCTTCGCCAAGCTCACCGAAACGGTCGACGGGCAGGTCCGGATCGCCGCGGACCCGCCACTGCTCGTACCGCTCACGGATCTGCTTCCCGAGGTCGAGCGCGACGCACTGGAAGAGCGGCTGCGCGGGCTGATCAGGGGCTACGCCCGGAGTCTCCAGTCGGACCGGCGTTCCCTCCTCGGGACTTTCCGGTTCGTGGATGCCGCCCGCAAGGTGGTCGGGGTGGGCAGCGTCGGCACCCGATGCTGGATCATCCTCCTGACCGGCAGGGACGGCCGCGACCCGCTCTTCCTGCAGGCCAAGGAGGCCTGCCCATCGGTGCTCGCTGCGCACGTCGGTGCCGGCGAGTACCGCAGCGAGGGCGAGCGGGTGGTTGCGGGGCAGCGACTGATGCAGGCCACGAGCGACATCTTCCTGGGCTGGACGCGGGCGGACGGGATCGACGGGCGGCGCCGCGACTTCTACGTACGCCAGTTGCGCGACTGGAAGGGCGGCCTCGATCCGGAGTTGATGACGCCGGCCGGCCTGAGGACGTTCGGCGAGGTCTGCGGCACCACGCTGGCCCGTGCCCACGCGAGATCCGGCGACCGCATCGCCATCGCCGCGTATCTGGGCCGCGGCGACGCGTTCGACCATGCGCTCCATACGTTCGCCGAGGCGTACGCCGATCTGAACGAGCGGGACCATCGGGCTCTGGTCGAGGCGGTACGCGCGGGCCGGCTCTCCGCGTCCGAGCCGGACGGCGACCGGCGGTGATCCGTACACCGGACCGGGTCCATGGGGGTGGAAGTACGGGACCCACCGCACGGGGCCGGTCCAGCATCCCGGGCGCATCGCCCTCGCGTGGTATCACATTCTGAACGCTCGCGGGCCGGCGCCTGCCTGAGGGCTCCGACGCTGAGGAGACAATGAGCATGTCGGCCAAGCCCGTCGGGGCGTCCGCCACGGCGCCCCGGGACCCCTTCGCACTCGTCCGTACCCGTGGTTACACGGGACTGCTGGTGGTGGCGGCGCTTCTCGGGGTTCCGATCTCGGCGGTGGCCTTCGGTTTCCTCGCACTCACCCACGAACTCCAGTCGCTGACCTACTCCGACCTCCCGAGGGCGCTGGGCTTCCACTCCACGCCGACGTGGTGGCCGGTGCCGCTGCTCGTCGTTGCCGGCCTGCTGGTCGGGCTGACGATCCGTTACCTGCCCGGCGCAGGCGGGCACAAGCCGGCCGAAGGCATGAAGACGACGGGGGCCCCGACGGCGGTGGAGCTGCCCGGAATCGTAATCGCCGCCCTGGCCTCGCTCGGCATCGGTGCCGTGCTCGGGCCCGAGGCGCCGCTCATCGCCCTCGGCGGCGGGCTTGCCGTGTGGACCGTGCGCCTGGTGAAGCGGGACATCGAGCCGAACGCGAGTGCCGTCGTGGGAGCCGCCGGCAGCTTCGCCGCCGTCAGCGCGCTGCTGGGGTCGCCGCTTCTCGGGGCGTTCCTGCTGATGGAGGCGTCGGGCCTCGGCGGGGCCGTGCTCGGGATGGTCCTTGTGCCGGGCCTGCTCGCCTCAGGTGTGGGTTCGCTCATCTTCGTGGGGCTGGGTTCGTGGACCGGTCTGGGAACGTACTCCCTGGCACTTCACCACGTGCCGCCGGCCGATGAGCCGGACCTCGCCCAGTTCGGCTGGGCGGTCGTCGTCGGGCTGGCGGCGGCCGTCGTCGGCGAAGGGATCCGGCGGCTCGCCCTGTTCCTGCAGGCGCGGGTCGAGCGACGGACGGTGGTGGGCACCGTGCTGATGGGGCTGGTCGTCGGGGTCCTCGCGCTGGCGTATGCGGAAGCCACGGGGAACGCCGCCTCCGGGGTGCTGTACTCGGGGCAGAACGCGCTGGACCCCTTGCTTACCGAGAACGCCGGATACACGGTGGGCACGCTCCTGGTGCTTGTCGTCTGCAAGGGGCTGGCGTACTGCGCGTCCTTGAGTTGTTTCCGGGGAGGCCCCGTCTTCCCCGCGATGTTCGTGGGAGCGGCGGGCGGCATCGCGCTCTCCCATCTGCCCGGGCTGAACGTGACGTCCGGCTTCGCGATGGGCATCGGTGCCATGTGCGTGGCGATGCTCAGACTGCCGATGACCTCGGTGCTGCTGGCCACTCTGCTGTTGGGATCTCCCGGTCTCACCGTCATGCCGCTGGTGATCGTCTCGGTCGTGGTCGCGTACGTCGTCTCGCTCCGGCTCGCCCCGGAGCCGGACGGCCTCCCGGACGGACAGCGCGCCGCCTGAGCGCTTGGCCGCAGGCTCGAGTCCTGCCGGGGGCACACGGTCCACACCATGTCAGGCCCTCCTCGGGAGTGCCCTTTTTGCAGGTCACCGCACCGTGGCGAGAGCGGCGTAGCGAACGCACAAGCGCCGGACCGACCCGAGGTCACGGCGGGGAGGCTCCGGCTCTGTCCGGCTGTCACCGGGTTTCGCGAGTGGCTCTGTCGCAGTTCGGATTCTCCTCCGGTCGAGATCATCGCCGGAGGGCGTCGCTCATCCTTTCCTCGGGCGCATCAAGGGCACAGACGCCAGTCGCGCCACAGAGGAGACCAACCCTGGAATGAGGAACCATGCCGGCAGATTCTCCGCCGGCATTCCGACGAAGAGGGCCGCCACGGACAGCATCAGCTGCGCCGCTGCCACGAAGCAGCCGAACGTCCGGTTCGGAGACAGCCAGGGCAGCGCCGCCCAGGCGACGGGCAGCAGTAGCCATAGAACAAGCGCGATGACCATCGTTACCTTCTGTCCACTGATTCACCGGCTTGGTGGCCCCGGAGGTTCCGGGGGCCGCCCTCGACCATGTCCGTTCGTACAGAATGACGGGTCAGCTGACGTTGCCCAACTCCACCGGGATGTCCGGCGGCCAGGGCTTGGACAGGTCGTACAGCGACTCCCCGGTCGCCCTTCGGCACCGAAGACGACTGCCGAACCAGTAACCACCGCATTTCCGCTCGCTCGTCGCGCCGCTGGACCTCCGAACAGCTCGACGCGGCACACCGCCTCGCGGATCTGACGCCCGGCGGCACCGCGTGGGTCCAACCACACTCAGCAGAGCATCGGTTCGCAGTCGTGCGGGCCCAAGGGTACTGCGGCGATAACGGCTGCAGGTCGCACCGGCCGAGTTCACGTTCACGTTCCGAAAGACGACATGACGGTTACCGGTAATCGCGAGGTGGGCGGCCTGGCCGTCCTCGACGCGGTGCTCGACGCGGGGCTGCGTCTCATCACCAGGTAAAACGTGTAACCCTCGCACCGACTGCCCTCCGGCCCAGTGCTATATCTGCTTCAGCTCATGAAGAATCGGTGGAGGGGGCCGGCGATGGCAGAGCGGGCGTGGGCCACGGCGGGCAAGAAGGACAGTCCCGACCGGAAGTCGCCGGGCCGGGCGCGGCTCACGGGCGTGGCGCTGATCGTGCTGTCTCTGATAGGGGCGGTGCTGAGCTACCTGGCGTTCACGGTGTGGATGCCAGGCCAACAGGAGCGCTACGAGCACTACCGGGCTGCCGAGCCATGCTCCGAGCAGGCGACCCCGCAGGAGGTGGCTGCGAAGGACTGCCTCACCACCTGGCACTTCACTGTCACGAGGACTGAGTCCACGTTCACAGGAAAGGTCAGGGTCTACAAGGCGACCCTCAAGGACAAGGGCGACGACTCCTGGCAGAGGGTCGTGCAGTTCAGCGACTCCGGGCCGCTCTTCGACAAGCTGCATCGGGGCGACGAGGTCACCGCGACCGGCTGGCGCCGCGACATCGTCGGCCTCAGCAAGGACGGCGTCCGCCAGAACACCTCCGATGTACCCCGCGACGAGCACCAGGGGAACGCCGGCGTGGGCGCCCTCGTCGCACTCCTCGCGGCCCAATCGCTCGTGTTCGGCGCGGTCCGCCTGGCCAGGCCGACCACCTACGGGCCCTTCGTCTGGGAGCCGTACGGCAGGTGGCTGGCCTTCACCAGCATCTGCGTCGGCGTGGGCGTGGGGGTCGCGTCGACGTGGCTCGGCATCCCGTGGTGGACCGTGCTCGTGACCGTGCCGGTCGTGGTGTGCGCGGTGATGGTGCTTCTCCTGCGTCAGCGGCGGCGCGCGGCGGCGTCCTCGGCGAAGGTGCGGCGGCCGAGGCGGCAACAGGACTCGCGAGTGAGTTCGCGGTAGGACGCAGCGGGGCGCCCGCCCCCGTCGATCCGATGTGTGCCGCCGGTAGTGGCGGGCCACGCTCGTGCGGTTGCCGCCGACCGCTGTGCTTCTGAAGCCGCACCACCGTCTCTGCGGGCGTGAACTCGGCGCACAGAACCCGTTCGTGGAGTTCCTCGCCGATGCTGCTGCCGTGGGCGGAGCGACGCAAGGCGCTGACCGACGACCGGCGCGCAGCGTCGTCGCCGGCTCGTGCAGCCCGAACGCCTCGGCCGCCGCCATCAGTACGCGCAGACTCGCCGCATGCCGTCCGGTGGCGAGGCCAGTTCTGACGGTCCGTCTCAGTGCTGAGCAGTCGTAGACAGCGCAGGGCTCGCAGCAACCGTGATCATCTCCCGCCGGCCCGCAACGTCAGGGGAGACGACTGGTCGCCGCCCGTTCACGGCATGTGCGGTCCGGAGACGAGGTGACCGTTCCTGTCGTAGGGCCAGGCGTTGGCAATACATCCGTGCAGGCCCTTGATCTGTTGCATCATCACGGGGGCCAGTTGGCCGGGACCTGCGCAGGTCATGTGCGTCCGGCCCAGGAAGTGCCCCATCTCGTGGTTGATGATCAGCGCCCGGTAGTCATGTATCGGACCGTCGAACGTGGGTGAGCCCTCGACCCAGCGCTTGAGGTTCACCACCACCCCGTTGGAAATCTCGCAGTTGTACTCGCCTCGGGTGTCCTGGTGGATGCCCGCCCAGCACAGGGCGTCCGCCGTTCCCGGTGTCGCGATCTTCACCTTGAGGTCGTAGGGCTCCCCCGCGCTCACCAACTGGAACGAGGAAACCCCGTTGTGGGTCCAGCCCCGGGGAGCGGCGAGTATGTCGGCGATCTCGTTCGCCGCTTGGGCCGGCGAGATGTCGAGCCCTGTCTCGACCTGCACCACGTAGCGGAGCAGATGCGAACCATGACCGACCTTCGCGCCACTGGCATGCGCGGTGACGAACGTGCCGGTGCCCGTCGAGGGGACGTCGATGGTGGTGGGCGTGGGGGTCGGGGTGGGCGTGGGGGTGGGGGTGGGCGTGGGGGTGATGTGCACCGTGCTCCGCGGGCGCGGCGCACTGCTCGACGCGTCGCTTCGTCCGCCGTCCAGGAAGAACGCCGCGGAGCCGAGCAGGCCGGCGGCCACCAGCATGCCGACCAGATAGCTCCGGCCCCTGCGACGCGGACGGCCTCGGCGGTGGGAGGACCGGTGCTGACGGCCACCACGGTGGGAGGCCACGGCGCTGACGGTGGGCGGTGCGGATTCCCGCTCTCGTGCCGAATGCATGGCAGCCGAGACTGGTCAGGTCAGATGATCGCCATTGGTTCGGACAATCACGAAAGAGTAACGAGTGGTTTTCCGACGACTCGCGCCGCTTCGGATCGGACTACCGGCAGACCGGTCCCCCTCGGCCGGTTCGACGAGGATGTCCGCCCGATGACAGGCCGACCGGAAACCGCCCGCGCATTCCCATCAGTTGTGATCCTTCTGTAACAGCTCCCGAGAGGGACCCTCCTGCAGGACAGTCGCCGAACACGATCTGTGCATACTGTCAAAGTGCCACGAGTCCTACTTGTCGAAGATGACCCAGATGTCCGTAAGGCTGTCCAGCTGGCGCTGCGACATCAGGGGCATGACGTTTTGGCCGCCGGAACAGGTGAGGAGGGATTGGAGCAGCTCCGCCCCTTCCATCCGGACGTCGTCGTGCTCGACCTCATGCTCCCCGGCATATCCGGCCTCGACGTGTGTCGGCGGATCAGGGACCGCGACCAGGTGCCGATCATCATGGTGACCGCCAAGGGGGACGACATCGACGTGGTCGTGGGGCTGGAGGCCGGCGCGGACGACTACGTGGTCAAGCCCGTGCAGGCCCGGGTACTCGACGCGCGAATACGGGCCGTCCTGCGCAGGCAGGACGCGTCGGTCTCCGACGCCGTCAGGCCCAGGGCGGAGTCGCACGGTGAGCTGGTCATCGACCGGGCCGGGCTCGTGGTGACACACCGCGGTCAACCCATCGCGCTCGCCCCCTCCGAGCTTCGGCTGCTGCTGACCCTGTCGGCCTCGCCCCGACAGGTGTTCAGCCGCCAGCAGCTGCTGGAAGCGGTCTGGGAGCACAGCTATCACGGCGACATACGACTCGTGGACGCCTGTGTGAAGCGACTGCGCGGCAAGCTCGGTGAGCTGGGCGGGGATCCCCGGTACATCCAGACCGTTCGCGGCTTCGGTTACCGCTTCGGTATCCAGTGAGTGGCCAGGGATCCGTACGGGCACGAAAAAGCGTACGGAAACGCGAGGCCGTCGCAGCCGGGCAGGGCCCCAGGCCGGCGCGGTTCCTTCGGGCGGTCCTGGCGCAGGCACCGCTTGCGCTGCGAGGCCTGCGCTCCCGCCTGGTGGTGGCCTTCGCCCTGGTGGCTGTGGCCAGTGCCCTGAGCACCGGAGCCCTCGCCTTCCGGGAGGCACGCACGGGGGTGCTGCAGCAGAGCCAGGACGCCGTCATCCGGCAGTTCCGGACCAGCGTCGACGCCGTGGCTGTATACACGCCCCCGGCGCCGAGCCAGAGCCACTTGCAGAAGGCGGTGAACCAGGTACTCCGCGCCAACCAGTCACAAGGGTGGCAGGTAATGGCCACGTACGGCAGCCTCCGCGCCTACACGTCGACTGACGTCTCCAACAAGCTGAGCCCGGAACTGCGCCGGTCCGTAGGGACCCGACGCGCTGCCGTGTTCCAGCGGGTGAACACCGACGGGCATCCCTATCTCGTCGTCGGAATGCCGGTCACGTACAACTCCGGCGAGGGCACGGAGTCCAAGCTCTCGGGGCTCGTGATGTACCTGGTGGTGCCGCAGAGCACCGAACAGGCTTACGTCACAGCGATGGTCAGCGCCATCGAGCACGCCACCCTGGTGGCGCTGGGCCTCGCCGTCGTCCTGGCGCTGCTGGCCGCGAGCGGCGTCCTCCGTCCCGTACGGGCGTTGCGCCGGGCGACGCGTCGGATGGCCGAGGGGCACCTCGATGTCCGGCTGGCCGTCAACGGTTCCGACGAACTGGCCGACCTCTCACGATCCTTCAACGACACGGCGGCCGCACTGGAGCGGTCGGTCGCGGAGTTGCGGCGCCTGGAGGCCCGGGCGCGCCGCTTCGTCGCGGACGTCTCCCATGAACTGCGCACGCCGCTGGCGGCGATGTCGGCGGTCACCGACG
Source organism: Streptomyces sp. NPDC002206 (assembly GCF_053593595.1). Classification (NCBI taxonomy): domain Bacteria; kingdom Bacillati; phylum Actinomycetota; class Actinomycetes; order Kitasatosporales; family Streptomycetaceae; genus Streptomyces; species Streptomyces sp. NPDC002206. Next base: position 231,019 of record NZ_JBSFCW010000011.1, read on the forward strand.
TGCTGGACGAGAAGGCGATGCGTTTGGACCAGGAGACCGGTGACGCGTTGCAGCTCATCAGCGAGGGGACCAGCCGGCTGAGCGGGCTGGTGCAGGACCTGATGGAAATCTCCCGCTTCGACGCGGGCGCGGCGGAACTCAACCTGGACGAGATCGACTTGGCCGACTTCGTACAGCACACCCTCTCCTCTCGGGGGTGGCTGGGCCAGGTGGAGACCCACCTGCCGCCACCAGGCGTGCTGAGGACGCGTGTGGACCCGCGCCGGCTCGACGTGGTGATGGCCAACCTGGTCGGCAACGCGCTGCGGCACGGGGCGCCGCCGGTGCGGCTGGGCATGGGCGTGAAGAAGGAGCGGGCGGACGTGGCGTGGGCCGTCATCGAGGTGACCGACAACGGACCGGGGATTGCCGAGGAAGCCATGCCGCACATCTTCGAACGCTTCTACAAGGCGAGCACCACACGGACCAGAAGCGAGAGCAGCGGGCTGGGCCTGGCCATCACGGCGGAGAACGTGTACCTGCACGGAGGACGCATCAGTGCGGCGAACCTGTTCGAGGGTGGCGCGGTGTTCACGGTCGAACTCCCCCTGCAACGCGACTCCGCGGCTGCCGACGACGACGCCACCGGCAGTGCCTGGTGAGGGGCTCGCGCGTGGCTGCGCTGCTGGCCGGGCTCACGGCCGCGCTCACACTCTCGGCGTGCGGAGTCCCCCCGTCCGACGTCATCCAGGCCGGCGAACCGGCGAGCGGCATGTTCTCTCCCGGTGCAAAGTCCTCGGTGCCAACCGTCATCCCCGTCTATTTCCTGCACAAGGGCGATCTGACGCCTTATCCCCGCAAGATCGGCGACCCTGGGGACTTCGGGGCCGTCGTGCGCTTGCTGTTCGATGGACCGAGCACGAGCGAGGCCGTGGCGACCACCACGGAGCTGCCCCGTCTGACGGATACACCGGACGTGACGATCGGTGGCGACAACACCCTCTCCATCCAACTCCCCGAAGACGTCCCTCCCCTCAGCCACCTGGCCATGCGGCAGTTGGCGTGCACGGTGGCTCACGTGGCTCTGCCGTCTGCCGCGCTGCCCGCGGACACGAATCGGGACGGCGCCGCTGCGGCTCCTCCCGTCGATGCGCAACGCTCCCCCGTGCACACAAGCGTCCATGTGCTCGGGGACGGATGGACGATGACGCAGTCGGACAGCTCGTGTCCCGACCCTCTCAAGCCGTAGGAGGAGCCCGGGCACGACCCCGGTACTGGTAGGGATCATTGTTCGACCGGTCTGTGGCCCCTACGCGGGTGGGGTGCCGTCGCCGAAGGGGCGGCCGCCGAGCTGCTCGCGGTGGTGCGGCGTCCGCCAGCCGGAGAGGTCGGGGCCCAGGGGCACGATGCCGGTGGGGTTGATGCCCGTGTGCACCCGGTAGTAGTGCTGCTTGATGTGGTCGAAGTCGACGGTGTCGCCGAATCCGGGGGTCTGGAACAGGTCCCTGGCGTAGGCCCAGAGCATGGGGTTCTCGGTGAGTTTCGAGCGGTTGCACTTGAAGTGCCCGTGGTAGACGGCGTCGAAGCGCACGAGTGTGGTGAACAGCCGGATGTCGGCCTCGGTCAGCGTGTCCCCCACCAGGTAGCGCTGGTCCCTGAGGCGTTCGGAGACCAGGTCGAGTCTGCGGAACACATCGTGGTACGCGGCTTCGTACTCCTCCTGGCCACTGGCGAATCCGGCCCGGTACACGCCGTTGTTCACGTCGCGGTAGATGCCGCCCATGACCTCGTCGATCTCGTCCCGCAGCCGTTCGGGGTAGAGATCGGGCGCTCCGGGCCGGTGCAGCGCGGTCCACTCGGTCGCGAAGTCCAGGGTGATCTGCTGGAAGTCGTTGGTGACGAGCTTCCCGCTGGGTACGTCCACGATCGCGGGCACGCTGACACCACCGGGGTAGCCGGGTTCGCGCGCCTCGTACGCCTCGCTGAGATATGCGATACCGAGCACCGGGTCGCGGCCGCCCTCGTCCAGGGTGAAGCGCCAGCTGCGGTCGTCCTGGATCGGGTCGGCCACGGCGAGCGACAGGGCGTCCTCCAGGCCGAGGAGCCGCCGGGAAACGAGTGCCCGGCTAGCCCAGGGGCAGGCGCGGCTGACGACCAGCCGGTAGCGGCCCGCCTCGACCGGCCAGCCGTCGCGGCCGTCGGCAGTGATCCGGTCGGCGAAGTGGCTCCTGGACCGCTTGAACGGCTTGTGTCCGTACGCTGCGTTGCCGTCGGGCTCACTGCCGGTTGAGTGGCTCATCGTGGTCTCCCTTCCAGTGCGACGGGCCGGGGTCGGACGGGCCGTGGGTACGTCTCGTGTTCCGCCGGGAGACCGCCACATCGGTCATCGCCAGGACGAGTGCGCCCAGCACGAAGGCGCCGGAGACGATGAGCCCGCTGTCGAACGCGGTCCTCCAGCCGGCGGACGGCAGCCGCGCGAAGAAGACCGAGCCGACCGCGGCGATGCCGATCGCCGAGCCGACGCGCTGGCCGGTCTGGAGCGTGCCCGCGGCGCTCCCGCCACCGACCACCGGCACCTGGGACAGGGTCAGGGTCAGGTTCGGGGCGATGACGAGGCCGCTGCCCACACCCGCCAGGAGCAGCGGGGCCGCCATCGCCCAGGCGACGCCGCTGCCCGGGACCAAGTGCACGGCGAACACGGTGGCGCCGAGTCCGACGACCACCATGGACAGCCCTACGGCGACCAGCGGTCGCCCGTAGCGGCTTACCATCCGGCCACCTGGTCCGGCGGCGGCCGCCGCCCCCAGAGCGAACGGCGTGATGGCCAGTCCGGCCTGGAGGGCGGTGCAGTGCAGTCCGGCCTGGAGGTAGAGAGTGCTGATGAAGAAGATCGAGGTGAATCCGGCGAAGTACAGCAGGCTCAGCAGACAGCCCAGCCAGTAGGAGTGCTGCCGGAACAGCGACATGTCCAGGACGGGCACGGTTCCACGCCCACCGCACCGGGCCTCCCAGCAGGCGAAGACGCCGAGCAGCACCACGGCCACGGCCACCAGCAGCCACTTCCCGTCGCCGGACCACTGCTGTGCCTGGATGAAGGGCAGCAGCAGGGCCAGCACGCCCGCACCGAGGAGGAGTACGCCGACGGGATCGAGGTCCCTCGGCCGTACGCGGCCCGCCGCCGGTGTGTCCGGCAGGAGGCGCCGGGCGAGCAGGAAGCAGACGAGGCCGAGCGGCAGATTGACGAAAAACACCCAGCGCCAGCCCCCCTCCCGTCCCGCCGCCTGGATCAGCAGCCCGCCCAGCAGGGGGCCGACGGCGGTCGAGATGGCAACCACCGTGCTGAACATGCCGAAGGCGCGGCCCCGCTCCTGGCCGGAGAACATCTGCTGGATCAACGCGGAGATCTGTGGCGAGATCAAGGCTCCGCCGAGGCCCTGAACCACCCGGGCGACCACCAGCCAGAAACTCGACGGGGCGGCTCCGCAGGCCACCGACGCAAGCGTGAACACGGCCAGCCCCGCCAGGAAGACCACACGGCGCCCCCGGGCGTCGCCCAGCCGCCCGGCGGGGATGAGGAGGAGCCCGAAGGCGAGGGAGTAGCCGGACAGGACCCACTGCAGATCCGATTCCGGGCTCCGCAGGTCGTTACGGATCGACGGCAGGGCGACATTGACGATGGACACGTCCAACAGCGTCATGAAGCCCGCCACCAGGCACACGGCAAGTGCCTGCCAGCGGCGGGGGTCGGGCACCGGGGCCATCTCGCTCTCGCACCCCGCCGCGCCGCCCTGGGACGTTGCGCTCTCCGGCATGACTCGCACACTAGGCGGCGAGGCGCGTTTCCTCACCCGTGACAGGGCCGACTGCCGTAACGGTCGCCGCCCGCCGGGCACGTCCGGGTCAGGGCGCGGAGCCTTGGCCCGCTTCACGGTGCATGCCCGTGCACAGCGCCCAGACGATGAAGATGTTGACGGCCACCAGCGTCATGGCCCACAAGGGGTAGTACGGCACCCACAGAAAGTTGGCGATCGCGCCCAGCCCGGCGACCATCACACCGAAGTAGCGCGCCCACAGGGCTCCGGTGAGTACGGCGCAGCCGGCGAGGACGATGACGATGCCCAGAATGAGGTGGACCCAGCCCCAGCCCGACAGGCTGAACTGGAAGACGTAATGACGCGTCGTGACGAACAGGTCGTCCCTGGCGATGGCCGCGATCCCCTCGAGGATCGCCATCGCTCCACCGAAGATCATCAGGGCTGCCGCGAGGACGGTGGTACCGGATGTGGGCCCATGCCATGGGGCGGGTCCGGCGGTGCCCGCTTTGGGTTTGGTGGCGTCACTGGTCATGTCGGCCTCCTTGGGTGGCAGGGCCATCCGGCCGGCCGAACAGGCCGGACCGGCGCGATCCCCCGTCTCAGCGTGGCACGACGGCCCTCCCTCGGCATTCCGGCCGATCACACCCACGAGCTCTCTCGGATCAGGGATAAGATCTCTGCCGTGAGAGAGCCCGGAGAGGTGGAACCGACATCCGTCGAAGCCCGGCTGGCAGCCCGGCTGGGTGAGCTCCGCACCGAGCGCGGCTGGTCCCTGGACGAGCTGTCCCGGCACAGCGGTGTCAGCCGCTCGACGCTGTCGCGCCTGGAGCGCGGCGAGCTGAGCCCGACCGCCGCCCAGCTCGGGCGGTTGTGCACGGCCTACGAGCGGACGATGTCACGGCTGCTGACGGAGGTGGAGGCGGAGCCCCCGCAACTGGTGCGCGCCGAGCGGCAGCCGGTGTGGCGGGACGAGGCGTCCGGCTTTGTGCGCCGCTCGGTCTCGCCGCCGCACTCCGGCCTACGTGCCGAGATCGTCGAGGGGACGCTCGACGCGGGCGCCGGCATCGCGTACGAGCAGCCGCCGGTGCCCGGTCCTGAACAGCACATCTGGGTGCTGGAGGGAACGGTGGAGATCACCGTCGAGAACACCGTGCACACCGTGCGCGAGGGCGACTGTCTGCGGTTCCGGCTGCGCGGCCCTTCGCACTTCCACTGCCCGGGCCCGGGCCCGGTCCGCTATGCCGTGATGATCGTTCTGCCGTGAAAAGGACCCGAGTCATGACCGAAGCCACTCACTTCGCCGCATCCACTCCTCACATCGAGCTCGTCTCCGTCTCCGGACCCGAGCTGATCACGTACGCCGACGAGCTGGCCGCTCTCCTGGTGGAGACCGTGGACGGCGGTGCCTCGGTGGGGTTCCTGGCACCGCTCGACCGCGGTGCGGCCGCCGCCTGGTGGCGGGGGCGCGCCACCGCTGTCGACGCGGGCGACCAGCGCGTCTGGATCGCCCGGGACGGCGAGCGGGTGGCGGGAACCATCGGCCTGAGCCTGACCTCGTTGCCGAACGCCCGTCATCGCGCCGAAGTCACCAAGGTGATGGTGCGCCCGTCGATGCGGGGCCGGGGGCTCGGACGCTCACTGCTCGCCGTCGCCGAGGGCGCGGCGGCCGAGGCCGGTCTGACATTGCTGGTCCTGGACACCGAGACCGGCAGCCCCGCCGAACGTCTCTACCGCTCGGCGGGCTGGACGGAGTGCGGATCCATTCCGGACTACGCCGGCGACCCGGCCGGGACCCTGAAGCCGACCACGTTCTACTACAAGGTGATCGGGACAGCCGGGCCATCGACTTCGCGCCGATGAGGCGGTGGGCATAACAATGACCGGGCAAGTTGCTTGCACCGAGCAGGACACTTACAAGGAGACCCTCATGACGCTGTACGACATTCCCCTCCACACGCTGACCGGCGAGCCGACCACCCTCGGCGCGTACCGCGGCCAGGCGGTCCTGCTGGTGAACGTGGCCTCCCGGTGCGGGCTCACCCCTCAGTACGCAGGCCTGGAGCGGCTTCAGAAGACGTACGGGGACCGCGGCTTCACCGTGCTCGGTGTGCCGTGCAACCAGTTCGCGGGCCAGGAGCCGGGGAACGCGGAGGAGATCCAGACGTTCTGCTCGACGACGTACGGGATCAGCTTCCCGCTGCTGGCGAAGGTCGACGTGAACGGTGACGGGCGGCACCCGCTGTACGCGGAACTGACGCAGCTCGCGGACGCGGACGGCGAAGCGGGCGACGTCCAGTGGAACTTCGAGAAGTTCCTGATCTCCCCGACCGGCGAGCCGGTGGCCCGCATCCGCCCCCGCACGGAGCCTGAGGCCCCGGAGCTCGTGACGGCGATCGAGGCCCTGCTCCCCGCCTGACGGGCAGCATTGTGCCGGGCGGGCCGATGGTCAGCCCGCCCGGCACGATCTCAACTCCGTCGGCGCAGCACTCAGCCAGTCCGGCGATCGAGGACGGAGCGGGGGCGGAGGCACCACAACCACCCCGGCACCCCCGCACCCCACCCACCCGGCACCGCGCTAGCGAATCGGCATGCCCGACAGCGTGCGCGCGATCACCAGGCGCTGGATCTCGCTCGTGCCCTCGAAGATGGTGTAGATCGCCGCGTCCCGGTGCATCCGCTCCACCGGGTACTCCCGGGTGAAGCCGTTGCCGCCGAGGATCTGGATCGCCTGCGCAGTGACCTTCTTCGCCGTCTCACTCGCATACAGCTTGGACATCGAGCCCTCGGCGGACTCGAACGGCTTGCCCGTGGTCGCCATCCAGGAGGCGCGCCAGACCAGCAGCCGGGCCGCGTCGATCTGCGTACGCATGTCCGCGAGCTGGAACGCGATGCCCTGGTTGTCGATGATCGGCCGGCCGAACTGGGTACGGGTCTTGGCGTAGTCGAGCGCGACCTCGTACGCCGCCCGCGCGGTGCCGACCGCCATCGCGCCGACCGCCGGGCGGGACGCCTCGAATGTGGCCATCGCCGCGTTCTTCACACGCTCGCCGCCGGACTGCGCGCGCTCACGGGCCCGCGCCAGGCGCTGGTCCAGCTTCTCCTTGCCGCCGAGCAGACAGTGCCCGGGGACCCGGACGTCCTCCAGAACGACCTCCGCCGTGTGCGAGGCCCGGATGCCGTGCTTCTTGAACTTCTGGCCCTGCGAGAGACCGGGGGTGTTCGGCGGCACGATGAAGGAGGCGTGGCCCTTGGAACCGAGCTCCGCGTCGACCACGGCGACGACGACATGGACATTGGCGATGCCGCCGTTGGTCGCCCAGGTCTTGGTGCCGTTCAGCACCCACTCGTCCTTGGCCTGGTCGTACACCGCGCGGGTCCGCATGGAGCCGACGTCCGAGCCCGCGTCCGGCTCGGACGAACAGAAGGCGGCGACCTTCACATCGTTCGCGTCGCCGTACATCTGCGGGATCCAGGTGCCGATCTGTTCCTCGGTGCCGTTGGCGAGGACGCCGACGGCCGCCAGGCCCGTACCGACGATCGACAGGGCGATGCCCGCATCGCCCCAGAACAGCTCCTCCATCGCCATCGGGATGCCGAGCCCCGTCGGGTCGAAGAACTGCTGGGCGTAGAAGTCGAGGGAGTAGATGCCGACCTTGGCCGCCTCCTGGATGACGGGCCAGGGCGTCTCCTCACGCTCGTCCCACTCCGCAGCGGCCGGGCGTATCACATCCGCGGCAAAACCGTGAAGCCAGTCACGGACCTGCTTCTGGTCGTCGTTGAGCTCGAGCGTGAACTCGGCCATGTTCCCCTCCATGCACTACCGTAAAAACAAATCGTTACTTGCGGTAACGGCAGTCTGTTACCGACTAGTAGACTGTGTCAACCGGTCAGGCTCCGTTCGGCACCACCGCTGGGCAGGGTGTTACGTTGCGCAGGCGTAACGGACTCGCATGGCCATATACACGGCCAGGGGTGGGGAGAGGCGACATGGAGACCACACGACAGGCCGAGCGACAGCGGACCGCGGCCGAGCAGCGCCGCAGGGAGCTGCTGGAGGCCGCCGACCGCGTGGTGCTCAGGGACGGGCCCAAGGCGTCGATGAACGCCATCGCGGCCGAGGCCGGGATCACCAAGCCCATCCTGTACCGGCACTTCGGCGACAAGGGCGGCCTCTACCGCGCACTCGCCAAGCGCCACACCGATGCTCTGCTGAGCGCACTGCGGGCGGCCCTCGACGCCCCCGCCGAACGCCGCCAACGGGTCGAGGCGACGCTCGACACGTATCTCGCGGCGATCGAGGCCCGCCCGCAGGTCTACCGCTTCCTGATGCACCCGTCCGACGACCCCGCGCCCTCCCCCGAACAGGGCTTCGACGTCGGGCGGCACTCCGCCCCACTCCTGCGCCGACTCGGCGAGGAGCTTGCCCTGGTGATCGCCGAGCGGGTGGACCTGGGGCCGGACAGCCAGGAGATGGCCCGCATCTGGGGCCACGGCATCGTCGGCATGATGCACGCCGCGGGCGACTGGTGGCTGAGCGAACGCCCTTGCTCACGCGCCCAGTTGGTGCGCAGCCTGGCCGATCTGCTGTGGGGCAGGCTGGCCGCCGCGGGCGACCGGCCGGGCGGCCCCGGTTTCTGACGTCCACCGGCTGAGACTCTGTCGGGCGCACGGTCGCGGTCAGTCGGTACGCCCCCACGGCGCCCGGCGGGCCGCGCGCAGCGCCCTCGCCCGGCGCAGCCCGGTCAGCCGGTCCGTGTAGACGGAGCCTTCGAGGTGGTCGCATTCGTGCTGCAGACAGCGCGCGAACCAGCCGGTGCCGTCGACCCGTACCGGCTCCCCCTCGACGTTCACGCCCTCGACCACGGCATGGTCGAACCGCGGGGTGGCGGCCTCCAGGCCGGGCAGCGAGAGACAGCCCTCCGGTCCGCGTACGGTGATGCCGTCCACCTCGACGAGTTTCGGGTTGACGAGATGCCCGAGGTGACGGACGTCCTCGTCGTCCGGACAGTCGTAGACGAACACCCGCAGCGGGACGCCGATCTGGTTGGCGGCGAGCCCGACCCCCTGCGCCGCGTACATCGTGGCGAACATGTCCTCGACCAGCCGGGCGAGCGAGGGCCCGAAGTCGGTGACCTCCTCACAGGCACCGTGGAGCACCGGGTCGCCGAGCAGGGTCATGGCACGGACGAGTCCGGAACTGCCGGGGATCGGGCGGTTTCGCATGGCCGTAAGAGTACGTTCCACGTGACCTCCACGTTCCTGGCGGTGCCGCGGTGCGGTCGCCGTGCCGGACATCGATAGGCTGGGCGCGGACCGATGCAAGGAGGATCTAGGACGATGGCAGGCAACACGGAGCCGTTGTCGCCGCGCGCCAAGCTGGCGGTGACGGCGGGCAAGGCCGCTGCGGCGGTGTCGCGCGCTGCGGGGCGCGGGAGCGGATCGGTGATCGGCGGCCGGGTGGCGCTCAAGCTCGACCCCGACCTGCTGGGGCGACTGGCGCAGCACCTGGACGTGATCCTCGTGTCGGCGACGAACGGCAAGACGACGACGACCCGACTGATCGCCGAGGCGCTGCGGGCCGCGGGCCCGGTTGTGTCGAACGCGCTCGGCGCCAACATGCCCGCGGGCATCACCTCCGCCCTGGCCGGTGGCTCGGACGCGAAGTACGGCGTGATCGAGGTCGACGAGAAGTACCTCGCCGGTGTCGCGCGGGACACGACGCCCAAGGTGATCGCGCTGCTCAACCTCTCGCGCGACCAGCTGGACCGCGCCGCGGAGACCCGGATGCTGGCCGAGAAGTGGCGTGAAGGGCTGTCCGGCTCGAAGGCCGTGATCGTCGCCAACGCCGACGACCCGCTGATCGTCTGGGCGGCGTCCTCCTCCACCAACGTGGTGTGGGTCGCGGCCGGTCAGGCGTGGAAGGACGACGCCTGGTCCTGTCCGTCCTGCGGCGGTGTGATGCAGCGCCCCGGCGACGACTGGTTCTGCGGCGAGTGCGGCTTCCGCCGCCCCGCGCCGAGCTGGGTGCTGCACGGCGACTACGTCCTGGACCCGCACGGTTCGGCGTGGCCGATCCACCTGCAGCTGCCCGGCCGCGCGAACAAGGCGAACGCCACCAGCTCGGCCGCCGTCGCCGCCGTCTTCGGGGTGCCTCCGCAGGTCGCGCTGGAGCGCATGTATCAGGTGCAGGCCGTCGCGGGCCGCTACGACGTGGTCACCTTCCTCGGCCGTGAGCTGCGGCTCCTGCTGGCGAAGAACCCGGCGGGCTGGCTCGAAACGTTTTCCCTGATCGACCCGCCGCCCACGCCGGTGATCCTCTCCGTCAACGCCCGTGGCGCGGACGGCACGGACACCTCGTGGCTGTGGGACGTCGACTACACCCAGCTCGCCGGCCACCCGATCTTCGTGCTCGGTGACCGCAAGCTGGACCTCGCGGTCCGCCTCGAAGTGGCCGGTCTCGACTTCCGGGTCTGCGAGAACCTCGACGAGGCCGTGCAGCAGGCCCCGCCCGGCCGTATCGAGGTCATCGCCAACTACACCGCCTTCCAGGACCTGCGCCGCCGTGTCGGCAACTGACCCCGGCCCCGGCCACCTCCGGAGAGGACGAAGCATGAGCAACAACGGTCTGCGTCTGGTCTGGGTCTACCCCGACCTGCTGAGCACCTACGGCGACCAGGGCAACGCGCTGGTCGTGGAGCGCCGGGCCCGGCAGCGCGGTCTCGACGTGCAGCGCGTCGATGTGCGCAGCGACCAGCCGATCCCGACGTCCGGCGACATCTATCTGATCGGGGGCGGTGAGGACCGGCCGCAGCGGCTCGCCGCGGAGCGGCTGCGCCGCGACGGCGGTCTCAGCCGAGCCGCGTCCAACGGCGCGATCATCTTCTCGGTCTGCGCCGGCTACCAGATCCTCGGCCATGAGTTCATCAACGACCTCGGTGAGCGCGAGCCCGGTCTGGGGCTGCTCGACGTGGTCTCCACCCGCGGCGAGGGAGCCCGGTGCGTCGGTGACGTACTGGCCGACATCGACCCGCAGCTGGGCCTGCCGCCGCTGACCGGTTTCGAGAACCACCAGGGCATCACCCATCTGGGTCCGACGGCTCGGCCTTTCGCCCGGGTGCAGTTCGGCCGGGGCAACGGCACGGGTGACGGCACCGAGGGCGCGTACAACGACACGGTCTTCGGTACGTACATGCACGGGCCCGTGATGGCCCGTAACCCGATGATCGCGGACCTGCTGCTGAAGCTGGCCCTCGACGTCAACGCGCTGCCGCCGACGGACGACCGTTGGTACGAGGCGCTGCGCGCCGAGCGCATCGCCTCGGCGACCCAGCCCGCATGACGGACCATTCGCTCAACTGAGCGGAGTCCAGCAGGCGGACGCCTGGTTCGGTCCCGCCACCCTGCGCCGGTAGGGTGGCGGGGATCCAACCGGACGACGTGGTCCGGTCGTCGGCCCACGTTGCAAAGGTTTCCCGGGCAATGCGAATTGGTGTGCTCACCTCCGGCGGCGACTGCCCCGGCCTCAATGCCGTCATCCGCTCCGTCGTGCACCGCGCGGTGGTCGACCACGGCGACGAGGTCATCGGCTTCCACGACGGGTGGAAGGGCCTCCTCGAGTGCGACTACCGCAAGCTCGACCTCGACGCGGTCGGTGGCATTCTCGCCCGTGGCGGTACGATTCTCGGCTCCTCCCGGGTCCAGCCCGCGCATCTGCGGGGCGGCGTCGAACAGGCCAAGGGCCATGTCGCCGATCTCGGTCTCGACGCGATCATCCCGATCGGTGGCGAGGGCACGCTGAAGGCGGCCAATCTGCTCTCCGAGGCGGGGCTGCCGATCGTCGGCGTACCGAAGACCATCGACAACGACATCGCGTCGACCGATGTGACCTTCGGCTTCGACACCGCGGTCGGTGTCGCCACCGAGGCCCTCGACCGGCTGAAGACCACCGCCGAATCGCACCAGCGGGTGCTGATCGTGGAAGTCATGGGCCGCCACACCGGCTGGATCGCCCTGCATTCGGGCATGGCGGCCGGTGCGCACGCCATCGTCGTGCCGGAGCGCCCCTTCGACATGGACGAGCTGACCGAGCTGGTCGGCAAGCGTTTCTCGGCGGGCAAGAAGTTCGCGATTGTCGTGGTCGCCGAGGGCGCCAAGCCGCGCGCCGGCTCCATGGAGTTCGAGCAGGGCACCAAGGACATCTACGGCCACGAGCGGTTCGCCGGGGTGGCCACCCAGCTCTCCATCGAGCTCGAGCAGCGCCTCGGCAAGGAGGCCCGCCCGGTCATACTCGGCCATGTGCAGCGCGGCGGCACCCCGACCGCGTACGACAGGGTTCTGGCGACCCGCTTCGGCTGGCACGCGGTCGAGGCGGCGCACCGCGGCGAGTTCGGCATGATGACGGCGCTGCGCGGCACGGACATCACGATGGTGCCGCTGGCCCAGGCCGTGGAGACGCTGAAGACGGTCCCGGCCGAGCGGTACGCCGAGGCCGAGTGCGTGCTTTGAGCAACACCGGATCCTGACGACTGCCCCCGGCCGCAGCTGCGGCCGGGGGCAGTTCTACTCTGGTCGGGACAACCGGCACGAAACGGGGACGTCCCCAGCGGGAGTGAACAGATGGATCACAGCGGGCACGGCATGAACATGGATCTGCCGCCGTTCACGCTGGGACGTGGGCTCCCATTCTCCGCGGACCCGTTCTTCCTGGTCGGCTGCGTCCTGGCGCTCTGCCTGTACGGGTACGGCGTGCTGCGGCTGCGCAGACGCGGCGACAGCTGGCCGGTCGGCCGGATGGTCTTCTTCGTCATCGGCGTGCTGACCATCGCCCTGGTCATGTGCACCAGGCTCAACGACTACGGCATGGTCATGTTCAGCGTGCACATGGTGCAGCACATGGTGATCAGCATGCTGTCGCCGATCCTGCTGCTGCTGGGCGCCCCCGTGACACTGGCGCTGCGCGCCCTGCCCGTCGCGGGCCGGGGCCGGAAGGGCCCGCGCGAGCTGCTGCTCATGCTGCTGCACAGCCGGTACATGAAGATCATCACGCATCCGGTGTTCACCATCCCGCTCTTCATCGCCAGCCTGTACGCGCTCTACTTCACCCCGCTGTTCGACTTCCTGATGAGTTCGAAGACCGGGCACCTCGCGATGATGGTGCACTTCCTCGCGGTCGGCCTGGTCTTCTTCTGGCCGATCATGGGCGTCGACCCGGGCCCGCAACGGCCCGGCTATGTGATGCGGATGCTGGAGCTGTTCGCGGGAATGCCGTTCCACGCGTTCTTCGGCATCGCGCTGATGATGGCGACCTCGCCGATGGTGGAGACGTACAAGCATCCGCCGGCCTCGCTCGGCATCGACGCGCTGAGCGACCAGAACTGGGCGGGCGGCATCGCCTGGGCGTTCAGTGAGATCCCTTCGGTGCTGGTGCTGATCGCGCTGGTCTTCCAGTGGTACCGGTCCGAGCAGCGGACGGCGAGGCGCGCGGACCGCGCCGCCGACCGGGACGGCGACCAGGAGCTGAAGGCGTACAACGCCTACCTCGCCTCGTTGCAGGCGCGCGGACAGTAGCGGTGGACGCACCTTCCGGGTGACGATGGGGTCCACGGCCGCGCGGCCGACAAGGAGGGTGCGCGCATGTCCGGATCCACGAAGACGATGGGGATGCTCACCGTCGGGGCCCTGGTGGCGGTCACCGCCTACACGGTGGCGCTGGGGAGCAACGGCTGGCTCTGGTTCGGCTGGGTGGTGCTCGGGCTGATCACCCTGGGGATGGCCGCCACGCGCGACACCTGAGCGGCTACTGCTTCCGGGTACGTCGGACGGGGCCCGGCCGGAGCAACGCGGCCGGGAACCGTACGCCGGTTGGATCTGCTCGGTGCCTCGCACCGAGCGCCTGCACTTCCACGGATCATGAGGCCCCTACTGTTCGGGCCACAGCGCTGCCGGAGCGGCGGCCCGATCCGAGGGAGTCCTTGATGAGGAAGCGCGCCCGGAGAGCCGCTGCCGTGCTCGCGGTGGGCCAGTTCACCGGCACCGTCGGCGGGTGTTCCGACAGCGGCAGCAGTACGAAGTCCTCGCCGTCGAGGAACGCCGGCGGCCAGGCTTCGAAGGCGTTCGGTGCCGACTGGTACGTACTCGATACCTCCGAAAACAAGTTCACGGCGAGGCCGAGCCGAGCAGCAACAGTGGCTACTGACACCATGCTGTCTCTTCTCCCTTCCGGCCGGACTCGTATCGCCGTAGCCGCGACGGCCGTCTGTGTGGCAGCCCTTGCCGGCTGTTCGAACGGCGGTACCGGCAGTTCGACCACGTCCACCCCGTCCCCCTCCACCGCCGCGTCGCCGTCCGGGACCGGTGAGGCGCTGATCACGATCAAGGACTTCACGTTCCGGCCCAAGCAGCTGACCGTGGCTGCGGGCACGAAGGTCACCGTGATCAATAAGGACGCTGCGACACACACCGTGACGAACACCGGCAGCAAGGCCTTCGACACCGGCGATGTGGCGGCCGGGCGGACGGTCACGTTCACCGCACCGGACAAGGCGGGCGCGTACCCCTTCATCTGCACCCTCCACCCGTACATGAAGGGGTCGCTCACCGTCCGCTGAAAAATCGTCACTGCAGAATCCGACCTCGGCGCTTGGCATCGGCAGCGGCAGCCTGTACGGGGCGTTCGGCTCCCAGGAGAAGCTGTACGGGCTCGCACTGAAGCGTTACACCTCGCGCAATTTGCGGCTGTTTCGAGGGGCCCTTCGGGCGCCCGGAGCGTCAAACGAGCGTCACGAACAGCCACAGCAGCGCTTCTGCCAGGAAATATCGGCGAGCTACGACGGCTGTCGTCACCTGCCGCTCACACCGACAGCACGCTCCCATGCCTGCATGAGCGGCATGCGGGCCATCGAGCGGGGCCGGACGGTGGGCCCTTTCGGGCTTTCGAGGAGTTCATCGGCCACTGGAGACCGCGTAGTACTGAAGGTCCTGCACGGTGACCGTACGCCGCGCCGGACAGCGGGTCGTGACGGCGGCGGCGGTACCCCCCGCGCGGCGCACCACGACCTCGGTGCGACCGGGGCTCAGCGGCAGGTCCTGGGCGTACACACCGACGGGAGCACGGTAGGTGTGAGGCACGGTGCCCACGCGCGCGGAGACCGTGGCGGGCGCGGTCAGGAAGGTGAGCACCTCCACCTGGTCGCGCGGGGACGCAGTGCCCGGACGCGGGCGCATCAGCCGGGGCTGAAGCGAGGCACTGCCGGCATCCGTGAACTGGATGCGGGAGGTGACGTACACGGTGTCGCGGACGATCTGCGGCCAAGCTCCGGTCTTGAAGCGGGTGAGGTAGTAGGAGGAGATGTCCAGATACGTGTGGCCGTTGTGCAGTGAGGGGGCGAACTGGCTGCCTTCCGAGTAGTCGTTCCAGGTGGTGAGCTGCACCCAGTCCGCACCGTCGGAGATGGCGTGGTTCCAGGTCGACCGCAGGGTGGCAGTGTTGCCCGCCTCGTCGTAGATGCCCTGGTTGGGCCGGGCGTCCTGCACGGACACGGCCTGCATCCACTTCTTTCCCAGGGAGTGGGCGAGCTGAATGTCGCCGGGAACGTTGTCCTGGCGGGTGTAGCTGCGGTTGCCCCAGGACGAGAAGGCGTGGCTGATCGGCGCGAACCGCTCGGCGTTGGCGCGGAAGTCCAGGAAGACCGGGACGAGCGCGGTGCCGATGCCGTGGTCGCGCAGGCGCGCGATGACTTGACCCCACCAGGCGGGGTCCTGGGCCTCGGCCTTGAACGGGGAGACCACGAGGCGCCCGTCGGCCAGCCGGTATGCGGACGGGGACGCGGCAAGCCGGGCCAACTGGTCGGCGAGGGTGCGCGGGTCGGTGTGCAGGGAGGTCATGTCCGGCATCAGCGCGATCCGGAAGCCCGGATCGACGCGGTGCGCCGCGCGCAGCAGCATGTCGACGCGCTGCCGGTTGGTGCCGGTCAAGGAGAGAATGTCGACAGTGAATCCGTCGAGGCCGGCGTCCCGGGCAGTCCGCACCTCCCGCTCCAGGTTGGCGAGTCGCCAGTCGCCGCTGGACGGCTGCACGGGCAGCGGCCGGTCACGCAGCAGTCCTCCGTAGGCCCCGTGCCTGCCCTGCTCACCTTGCGGCGTGAGGTAGTTGCGCGCGTAGTAGTCGTGCTCGGCGGGCTGGTTGTCGAGAGAGAGCGGATACGGCGGAAAGTAGTGCGCGAAGACCAGGTGCGGACCGTCGCGGAGCACATCGGCGGTCGGCAGGTCGAAAGGAAGCGCCTCGGCGCCCGTTCGCTCGGCTGGGGGCGCGTCTTCCCGGTCACGGGCCAGCCCGGTGCCGGCGATCAGTCCGATCAGCAGCAGGCCGAACAGGGCACCGAGTGCGGCGCGCCGCCGCCGGCCCGACGGCCTTCGGTGCCGGTACGTTCGACGAGCGGGATGATCCGTCATGGGTGTCCTCCGCGGACTCCGGTGGGCCGCCGGTGGGGACTCTAGTGCACAGACGCCCCATTGTCCGGCGAAGCGTCACCAGGCGGGCATTTCCGGCGGTCACCGCTGTCCCGTCAGGGAGTCGTGGCGCCGAGCCGGTCGGTGTCGTGCGACTGCAGGTAGCCGTCGAGGGCGTCCTCGCGCATGGCCCGCCACAGCTGAGGGCCCGCGGCGGAATCCAGGAGGACCACGGACTGACCGGAGATCATGCCGGTTCCCTTGGCGGGAGCGTTCAGGAAGACGATGTCCCCGGGTCGGACCTCCTTGTTGTCCCACAGCAGGGCACGCAGGTCGCCGTCGCCGAGCCGATCGTCGACGCTCACGGCAGCGGTGAGGTCGTCCAGCACCTCGGTGGCCTTGACGGGGTTGGAGAAGGTCGAAGGACGCATGACCTTCGCCAGCAGCGTCCGCAGGAAGTACTGCTGACGGTGCGTGCGGTCGAAGTCGCCGCGGGCGAGGTGATATCGCTCACGCACGTACACCAGGGCCTGCGTTCCGTTCATGTGCCGGTCGGCGCCGTCCACGACGAGGTCCACTCCGCCCACGGAGTCGGTGAGTTTCTTGAAACCGTCCCAGTCGATGACGGCGAGATGGTCGACGCGCACCTTGGTCAGCCGCTGCACGGTGTCGATGAGCAACGGCGGTCCGCCCCAGGAGAAGGCGGCGTTGAGCTTGGCCTTGCCGTGTCCGGGGATGTCCACCCACGCGTCACGGGGCAGCGAGACGACGTACGCGCCGGAGTGGTCGGCCGGGAGGTGGACCAGCATCATCGTGTCACTGCGCTGGGCACCGTACTTCCACTCGGGGGCCTTGGCGTCACGACCCGTGGTCGGCAGGGCGGAGCGGCTGTCGACACCCACGAGGAGGAAGGTCTGCCCGCCCGCGGAGGGCGCCGGCTGCGCCGCCGCGGGGACCTTCGTCGGGAAGACACCGGAGATGCGGTCGACCTTCCCGGTGTAGTGGTCGACGGCCCACCAGGCGCACCCGGCCACCATGAGCACTCCCACAGCGAGCAGTGCGAGCGCCCCGAGGAGCACCCGCCGCGTGCGGTTTCTGCCACGCCGGGGCTGCGCCCGCGATATTCCGGCGGCATCAACCCCCTCTTGCGAAACATCGGTTGACGGATCGCGGACGTCGACCACCGGGTCGGATGCCACCGGACCGGCTCCGCCCGCCCCTTCCTCCCGTTCCGCCGCTTCGTCCAGACCCGTCGCTTCGGCCTCGGCCGTGTTCCTGTCCCCCACCACGCACTCCCCCCATGGACGCGGCGCGGCCCCTTCCGCGCCAGGCGCACACTGTAGCCAGCACGTTCGACTTTCGTATTACTTTCCGTGCGACCGTCACCACGCGCGATCAACCAGCAGGCGCCGTACGGGACTTCGTACGGCTCGGCACTTCTCGGTGACGTTCACGTAAACGCCCCCATGTGTGCACAAGTTTGCCGTACTGTTCACCATCGTGCCGCATGTTCGACGCATATGTGTTCGCGACATCCGGCTGCTCGTGCCGCAGAACGTGCCTGGGGGGGTACATGTGGGATGTTCAGGCTGCTGAATCCGAAAGATCACGTAAGCGCTTGCGGGCGCCCGCGTCCTCACTGTGGATGGGCCGCAAGTCCCGCTGGTATGTTCCCGCGTCGCTGATCACCGACCTCGTCGGCGCCGGAGTGCCAGTGGCGCTGATGCTGTTCGCCGCACACCAGCCGTGGGCAGTGCCGAGCGGCATCTTCGCCGGGCTCGCCTGGACGGGCGTCCAGCTGTTCCGCTCGCGCTACGCGGCCCGGGCCATCGGCGAGAGCCGGGGCACGCTGCCGGTACTGCACGACTGGTGCATCCTGCTGGGGGTGCTCGCGATGGGGCACACCGCGGCGGGGCTGCGACTGCGCGCGCCTCTGTGCCTGGCGGCGCTGCTGCCCGCACTGCTGCTGACTCTGGTGTGCCGCAAGGCGGTGCACCGTCACCTCGCGGCGATGCGCCGCAGGGCGCAGGCGGTGATCAAGGTCCTGGTGGTGGGCGAGCCGACCGCGGCGGACGGCGTCACCGCACACCTCGCCGCGCGCACCGACCACCCGTACGTGGCGGTGGGCGCCGTCCCCGTGGGACGGGGCCAGTTCGCGTCGGGGATCCGGACCGGGGAACGGCTTACCGCCACTGCGCCCGAGTCTCCCGCTGAGGATGCCGGCCTGGTCATCAGCGCAGTACACCGGCTCGGCGCCGATCTGGTGCTGGTCGTCCCGGGCGCCGCGCTCTCCGGTGAACGGCTGCGCCGCCTCTCCTGGGGGCTGCACGACGCCGGCATCGAGCTGTTCGTTGCGCCCGGCCTGGTGGAGGTGTCCGTCAAGCGCCTGGAGACCGGATCCGCCGGCGGGATGTCACTGCTGCGCGTGGCCCCGCCGGTGCGGGAGGGTGTTCAACCTCTGCTCAAGGAGGTCTTGGACCGCAGCACCGCCCTGCTGGGCCTGCTCGTGCTGGCACCGGCGCTGCTGGTGGTCGCAGCCGCAGTGAAACTGTCCTCGCCGGGGCCGGTGCTCTATCTCCGCGAGCGCATCGGCCGAGCCGGGCGCCCCTTCGTGATGTGGAAGTTCCGCAGCATGCGAGTGGGCGCCGACGATCTGCAGGCCGCACTGGCCCAGGAGAACGAGCACGACGGCCTGATGTTCAAGATGCGGCGCGATCCCCGGGTCACGCGGGTAGGTCGTTGGCTGCGCCGAACTTCGCTCGACGAACTGCCCCAGCTCGTCAACGTCCTCAAGGGTGACATGTCCTTGGTAGGTCCGCGGCCTCCACTCGCCGACGAGGTGGCGCACTACACGCCCGTCGAGTGGCGGCGGCTGAGCGTACGGCCGGGCATGACCGGGCTGTGGCAGATCAACGGACGCTCCGACCTGTCCTGGGACGAGACCGTCCAGCTCGATCTCAGCTACGTCGACAACTGGTCGTTCACCAGTGATGTGGACGTCATGTCCCGCACGTTCCGCGCCGTCGTCGACGGCCGCGGGGCGTACTGAGAGCGCCGCAGGTGGCCGGACAGTGCCCCGGCGCGCGCCGCGCGCCGGGGTCCGTGAACCAGCCCGGTCCGGCGGATCGGGGCAAGCAGGACGTGCGACGTCTCCAGGTCGAAGTTGTCGCCGGGACCGTAGAGATCGGTCGGCATGGCGCTGATGTACGACGCCCCGTACTGGCGCCGGTAGGACTGCGCCTGGACGATGCCCGTGATCTTCGCGAGGACGTATGCCTCGTTGGTGGGTTCAAGGGGGCCGGTCAGCGGCGCGTCCTCGGTGATCGGCTGGGGCGCGTGCCTGGGATGGATGCACGACGACCCCAGGAAGAGCAGCCGGTCCACTCCCGCGGCCTGCGCCCCGGCTGTCACGCTGAGCTGGATCTGGAGGTTCTCCTCCAGAAACTGCACCGGCTGGGTGCTGTTGGCCATGATCCCGCCGACCTTCGCGGCGGCGAGCTCCACCGCGTCGGGGCGCAGGGTGGCCAGTTCGGCCGCAGTGCGCGCGGCGTCGCGCAGGTCCAGTTCGGCGCGGGTACGGGTGAGCACCTGGTGCCCGTCGGCGGCGAGCCGGCGGGCCACAGCGGAGCTCACCAGGCCACGGTGGCCGGCGACGAGGACACGGGCGCTTTCGGGCAGCAGCGATGCGGTCATGAGCCGGATCACGCCAGGCGCCGTGCGATCAGCACGCCCACACCGCCAACTCCGCCTAAATTTCCAGTAGTTCATGACATGCGTCCCGCGCACGGCGGGCGTACGGACCGGATCCGTCCCCGGGGCGGGTCCGGCAGGGAGGGGAACCCCGCATGACCAAGACCGCGCTGATCACCGGCGTCACCGGGCAGGACGGCTCGTACCTGGCGGAACTGCTGCTGTCGAAGGGATACCGGGTGCACGGCCTGGTGCGGCGGTCGTCCAGCTTCAACACCGAGCGGATCGACCACATCTACCAGGGCCCCCAGGAGGCCGAGCGACGCCTCGTGCTGCATCACGCCGACCTCTCCGACGGGGTGGCGCTGGTGAACCTGCTGCGCGACATACAGCCGGACGAGGTGTACAACCTGGGCGCCCAGTCCCATGTGCGAGTCTCCTTCGACGCGCCGCTCTACACCGGTGACGTGACCGGCCTCGGTGCGCTGCGCCTGCTGGAGGCCATCCGGGCGAGCGGGGTGGAGACCCGCATCTACCAGGCCTCGTCCTCCGAGATGTTCGGCTCCACGCCGCCCCCGCAGAACGAGGACACCTCCTTCCACCCGCGCAGCCCGTACGGCGCCGCGAAGGTCTTCGGGTACTGGGCCACGGTCAACTACCGCGAGGCGTACGGGATGTTCACCGTCAACGGCATCCTGTTCAACCACGAGTCCCCGCGCCGCGGCGAGACCTTCGTGACCCGGAAGATCACCCGCGCCGTCGCCCGGATCAAGGCCGGCCTCCAGGACCGTCTCTACCTCGGCAACCTCGACGCGGTCCGCGACTGGGGGTACGCGCCCGAGTACGTCGAGGCGATGTGGCGGATGCTCCAGCACGACGAGGCGACGGACTACGTGGTCGCCACCGGAGTCCCTGCCACCGTGCGGCAGTTCGTGGAGACGGCGTTCGCCCACGCCGGGCTCGACTGGAACGAGCACGTGCGCTACGACCCCAAGTACGAGCGCCCCAGCGAGGTCGACGCGCTGATCGGCGACGCGTCCAAGGCCCAGAAGCTGCTCGGCTGGAAGCCCACCGTCCTGGTCGACGAACTGGCCCGGATCATGGTCGACGCCGATGTGCTGCAGGTGGAGAAGGAACTCGCTGGCTCCGTCGTGCGCATCGACCGCTGACACCGGCCACCTGCGTGTGATGCCGACCGCCTCTGACAGGGAGGTCGGGTGTGCCTGGTGGGCATGCCGGGAGTCACAGTAACGCCGTGAACACCTTGAAATTTCCTACCAGATGAGTCAAGTGCGTTCCATGACGTGTCATGTACTCGTATGGTTCGCGAACAAACAGTTCACGCGGCCCGTGCGGATCAGGGGAAACACCGCCGGGCACGCCGAGGCAATGGGCCCGCAACCGGGCCCGGAAGCCGGGGGGTTCATGCACAGATCCAGAGGGCTCAGCGCCGCCCTTGTCCTTTCCACCGCGGCAGGCCTGGGCCTGGTGGCCCTGCCGCAACCGGCCGCAGCACTCACCGCGCCGGTCGCCTTCACCGCCGACGACCTGCCGACCTGGCAGACCAACGGCATCGTGTGGGCGCTGGCGGAGGCGGGCGGCACGGTCTTCGCCGGCGGCACCTTCTCGCAGGTGCGTCCGCCCGAGGGGGGCAGCGGGACCGCGCAGAACGCGGTGAACTTCGTCGCGCTGAACGCGGCGACCGGCAACCCGACGTCCTGCAACCTGTCCTTCACGATCGGCAGCGGCAGCGCGACGGTGCGCGCGCTCGCCGTGTCGCCGGACAAGAAGACGCTGTACGCGGGCGGCTACTTCGGCGCGGTCAACGGCACGCCGGTCAGCAGCCTCGCCGCGATCGACATCGCCACCTGCACGCCCAAGGCGAACTTCCATCCGAGCGTCTCCGCCACCGTGCGGACACTCGCGGTCACCAACGACACCGTGTACCTGGGCGGCGACTTCACCTCGGTCGGCGGCAGCGCGCACGCGCGGTACGCGGCGGTGGACGCCACCAGCGGCGCCGTCAAGCCCTTCCAGGCGGACGTCGACGAGCCCGGACGGGCCGTCGCGGTCACCCCGGACGGCAACAACGTGATCCTCGGCGGTGACTTCTTCACCGTCAACGGCGCGAACTCGCACGCCCTGGCCGTCGTCGACTCCGCAACGGGCGCCAACGTCCGCACCTACCCGGGGTTCATCGAGAACAACTCGGTGGTCAAGGCGCTCGACACGGACGCCACCGGCTTCTACACCGGCAACGAGGGCACCGGCGGCGGCGTCTTCGACGGCCGCATCGCGCTGGACCTGTCCACGCTGAACCAGCGCTGGCGCGACACCTGTCTGGGAGCCACCCAGGCCGTCAAGTCGTACGAGAACGTGGTGTACAGCGCCTCGCACGCGCACGACTGCTCCAGCGTCGGGGAGTACCCCGACGGGCGCCGTCGCCACCTGCTCGCGGAGCCGACCTCCGGCACCAACAAGCTGGGCTGGTTCCCGGACACCAACGACGGTCTCGGCGAGGGCATCGGCCCGCGCGCCATGGCGGTCTCCGAGACCTCCAACAACAAGTACATGTGGGTCGGCGGCGAGTTCACCACCGTCAACGGCTCGGCGGCCCAGGGCCTGACGCACTTCGCGGCGACCCCGGACGTCGGCGCGCCGACGGTGCCGTCGGTCGGCGCGGAGTCGGTCAAGCCGACCGAGGCGCACGTCCGCTGGCGTGCCAGCCTCGACACGGACGACACCAAGCTGACGTACAAGGTGTACCGCAACGGCGGTTCCACGCCGGTGTACACGGTCGACGGCGACTCCGTGGAGTGGTCGCGTCCGCAGCTGTCGTTCACCGACACCAACGTCACGGCCGGCTCCACCTACAGCTACCGGGTGACCGCGACCGACGGGGCGGGCAACGCCTCCGCGCTGTCCGCCACGGCCTCGGTGACAGTGCCGACCTCCGCCCAGAAGTACCCGGCGAAGGTGCTCGACGACGGCGCGAACCTGTACTGGCGCTATGACGAGTCCGCCACTCCGTTCGTCGGCGACACCTCGCCCGGCGACCAGAGCGGCATCCACGTCAACGGGCCCTCGCTGCGCCAGACTCCGGCCGCCGTGACCGGTCCGTCCACCGCCATCGGTTTCAACGGCAGCGACCAGATCGTCTACAGCGACAAGCGCACCACGGTGCCGAGTCAGTACTCGATCGAGACCTGGTTCAAGACGACCACGACCAGTGGCGGCAAGCTCGTCGGGTTCGGCGACAACACCACGCGGGCCAGCGGTAATTACGACAAGCACGTCTACATGCGCAACGACGGCCGGCTGGTCTTCGGCGTGTGGACGGGCACCGCCCGCACCATCACCACCCCCGACAGCTACAACAACGGCGCCTGGCACCACGTCGTCGCCACCCAAGGCTCCTCCGGGATGGCGCTGTACGTGGACGGCACCCAGATCGGCACGCTCGCCGAGTCCAACAGCCAGGCCTACAGCGGCTACTGGCACGTCGGCGGCGACAACCTCAACGGGTGGCCGAACCAGCCGTCCAGCAACTACTTCGCCGGGCAGATCGACGAGACCGCGATCTACCCGTCGGTGCTGAGCGCGGCCCAGGTGCAGAGCCACTACACCCTGGCCACCGCCCCGGCCGACAGCGTGCAGACCGTCCGCGCCACGGACGACACGTACGTCAACGCCGGTGCCGCGAGCACCAACTACGGCACCTCCACCTCGCTGGCGGTGCGTGGCAGCGCGGCGTACGAGACGTATCTGCGTTTCGACCTGCCGGCGGCCCCGGCGGGGACCGTGCTCAAGAGCGCGCGGCTCGCGGTGAAGACGACCACGCTGAGCAGTGCGGGCAGCACGGACGACTTCGCCGTACGGCCGGTGACCGGAAGCTGGACGGAGGCGGGGACCACGTACACCTCACGGCCCGCCGTCTCCTCGACCTCGGTCGGCACCCTGAGCGGGGCCACCGACCTGTCGACGGTCTACTCGGCGACGCTCGACACCACGGCGCTCTCCCCGGCCCTGGGCGGCAGCTACGACCTGGCGCTCACGAGCACCGGGACGGACGCGCTCTGGCTGTGGTCCAGTGAGGCCGCGGCCGCGGAGAACACTCCGCAGCTGGTGCTGACCTTCGGGGCGCCGTAACCCTCACGGCGTCCCCGTGGGCGGGGTGCCGGGCAAGAAGCCCCGTACCCAGGGTGGTTCGGTGGCCCGCGCGGCCTGCGAGATCGCGGACTTCCTGAACGGCAAGGCGCTGGTCGCCT
>NZ_JBSFCW010000012.1:0-221215 GCF_053593595.1 Streptomyces sp. NPDC002206
CGAGGAGTTCGACGTCACGGCCGCCGCCGAACGCTCGATGGCCTTCGAAGCCCTCGACCAGCTCGCCATGGAACACCTCCTCGGCGTCCGCTGAGCCTGCAGGGGCCAGGGTCCGCCCACGGGCGAGCCCTGGCCCCTGCCCTGCCACGCCCGGGTGCGGATCCGTCGGGATCCGCACCCGGGCGCGTCTTGTGTCCGGGCCAGCGCAGTCGGCTCCCGCGCTCAGCCGTTGGCGTCGAGCAGCGGTTCCGCCATCGCCCGGGCCGACAGCGCAGGATGCGCGTCGGGCTCGCGGGTGCCGGGCCGTTCAGGAGGCGCAGCCGGCCACGCGGCGTGCTGCTGACGGCTGCCGCCGCGCAGCAGGGCGAAGACGACGGCGCACAGGACGGGGCGGGCCACCGCGAGGCCCCGGAGCACGGTGTGGAAGGCGGAGTAGTAGGCCTGGCTCAGGAAGTCGAGGAGCCCCTGCCGGTCGGTGGCACCGGACACCTCGGCGGCGCGGGCGAGATCGCCGCCCGCCGCCTGACTTGTCACCCGGGCCGCGTGACCGGCACCGGCTTCCGCGCCGATGCCGTCGCACCCCTGGCACGCCGAAGGGCCGCACCCCCGGCGGGGGTGCGGCCCTTCGCGACGTACCGGACTGCTTACTTGCGGATCAGGCTGCGGAGCACGTACTGCATGATGCCGCCGTTGCGGTAGTAGTCCGCCTCACCGGGGGTGTCGATGCGGACGACCGCGTCGAACTCCACACCGGTGTCGGTGGAGACCTTCACCGTGCGCGGCGTCGTGCCGTTGTTCAGCTCGGTCACGCCGGTGAAGGAGAAGGTCTCCTCGCCGGTGAGTCCGAGGGCCTCGGCGGTCGCGCCCTCCGGGAACTGGAGCGGGAGAACGCCCATGCCGATGAGGTTCGAGCGGTGGATGCGCTCGTACGACTCGGCGATGACGGCCTTGACGCCGAGGAGCGCGGTGCCCTTGGCTGCCCAGTCGCGGGACGAGCCGGAGCCGTACTCCTTGCCCGCCAGGATGACCAGCGGGGTGCCGGCGGCCTGGTAGTTCTGCGAGGCGTCGTAGATGAACGACACCGGCGCGTCGGCCTGGGTGAAGTCGCGGGTGAAACCACCCTCGGTGCCCGGGGCGATCTGGTTGCGCAGGCGGATGTTCGCGAAGGTGCCGCGAATCATGACCTCGTGGTTGCCGCGGCGCGAGCCGTACGAGTTGAAGTCGCGGCGCTCGACGCCGTGCTCCGTCAGGTACTTGCCGGCCGGGGTGTCGGCCTTGATCGCACCGGCCGGGGAGATGTGGTCGGTGGTGACCGAGTCGCCCAGCTTGGCGAGCACACGCGCACCGGCGATGTCGGCGACCGGGGTCGTCTCCATCGTCATGCCCTCGAAGTACGGGGGCTTCCGTACGTAGGTGGACTGCGGGTCCCACTCGAAGGTGTTGCCGGTCGGGATCGACAGCGCCTGCCACTGGGCGTCGCCTGCGAAGACGTCCTTGTAGGACTTGTTGAACATGTCCTCGCCGATGGAGTTGGCGACGACGTCGTTGACCTCGGCCTCGGAGGGCCAGATGTCCGCGAGGTAGACCGGCTTGCCGTCCTGGTCGATACCCAGGGCGTCCTTGGTGATGTCGACCTTCATCGAACCGGCGATGGCGTACGCGACGACCAGCGGCGGGGACGCCAGGTAGTTCATCTTGACGTCGGGGTTGATCCGGCCCTCGAAGTTACGGTTGCCGGAGAGCACCGAGGTCACGGCCAGGTCGTGCTCGTTGACCGCCTTGGAGACCTCCTCCGGCAGCGGGCCGGAGTTACCGATGCAGGTGGTGCAGCCGTAGCCGACGAGGTTGAAGCCGACCTTGTCGAGGTACGGGGTCAGGCCCGCCTTGTCGAAGTAGTCGGTGACGACCTTGGAGCCCGGGGCGAGGGTGGTCTTGACCCACGGCTTGCGGGTCAGGCCCTTCTCGACCGCCTTCTTGGCCACGAGCGCCGCGGCGACCATGACGTACGGGTTCGAGGTGTTGGTGCAGGAGGTGATCGCGGCGACGGTGACGGCACCGTGGTCGATCTCGTACGTCGTCCCGTCGGGGGCCGTGACCGTGGTCGGACGCGACGGCACGCCGTTGGCGGAGGCCGGGGCGTCGGAGGCCGGGAAGGACTCCTTGCCCGACTCCTCGTCCTCGGAGACGTAGTTGCGGACGTCCTGCGCGAACTGCTCCTTGGCGTTGGCCAGGACGATGCGGTCCTGCGGACGCTTCGGGCCGGCGATGGAGGGGACGACCGTGGCGAGGTCGAGCTCCAGCTTCTCGGAGAAGTCCGGCTCGGCGGCCGGGTCCAGCCAGAGGCCCTGCTCCTTGGCGTACGCCTCGACGAGCGCGACCTGCTGCTCGTCACGGCCGGTCAGACGCAGGTACTTCAGCGTCTCGTCGTCGATCGGGAAGATCGCGGCGGTGGAGCCGAACTCCGGCGACATGTTGCCGATGGTGGCGCGGTTCGCGAGCGAGGTGGCGGAGACGCCCTCACCGTAGAACTCGACGAACTTGCCGACGACGCCGTGCTTGCGGAGCATCTCCGTGATGGTCAGCACGAGGTCGGTGGCGGTGGTGCCGGGCTTCAGCTCACCGGTCAGCTTGAAGCCCACGACGCGCGGGATGAGCATGGAGACCGGCTGGCCGAGCATCGCGGCCTCGGCCTCGATGCCGCCGACGCCCCAGCCCAGCACGCCGAGGCCGTTGACCATGGTGGTGTGCGAGTCGGTGCCGACGAGGGTGTCGGGGTACGCCTGGCCGTTACGGACCATGACCGTACGGGCCAGGTGCTCGATGTTGACCTGGTGGACGATGCCGGTGCCCGGGGGGACGACCTTGAACTCGTCGAAGGCGGTCTGGCCCCAGCGCAGGAACTGGTAGCGCTCCTTGTTGCGGCCGTACTCCAGCTCGACGTTCTGCGCGAACGCGTCGTTGGTGCCGAACTTGTCCGCGATGACGGAGTGGTCGATGACCAGCTCGGCCGGCGCGAGGGGGTTGATCTTCGCCGGGTCGCCGCCGAGCTCCTTCACGGCCTCACGCATGGTGGCGAGGTCCACGACACACGGGACGCCGGTGAAGTCCTGCATGATCACGCGGGCCGGCGTGAACTGGATCTCCTGGCTGGGCTGGGCCTGGGAGTCCCAGCCACCCAGTGCCCGGATGTGGTCGGCGGTGATGTTCGCGCCGTCCTCGGTGCGGAGCAGGTTCTCCAGCAGCACCTTCAGGCTGTAAGGGAGGCGCGCGGAGCCCTCGACCTTGTCCAGCCTGAAGATCTCGTACGACTCGTCGCCCACGCGCAGCGTGCTGCGGGCGTCGAAGCTGTTCGCCGACACGACAGTCTCCTTCATCAATGTGCGCGTACCACCGCGCCGCGCCTCATTACGGCGGGCGCCGCGTGGTGCCGCCTACGGCTTCTCGACCATCCGCTAAGGTAAGGCTTAGTTAGGTAACCCTTACCGTTCGGCGGCTGCGGTGCGCCTTCGGCAGATATCTCGATGTCGAGATAACCCTAGTACATCGCCGCTGAACGGTCATGTCCGGCTGCCCGTGCAGCACCGTCGGCCTCATGCGATCGAGGCGCCTCCCCCGAGGCCCCGGCCTCTCGGCCTTCTTGGCGCTGCCGGGCCGAGGGCCGGAACCGCCTTCCAAGGCCACGACCCCGCCCAGCACCGACTGCGTGCACATGAAGATCGTCGGCGAAGATCAGCGGCGACACAGGCGGACCGACGAGCGGTCGCCCGCGCCGACCCCCGATGGCGCTCAGGAATTCTCGGCCAGGACCTCGTTGCGCGGCACGGCGTTCCTCCGCTCCTGCACGTGGGCATAGCTCACGAGGCCGACGAGAAGTGTGAGGAGCGCGATCGACGAACCCGCCGTACCGAGGTCGAGGCCCCCCTTGGCGGCCGGCTTGGTGAGGAAGTCGCCGGCGGTGGCGCCGAGGGGGCGAGTGAGCACGAACGCGATCCAGAACAGCAGGACGTTCGGCACGATTGGCACCCACATGAGTGCCAGGAGCCCCGCGAGCAGCCCGGTGACGAGAAGTGCGCCACCCGCATAGCCGAGCCCCGAGCTGTCGGACAGGAAATCGCCCATGGATGTGCCGAGCGTGTTCGACACGAGGATCGCCGACCAGAAAAGGGCCTCCGCGCGGAAAGTGACGATGTCGCGGATGACGAACGTCAGTCCGGTGAACTTCCAGATGGCGAAGATGGCAATCAAAAGCGAGACCAGGATCGCGGCTCCCGTGGGGTATCCCAGCCCCAGGCCCTGCGGCCCCCAGCCCAGCGACTTGGAACCGCCGGAAAGGTACTTGGCGCTGGCGTCACGGTTCATGAAGTCGGACATCGTGGTGCCCGCCATGCTGGTGGACAGGATGACGGTCCAGTAGAAGAAGGGGTTGTAGCGCGTGGACCTCAGCTGTACGACCAGCGTGACGACGAAGATCAGGAACAGTGCGACCGTGGTGAGGAAATAGCCGAGCCCCAGGGTCTGGGCGAACAGGTCACCGGCCGTCTCACCGAGCGTCGTCGCGGCGATCTTCATGATCCAGAAGGCCAGGGTGACCTCCGGCAGTTTCTTCATCACATTTTTACTGATGGTGACGTTCGCGTCGGTAAGGAATTCCGACTTTTCCAATTTCAATCACTCCTCGTCGGCTGATCGGCGTCCCGCTCTCCCGGAGTGAGCACCTTGTACGTGGCGGGCGACCGGACATCACAGTGTTGCGGACACGAGACATTCCTCTACGTCGGTGGCGTCGCGTGTTCACGGGTGTTTCTTGCTTCTCGGTACACGGAAAGCGAGGCGCGCCGTTTTCGGTGAATTCGACGACGCGGTAGCGGTCTTCGCTTTCGGCGTCACGAGCGCCGACCGCGTGCGTACCTGGCAGCGCGGCGATACGAAGGCTCCGCCGCTTGACGGAGACCCCGCAGCCCGAACACCCGCATGGACGCGCACGACATGCCTGACTGCCGCACTGCGCGGACGATGGGAAGGGTGGCGCAGCCGTGCTGGGCGCCTCCGCCGGGTCACCGCGCCCCGCAGCCCCTATCACTCCGTCCCCGCACCAGCCCCACGCCCGCCGCCGTGTCGCCCCGTCCGTCACCCGAACACCACAGCCCCATCGGGTCCTCATCTCATATCTGAGATAACCTGGCGCCATGTCAGACGACTACCTCGCACGCATCGGCAAGCTCATACGTGACGCCCGTCAGCACCGGGGCTGGACGCAGAGCCAACTTGCCGAAGCGCTCGGCACCAGCCAGAGCGCCGTCAACCGCATCGAGCGGGGCAATCAGAACATCAGCCTTGAGATGATTGCCCGTATCGGTGAAGCACTCGACAGTGAGATCGTGTCGCTCGGCTATGCCGGACCGATGCACCTGCGGGTGGTCGGCGGGCGCCGGCTCTCCGGTTCGATCGACGTCAAGACCAGCAAGAACGCGTGCGTGGCACTGCTCTGCGGCTCGCTGCTCAACAAGGGGCGTACGGTCCTGCGCCGCGTCGCCCGGATCGAGGAGGTCTACCGCCTCCTCGAAGTTCTGAACTCCATAGGTGTGCGGACCCGGTGGATCAACGACGGGACCGACCTGGAGATAGTCCCGCCGGCCCAGCTCGACATGGCCGCCATCGACGCGGACGCCGCCCGCCGCACCCGGTCCATCATCATGTTCCTCGGCCCGCTGCTGCACCGCATGGACCAGTTCACGCTGCCGTACGCGGGCGGCTGCGACCTCGGCACCCGGACCATCGAGCCGCACATGATCGCGCTGCGCCGGTTCGGCCTGGAGATCGCCGCGACCGAGGGCCTCTACCACGCCCAGATCGACCACTCGGTCACCCCCGACCGCCCCATCGTGCTGACCGAGCGCGGCGACACGGTGACGGAGAACGCACTGCTGGCGGCCGCCCGTCACAACGGCACGACCGTCATCCGTAACGCGTCGTCCAACTACATGGTCCAGGACCTGTGCTTCTTCCTGGAGGCGCTGGGCATACGCATCGACGGCATCGGTACGACGACGCTGACCGTGCACGGTGTGGCGAACATAGACGTGGATGTCGACTACTCCCCCTCCGAGGACCCGGTCGAGGCGATGAGTCTGCTCGCCGCCGCCGTGGTGACGGAGTCCGAGCTGACGATCCGCCGGGTGCCGATCGAGTTCCTGGAGATCGAGCTCGCGGTGCTGGAGGAGATGGGCGTCGACTGCGACCGCACGACGGAGTACGCGGCGGACAACGGCCGCACCCGACTGGTCGATCTGACGGTCCGGCCCTCCAAGCTGGAGGCCCCGATCGACAAGATCCACCCGATGCCGTTCCCCGGTCTCAACATCGACAACGTGCCGTTCTTCGCGGCCATCGCCGCCTCAGCGCACGGCAAGACCCTCATACACGACTGGGTCTACGACAACCGCGCCATCTATCTGACGGACCTCAACCGACTGGGCGGCCGGCTCCAGCTCCTCGACCCGCACCGGGTCCTGGTGGAGGGTCCGACCCGCTGGCGCGCGGCCGAGATGATATGCCCGCCGGCGCTGCGACCCGCCGTGGTCGTGCTGCTCGCGATGATGGCCGCCGAGGGGACCTCCGTACTGCGCAACGTGTACGTGATCAACCGCGGTTACGAGGAACTGGCGGAGCGCCTCAACTCGGTGGGCGCGCAGATCGAGATCTTCCGCGACATCTGACCGGCGTGTTCCCGTGCCCCTTGGGGGCACGGGACACGACACCTCAACATGCCAACTGACCTGCGGATACCTACCTTCACAGCCCTCCACTGATCACTGTTGTTTTTCAGCACCTTGTGCAACGCACGTGCAAGATGATCTTGAATGGCTGACGGTACGTCAGGAAAGTCTGAGTATCCGTCAGCTTTCACGGAGGGTTGTCGCCGAGGTGGCCTCGGAACGTCCGATGTCGGTCGTGTCACGCCGACCGCGTCTGGTCGACGAGGTGAACCGCCATCTGCCCGACGTATCCGGCCTCGCGACGCAGCCTGGGATCCGGCCGCGCATCCGAGTCCTCCGGCTGACCACCTCGCCACGCAGAAGAGGACCCTTACCACGCGTATGGTCCTCCGTCGTAGACGGGCGCCGTGACGGGCTGAGCCTGCGCCCACCTGGTGGGAGCACCCGCCGTGACGTCGGGGCCAGCGGGGGGCCGCCCTACGATGAGCAGCGTGACAAGTCTCCGCGCCCCAGGCTCTGGCCCTCAGCACATAGCCGTGGGGACCGCCGAGGCCGACCGACACCACCCGCCTGATGTATTCCGCCGACATGGCCGCCTTCACTGCCTGGTGCACGAGCGTCGGTCGGCGGCCGCTGCCCGCTCCGCAGCTGCGTCTTCGCCATCCGAGCCCCGAGCGAACCTGGCGCTCTTCGAGTACGTCGACGGGTTCGACAACAGCCGGCGCATCCAGAAACGGCTCGGCTACCTCGGCCCGATCAAATTCGAGGAGCAGTACTACGCTGACCGGGCGACGGCCGAACAAGCGAACCTAAGCATCCAGCAACCCGCCCTGACCAGCTGATCAGCACCTCCCGAACACAGGGGGAATCTCAGAGGTCCGAGACCACAGGACGTGGGAAGGCATCATGACCGGTGGCGGCAGGCCCGAGCTCACCGCACTTCAGGCTCCGCCCACTGGCAATGGTCGTGCTGTGCGATGCATTAGATGGGGCGCACCTCCTCGATCGCTGGCGGGACACCCTTACGCACGAATGAGCCCCGCGCCTCCTCGGTGAAGGAACGGAGTTCTTCGGTGGGCAATCGGCCCCGCCAAGCGGGCAGAGGGGAGCGCGCTGATGCCGCGCGAGAGGACGGTGCTACCGCTTACCGGCGCCCACACCGTGGACACCATCGGCGACCAGGTCGATATCTCGGTCCGCGCCATGCATAACGAGCTGGTGCGTGATTGCGGGTGAGGTGTTCTTGCTGGTGGGTGGCATGATCCGGATGTGGCGATCATGCTCAGTGGGACGGTTCTTGCGCATCAGGTGTTCACGGGGGTCTCTCGTGGGCATCTCGCCTCTCTGGTTGAGGAGTTGGCTGGTCCGTGGCAGGCCGTGGTCGAGGGGCGTCGTCACGAAGCTCGT
The DNA here is from genome assembly GCF_053593595.1 of Streptomyces sp. NPDC002206. Classification (NCBI taxonomy): domain Bacteria; kingdom Bacillati; phylum Actinomycetota; class Actinomycetes; order Kitasatosporales; family Streptomycetaceae; genus Streptomyces; species Streptomyces sp. NPDC002206. The sequence goes on from NZ_JBSFCW010000012.1 coordinate 8,124, forward strand.
GGCGGGGCCAGGAAGCGCGAGGCCGGAGCCGGTGTCCGGCATCGGCTGGTGTTCGTCGACCGGCTCGTGGCCACGTTGATTCACTTGCGGCACGATTTGCCGCATGCGGCGTTGGGGCTGTTGTTCGGCGTCGACCGCTCCACCATCACCCGTGCGATCGGCGAGATACGAGGGCTGCTGGCCGAGCGGGGATGCGCGGTCCCCGACCGGCCCGGCCTGCGGCTGCGGACCCTGGCGGATGTGTTCGCATACGCCCAGGCCGAAGGTGTTGAGCTGCGGTTGGACGCCACCGAAGTCCAGGTCCGCCGGCCCCCGGCCGGCCGGGGTGGGCGCCGTGCGTTCGTGTCAGGCAAGAAGAAACAGAACACGATGAAAGCCACCGTCGTCGCCGACCATCAAGGCCGCACGCTCTGGACCGACGCCCTGCGACCAGGGCGGATGCATGACGCGACCGCCGCACGCAACGAAGGCATCAGTACCTGTTTCCAGCACTTTCGCGACGCGGCGGTCCTCCTGGACGACGGCTACCTCGGGCTCCGTCGCGATCATCCCGGCCAAGCGGTGACTCCGCCCAGGAAGGGAAACAAGATCAGCCCGCCCGAGGTCCTCGAAGCCCGCCTACGAGCCCGACACCGGCACTCCTCAAAGCGCATTACCGTCGAACACGCCCTCGCCGATCACAAACGCTGGAAGCAACTGGTCCGCTGGACCCACCGCCGGGAGAACCTGCCCTCCACCTACCGGGCCATCGCCGGCCTCGTCTCCGACCGCAACACCACCGGCTGACACAAACCCCCAGCTCAGGCCACCACGTCTCCAACGCAATCACGCACCAGCTCGTTAGGTTCGCGGTGTTCTCACGGGGCGGCCGTGCCGGCGAACGGGTTCAGCTCTTCGTCGACCTCGCCGAGAATGTCGCCCAGCGTCGAGCGGACCTGCGCCGCTCGATCGACCGGCTCGGTGGTGATCGTGATGTGGGCGGCCGCCGCAGCGGCAAGCCGCTCGGCGGTCGCAGCGTCCCCGGCATACGCCATGACGTAGCCGCAACGGTCCTCCGACCAGCGCAGTTCGTGTACGGTGTCGCCGATCTCCAGCGGGACGGAAACCTGGAAGGCACCCTCGGCCGCCCTGGCGTCGTCGACACCGGTCACTGCGGTGACCCGACCGGGTTCGGCGACGAGGAACCGGATGGCTGCCGCGCCCTCGGCCGGATAGGGACCCGAAAGCGGCTCGTCCCGCTCGGCCAGCAAGTAGGTGGTCTCCTCCAGGTCGATGCCGTGGACGAGTCGCACCAGGTCGTTGATGTTATCGCCGCCACAGCGGCTGTGCGACTCGATCACCCGGGGACCGCCAGCGGTGAGGATCACCTCGGTGTGGGAGGGGCCGTCCACGAGGCCGACCGCGTCCAGGAGGGACGTCACGAGCTCTCGTACGGACTCCTGCTCTTCCCCGGTGATCGGCGCGGGCACCACGTGGCCGAGCTCCACCACACCCCCGCCGGTGTCCTTGCCGGTGATCGCGACGATCGTGTGACGGCCTCCCACCGAGAAGCTCTCCACGCTCAGCTCCCGGCCGATCAGGAGCTGTTCGACCATGAAGTCACGGACGCCGAACTCCTCATGCCAGGCCCATGCCCCGTCGACTTCGGCGACCGATTCGATCTTGCGAACGCCGAGGCTGCCCGAACCCATCGTCGGCTTGAGCACGGCCCCACCGTGTTCCTTGACGAACTCACGCAGTTCCTCGTGGCCGGGTGCGGTGAGGGTGGGAACCGGTCCGATGCCCTGCGTGTTGAGCAGGGCGCGCAGCGCGGGCTTGTCGTGCAGGAGACGGTTCGTGCGGGCGTTGTTGCCGGGCAGCCCGAGGGTGTCGGCGAGGTGGCCGGCCACTACCTGTGCGGCCTCCGTCTGGGTGAATACGCGGGCGAAGGGACGCTGTTCGTGCAGTGCGCGCACGAGCGCGGTGACGGTCGGCACGTCCTGGTAGTCCACCAACAGGACCTGGGCGCAGTGCGGCACGACCTCCGGGTCGAAGGCGGACGGCTTCTGGACGTGCACCACCTCGTAGCCGAGAGCGGCGGCCTTGCGCACGATGACGGCCTTGCCACCGAGCACGAGAATGCGGATTGCGGTCATGGGGTTCACCTCTGGGTGTTTCGTCGCGAGTGCGGGGGCGGGGATCGCGGCATCGTGCGGTTCCCGCCGGGTGTCGGCAGCGGCTTCCGGGTGCGCCTCTGAAGGCGCAACGACCTCAGCGGAGGAGCTCCGGAAGGAGATGGGCAGCCGCATGGGCGCAAGGCGCGCCGGTAGCCCCCGTGGATACCCTCGGCTTGGGACGAGGGGGAAGGACAGGGCTCCTACGGAGCGGGGCAGGCTGGTCCGCTCACGTGCGGAACAGCGTTGCCGGTGGCAGTGGGTCGGTCGGTCTCGTGTGGCTCTCCGCGTCGGGTCCACCCGCCGGAACGGCGGACAGCGCCGGTGGGACGCCCGGTCGTACGCCGGTCGTCCTCGCTCGTTCCCCACGAGCGAAACGGCCTTGATCCGCGCGGTCAGGGCGACTCGGGTACGCAGGCGAAGAAGGACTCCGCATGACGCCGGGCATCCGGGTCGGCCAGGTGTCCGTTGCTTCGAGCCCGGTGGAGGAGGGCGCCTCCCCAGGTCATGTCCAGATAGCGGGCGGTGCGCTGCAGCATGCCCACCAGAGGTTCCGCGTCCTGGGCCCCTCCGCGGGCGAACGTGCTGACCGCCCACAGCGTCTTTCCGCGCATCCGATCCCGGAAGTGGAGATCCGGACGCATCATCCACGTAGCCCAGTGGTCGAGGTACAGCTTGGTCTGTGCGGAAACGCTGTACCAGTAGAGCGGGGACACCATCACGATGTCGGAATGCTCCAACGTCGCCTTGAGGCAGGCTTCTTCGTCCCCCTCGGCTCCGGCTGTGGCCTCTCCCGAAAAGCGAAGCCCGCTCAGCTGGTGCCAACTGCACTCGGCCCCCGCAGGAAGGCCCTCGGCCGCACGGCGCGCCAGCGACTCGGTGACGCCTCCCTCACGCGCACTGCCGAGCATGAAGGCGAAGCTCCTCGCGCGGTCTTCGCCAAGCGATGGATCCGCGCCGCTCAGCACTCTCCTCGCTGGATTCGCTGCCAGAACCGAACTCGGCATCAATCTCTTCCTGTCAATCTGCTGTGGACGTCAACTGGATGACGGTCACTCCGGCAGCGGATGATTCCCCTGGTGGACGAGAGCTCGACACCGATTCCACCAGGGGCTTCCGCGTGGGGACCACGTCTTGCGGGCTATCCGGCCGGATGTGCGACCACAGGGTGGGTCAATTCCGCGGGCCAGTGGCGACTGTCGGCACCGTGCTTGTGGAGAACCGCCAGCGCGATCCTCTCCAGCCCGAAGGCGACACACGAAGTGTGCGCCTCGCCATCGGCCATCCGGAATTCGAACTCGGCCGAGAAGTGGTCCTTGTGGCAGTTGCACGAGACCACAGCCTGGCTGAGGCCGTCCGCCACCTCCACTACGAGTTCCCACTTCAGCTGCTCTTCGCGCTGCATCATGCCCATCATGCGCCCCGCGGCGCCGAAGAAGGGATCGTTGGCCGGCACCACGTTGACCACCAGCCCCAGCGTGCGCAGCCACTCGGCCGCGCGCTCGATCCAGGCGTCACGCCAGCAGAGTACGGACTCGGGCTTGTCGACCCGAATGAGTTCATGCATCCGGAAGGAGCGCATCCTGCCGGGCTCGGACGTGCGCTCGTGGCGGTAGCAGTGCCCGGTGAGGTCGAAAACAGCGGGTTCGGTGAACTCCGCCTTGGTCAGCTGCGGATACAGGTGATAGCAAGCGGCCGGGAGCAGAGCGACGTCGCTGAGTTCGTGCCGCCGCGTCCAGGGCTCACCGTTGCGCAGCGCCGCCGCCAGTTCGCGCCACTCCTGATCGTCGCCCTCGTAGGTGTGCACGGTGCCCAGCAGGTGCGGGAACGTTTCGACGTAGCCGAGCCGCTGGAGCAGCTCCCTGGAGATCACCGGGGGCACACCGATCCGCGTCGGGGCGTCCCCGGCCGCGAGTCGCGCTATGGATGCCTGCAGTGCATCGATCAGCGTTTCGAAAATGGCGCCGGATGTCACCAGACCCGGCAGGCCGGTGTCCGCGAGGACCGTCCCGTTCGAGGGAACGGTCGCAGCTCGAGTCACGAAGTTATCCATAACGCCTCATCAGCATCGCAGTTGCATTGGTTTCTTGCAGTCGGGTATTGGAGATCATCAATCTGGCCGAGTACAGGTCGCGGAGCATTCGTGCCACCGAGAGCTCTCCGCGTTCCTGGTAACCCGGCATGCCGCAGATTTCGAGCGCGGTCTCGACGATCTTCACCGTCTCGGTCGAGGCGGCCAGCTTCAAGCTGTTCACCTCGATGGCGAAGTCGGTGGCCACGGCGTCCGTGTTCGTTTTGTTCAGGCGCTCGTAACCGCGTATCACGTTCTGCAGCAGGCCGTTCAGAGAATCGAGCCGCTGCCCGATGGAGGTGAGCCGCAGATCGGCGACGGAACCGGTCTTCCCCTGCCGGCCGGCGTGACGGATGCGGCGGGTGGCCCGCCGAGTGGCTTCTTCCGCGATTCCGATCCAGGCGGCGCTCCACAGAATGTGCGAGAGCGGCACCATCGTGTGTGCCGCCACTTCCGCGAAAGGCGTGGCGAGCACCTGCGAGGAAGGGACGTCCACGAGGATGCGACAGCCGGGGCTGCGCGTACCGCGCATGCCCATGACGTCCCATTCGCCGACGTTCTGCAGTTCCACCTGCTCCTTGGACGCCAGCACGAGCACCTGGTCGCCAGGGGCGGCGCCCTCGTTCCGTCGTGCGGTGAGGAGGAAGGCGTCCGCCATCCGCCCGTAGGAGATGGTGGGCGCTTCCTTGGTGAGGGTGACTCGATCTCCCCGGGTGACGCACGGGACGCGGCTCTCTCGAAGATTGCCACCCACCCCGAGCTCCGAGGTGACCGAGGCGATCAGCCCGCCCGCGGCGACCGTCGAGGTGAAGAGTTCCTCCGTGGCGGTCTCGGCGGGGCCGAGGTGCCGTGCGACACAGGCCACCTGCACCTGGTGCATGGTCCAGATCATCGCGGTCGATCCGCAGGAACGACCCAGGATGCGGGCGATGTCCGCCAGGGTGGCGGTGTCGAGGCCCGGCCCGCCCAGCCGCGCGGGAAGCGCGGCCTCGAGCAGACCGGCACGGGCGAGGGCCGCTACGGATGCCTCTGGGAAGACCGCGTTCTTGTCGACCTGGTCGGCATTCTCGGCGAGGGTACGGGCGGCCGTTGCGGCAGCGGCGATCGCCCGCTCCCGTGCCGGCCGTTCTGTCATCTGAAGTGTCATCTTCCGGCCTAGCCTTCTGCGAGTTCTGAGGTTCCGGCCAGCAGGCCACCGACTGCGTCCGCCATGGCGGCGACGCTTCCGAAGGAGTTTCGGGACAACAGCGAGGCCGGGAATTCGATGCCGAACTCGTCCTCGAGGCCGATCATCAGCCGCACGGACTCGAGCGAAGTCAGGCCGGCTGCCCACAGGTCATCGGTGGCCTCCAGGCCCTCGGTCGTCACGCTCGTCTGCCGAGCGAGAACGGTTGTGATCCGCTCGATGAGATTCGGTGGCGTCACCACGGCGATTTCCTCTCCGGTGGGCTTCGGACCGGCTGCTTCCACGGCCTCGGTCATTTCATCGAGCAACTTCACTTCACGCTCCCTCAAGTCCCGCAAAATCTTGGCCATTCGCTGCGGCGATTGACCGTTTCCATCCATCCCGACGGTGTGCGCGAAATACCAGCGGCGGGCCAGGGCGTCCACCTTGGTGGCCAGCGGCTCCAGGGTCGGGAGTTCCTTGGCCGCCGCCGCCATCAGGCGCTGGGCGTAAGTACGCTCCGCGGCCACGTCCGCCACATCGGGTGCGACCCTTCCGGCCTCGACGGCGCGGATGAATTCATCGAGGTCGGCCAGGCCGGCTTCGCGGTGGGTGACGGCGTCGGCGTGCAGTGCGGTGAGCGCGTCGACGGCGGAGTAGGGCCGCTCGACCGTCCCGTACGAAACGACCATGTCGAAGTCGCGGGCCACCGCGCTCGCCCGGGTGCGCCGGTACGTGTCGAGCGACAAGGACGACGGCCTCGGCTCGTTCATCGGGTCCAGCACCGTGACGGAGTCCGGGCCCCACTCCACCACGATCAGCGCGTGCATGAGATGGGTGCGCCCGAGATAGGGCGAGGCGATGTCGAAGGAATCGACCGCGACCACCGCCGGCACACCGGCCTTGAGCGCGGCCTGCTCGGCGTCGAAGGCCGCCGCGGCCGACTCGAACCGCCGGCGACTGAGGTCCAGTCCCGAAAGCCGGGCCACGGCGGGAACCCATCGTTCTCCGGCGCGCAGCCGGTCGTGCCCGGGACCATAGGTGAACCCCCAGCTGACACCGATGAGATCGGCGGCGCCCTTGAGCCCCTGTGCTTCCAGGACGTTGCAGGCCGCCTGCTGGACACAGCTGCCGAACTGCGTGGTGCCCACGTAGGGCAACCCGGTTCGTAGCTCCTTCAGCATGCCGTCGGTGGATGGTTCGATCGTGTTCAGCATGCTTCTCCTTCTCGCATCACATCGGGCCGCAAGACGTCCTCGGTCGTGATTCCCTTTGCTTCGGCGACCAGCTCGGCCAGCCCGCCGACGGTCGACTGGTCGAACAGCTCGCTCAACGGAATCCGTACTCCGAAGAGTTCGTCGATGCGCGAGATCAGCTGAGTGGCGAGCAGGGACTGCCCACCCAGGTCGAAGAAGTCGTCGTCGAGAGCGACCTCGTCCAGGTTGAGCACCTTGGCCCAGATCCCGCACATGACCTGCTGTATCTCCTCCACGCCTCCGGCAGACGGCGTGCCGCCCCCGCTCTCCTCGTCGCGAGGCCGGTCACCGGGTGCGTCGTCGACTTCCTGGCCGCGGGTACCGCGGGCACCCGCGAGCGGCACGGCGGACAGTGGATGACCCGGCGCGGCGAGGACGGCGGTGGCCAGCGCCTCGAAGTCGGCCACCATGTTCGCGACGGTGGCGTGCTCGAAGAGGTCGGTGGCGTACGCGACGATGCCGGTGAAGGTGTCGTCGACCTCGCGCAGGTGCCATTCCAGGTCGACTCGCACAGTGGTCCACGCGAACTCGAACTGCCGTGCCGTGACGCCCGGCAGCGAAAGCTCTCCCACGCCGGGTCGCCTGCTGTGGAGCTGGAACAGCACCTGTGCGAGCGGATTCCGGCTGGGGTCACGGGTCGGTCTGAGTGCCTCCACCAGGTGCTCGAACGGCAGGTCCTGATGCTCGTACGCGCCCACGGCCACGTCTTTGGTCCGGCGCAACAGCTCGCTGAAGCCGGCTTCTCCGGACAGATCGAGCCGGAGGACCAGCGTGTTGAAGAAGAGCCCGACCAGGTCCTCGGTCTCCTGACGGGTCCGGTTCGCAACGGGCGTCGCGACAGGAACGTCGTCACCCGCACCGTGCCGCTGCAGGAGCACCCCGAACAGCGTGAGGAGCACCATGAAGGGCGTACAGCCCTGGGCACGGGCGAGATTTCGCAGCCCGGCCGCGACCTCGGGGTCCAGCCTGAACGTCACGGCCGCCCCTCGCTGGCTGAGACGCCTCGGCCGGGGCATGTCCGTCGGCAATGGCAGAGCCGGCGGCGCACCGGCCAGCCGCTTGCGCCAGTAGTCGATCTGCTGGTCACGGACCGAGGTGGTCACCCAGTCCCGATGCCACATGGCGAAGTCGGCATACTGCAGCGGAACCGCGGCGAGCGCGGCGGGTCGACCGGTGGTCAGTTCGGTGTAGAACTCCGAAAGTTCCCGCAGAAGCTGATTGTTGGACCATTCGTCGTAGGCGATGTGGTGGACGCAGATCCACAGCACGTGCTCCGAGTCCGAGTCCGCCAACTGGATCAGGCCTGCGCGGATGACCGGGCCTTCACTGAGGTCGAACGGGATGCGGATGCGTTCCATGACGATGTCGCGTGCGTGCTCCTCGTCGACGGCGGCCGCCTTGTCCAGCGGCACCGTCACGGCCTCGGCCACCGCCTGGTGCGGTTGGCCACCGGGACTCGGATAGCTCGTGCGCAGCACCTCGTGGCGATCGACGACCGTGTCCAAGGCGCCCTGCAGCGCATCGGCATCCACGGGGCCGGTCAGACGGAGAGCCTCGACGACGTTGAAGAACGCGTTGTCCGGTACCAGCTGATCCATGAACCACATGCGCTGCTGGGAGAAGGACAGTGGTGGCCGTGGCGGCCTGTCCGCCACCGGGATCCGATCGGTCTTCCGCGCCGCGGTGCCAACGGCCGCGTCCTGGATCGCCCCGGCCAGCCCGGCCACGGTCGGATGATCGAAGAGCCGGCGCAGCGACAGGTCCACCCGGAACTCCTTCCGGACGCGGGCCATGATCTGAGTGGCCAGGAGGGAGTGTCCGCCCAGGCGGAAGAAGTCGTCGTCGACACCGATCGTCGGTATCCCGAGCACGTCGGACCAGATCGCGCTCAGCCGATGTTCCGTCGGTGTCCGCAGTGCGAGCGCTTCGCCGTGGAGCTCGTCACGCACCGCGGGCACGGGCAGGGCGCGCCGGTCGATCTTCCCGTTCGAGTTCAGAGGCAGCGCATCGAGCGCCAGCACGTTCGTGGGCACCATGTACTCGGGCAGCTTGGCCGTCATCAGGGCGCGCAGCTCCGCGATGAGCTCCTCGGTCTCGGCGTTCGTGCCTCGTCCGGAGGTGACGTAGCCGACCAACCGCTGGTCCCCGGGCCGGTCCTCGCGCAGCACCACGACCGCGTCGGTGACTCGTGGATGCGTCCTCAGCACGTGTTCGATCTCGGACAGCTCGATGCGGAAGCCACGGAGTTTGACCTGGTCATCGCTCCGCCCGAGGAATTCGAGCAGGCCTCCGACGGAACGGCGCACGCGGTCCCTCGTCGCGAACATGCGCTCGCCCGGCCCACCCCAGGGATCGGGCAGGAAGGACGCCTCGGTCCGAGCGGGGTCGCCCAGATAGCCACGGGCCACACCCGGACCAGCGATGTACAGGTCACCGGGCACGTCCGGCGGAACAGGGCGGAGCGAGTCGTCGAGCACGTAGGCACGCACACCGGGCAGCGGCCGGCCGATGGGAACGACGCTGCCGGAAGGCTGATCGGTCGAGGTCGTTCCGGGCACAGGCGGCTCGTACACGGTGGCCGTGATCGTTGTTTCCGTCGGCCCATAGGCGTTGAGCCACCTCACGCCCGCGGGCGCCGCGGCCTGCCACGTCGCCAGCTTCCCGGCGTCGACGGCTTCACTGCCGACGACGACGAGGCGGAGACTCCCGCAGAGGGACGGTGGGTACTCGGACAGCTCGGACACCCACTGATGCCAGTAGGACGCCGGCAGATTGAGTACGGAGGCGCCCGCCTGGTCCGCGAGGGCCACGAGTTCACCGATGTCGGGCACGGGGCCGGCGTCCCGGAGGACGACGGTGGCGCCGCGAATGAGGGTCGCGAAGAGTTCCTCGGCCGCGACGTCGAACGTCAGTGCCGAGAACTGCAGGACGCGGTCCCCCGGGACGAGCTCGTAGCAATCGGCGACGGCTCGCAGCGAGTGCACGAGATGGGAGTGTTCGACGCACACGCCCTTGGGGTGGCCGGTCGTACCGGACGTGTACAGGACGTAGGCCGGTGCCGAGGGCGCGACGTGTGCGGCGGACGACGCGACGTCCACCCCGGTCTCGAAGACGTCCTCGACGACGACGACGGGCACCTGCCCCGTCGGGGGCGTGCCGTCGTTGCGCGACACGAGGATGAGACCGACCTGCGCGTCTCCGAGCACGTACTCGATGCGTTCCCGCGGATGCCGGACATCCAGGGGGACGTAGGCCGCTCCGGCCTTCAGGATGCCGAGGAGTGCCGCCGGCCATGCGAGGCTTCGGTCCATCCAAACTGCGACGGTGCTTCCCGGTCCGATCCCGCGCGCCGTGAGGTGGGCGCGAACAGCGTCGGACCGTTCGGCCAGGTCGGCGTAGCTGAGGGAACGATCCCCCTGGATCAGTGCGGGGTGATCCGCTCGACGCGCCGCCGCAGCGTCGAAGAGTTCGTGCAGCGTCAGGGAACCCTGCCGCACCCGGTCATGTGTTGCCTGGATCATTCGAAGGCCTGCCCGATCTGCCTCGCGAGTTCGGAGACGGCGGGTGCGCGCATGATGCTGTGGTGGTCCGCGTCCACGGAGCCGAAGCCGAGGCCGGGGCCGACCACGGAGCTCCAGCCCCAGGTCCGGTCCTCGTCCAGCAGCAGCTCGGCCGGCTCGGCACGGATGAGCGTGACGGGGTAGTCGGGCGTGGGGAGCTCCGGCTGCTCCTCGAAGTGCTTCTCCGAGGCCGCCATGTTGGCCATGTACACATCGAGCAGCGTGCGGAGTTCGTCCGCGCCCGCGTCCGGCGGCAGATGTCCGTTCTTCTGCATGGCCATGAGCACGTCGTCGTAGGTGTGGGCCGACGAGGTCTCCTCAGGGAGCTCCAGTTCGTAGTGCCAGGCGAAGCGGCTGATCAGAGTGGCTTCCGTCAGCGGCTCCGCCTCCTGGAGCTCTTCGTCGTTCTCCTCCTCGACGGCCGTGGGCACGGAGCTGTCGATCAGGATCAGCTTGCCCACCTCGACGCCGGCGCGTCGGAGCGCCTGAGCGGTCTCGAAGGCCATGGCGCCGCCGTAGCACCACCCGATGAGCACGGGCGGTTCGTGAGAGGCCTCGGAGATGGCCGCGGCGTACCCCTCGGCCATCTCGACGAGGCTCTCCTGGGGGGCCCTGCCGTGCAGCCCCCAGGACTCGACACCGATGACCTGCACGTCGGCCGGCAGCAGGCGGGCCATTTCCCAGTAGCTCAGGGTGCTGCCGCCACCGGGGTGGATGCAGAAGACCGGCTTGCCGGACTTCGTGTTGCGCAAGGGCACGAGGTTCGAATCGCGCCTGTCGGTGTTCCGGATCAGGGTGGCCATCGACGCGACCGTCCGCGCGCTGAATATGGACGACATGGGCAGCTTGCAGCCGAAGGCGTTGTTGACGACGGATATCAGCTTGATGGCACGGAGCGAGTGCCCGCCGTTCTCGAAGAAGTCGTCTTCCGGTGAAAGGCCCTCGACGTCGAGGACAGCGGCCCACAGTGCGAGCAGGCGCTGCTCGACGGAGTCGCGTGGACGACCGGCTGTGGTCGATCGCGCTTCGATGGGCGGGAGGGCCTTGCGGTCGACCTTGCCGATGCGAGTGAGCGGCAGCTGTGCCAGGATCTCCCAGCCGGTCGGCATCATGGCCGCGGGGAGCCTACGGCCCAGTGCGGCCTGGATGCCTGCGATCGAAGGCGCGGCACCGGTCTGGTTCTTGTCGCCGACCACGTAGGCGTCCAGATGGGAGACGAGACCGCTGTCGTCCGTCCGCGGGACCACGGCGCAGGCCGACACACCCGGCTGCTGGTTCAGGAGGCCCTCGATCTCGCCGAGCTGGACGCGATAGCCGTGCAGCTTGACCTGGTCATCGAGTCGGCCGAGGATCTCGATGCCGACACCGGGCACCAAGCGACCGAGGTCACCGGAGTGGTAGTGCCCGGAAGCCCCCCGGTCCCCGAAGCCCGACCTGCCCTCCTTCAGCTCCGACAGGTAGCCCATGCCGACTCCCGGACCGCTGATCAGGACCTCACCCGGGCACCACGGGGGCAGCGGCTTGTTCTCCTCGTCGACGACGGTGAGAACGTTCTCCCCGAGGCCGAAGCCGACCGGCAGCGAGGCACACCGCTCGTCGAACAGTGCGTCCAGGGAGAGGCACGAAGCGCCGATGGTGGTCTCGGTCGGACCGTAGTGGTTGTACACGCGCAGGTCAGGAGCGAGCTCGCGCAGCAGATCGTGGAGGGACTGCGGCAGCTTCTCCCCACCCAGCACGAGCACCTCGCCCGGCAGCAGCGCCAGCGGCTCGGCCGACTCCGCCAGCAGCGCGGAGAGGTGGGACGGTACGAGCTTCATCGCGCTCACGGGGTTCGCCCGGAACCGCTCGGCAAGGACCTGCGGGCTGGTGGCATCGTCCAAGCCGACCAGACGGACGCATCCGCCGCTCGCGAGCATCGGGAAGATCGCCGTATAGGAGAGATCCGAGGCCGGCGTGGAGACGGTCGCGAACTCGGCATCGTCGGGGAGCCTCAGCTGTTCCAGAATCGCGGAGGTGTAGTGCGCGAGTTGATCGTGGCCGATGACGACGCCCTTCGGCGTACCGGAGGTACCCGAGGTGAAGATCGTGTAGGCGGCCCCCTCCGCGCTCGGCGCCGCGGAACCCGACGGTGCGGCCGAGGCGGCGGCAACCGCCACCGACACGGTCGGGACCGGCAGGGTGACAGCCGTGTCGGCGTCGGGCACCAGAGCCAACGAGGCACCGGACTGCCGCAGTACGGCCTCGACCCGCTCCGCCGGCCACGCCGGGTCGAAGGGGACGAAGGCGGCCTCCGCCATCCAGGTCCCGAGCATCGCGACGACCGTGTCCTCGGACGCCGAAGCGAGCAACGCCACGTTGTCGCCGGCGCGGACACCGCGTTCGCGGAGCAGAGCTCCGACCGCGGCCGACTGCTGCGCCAGCTCTCGATAGGACAGGACCTTGTCCCCACAACGGACCGCGGGACGATCGGGGGTCGTTTCGGACTGTTCCAGGAAGCGGTGCAGCAGCGACTGGTGACGCCGGTGCGGGCGAGGGGTGAGCGGCTGGTCAGCCTGCATGCGCAGCACACCGACCGCCCGATGGCCGTCTGCCAGCGCATCGCCCAGAAGCTGCTCGAACGCCTCCGCCAGCAGCACCAGTTCGGCCTTCGCCACACGTGCGAAAGTGCCGGCGAGGGTGAGGTACAGGCGCTCGGGTTCGCGTGAGCAGTCCAGGTGGAGGATTCCCGGGACATCGGAGCCGGTCAGGGGCGTCCGCCCGGCGGGCAGCTCCTCGTGGATCTTCCCGTAACGGAAGGAGAGCACGGGCCCGGAGTCGAGATCACCACTGCCCGGTGCGACCTCGCGGCCGGCAACGCCGCGCGCCGCATCCGCCGAGGCCTTCAGCGCGACCTCCGACGCCCGTACGACGTCGGCGAAGGGGGCGCTCAGCGGAGCCGACAGGCGCACCTGCGCCACAGGTGCCAGCCGCCCCGAGATGTCCACCGCCACGTCCGCGGCGTGGTCCTGTGTCACCACCAGGACTTGATCATCGCGGTCCTGCGTGTACCGCGCGTAGAGGGATCGCCATGCGGCCAGCAGAATCGCCTCTTCACTCACGGCGAGCTCGTCGGCAACCGCCCACAGGCGCTCCAGCAGCGACCCTTCGAGCGGCACCGACAGGGTCTCGGGCGATGCGTGATCGCTCCAGAGGCCGGCGGGCGAGATGAAGGGTACAAAAGTCGATGGCTTGAGCATGTCTTCCGATTCCTGGTGAAGAGAGACCTGCCGGCTCTCGTTCTGCTTGGTTCCTACGGCACTCATTGCGCATCTCCCACCGGTTCGGACTTCTCTTCCGTGGATGCGCCGAGCTTCTGGTCCGCTTCGGAATCCGTTTCCACGGCCTCCGCATCCTCGAGGCGACGAAGGGTGCGCAGCGGAGAGAAGAACAGGAGCAGCGCGGCCAGGAAGCCACCGCACGCAGATACGAGGACGGTTTCACGGAGGCCCAGCGACGTGCCCAGCACACCGCCGAGAAGAGAACCCAGTGACAGCGCGCTCCAAGCGAAGGTGCGCACCGTCGCATTGACCCGGCCCAGCAAGTGGTCGGGAGTGACCACTTGGCGGAAGCTGATGACGGTCACGTTGAACACGGGAAGCCCGAGGAGAGCGATGAAGTTCGCGGTTGCCGCGAGTCCGATGGCCCACGACGAGTCCCCGTCGACCGACCCCAGCAGCAGGCAACCAATTCCGGGGAGCAACATGGACAGGATCAGCGCCGGGCCGGCGCCCAGCAGACGGGTCACCCGTTCGACGAGGAGCGCACCCACGACGGCACCCGCACCGCCGAATCCGACGACCAGGCCGACCTCCGTCGATCCGAATCCGATGTCCCGGACGAGGAAGAGGAAGAAGACCGACAACAGGGCACTCTCGAAGAGGTTCGCGAGAACCGCAGCGGTCGTGCACCAGCGAAGGACGGAGTGGCGCCTGACCACGTCGATGCCTTCTCGGATCGACGCCCCGAACGAGAGGGCCGCTTTGCTCTGCCCCTTGTCCGCCGTAGGCGTCGCATCCGCAGGCAACTTCAGAACTGCCGCAGCGGACAGAAGATAACTCACGGCGTCGGCGGCGATCACCAAGGGTGCGCTGAGCAGGCCGATCAACGCGCCGGCCGCTCCGGGACCGGCGACCTCGGCCATCGATTCCGAAACCTGCATCTTCGAATTTGCCTGCATCAGCCTTGACCGCGGGATCAAAGTGGGGAGGTACGACTGATAGGCGAGATCGAAGAAAACACTCATCGTGCCGACGATGAACGCAACGACGAAGAGCTGCGTGATCGTCAGCATGTCAAGGACGTAGGCGATGGGGATCCAGGCCAGCGCGACGGCTCGCACGACATCGGCCCCGATGAGGATGGGGCGGCGCGCCCGCCTGTCCAGCAGGGCTCCGACACCCAGGCCGAACAACAGGAAGGGAAGCGTGGTCAGCGCACCCAGGATCCCGGATTGCATGGGCGTGGCATGAAGGATCATGACGGCGGTGAGCGGGATGGCCACGTACGTCAGCTGCGCCCCGAAGACCGACATGCTTTGGCTGGACCACAACAGCAGGAAATCTCGGTGCCGGAAGAGCGAGGCCGTCTCGCTTGGCGCGGTCATTGGTTCTCCTTGAAGATCTCAGAAATCTTTCGGTCGAGATCGGACGAGGCGGCCTCGAGGCCGTCGGCGAACTCTCCGGCGAACTTCCGCATGGTGCTCTCATCGAACAGCGAGCTGTCGTATTCGACTTCGAGTTCCAGTTGGTCATCGAGCTCGGTGATGTAGTACGTGACATCGAACTTGGTCGCATCCGTGGTGACGAATACGTCCTCGGCGTCGACTTCTGCCATCTCGAGCGTCGGGTTGTGGAAGTTCTGAAGTGCCAGCCAGGCCTGGATCAGCGTGCTGCGCACCCCCGTCCGCGGAATCGCACTGTCAGCAACCTGCTGAAACGGGACACTCTGGTTCTCGTAGGCACGCAGGGCCCATTTGCGGACCCTGAGGAGCAGCTCGCGGAAGCTGGGATCTCCGGAGAAGTCCGTCCTCATCACGAGGGTGTTGATGAAGCAGCCCATGAGCGGCTCGGTCGCCGGATCCTGTCGACCCGCGACCGGAGTTCCGACCACCACGTCCTCACGGCCCGCGTGCCGCCCGAGAACGATGGAGTAGGCGGCCAGAAGCACCATGAACAGTGTTGTTCTCGTCTGCCGTGCTATGCCCAGCGCAGCGGCCTTGGGGAACGTGACCGTCACGGACTTGCCCGGCACCATCACCCGGGACTCCCTGGGGCGGTCGGTACGCAAGCCGAGTTCGCGAGGCACCTCGCTCAGCGCTTGCTTCCAGTACGCCGCCTGACGGGCGAACTCCTCGGTCTGCGAACGCTGCCACATCGCGTGGTCACGGTACTGGAGAGGGAGCTCGGGAAGATCCGGATCAGTTCCCTGCGCGTGCGCGTTGTACGCGACCGACAGTTCTTCGATGAGATTTCCGATGGACCATCCGTCGGTGATGATGTGGTGAACAGTGATGTGAAGGAAGTGCTCGTCGTCACTGATGCGCAACAGCAGCGGACGCAGCAACGGCCCCGTCGCCAGGTCGAAGGGCATCTCAGTAGCCCGTACGAGCAACTCTTGTGCGTCTGCCTCCGCGTCTACGACCTCGAACGTGCAAGCCCCAGGTTCGTCGACCACCGCGGTGAGCTCGCCGGCCGGAAGGAGTTCGTACCGGGTGCGCAGAATTTCGTGACGCGCCATCACCGTCCGCAAAGCCTCGTTCAGCGAAGGAACGTCCAGGCGTCCGAAGAGGCGGAAGGTGATCGGGATGTGGTAGGCGGATGACTGCTCCTCAAAGGTGTACGCCATCCAGAAGCGTTCCTCCGCAGGACTCAGCGAGTTGGACCAAACAGACTTCTTCTCCCGGAGCTGCTGAAGAGGGGCCGTGGAACTGTTGGACTCGGTCCGGCGGCCGGCGAGCCGCTGAGCAAAGAGTTCGCGCTTCGCCTGAGACAGGGTGTCCAGACGTGCACGTCCTTGTGGCTCTACAGCGCCGTCGGCAAAGCGGTCTGGATTCGTTGGGAAGGTCATTGAACAGGCCCCTAATCCGTCATGGAGACGAGGGTCCGGCGAGCCCCGGTGAAGGGCTGCCTGCCGTGCGCGACCAGCATGTTGTTGACGATCATCACGTCCCCCGCCTCCCACGGGAAAGCGAACGACACCTCGTCGTAGACCTTCCGGACGGCGTCCAGATCGGCCTCTTCTATCGGGGAGCCGTCGCCGTAGTAGGCATGCCGGGGCAGATCCTCCTCGGCATAGAGGGAAAGGAGTGCCTCGAGTACGTCCGGCTCCAGGCTCGTGGCGTGGAAGAGGTGGGCCTGATTGAACCAGACCGTGTCCCCCGTGCGCGGCTCCACCTGCCACGCCGGCCGGTGATGCGACGTGCGCAGCCCCTCGTCGGTCCACTCGAAGGTCTGCCCGTGCTCCGTGCAGTACTTCTCCACGGCCGCCGGATCATCGGTCTGGAACGCCTCCTGCCAGGACAGTCCAAGCCCCTGGCGGAACGAGCGGGTGTAGACGACTCCCTTGGCAAACCGCTCACGGACATCGGTCGGCAACGCCTGGTACACCGCACGGCTGTCGGCGACCGGCGTCGCTCCGCCCGACTCCGCGGGCACATCACAGAGGAGGAACAGCAGCCTCGGCCAATTCTCCGAGTAGGAGCTCTCGTTGTGCATCGGGATGGCCTGGTCCGGCGGATACTCCGTGGAGGTGTAGATGGCTCCCTGGACCTCGGACCGCGGTGTGGACCGCTCGGTGTATTCCAGGGGGGACCCACCCACCAGGCGGGTGATCTCGTCAAAGAGTTCCAGATCGGCGGGAAGTCCACGGAGCAGCACCGCCCCCTGATCGTGCAGCGCGCTGTCCATTTCGCCGAGAAGTTCACGGCACCGGCCCAGGTCCGTCACGTCATCGAAGACGGCGACGCGCGTGTACTCATTTCCTACATACCGCATGAATATGGTTCCTTTTCGCACATTTGGATTGGCCCGTCAAGGGCAGATTCACCAGTCGGCCGGCCGAGATCGCCGGCGGCGGTAAGATCCGGTTCAGGCTCAGACAGCTCCCTGACGCAGGAGCTGCTCCGCATCCGCGTCGCTGAGTTCGTCGAGCTCCGCCATGATCAGTCGTTCGATCTCCGCAGCCAGCGCGGCGACCGTCGTGAACGTGAACATTCCTCGAACCGGGATGTCCACGCCGAGCTGCGCACGAATACGGGCAATCGTTCGGATGGCGGTCAGTGAATTGCCACCGCGCTCGAAGAAGTCATCCTCCGTACCCACCTTTTCCACACCGAGCAGGTCGGCGAAGACCTCGGCAACCAGCCGCTCGGCGTCAGTGCGCGGGGCGACATATGCAGGCTCGACCGAGAAGTCCGGCGTCGGAAGCGCAGCGCTGTCCAACTTGCCGTTGGAGGTCAACGGCAGGGCATCGAGCTTGACGAAGATGCTGGGAAGCATGTACTCCGGCAGTTCGCGAGCGAGCGCGTCACGGTCGGGCTCACCCTGGCCCACGACGTAGGCCACGAGTTGGTCGGCGCGAACCGCGACGGTCGCCTGCTCGACGCCGGGCTGGGCGCGCAGCAGGGACTCGATCTCGCCGGGCTCGATCCGGAAGCCACGCAGCTTGATCTGCTGGTCGTTGCGCCCCAGGTACTCCAGGAGCCCGTCTTCCCGACGCCGCACCAAGTCGCCCGTCGCGTACATCCGGTGGCCAGGGTGGAAGGGGCTGCTCGCGTACGCGGCACTGTCACGGCCCAGATACCCACGGCTCACCTGCGGCCCCGCGACGTGCAGGGCCCCAATGCCCCCGTCCGGGACGGGCTGTCCCTGGGCATCCAGAACGTAGGCGGCGTGCCCGGGCACTGGATGCCCGATCACGACTCCCCCGGAAGCGTCGACCGGCGGCTGGGTGCCGGGCTCGATGGTCAGAGCAACGCAGCCGACGGTGACCTCGGTGGGGCCGTACTCGTTGGTGACCCGAGTCCGCGGGTTACGGACCCGCCAAGCCTCGAGAACGTCCGCGGGCAGTGCCTCGCCGCCCACAACGAGATCCTCGCTCGGCGATGCGGCGTCACCGATGGCCTCCAGCAGCGGCAGGTGGCTCGGCGTGACCTTCAGGAACGAAGGACGCTCCGGCACATTGCTGATCAGCGGTGCCAGGCGCACTGAGCCGCCAACGATGAGCGGGCCGAACAGTCCCGTGACAGTCAGGTCGAAACAGAGCGTGGAATGGACCAGGGACCGTCCAGCCAGCCCGGGGTACACATCTGCCGCCCAGGTCAGGTAGGCAGCGAGCGACCCGTGCTCGACCACCACGCCCTTGGGCCGACCGGTCGACCCTGACGTGTAGATCACATACGCGACATCGCTCGGCGAAGCCGGCACCAGGTCGCGATCGGCGTCTCCGTCAGCCTCGCCACCGACCTTGTCATTGATCAGGAGGACGTCCCCCGGGAACGGCCCTGCCGAGCCGGCCAGTACCAGCCGCGCTCCGGAATCGCCCAGCACGTACGCCACGCGGTCGGCCGGGTGACCAGGATCGACCGGGACCCATGCGCTCCCGGCCTTCCACGCTCCCAACACCGCGGGCAGAAGTTCGAGGCACGGTTCCGCGGAGACCCCCACCACCGCCGGCGCACCGGCAGCACGCAACCGCGCCGCGACGCGAGATGCGGCGACGTCCAGCTCCCGATAGGTGAGTCGACGATCACCAGCGATCACCGCGACGGCGTCCGGGGTGCGTGCGGCTTGTTCCCCGAACAAGGCGAGCACGCTCGTGTCGGGCTGGGGCGCCGGCTCCCACCCGGTCGGGCACGGGAGGTCTCGTCGCTGAGCCGAGGGCTCTTCTGTCCCCGGCGCTTCGTCAGCCATTCCTCTTCCTTTCCGCCGCTTTCACCGCATCCGATGGCGCACTGTCCGGAAGGCCGTGGCGCCATCGGCCGTACGGCCGGCGAGGGTCTTGATCGATCTGGGCATGCTGAGTCGGCAGACGGCGAGAGCCGATTCCTGCGGACTCCAGTTGCAGATCAACGGTGTCTGCGTCGGGACGGCGACCGGCACATCGGACATGTCGCGAATTGATGACTTCACTGACGTCTCCGCCGTGACCCCCGGCCAGCCCTTTCGATGCGAAGTCGGTAGTACTTGATCGGCATGGGTCTCACCGTCAACCGATCCGCCTCGGATCTGCGTGATCTCATGGTTGCCGCAGCGCCTCCCGACCCGGTCCCGTCTCGTTCCCGGCCGGATCCGGATGCATCCCGGCACACGGCGGAGGCAGCCCGGTCCGTGGCAGGATGACGGGATGCCGATCCGAAAGGCCGATGCCGCGTAGGCGTCCGAAGGGGCTGCGCGCACAGCGTTGGCAGCCCCGAAGAGGTATCCCGGTTCGCCGGATCGCCGGTGTGACTGCGGCGACTCGCGTGGCGATCCGGAAGGTGGAGGAGGACCGGCTGTGGCTGGGGGTCGTAGTCGCTGCCCTGGCCGAATGTGAGTGGTATCTGAAACAGCCAGGGCGCGTGTTGCCGGATCCGGTGATGGGCTGTGAGTGCTGTGACCCCCTCGTGGCGAGGGACCGCCTGGAGGACGTGTTGTTGTTGCTTCCCCGCGGCGCTCGGGCGGACCTGGGCAAGCTCGTCGCCAGGCTCGATGCTGAGTTCGACCGCCGGACCGTTCCCCTCGGTCCTCACCTCACGCTGGCGAGCCCGTGGGGTGCGTGCGGATGGTGGCGTCGACGCCTCATGGATGGCTGAAAGGGCGGGGGCTTCTCGTCGCTCGGCCGACCGCCTGCTGTTGTTCGGCGAACGCGTCGACCACACCCTTGCCGGCCTCCGGCCGGATCTCCTGGCGGCGGGCGGCAACGTAGCCACGGACCATCTGGTGGGAGATGCCGGCGCCATGCTCGTCCAGCAGCCGGTCGTAGATTCGCTTGACGGTGTGCCGCTGTTTGCACGGTGCGGTGAGATCAGCCGTGAGGATGCCGTCGATCATCGGCTTGCAGAGTCCAGCCTTGTCTCCCGCGGCTCCATCTCCTTCCGCGATTCCGGCAACGCCGAGATCAAGGCCCTCCGTACGGTCTCGAAGCCGACACCGTGCTTCCGCATGAGCGCCCGCAACGACATGCCGTCCTTGGCGTCACGACGGATCGCCGCGTACAGATCGACCTTGGACTTCGGCAACACCCGGGCCCCCTCGTCGTGCAGAGCACAACCATGGTCCCGAAGCGTGCGCCGAGGCATCCTCGAAAACGCGGCGACATCACTCACCCGTGGAACCGGGCGTTCCCGCCACTGAGCATCAGATGTTCTGAAACTCACCAACAAAGCCAGTTTGAGCGCTAAGGCGGATGACCTATGATCCTTCTGGCCAAGCCCTCGACCTGGGTTTTTGGCAAGTTACGGGGGCTGGAGAAGCAATGAAGGACATGGACGCGGGGAAGGATGTGGTGCCCCGCGCAGAAGACCTTTACTTCCGCGTTCTCGGCCGCCTGGAGGTATGGGCCAACGGAGTGCGACTGCGACTCGGGGGAGCAATCCAGGAGCGGGTGCTCGCCACCCTTCTGCTTGAATGCGGGCGAGTGGTACCCGTAGCCAAACTGATTGAGGCTGCCTGGGAAGGGAACCCTCCGGCGACCGCAGTTCACCAGGTGCGAAAGGCTGTGGCCGATCTGCGCCGGCGCTTGCCGGACGGCGGGAGCACGATCCTCACCGACGGTCCGGGCTACCGGACGGTGGTGTCACCTGGCGGACTGGATCTCCTGGAGTTCGAGGCACGACTGCAGGCCGCAGCACAAGCCGCGGGGGCGGGACGGCCAGAGGAGGCGTGCACCGACCTCCAGGGGGCGCTCGACCTGTGGCAGGGCACTGTGCTCGCCGATGCCGGCGGCTCGGTGATCGGCCTGGCGGCGGCCGCGCTGGATGAGCGTCGGTTGAATGCGGCAGAGCAGTTGTACGACCTACAGTTGGGGCTCGGCCAGGCCGGAGAACTCATCCCCGAGCTACGGGCCCTGATTTCAGCCAATCCCCTGCGCGAGACGTTGCGTGGACAGCTGATGCTCGCCCTGTACCGCTCGGGACGGCAGGCGGAGGCGCTGGAGGAGTACGCGAGAGTACGCGAGCTGCTCGCCGACGAGCTCGGCGTCGACCCCGGGCGGCAGCTGGTCCAGCTCCACGAAGGGATCCTGCGCGAGAGTCCCGAGCTAACTGGATCGCCCGGTGAGACGACTACCGCCTCCGCAGCACCTGTCGCGCCACGGGGGCCTATATGCACCTTGCCTTATGCTTTGCCTGATTTCACAGGGCGGAACGACGAACTCGCCAGTCTCTTGAGACATGTCCGGTCCGCGGAGCCGCTGGGCACGCCGGGCACGCGGGTCCATGCCATCGACGGGATGGGCGGTTCGGGGAAGACTTCCCTAGCAGTATGCGCCGCCCATCAGCTATCCGATGAGTTTCCTGACGGGCAGCTCTACGTAAATCTGCACGGCTTCACCCCAGGCAGCCAATCGATGGTATCGGCGTCTGCCGCATTGGACATTCTGCTACGGGCCGTCGGTGTCCCGGGCGACCGCATACCTGAGGACCTGCCGGGACGTGAAGCCGAGTGGCGAGTGGCGATATCAGGGCGGCGGATGCTGTTGCTCCTCGACAACGCCTCCGACGTGGCCCAGGTTCGTCCCTTGATCTCGGCCTCCCCCAACTGCCTGATACTGATCACCAGCCGGGTGCGGCTGCTTGATCTTGACGGCATCGAGTGGCACTCCCTGGGAACGATGGCACCAAAGGACAGCGCGGCACTGGTCACCCGGATGCTCGGCCCGGACCGTGTGGCCGCCGAGCCAGACGCTACCGTCGAGCTCGCCACATTGTGCGGTCACCTTCCCCTAGCTCTACGTATCGCGACCACCCGGCTGCGCAACCGTCCGCGCTGGACGATTCGGTATCTCGTCGAGCGGCTGCGGGACGAAAGCCGCCGGATGGACGAGCTGAGCTCGGGCGAACGCAGCGTCGCTGCCACACTTCAGCTCTCGTATCTGGCCATGGACGACAGGCATCGAGAGGCCTTCCGGAGTCTGGCGCTGCATCCGAGCCCACGCATCGACGGCTACTCCGCGGCCGCGTTGCTGGACACCGATCTCAGGGGAGCCGAGTACATTCTTGAGCTCCTGCTCGACGCACAACTGCTCCAGCAGCCCGAATTGGGCGCCTACACCTTCCACGACCTAGTGCGCAGCTTCGCTGGAAGCCGGCGCGGACCCTCCACTGAGCGCACCGACGCAGCGGCCGTCGAGCGGCTGGTGCGCTACTACCACACGGCCACCGGCACAGCCTGCGACGCGCTGTTCACCGGACGCGCCCACCACTCCACCGGAATCGAGGAATACGCAGGAGAGCTGCCGGAGCTGACGGACGAGAAGTCGGCACGGCTCTGGTTCGCCCACGAGCACCAGGGCCTGCTTGCGGTGATAGACCTAGCCGACCGGCTCGCTCAGGACCGGCATGTCGGCTGGCTGATCCGTAACGTGGCCTTCCACCTGTACGCGGGCGGATACCTGGAGGAGTTTCATGAGCTCGCGCGCCGCGCGACCCGAGCCGCGCGCAGGCTCGACGACCCGGTCCTGCTGAGCGTCAGTCTGTCCAACCTGGCGGCTGCCTGTTGGAAGCTCGGCCGCTTCGAGGAGGGCATCGACGTCGCCCGCGAAGGTTGTGACATCGCGGTACGCCTGGAAAACCGGGACACCGAGGCGCACTGCGAGTCCACACTCGGGCTCCTCCTACTCATGCTGGGACGTTATGCAGAAGCGCTCCCGCGAATGAAGCGAGCGATCGAGGTGGCGCGGGAGATTGGTGCCTCACGTGCGGAGGCGGAAACCCAAACGAATCTTAGCTCGCTATACACCCGGTGGGGCCGATATGGGGAGGCGACGGCCGCCGCACATCAGGCCCTGGAGCTCACGCGGATCTCCCCCGACCCGGTCAACGAGACCATGGCACTGGCCGATCTCGCGGCGGCTCAGATGGGGATGGGACAGTACGCCGACGCCCATGAGAGCCTGCGCCGAGCCCGGGAGATCTGCGACGAGAGCGGCCCTCCTGGTGACACCGCACTGGTGCTGGCGCTCTCCGCCGTCGTGGCCCATCAAATGGGCGACACCCATGCAGTGCCCTACTGGGCCGAGCGTGCTCTGGCCCTCGCGCGATGCGGTGGTACGCCGGTCCGCCAGGCATACACCGAGAACATCCTCGGCCGGCTGCGCAACGCACAGGGCCAGCACACGGCAGCGATGGCCCTGCATTCGCATGCGCTGGAGATTGCCTCGGCGATCCGCTTCCGGTCCGAGGAGGCATCTGCGCATCTCGGTCTATCACGGGCGGCAGCGGGGGTCGGTGACACCTCGACGGCTCGGGCGCACCAGGTAGCGGCGACCAAGCTCTTCGACCTCATGGAACTGCCCGACACCAGCCGCAGCCACTGAGTGGAGCTTACGGGGTGGATGAAGCCGGGCCTTTGTTGTCCGCAAGAACCTGCCGGGTGGCGGCCCCGCCGCCGTCGGAGGTCTGCACGGTCGCTCCCAGCCCAAGCGCCAGGGCAGCGACTGCGAGGATTCCGGCCAGTCGGATCAGCTTCGTGCGCATGTCTCGTCACCTGTCTTGCATAGAGGGATACGGTGCCGTGTCGGACAGTGCCCGTTTCGACATCTCAGAGAGTGGCGCAGGCCGATACCGAACGGTTCCTTTGCGCATACCTCTCAAGGGCTCGCTGATCAGAGGGTTACGTCGATGATCCGGCAACCCTGCGCGGTGAGCTCCACTGCAGTCCGAACCATCCCGTGCTGGTACCCGGCCAGGTCGAGCAGGGCCCGCACCGTGGCCCGGATCCTCGCCTGATCCGTATCGGCCTCTTCGACGTCGGCTCGTTGAGCGGTGACATCCGTAACGAGATGCATCCCATCGACGCTCAGCGTCCACACCTCGAACGTGGGCCACGCCGGTGGCTCGTCGCCGAGGTGGGGCCCTTGGTATCCGCCCTGTTCCAAGAGCCGCTGCAGGGCAGCCGTGCCGGGCAGTTCACTCACCGCCCATCCCAGCCGCCTGGAGATCTCGCGTACCACCGCTGCGGCCTTTGCCGCCGTGAGAGCGGCCGCCTCGCTGCCCAGAATGGGCTGCAGCATGCTCCGGGTTCCGCACTCGGAATGGATGATCCGATCGATTCCGTAGACGTGCGCGCAGCGCTCCAGCAGCGTCCGCAGGGCATCAGGATCCGCAAGGCTCGCCAAGAGCAGGCGGCGTGACGGGAGTCCAACTGCGGCCAGCGCGTCCGACGTCCGCACTGCCGGATCGACCACTGCCCATACTCGGAGGTCGGACGCGATCGCTGCACGCACTGCGGAAGCAGGAGGCAGGACCAGCAGGACGCGTGACGTGGGGTGTCCCTCGTTCACCGGACCTCCACCCCGGCTAGAACCCCGGAGGTGAGCTCCGTGGTTCCGTGGTCGACGTACTCGACGGCCGCAGTCGAGATCACCGCGACAGCGGCTGTGTATCCAGGTACTGCCAGCAGATCGGCCAGCTGGATACGGCCGAGGAGGTCCGGCCGACCTACGAATGAAGTCACAGCGGGCGGAGAATCCGCAGGTGCGACTGCCATCCGCGACATCGGAATACGCAGTCCGTCCCCGGTCGCCTTTAGTACGGCCTCCTTCCGAGTCCAAGTCCGGAAGAAAGACAAGGGGCTCGGCCCGCCCTGGGTTATTGGCTCCAACTCGGAGAAGACTTGTGGAACTAGCTCCTTCAGGGGCACGGACTCGTCGATCCGCTCAACGTCCACCCCCACTGGCCCGCTTGAGGAGAGCGCCACGGCGACCAGTCGTCCGGAGTGGGAGATGGAGGCCTCCCAGGCGGTCCCCGGGAGAGTTGGCTTCCCGTGCGGGCGCGAGCAGTCAGGGCATGTTGATCCCACTACCACCTGACGCGGTTCGGTGCCGAGTAGATCAGCCGCAAGGGTGCGCAGAAGCGCCCGCCCTGCGACAAAGCGGTCTTGGTCATCAGCCCTCCGAAGAGTGCCGACGCGGTCCAGTTCAGCCGGCGATAGCAGATGGTGACGGCTGCGCGCAGCACCCGAAACCTCAGCCCACCAGATGTGGCACGTCCCGTCTTGTTCACACAGCCTGTCGTACACGCTCGTCCTTGAAAAAGTCGGCCGACCGATGCCGGTATGGAATCCAGCTCTCCCGGGGACCCGAACTCGGAGAGCATGCCGAAGTGCACCAGCGCTCCGTTGTCTTGCAGAGGCAAGTCACGAGTAGGTCCAGGCGCCGCTCGGCGGAGCCAAACCTGAATAGTTGCTCGTGCGGGCGGCGCGAAGGGGAGGGATCGACGTCGGAGCTGCGGAAGACGTCGCCCCCAGGCCAAGCACTTTCACATGCATATTCCACTCCGGCGCCAACCGGGAAGACATTCCCGTTCCTCTTCACGCTCCCGCCCCTTTCTCCCGGCATTGCGAACCCTGTCACCTTCCGCTACTGTTCCGGTCCCTTATTGATCCTGTCCGATTCCCTTCCCCCACTCCGGCCGACACATCTCCCGACTTCCGGTGCACTTCGCGCCACACCGAGCTTCCTTCGCGTCAACTCTTCTGTTAATTTTTGAGAGTGAGGCCCGGTGACTCGCGCCCTGTTCAGGCTTGTTGGCCTAGCGGCAGACATGCCGCTAGGCCAACCATGGCCGCAATCCGAGCAGGCGCGTCTGCGCCGCCGTGCTGTCCTGATGAACTTCAACCTCCCCAACGAGGAGGCGTTCGCCGAGCCTTTGCCGGCGGACAGAACATTACGTACCGCAGCCACCAAGGGCAGACCTCGGGCAGCCTCCCCAGCTCACGCGTAGGAGAGGATCAGAGCCTCTTACTCTCATCAGCTGCACGCCAGGAAGGTTGGATATGAACATGCCGCAGGACCGAACCCGCGGTCTGTGGTTTCGGACGATCAAGGCTTGCAGCACTCCACGTGTCAGGCTGGTGTGCTTTCCCCATGCAGGCGGTGCGGCAAGCTTCTTTCGCGACTGGGCACCATTTGTTCCAGACGGCGTGGAGCTTCTGGCTGTCCGCTACCCCGGACGAGAAGACCGATTGCACGACTCATTGCCCGACTCCTTGGAAGAGCTGGCGTATTCCACAGCACAGGCATGCCAGCAGTTCATTGACGCCCCTCTCGCCTTCTTCGGCCATAGCATGGGGGCATCCATCGCCTACGAGACGGCAATGCACCTGCGAGAGCAACCCGCCCCTATGCTGGCTGGCTTGTTCCTCTCCTCCCGATCAGGACCTGGTCAGGCGCCCCACCGCACCTTCCCTGAAGCCACAGACACCGAACTACTGAAACACATTGAATCGTTGGGTGGCACCAATGCACAGGTCCTTCGCGACCCGGAGCTGCTGGAATTGATACTTCCCGCCATCCGTAGCGATTACCATCTCGTGAGCCAGTATCAGACCGCAGTCGGCCAACACATGCTGAACATGCCGGTCATCGCTTATTACGGATCCCAGGACACGAGAGCAGGCGAGGCAGCCGTCGCGAGCTGGTCGGCCGTGACGAGCAGCAGCTTCACTATGCGCGGCTTCGCTGGAGGCCACTTCTATCTTATGAGCCACCGCCGTGAACTACTCACGGATATCTTTTCGCGCCTGCGCACTCTTGTCGCGCCGAATCACCCTGGCATGGCGCAAGGAAACGCCGGTGCCGTCGAGCACATTCCTGCCTGAGGTAAGGAAGGGCAGCCGTTAGAAGACGGCCAGGATTGGGGGAAGTTTTCACTCCCCGGCTTCCCCTTCGGTCACGGCGTCAGCGACACCATCTTCGAGTCTGACGAGCGCTACCTCAGCGAGCCTTTTCCAACCTGCGGGCCAGTCTGGTCGGTTCGGCTGACAGACGGGTGAATCCCCTGGTGGACGGGTTTTCGACCAAGAAGAACCCGTGCCCACCAGAGGCTTCGTATGCCTGTCTAGCCGTCCGGGCTGGACGTGCTCAGCTCCGCCCTGCGCTTCCTCACCGCTCGTCTGCGGGAACACCGTCGTCGTCTCGGCACCCGATGGCGGCGCCTGAGCGCGGGGCGGCAGGCCCTGCCCGCTCTCGCCCACCTCCGCAACGGTCATCCGTACGCCCAGCTCGCGGCCGGGTTCGGAATCGACACCACCACCGCCTACCGCTACATCACCGAGGCCGTCGACGTCCTGGCCGCCCTCGCCCCGACTCTCCCCGAGGCGGTCCGGGCGGCGTCGGCGAAGGCGTTCGTCCTGCTGGCCGGCATCGTCTGCCGGGCCGACTAGCGCTACCAAGGAGCCGGGGGCTCGGTCCGTGTCCCCTACCGCGGCAGGTGGGAGACGCTGTCCGCAGGCCAGCAGGCCGCCAACCGGTCCCACGCGAAGATCCGGGACCTGGTCGAGCAGATGGAAAAGGCTCCGTCAGGCAGCCTGCCCGACTAACCAACGGTGCCCGTCAGAGCGGAGCAAGGCCCCTCTCGACGGGCTCGAAGAGAAGTACGTACGTAGTGATCAACAAGGAGTGCTATGACAACCGCGTCGACCTCTTATGCCGACCTCACGCGCCGGCTCAATTCGCTCGCGAAGTACTTCCGTCCCTTCCAGGTGCCGGACCCCGGGGATCTGCCCCGGGTACAAGAGCTGTGTGACATCGCCGACCCCTTTCGTGCCGACGAGGCCGCCGACGCCGTATTCGTCGCCGCCATGCGGGAGATCAACGCCTGGCACGCCGCCCGCAACCCGCTGTACGGGGCCATGTGGAAGGGTGCGGGCGCGCCGGACATCACCGGCGTCGAGCAGGTCGCCGACCTGCCCTACATCCACGTCAACCTGTTCAAACGGCATGCCCTGAGCTCCATTGCGGACGACACCGTGGCGCTCCGGCTGACTCCCTCGGGCACAGGCGGCGAAAAGACCGAAATAGGCTTCGACACCTGATCCATCGGCGCCGCCCAGCGCATGGATGCCTGGACCATCAAGGCACTGGGGCTCATCGACGTCGAGCGCCCCGCGAACTACCTGGTGCTGGGCTACGAGCCGGATCCGCGGCTCACCGTCGGCGCCGCGCACGGTCTCAACGAGCTCTGCGACTTCGCCCCCGTCGCCTCCGCCGTCCACGCGCTGCGGAACACCGGCGAGGGCCACGAGTTCAACCCCATGGGTTCCGTCGACGCCCTCCTCGAGTTCGCCGCCCGCGACGAGCCGGTGCGGATCGTCGGCTTCCCCGCCCTGCTGCACGCCGTACTGGAGCGGATGGAGGCGATGGGCGTGCCCTGCCTGGACCTGCCGGAGGGATCGCTCGTGCTGACCGGCGGCGGCTGGAAGGGCCACGCCGACCGGTCCATCGGCCGGCCTCAGCGGATCGGCGTCGTACCTGCCGTGCGCGTGCGCGACGTCCCGCTCAGCTATCACGCGGCCCCTCTACGAGTCGAATGACGGCAGTCTCTGACGGCAACGTCGGCAGACCGAGGCGGACTTGATCGCGTCTCGGGGTACGCCCTGCACCGGGCCATAGGTTTGCCACCCGCCTTCGCCGACGGCATGGCTCCCTCCTTCGCGCCGGGGCCAGTGTCCCCGAGCGCTTGACTAGGTCTGCTTCGGCGGTCGAACACGGCAGCTGCTTTGGTCCGCAACTGCTCCACCCCAGCGCGGCCTCCTGCCGACGCCGGTTCGCCTGGGCCGTCCCTGGGCCGTCTGAGGTCAACTCGCGACGACCGACAACAACCAGCAACGACCCTTTCCGTGCTGGTCAGCGGGGCCTGAGGATCTATCCCATTAGGTCGCAGCGCTGCGATGTAAGTTCCGCGACATCTGAACGGGTCCTGCCCGAAGGGCCACCGCAATCCGTCTGACCTGCTCGATGGGAGTTGAGAGCTCGGGGAAGGGTGTCGCCGCACTGCTCGGCCTGACGCCCTCGAACGTCCGCGTCATCTCCCACTACGTCGGCGGCAGCTTCGGTTGCAAGGCCATGATCTGGGCGCATCCCGCCCTGGCCGCGCTCGCCGCCCGGCACGTCGGACGCCCGGTCAAGCTCAGCTTGACCCGTGAGCAGATGTTCACGTCGGTCGGTCACCGGGAGGAGCAGGAGCAGCACATCACCTTGGGGGCGAGCAGGGAGGGACGCATCACCGCGCTGCGGCACCACAAGCTCTCGAACGAGACCCGGAGCAGCAAGTGACGCTACTTCTCGAATTCCCCGTCGGCGCAGCTCAGGTTCTCGTCCAGTGCCGCCGTGTTCAGGGCTGCCGTGAGTCGGTTGAGGCGGCCCTGCAGATCGGTGATCTCGTCGAGGTCGAAGCCGGTCGCCGCGGCGATCCGGCGCGGCACGGCCAGCGCCCGCTGGCGCAGTGCCGTGCCCTCGTCCGTGAGGTGGATGTGCACCGAGCGCTCGTCCAGGGTGCTGCGCTCGCGCCGTACCAGGCCCGCCGCCTCCAGGCGCTTCAGCAGCGGCGACAGTGTGCCGGAGTCGAGCCGCAGGTGCTCTCCCAGCTTCTTCACCGGCAGCTCGCCGTGCTCCCAGAGCGCGAGCATCACCAGGTACTGGGGATAGGTGAGTCCGAGGTCCTTGAGGAGCACGCGGTACACGCTGCCGAAGGCGCGCGACGCGGCGTTCAGGGAAAAGCAGATCTGCTGGTCGAGGTGGAGGTAGTCGGCCTCGGACGTGGCTTCGCGGCTCGGACTGGGCGTGGAGGTCATGGATCCAGCATAGCCCCGCATGCCATTGAGTTGTGCACAACTCAGTTGTGTGCTTTGCTGAGGTTGAGCGGCGGACAGCGCCGCCGGAACATGAACTTCGAGAGGAATGGTTTCCATGGAAGCGCTCTACACCGCCGTCGCTACTGCCACCCACGGCCGCGAGGGCCGTGCCGTCACCCCTGACGGCAAGCTGGATCTGCAGCTGGCCATCCCGGTGGAGATGGGCGGCAGCGGCCAGGGCACGAACCCCGAGCAACTGTTCGCCGCCGGTTACGCCGCCTGCTTCGCCAGCGCCCTGGGGCTCGTCGGCCGTCAGGCCAAGATCGACGTCAGCGACGCCGCCGTGACCGGTGAGGTCGGCATCGGCAAGCAGGGTGAGGGTTTCGGCCTCGCGGTCACGCTGCGCGTGGAGCTGCCCGCAACGGTCGACGAGGCCACCGGCCGCAAGCTGGTCGAGCAGGCCCACCAGGTCTGCCCCTACTCCAACGCGACCCGCGGCAACATCCCGGTCGAGCTCGTCATCGAGTAGCGGACTCCGGGCGGCGACGGGCCGGCGTCCGGGCCGGCCCGGCCCGGGCAGGCCTCGCCCTGCGCCGGCTCCACCCCGCTCACCGTGTGAGCGGGGCCAGGGTGCCCGGCTGCCGCTTGCCCTCGTGCCGTCGTCGATCACTGTGGCGTCGCCGGTGACTGCGGTGGCGGTGTCGTGGGCACGGTGGGCCTGAAGGTGGCGAGCGATCGTCCCGGGCAGTTTCTCCGGGGCGATGGTGCGGGGCCTGCTGTCCTGCATGACCGCGGCCACCGCCGGGGACCGGTGTGCATGGGCGTCCGCCATTCGCATGGAGCTGGGCCCGGATGGCGTGTACGGGGCCCGGGCAGCCTGCCTCGCCGTATCAGATGGCGTAATGGTCACGGCAGGGGAATCGCGATGACGGCCGCCGGTCCGGCTCCGACCGGGCTGCAGCCGTGCGAAGGAGAGCAGCCGGTCGCCGGTGGGGTGGAGAGCTCGGCAGCCGTACGGCCACGGATCGGTCGTTGGCCGGCCGCGCTCTGTCTTCTGCCGCTCGGGCTCCTCGGTGTGGCGGCGTGGTTCGGAAGATGGGCCCGGCCCGGGGGCGACGAGTGGTGTTTTCTGCCCGTCGTGCGCGACGAAGGCCTCTCCGGGATGGTCGGCAAGTTCTATTTCGGGGACAACGGCCGGATCGCGAATGCCGTACTGGTCTGGGCGTACGCGAGGTTCGGTGTCGCGGGGCACCAGTGGTTCGGGCTGGTCAGCGGGGCCGTCATGCTGGGGATCCTGTGGGCGGTGACCGTATCGGCGCTGCGCAGGGCCCGTCTCACGGCGCCGCGTGGAGTCCCGTTGCTCGTGGCGTCGATGGTGACGGCCGTCT
The DNA here is from genome assembly GCF_053593595.1 of Streptomyces sp. NPDC002206. NCBI lineage: Bacteria > Bacillati > Actinomycetota > Actinomycetes > Kitasatosporales > Streptomycetaceae > Streptomyces > Streptomyces sp. NPDC002206. The sequence continues at coordinate 39,525 of NZ_JBSFCW010000012.1, forward strand.
TTCTGTTCGCGACGCCCAATACGTACAAGACGTTCTACTGGCCCGCCGCGTCCGTCTCGCACACCATGGCCCCGGTGCTCGCCTGTGCCGCGGCCGTGCCGCTGCTCCGGGCCCGGTCCCGCCGGGGGCGGCGCATTGCCCTGGTCGCGGTATTCGTGGCCGGTCTCTGCATCGGGACGCTCTCGGAGGAGACGTCCGTCGTCGTGCTCGTCGTCCTCTCGGCCGTTCTGCTGCTCCTCGCCGGGCAACGCCGTGGCTACGTACGGGGCTGGTGCCTGACCGGCATGGCGGGGACCGGGATCGGGACGCTCGTGCTCTACACGTCGCCGGGTGCCCGGATCCGGCGGGGGCGATTCGGCACGGACGGGGTGTCCTTCCTCGCGCCCGACTCGCTCCTCGGGTCCCTGCGCGGCTTCGGGCACATTCTGGGGACGCTCCTCACGACGTGGGCTTATCTGGGCGCGGTGGCGGCCGGGGTCCTGCTGGGGCTCCTGATCAGGGGGCCGGGCGGGCGGCGCGTGGTCCTGCCGGTGCGCCGGCGGCTGATGGCCTGCGTGGCTGTTCTGGCGTTTCTCCTCTCCGGGTACCTCTGCACGGTCGTCGCGTATCCCGTCTTCGGGAAGAGCGTGACCACCTCTACGCGGATCTGGAACGACTACCTCCTGCTGTACGTCGCGGTGCTCGTCGGTGCCGGTGCGCTGCTGGGACTTGCCCTGGGGCAGCGGACTCGGCACACCGGTGCGGTGCAGGTGGCCGGAGCGGCGGTGTGCGTCGCCGTGTGCCTCGCACTTGCCGTCCCACTGTGGCGGCTCGAAGCGGACATGCGTGTCCGGGCCGTGAAGTGGGACCACCAGGACCAGTGGCTGCGGGCGCGTGCGGCGGCCGGTGACCGGGTCCTCCCGTACACGCCCGTGTCGGTCGCCGGAATGGTGGAACCGTTCCGCAAGCACGGGCGGAGGGTCTGGCCGGCCGCCTGTGTCGCCGATTACTACCGCCTGGAGCGGATCACCTACTCGCTGCGGCTGCCCTGACGTCGCCGGACGTCTTCGTGACCGCGATCATGACGGCGTCGTCGCCCAGGCGTCCTCCGACGTGGCGCAACAGGTCGTCGTGCAAGTGGCGTACGAGGGACTCGGGGCCGGTCCCCGTCCAGGCGGCGAGCCGGTCGGCGAGCGGGTAGAAGGTGCCCCTGCGGTCGCGTGCCTCGATGACTCCGTCGGTGTAGAGGAGCAGGAGGTCGCCGGGTGCGAAGTCGAACGTCTCGACCCGGTACTCGCTCTCCGAGGGGGCGCCGAGCCCCAGCGGGAGCGCGGGCTCACTGACCTCCAGTGTCCGTACGTGCCCGGCGCGCAGAAGCATCGGCGGGGGATGCCCGCAGTTCACCAGCTGAACGCTGTGGTCGTCGTCGCGGACATCGAGCACCAGCGCGGTCACGAACGACTCGTTGCAGTCCGGTTCGGCCTCGGCGATCTGCGCCATGTTCCAGTACGAGGCGTTGGCGATGTGTGACACGACGCCGGGCAGCGAAAGGTTCCGGTACGCCGACCCGCGGAACGCCCCCAGCACCACCGCGGCGTGCCCGAAAGCAGGGAGACCGCTGCCTCGGACGTCGCCGACCACCATGCGGGTCACGCCCGGGGCTGGTACCACCGCGTACAGGTCCCCGCCGATCTGGGCCCCCGCCTCGGCCGCGATGTACACGGACGCGATGGTGAGCGGTCCGATCCGGCGGGGCAACGGGCGGAGCAGGCCCTGCTGCGCGACGATCGCCACCGAGCGCACCCGGCCCAGTTGTCGCTCGTACCGGTCGAGCAACCGGCGGAACACCACGAGGAACACGGAGATCACGAGGACGGCGGCGATCTGCGCCTCGTGGTTCGGTGTGGAGACGCCGCCGTGCAGCGCGGCGATGACGATCTGGGCCACGACGGCCAGCGCCCCGACGGCCGCCGTCGGTCCGGGGCCGGCGAACGCGGCGGTGAGCGCGGGCGCCGCGATGAGGAACGGACCAAGGTGGATGGTCTCCGGTGTGTTGATGTCGATCAGCGCGGTCGTCGCGATGATCGCGAGCGGCACGATGAGCAGTCCGTGGCTCGGGCGCCACGGAGTGGTGAAATGGATGACCCTGTGCCGGACGCGCATATCTCCTGCTTACACCTGTGATGCCCGGCCCGCCTCGTCGATGGATCCGCCCGCTGCTGTCGACTCTCCCGGGTCAGCGTTCTTCGGTCAGCTGGGCGTCCAGTTCGTCGAAAAGCAGCTCGCCGTGGTCGATCTGGCCGGTCCGGTACGCCGATCGCGCGACCAGATGCGCGGCGACCGGTCCGGTCATCAGCTGGAAGAACCCGATCAGCGCGAGCGTGGCGAGGTCCATGCCGCTGCGCAGCCGCAGCGCGACTCCGGCGAGCACCAGCAGCAGGCCGAGACTCTGCGGCTTCGTCGCGGCGTGACTGCGCGACAGGACGTCCGGCAGCCGCAGCATGCCGATCACCCCGAGCAGGCAGATGGCCGCGCCGATGAAGACCAGTACCGCACCGGTCGTGTCGGCGATCTGGAGCCAGACGTTCACTCCGGTTTCCCCTCGGTCCTCGGCCGGTCGCGTACGGCTTTCCTCGGCCGGTCGCGTACGGCGATGAAGCGGGCGATGCCCACCGAGCCGGTGAACCCGAGAAAGGCCAGCACCAGCATGATCGGGAAATAGAACGGGTCGCGTGCGACGGCGGACTTGGCGCCGAGGCCCGCGATGATGAGGGCGGCGCACACATCCAGCGAGATCGCCCGGTCCAGCATCGAGGGGCCACGCCAGATACGGGCGAGCAGGCCCGCCCCGGCAATGACGAGCACCACCACGGAGGCGGTGAGCAGAACCCGGTCGACGGTCTCCGGAGCGCTCATGCGCCCACCCCCGGCCCGTCCGTCCGCGGCGTCGCCGGTGGTGGTTCGGCCACCCGGACGATCTCGTCACGGGTGCCGAAAGCCCGTACCGTCAGCTCCTCCAGCCGCCAGACGGAACGCCGGGCCGCGTCGAGCACGGCGGGCCGGTCCGCGTCGAGGACGTGGACGAAGACGGTGGCCGTGGCGCGGCGTACCTCGACGACGGATCCGCCGGGCACGTTCGACACGGCGACGGCGGTCGCCGCGAGCATCAGGTCGGAGCGGCAGCGCAGCGGTACGGCGATGACGGCGGCCCGGTGCGGATGGTCGACGAAGATCTGCCGGGTGACCTTCACGCCCGAGGTGTACATGTCGTAGAGCAGATAGCCGGCGAGCAGCACGATGCCCCACGGGTGGAGCCGGAGCCCGAGATCGACGTGGGGCAGCGGGAAGGCCAGACAGACCGCCACCGCGACGACGACGCCGGTCACCACATTGGCCCAGCTCAGGCTGGACCAGAGCAGCACCCAGATGACGGTGAGCCAGGCGATCAGCGGAAGGTCGAGGACGCGCCGTCGACGGCCGGCGAATTCGCAGCTGAAGGGCGGCAGTTCCGCGTTCCGGTAGGACAGGGTGATCCAGCGTTTCACCGGCCGAGCACCGCCTCGATGTAGGGGGAGCGTGCGAGAAGTTCGGCGGCCGTACGGTCGGTGTACGACGTCAGGGGTCCGGCGAGCACGGTGAAGGAGAGTCCGAGGGCGACGGCTGCCGCGGTGGCGGCGGTCATGAGCGTCGGCAGCTTCGTCGTGGTGGTGACGGCATGGCCGTGGAGGGTGGCCGCGACCGCGAGCCCGGCGGGCTGGTGACGGTGGAGAATCGGTTCGTCGCCGGTGCCGGGAATGCGGTCCGGGCCCTCGTCGGCGTCCTCGTCGCTGTCGTTCTCGTCGTCGGACTCCAGGACGGTGCCGTCCGCGGCCTGGCCGGGTGGTGCGGCCCGCCAGAACGCCAGGTTCCAGACCTTGGCCATCACGTACAGCGTCAGCAGGCTGGTCGCCACCGAGCCGGCGACCAGGATCCAGGCCCAGACGCCGCCGTCGGCGACACCGGCCCGCATGAGGCCGAGCTTGCCGATGAAGCCGGACAGCGGCGGGATCCCGGCAAGGTTCATGGCGGGCACGAAGAAGAGGGCGGCGAGCACCGGTGCGGCTCTGGCCAGTCCGCCGATCCGGGTGAGTTCGGTGGTGCCGGTGCGGCGCTCGATCAGTCCGGCGACGAGGAACAGCGTCGTCTGGACGGTGATGTGGTGGGCTACGTAGACGATCGCGCCGCCGTACGCCCCGCGGGAGGCGAGGCCGATACCGAAGACCATGTAGCCGATGTGGCTGATGAGGATGAAGGAGAGCAGCCGCTTCAGGTCGGTCTGGGCGACGGCTCCGAGGATGCCGATCATCATCGAGGCGAGCGCGGCCGCCATCAGCAGGTCGCCGAGCCGGTTGCCGGGGAAGAGCAGGGTCTCCGTACGGAGCATGCAATAGACGCCGACCTTGGTCAGCAGGCCCGCGAAGACGGCGGTGACGGGGGCGGGTGCGGTGGGGTACGAGTCGGGGAGCCAGGCGGCGAGTGGGAACACGGCGGCCTTGATGGCGAACACGGTCAGCAGCATGGCCTGGATCAGGGTCTGTACACCGAGCGGGAGCTCGCCCAGCCGCTGGGCCAGCTGGGCCAGGTTGGCGGTGCCGGTGGCCGCGTATGTCATGGCGATCGCGGTGAGGAACAGCATCGACGAGAAGAGCGAGATGATCACGTATGTGGAGCCGGCCCGGACCCGGGGGCCGGTGCCGCCGAGGGTGAGCAGCACGAAGCTCGCCACCAGCATGATCTCGAAGCCGACGTAGAGGTTGACGAGGTCACCGGCGAGGAAGGTGCAGGAGACCCCGGCGACCAGGATCAGATAGGCGGGGTGGAAGACCGCCACGGGTGTCTCTTCGTCGCGGTCGGCCATGCCCTGGCCGAGGGAGTAGACCAGCACGCAGAGGGTGACGGCCGAGGAGACGGTCAGCATCAGCCCGGACAGCCGGTCGGCGACCAGGGTGATGCCGAGCGGCGGGGCGAAGTCACCGAGGTGGACGGTGAGGGGGCCGCGGGAGTCGGCGGCAATCATCAGGGCGACGGAGAGCACGAGCACGGCGGTGAGCACGGCGACGCTGATGATGCGCTGGAACTGTTTGAGCCGGGTGCCGAAGGCGAGGCTCAGGCCGGTGGCGCAGAGCGGCAGCAGCACCGGCAGCGGGACAAGTGTGTTCACCCGGTGTCTCCTCGGTTCGCGTCTGCGGCGGGGGCTTCGGTACGGGCTTCGGCGTAGTCCTGCGGGTCGGCGCCCAGCACGTCGTGCCAGAGGTCTCCGGAAGCGTCCCGGCCGCGGGCCTGGAGGGCGCGGTCGGCGCGGAGCCGGGCCCGCAGGCGTTTGCGTTCCTCCCGGTACCGGGCACGTTCCTCCACCGTGCGTTCGGACGCGGACCGGTACTGCTCGCGCAGTTCGTCCCGCTCCCCCAGCACCTCGGCGCGCAGCGCGATACGCCGGTCCTCCAGGTCGTCGTGGACCTCGTCGGTGCCGGTCAACTGGTGGCTGCGGTACGCCATGGCGAGGAGGAACGCCGTGGTGGCGAGCGTGATGACGATCGCGGTCAGGGCGATGGCCTGCGGCAGCGGGTCGGTCACCTGCCACAGCGGGACGCCGTACAGGAGGGGCGCCCTGCCCGCCGATCCGGTGGCGGACAGGACGAGCAGGTTGATGCCGTTGCCCGCGATCACCGCTCCGAGCAGGATGCGGGTGAGGGGGCGGGTGAGCATGAGGATGCCGCCGACGGCGCACAGCACGGCGGCCGTGGCCAGAAGCGAGGCGCTGACCGTCATCCTGGGGCACCTCCGACTTCGGGCGTGGCTCCCGGTCCCGCTTCCCCCCGGGGCGCCGCCTTCTCCGCCGCCGCCTTCTCCGCCGCGGCCTTCTCCGCCGCGGCCCGCTCGATCTGGCGGTCGATCTTGGCTCCGAGTGCGCGCACGATGTCCAGCACCACGCCCAGCACCAGCAGGTACACGCCGAAGTCGAAGAGGACCGGTGTGCCCAGGTGGTACGAGCCGAACACGGGCAGCCGGCCGTGATACGTCCAGGCGTGCAGCACGGTTCCCTCGGCGAGGCCGAGCAGCGCCACTCCGGTGGAGAGGAACAGCCCGAGGCCGGTGAAGAGACCCGGCTGCAGCGGTGCGGCTTCGGCGAGTTCGAAGCGGCCGCCCGCCAGATAGCGAGTGATCAGCCCGACACCGGCGACGAGTCCGGCGACGAACCCGCCGCCCGGCATGTTCTCGGCGCAGAACAGCAGATAGACGGAGAGCACCAGGATCGGATGGAACAGCAGCCGGGCCACGACCTCGAAGACGACCGACCGGTGTTCGGGGGCGAGCGTGGCGCCGGCCGCGAGCCAGCTCCGCTCGGGCGCGCCTTCGTCGCCGTGCGGCAGCCCGGTCAGTCCGCGCTCCGTCAGCGACCATGCCGTACGCCCGGGGACCTCCTCGCGCAGCCCGGATCCGTCCGCGCGGCGGTGCAGATAGATCAGACTGGTCACGCCGATAGCCGCGGCGGCGAGCACGGCGGACTCCCCCATCGTGTCCCAGGCCCGTAGGTCGACCAGGATGGTGGCGACGACGTCCTTGAGCCCGTGGTGCGCGGTCTCCTCGACCATGGCGGCCCCAGCGGGGTCGGCGGTACGTGCGGCCGCCGCGACCCACACCACCACGCTCAAGGTGGCGGCCGCGGCCAGCGCCACGGGAATGCGTACCGCGCGCCGCCACGTACTGACCGACTCCTGGAAGTGCACCGGCATCCGCCGCAGCACCAGCACGAACACGACCATGGACACCGTCTCGACGCAGAACTGGGTGAGCGCCAGATCGGGGCCGCCCTGGACGACGAAGAGCAGCGCGGTCCCGTACCCCGTCAGTCCCGCCAGGACCACCGCCTTCATCCGGCGGCTGACGGTGAGGCAGAGAAGCGCGGCCGCGCAGGTCAGGGCGGCCACGGCACCCTGCAGCGGAACGTCCCAGAGCCGCGGCGCCGATGCCCCGTGCCACGGCCGGTCCACCCCGAGCACGGCGAGCTGTCCGGCGAGCATGACGAGCAGGGTGATGGCGAGGTAGCCGGAGAGCGAGCCGCGCTGGACGAAGCCGGTGATCTCCAGCGAGGTCCGCTCCAGACCGAGCAGCAGACGGCCGAAGACCCGGTCGGCGGTCGGCCAGGCGATCCGCCGGGAGAGCCGGGTCACGGTGGTACGCCCGGCGAAGAGCACCGCACCGCCGACCGCGGCGACGGCCGAGAGCAGTAGGGCGGTGCCTAATCCGTGCCAGAGTGCGAGGTGGTACGGATGCGCGGGTACGGGGAACTCGTCGGCGTACGCGCTGAGCAGCCGCTGGATCCGGCCGACGCCCGGTCCGAGCACCAGGCCGCAGAGCGCCAGCAGGGCGGGCGGGGCGAGGAACGCCCAGCCGACCCGGTGCACCGGGGTGTCCTCGACGCCGGGCTTACGGGCGAACGCGCCCCAGACGAACCGTACGGCGTAGGCGACGGTCAGCGTCGAGCCCGCCACGGTGACGGCGAGCGCCCAGCGGTCCGCGGCGTCGCCGTGCAGCAGCGCGTCGAACGCGGCCTCCTTCGCGACGAATCCGAGCAGCGGGGGCAGTGCGGCCATGGATGCGGCGGCGAGCACGGCGACCGCGCAGACGTACGGCAGCGCCCGGCCGACGCCGGAGAGTCTGCGCAGATCGCGGGTGCCCGCCGCATGGTCGACGATGCCGGTGACGAGGAACAGCGGCGCCTTGAACAGGGCGTGACTCAGGATCATGACCGCGGCGGCAAGAGCGGCATCGCGGTTACCGGTACCGGCGAGCAGGGTGAGGAAGCCGAGCTGGCTGACGGTGCCGTAGGCGAGGACGAGCTTGAGGTCGTTCAGCCGCAGCGCCCGCCAGCCGCCGAGCAGCATGGTCGCGCCGCCGAGGACCAGGACGACGGGCCGCCAGACGGGGACGTCGGCGAAACCGGGCGCGAGGCGGGCCACCAGGTAGACACCGGCCTTGACCATGGCCGCGGCGTGCAGATAGGCGCTGACGGGGGTGGGGGCGGCCATGGCGTTCGGCAGCCAGAGGCTGAACGGCCAGATCGCCGACTTCGAGAGCGCCCCGCACAGGATCAGCACCATGGCCACCGAGATGGCGAGGCTCGTGGCCGGTGGGTCGGCGACAATCGCGGAGATCCGGTACGTTCCCGCTGCCTGACCGAGGATCAGGAAACCGACGAGCATCGCGAGGCCGCCGAGCGTGGTCACGGTCAGCGCCTGGAGCGCGGAGCGGCGGCTGTGCTTCTGCTCGCTGCTGTACCCGATCAGCAGGTAGGAGAAGACCGTGGTCAGTTCCCAGAACAGATAGAGCGTGATCAGGTCGTCGGCGAGGACGAGGCCGAGCATGGCACCCGCGAAGGCCAGCAGGTTCCCGGCGAAGCCGGCCAGCCGGGGGGCGTCGTCGGAGAAGTACGAGGCGCAGTACAGCAGGACGAGCGCGCCGATTCCGGCGGCGAGCAGCACCATGAGTTCGGCGAGCGCGTCGAGGCGCAGTTCGAAGAAGACGTCGTACGCCGGCATCCACCGCCACGACCAGGTCACGGATCCGCCGGACGCCGCGGTGTTCCACTGCGTGGCCGCCCACACCGTGGCGGCCGTGGGCGGCAGCGCGAGCACGACGAACGCGCGGCTGCCGAGGCGCCGCACCAGCGGGGCCGCGCACGCGGCAAGGACGAAGTGGCAGACGATGAGCGCTGTCATACGGCCCCGGTGGACGTCCCGCGCCTACCCGCGGCGGGCGTCCGGGGCCGGGGCGAAGCATCACGGGCGTAGGGCACTGAATAGAGATATATCCCCCGCCTGCTATCACCCGTACGGCGCGCCGCGCAGATGCGGGACACCGCTGCGGACGCGGCTGTCCGGCGACCGTCACGTTCCCCAGCACACGGGCTTCACCAACTGGCGGGTGACGGTGCCGCGTCAGCCCGAGGCCCAGGGTCGGTGAGCGGCGCCGCCGGCAAGGACGCCGAGGCGCGGCTCACCCCGATCACTGACGAACCGATGTATCCGGCGGGATCACGCCCGCCCGGTCTCCTCACGGCAGTACGGCCATCCCGTCGAGCTCGACGAGAGCCTGTTCGTCCCAGAGCCGGGCCGCCCCGACGACCGCCATCGCCGGGTAGTCGCGGCCCGCCAACCGCCGCCAGATCCGGCCGAGTTCGGGGGCATGGGTGCGGTAGTCGGCGACATCGGTGGCATAGACGGTGACCCGGGCCAGATCGGCCGGGGAGCCACCGGCCGCGCGCAGTGCGGTGAGCAGATTGGTGAGGGCCGTCGTGAACTGTTCGGGCAGTGTGTCGCCGATGACCTTGCCGTTCCGGTCGAGGGCGGTCTGCCCGGCCAGGAAGACCAGTTGACCGCCGGTGGCCGTGACGGCGTGCGAGAAGCCTGTGGGCGGGGACAGCTCGGCGGGATTGATGCGGTGGATCGGACTCATGCGGACGGCTCCTGATTCCCGGACGGCTCCGGCTGCATGGTCGGCTGCGCCGCCGTCGCGTACAGCTCCTTGGCGATGATCGTGCGCTGGACCTCGCTGGCGCCCTCGTAGATCCGTGGGGCGCGCACCTCCCGGTAGAGGTGTTCGAGCAGATGGCCGCGGCGCAGTGCGCGGGCGCCGTGCAGCTGGACGGCGGCGTCGACGACGTACTGCGCCGCCTCCGTGGCGTACAGCTTCGCCATCGCCGCTCTGCGCGGTACCCCCGGTTCCCCCGCGTCGTACGCCGCCGCGGCCGCGTACACCAGGAGCCGGGCGGCCTCGGTGCGGGTGGCCATCTCAGCGACCTGGTGCGAGACGGCCTGCAGATCCTTGAGCGGGCCTCCGAACGCGGTGCGCTGCGCGGTGTGGGCCAGGGTCACGTCGAGGGCGGCGCGGGCCATGCCGACGGCGAAGGCACCGACGCTCGGGCGGAACAGGTTGAGGGTGTTCATGGCGACCCGGAAGCCGCGGTCGGGTTCGCCGAGTACGTCGTCGGGGGTGACCGGCACCCCGTCGAAGGTGAGCGCCCCGATCGGGTGCGGGGAGAGCATGTCGAGCGCTGTGCCGGTCAGCCCCGGGCGGTCGGCGGGCACCAGGAACGCGGTGACGCCGCGGGCTCCGGCGCCGGGCGTCGTCCGGGCGAAGACGGTGTAGAAGTCGGCCTCGGGGGCGTTGGAGATCCAGCATTTCTCGCCGGTCAGCCGCCAGCCGTCCGGGGCGTGCGCCGCGCTGAGGGCGAGGGCCGCAGCGTCGGAGCCGGCGCCGGGCTCGCTGAGCGCGAAGGCGGCGACCGCGCGGCCCGCGCGGACTTCGGGGAGCCAGCGTTCACGGTGGGCCGAGGTACCCGCCTGGACCAATGGGTACGCGCCGAGTCCTTGCAGGGCCAGCGCGGTCTCGGCCTCCGTGCAGCCGCGGGCCAGGGACTCGCGCAGCAGACAGAGGTCGAGGGCTCCGGAGGAGAACAGCCGGTCGAGCAGGCCCAGTTCACCGAGGGCGGCGACGAGCGGGCGGTTGACGTGACCTGGTTCGCCCTTCTCTGCGAGGGGGCGCAACTGCTGCTCGGCCAGGGCGCGCAGCTCCTCGCACCAGGCGGTCTGTGACGGATCGAGCGAGAATGCCGACATACCGGCGCCTCTCCTGGATCGTATCGCGAAGTATTGACTACCGTCATTCAAACGATACGCTCCAAGGGCGACAAGGGGGCGATCCGTTATGGACCCGAAGACCTCAGCGCACATCGACAGCTTTGCCAGAGAGCAACTGCCACCCCAGGACCAGTGGCCGGAACTGGTCTTCGGCCTTCCCGAGCTGGACTATCCGGACCGGTTGAACTGCGCCGCCGAACTACTCGACACCACGGTCGCCCGTCTCGGACCCGACCGTCCCGCCTTCCGTACCCCTGATGGCCCGACGTGGAGCTACGGGGAGCTCCAGGACCGGGTGGACCGGATCGCCCACGTCCTGACCTCCGATCTGGGGGTCGTCCCCGGTAACCGGGTCCTGCTGCGCGGCCCCACCACCCCCCATTTGGCCGCCTGCTGGCTCGCCGTGCTGAAGGCGGGCGCGATCGCCGTGACCGTACTGGCGCAGCAGCGATCCCAGGAGCTCGCCACCATCTGTTCGATCGCCCGGGTCGGCCATGCGCTCTGCGATGTCCGGTCGGTCGACGATCTGGTGAAGGCTCAGGTGCCGGGTCTGCGGATCACTGCGTACGGAGGGGACGGGGAGGACGATCTGCTGCGGCTGGCCGCACGCCGGCCGGGGCCGTACCGGGCCGTGGACACCGCCGCGGACGATGTCGCGCTGATCGCGTTCACCTCGGGCACCACCGGGCACCCCAAGGGCTGTATGCACTTCCACCGCGATCTGCTGGCCATCGCCGACACCTTCTCGCGCCACGTCCTGCGGCCGGGCCCCGAGGATGTGTTCGCGGGCAGTCCGCCGCTCGGCTTCACCTTCGGGCTCGGCGGCCTGGTGGTCTTCCCGCTGCGGGCCGGCGGTTCGGCGCTGCTGCTGGAACAGGCCGGCCCGAGGCAGCTGCTGCCCGCACTGGCCGCCCACCGCGTCTCGGTCCTGTTCACCGCCCCGACCGCGTACCGCGTGATGCTCGACCATCTCGGCGAGCACGATCTGTCCGCGCTGCGCCGCTGCGTCTCGGCGGGCGAGAACCTGCCCGCGGCGACCTGGCAGTCCTGGTACGAGCGGACCGGTCTGCGCATCATCAACGGCATTGGCGCCACCGAACTGCTGCACATCTTCATCTCCGCCGCCGACGACGCTATCCGCCCCGGCACCACGGGGGTTGTCGTGCCCGGCTGGCAGGCGCGCGTGCTGGACCGGGACGGCCGCACGGTGCCCGACGGGGAGCCGGGGCTGCTCGCCGTACGCGGCCCGACGGGATGCCGCTATCTCGCCGACGCACGCCAGACGGAGTACGTACAGCACGGCTGGAACCTCACCGGCGACACGTACACCCGCGACAGCGACGGCTACTTCCACTACGTCGCCCGCGCCGACGACATGATCATCTCCTCCGGCTACAACATCGCGGGCCCCGAGGTCGAGGACGCCCTGCTGCGCCATCCCCAGGTCGCGGAGGCCGCGGTGGTCGGCCGGCCGGACGAGCTGCGTGGCCAGGTCGTGGTGGCGTACGTAGTGGCTCGCGAAGGCACCGCACCGTCGGCCGACGACCTGCGCACCTACATGAAGGGCGAACTGGCGCCGCACAAGTGCCCGCGCGTCATCGAGTTCCTGCCCGCTCTCCCCCGGACCGCCACGGGCAAGCTGCAGCGGTTCCGGCTGCGTACCGAGGCGGACCGGAGCCAGGCCCTAGAGTGATCACGTGGCCGACCTGCACACCCCCCGATCCCTGATCGTCACCCTCTACGGTGCGTACGGTCGCACCCCCGGCAACACACCGCTGCCGGTGGCCGAGCTGATCCGGCTGCTGAACGCCGTCGGTGTCGATGCCCCGTCGGTGCGCTCCTCCGTCTCCCGGCTGAAGCGGCGCGGGCTGCTCGAACCGGCGCGGACCGCGAGCGGCGGGGCCGGATACGTGCTGTCGCAGGACGCCCGCCAGCTGCTGGACGACGGCGACCGCCGGATCTACGCACATCCGTCACCACCGCTGCGGGACGGCTGGGTGCTCGCCGTCTTCTCCGTACCGGAAGCGGAACGGCACAAGCGGCACCTGCTGCGCTCCCGGCTCTCCCGGCTGGGCTTCGGCACGGCCGCGCCAGGGGTCTGGATCGCACCCGCCGCACTGTACGACGAGACCCGGCACACCCTGGAGCGGCTGGAACTCGCCCCGTACGTGGACCTGTTCCGTGGGGAGCACCTCGGCTTCGCCGCGACGCGGGAGTCGGTGGCACGCTGGTGGGACCTGGAGGCCATCGCCCGGCTCCACCTGGACTTCCTGGCCCAGCACGAACCGGTGCTGCGGTCCTGGGAGTCGCGCACCGGCGAGCCGGACGCGGAGGCAGCCTACCGGGACTATCTGACCGCCCTGGACTCCTGGCGACGGCTGCCGTACGCCGATCCGGGGCTGCCGGAGGAGCTGCTGCCGAAGGACTGGCCGGGGGGACGGGCGGCGGAGGTGTTCGGGCTGTTGCACGCCCGGTTGCGGGACACGGGGGCGGAGTTCGTCCGATGCGGGCCGGGCGGCTCGTAAAACGTGTGCACAGCACGGTCCCGACTGGTCATCATGAACCATGACCTGGACCTTCACTGACGACGTCGATGTGTTCCTGGACACCGCCGGTGCGTGGCTGGCGACCCGGCCCGCCGAGAACAATCTCGTACTGACCATCACCGCGACCCTGCGCAGCAGCGGCCCGCATGCGTACGGCGAGGACGCCCCGGTGCTGGGCTGGTGGCGCGGGCCGGACGGCGAGGTCGCGGGGGCCCTGGTGCAGACCCCGCCGTACCGGCCGCTGCTCGGCGTCGTCGCCCCGGAGGCGGTCGGTCCGCTGGCCGCCGCGCTCCCGCTGACCGCCGTCAACGCGGACCGGGCCACCGCCGAGGCGCTGGCCGCCGGCTGGCCCGGCCACCGGGTCGAGCAGGTGCAACGGCTGTACCGTCTGGGCGAGTTGGTCCCGCCTTCCCCCGCGCCGTCGGGCCGCCCCAGGTCCGCCGCGGCCGCCGACCGGACCCTGCTGGTGGCCTGGCATCGCGCGTTCGCCGCGGACGTCGGCCAGCCGGACACCCACGCCGAGCGGATGGTGGACGAGCGGACGGCGTCCGGCGGTCTGACGCTCTGGGAGACCGGCGGGGTCCCGGTGTCGATGGCGGGTGTCTCCCCGCGGATCGCGGGCGCGGTGCGGGTGACGGCCGTGTACACCCCGCCGGAGCACCGGGGCCACGGGTACGCGGCGGCGGTGACGGCCGAGGTCAGCCGGGCGGCGCGGAAGGCGGGCGCGCAGGAGGTGCTGCTGTTCACGGATCTCGCGAACCCGACGAGCAACGGGGTCTACCGGCGCATCGGCTACCGGCCGGTCTCGGACCGGCTGTTGATCAGCGCGGACGGGTGAGGGAGCACACCCCGTTCTCCGTCTGTGCCACGGGTGTCCGGCGCTCACCCCAGGGTGAGCCGCGGCTTCGGTGCGTCCGTGCGGCCGGTCGGCGGTGTACGGCTGCCCGCGCGGTACGGAAGCGGCCAGGGCGCGCCCGGTCCGCCGTAGCCCTGGTCGGCCGCCGCGTGCAGGGTCCAGTGCGGATCGTACAGATGCGGGCGGGCCAGGGCGCACAGGTCGGCGCGCCCTGCCAGCAGCAGTGAGTTGACGTCGTCCCAGGAGGAGATCGCACCGACCGCGATGACGGGCACGACCAGGGTGTTGCGGATCCGGTCGGCGAACGGGGTCTGGTACGAGCGGCCGTACTCGGGGTCTTCGTCCGGAACGACCTGGCCGGTGGAGACGTCGATGGCGTCGGCGCCGTGCGCGACGAACGCGCGGGCGATCTCGACGGCGTCCTCGGCCGTCGTGCCGCCGTCGGCCCAGTCCGTGGCGGAGATGCGGACGGTCATGGGCCGGTCCTCGGGCCACCGGGCGCGGACCGCGTCGAAGACTTCGAGAGGGAAGCGGAGTCGGTTCGACAGCGGTCCGCCGTAGATGTCGGTGCGGTGGTTGGTGAGCGGGGAGAGGAACCCGGAGAGCAGATAGCCGTGGGCGCAGTGGAGTTCGAGCAGGTCGAAGTCGCAGGTGGCGGCGTGCCGGGCCGCTGCGGCGAACTGGTTGCGGATCACGTCGAGCCCGGCCCGGTCCAGCGCGTGCGGGACCTGGTTGACGCTTTCCCGGTACGGGATCGGGGAGGCGGCGGACAGCGGCCAGTTGCCCTCGTCGAGGGGCTGGTCGATGCCCTCCCACATCAGCTTGGTGGAGCCCTTGCGACCGGAGTGGCCGAGCTGGATGCCGATCGCCGTGCCGGGGGCGGAGGTATGGACGAAGTCGGTGATCCGGGTCCAGGCGGCGGCCTGTTCGGGGGTGTAGAGGCCTGTGCACCCGGGGGTGATCCGGCCCTCGGCGCTGACGCACACCATCTCTGTCATGACGAGCCCGGCGCCGCCGAGGGCGCGGGCGCCCAGGTGGACGAGGTGGAGGTCGCCGGGGACGCCGTCGACGGCCGAGTACATGTCCATCGGGGAGACGACGACGCGGTTGCGGAGTTCCAGGCCGCGCAGCCGCAGCGGGGTGAACATCGGCGGGGTGCCGGGGGCGCAGCCGAACTCCTCCTCGACGGCGGCGGTGAAGCCGGCGTCGCGCAGCCGCAGGTTGTCGTGGGTGACGCGGCGGCTGCGGGTCAGCAGGTTGAAGGCGAACTGGCGGGGCGCCTGGTCGACGTACGTACCCAGCTCCTCGAACCAGCGCAGGCTCGCTGCGGCGGCGCGCTGGGTGGAGGCGACGACGGGCCGCCGCTCGGCCTCGTACGCGGCGAGGGCTGCGGGCAGGTCCGGCTGCTCCTCGATACAGGCGGTGAGCGCCAGGGCGTCCTCGACGGCGAGCTTGGTGCCGGAGCCGATGGAGAAGTGGGCGGTGTGGGCTGCGTCGCCGATGAGAACCGTGTTGCCGTGCGACCAGTGGGCATTGACGACGGTACGGAAGGTGAGCCAGGAGGAGTTGTTGGAGCGCAGCGGGCGGCCGCCGAGGGCGTCGGCGAAGATCTTGCCGCAGCGTTCCGTCGATGCTGCGGTGTCCATGGCGTCGAAACCGGCCGCGCGCCAGACCTCCTCGCGCATCTCGACGATGGCGGTGGAGGCATCGGCCGAGAAGGGGTAGGCGTGCAGCTGCATCACGCCGTGTTCGGTCTCGGCGATCTCGAAGCGGAAAGCGTCGAACGCGAAGTCCGCGGCGAGCCAGATGTAGCGGTTGCGGTGGGTGGTGACGGTGGGCCGGAAGGTGTCGGCATACGTCTCGCGGGTGGTGCTGTGCACCCCGTCGGCCGCGATCACCAGGTCGTGCGTCGCGGCGAGCTCGGCGACGGACGGGGCCTCCGCACGGAAGCGGAGCCGTACCCCGAGGGAGGCGCAGCGCTTGTGCAGGATCTCCAGCAGCCGGCGGCGGCCCAGCGCCGCGAAGCCGTGGCCGCCGGACGTCTGGGTCCGGCCGCGGTGGACGATGTCGATGTCGTCCCACCGTACGAATTCGGCCTGGAGGGCCCGGTACACCACGGGGTCGGCATGTTCGATGCCGCCGAGCGTCTCGTCGGAGAGGACGACGCCGAAGCCGAATGTGTCGTCGGGGGCGTTGCGCTCCCAGACGGTGACGGAGCGCTCGGGGTCCAGGCGCTTGAGGAGGGCCGCGGCGTACAGGCCACCGGGGCCACCGCCGATGACCGCGATCCGCCTCGTGTCGGATGCCATGGCGCTACCTGCCTTGCCATTTCGGCCGGCGCTTCTCCGTGAACGCGGCGTGGAACTCGGCGTAGTCGTCGCCGTGCATCAGCAGGGCCTGGGTGGCGGCGTCCATCTCCACCGCGGCGGCGAGCGGCATGTCGAGTTCGGCGGTGAGCAGCGCCTTGGTCTGGGCGAGGGCGAGGGCGGGGCCTTCGGCGAGGCGGCGGGCGAGCTCCGCGGCGCGGGCGTCCGCCTGCCCCTCCCCGGCCAGCTCGCTGATCAGCCCGATCCGTTCCGCCTCGGGCGCGCGGACCGGCTCGCCGAGCATCAGCAGCCGGGTGGCATGGCCCAGGCCGACGACGCGCGGCAGCAGATAGGCCGCTCCCATGTCGCCGCCGGAGAGCCCGACCCGGGTGAAGAGGAAGGCGAACCGGGCGGACGGGTCGGCGACACGGAAGTCGGCGGCCAGCGCGAGGACCGCGCCGGCGCCCGCGGCGACGCCGTGCACCGCGGCGATGACGGGGAAGGGGCACTCACGCAGCGCCCGCACGACCTGCCCGGTCATCCGGTTGAAGTCGAGCAGCTGCGCGGTGTCCATCGCGAGCGTGGCACCGATGATCTCGTCGACATCGCCGCCGGAGCAGAAGCCGCGCCCCTCACCGGCCAGCACGAGAGCGCGCACCGAGCGCTCGCGGGACAGCTCGGCGAGGAGGTCGCGCAGGTCGGCGTAGGCGCCGAAGGTGAGCGCGTTGAGCTTCTCGGGGCGGGCCAGGGTGACGGTGGCGACGCCGTCGTCCGTCGTCAGCCGCAGATGGCGCCAGTCATCGGTACGGCGGGCGGAGCTGGGAAACGGGCTCATGGAGGGTGATCCCCTTCAGCCGTCGGGCTGCTACCTGCTCTCGAAGTTATCACCCTTACGTGACTTCCGTCACGACTACGCGATAGACGCTATCGGAATATGTGGCGAACGTCCCTTTCCGACCGGACCGCAGTCCCTTGTCTGTGTCGTTGCGCTTCGTAAGGTTGAAAGGAAGAAGTCTTGAGCTCCAGAAACTCGAGCTCCGGACAGCCGTGCCTCCGGAATGGAACCCCCGCCTTGCCGCCCGATGGACCGATGCCCGCCTCCTGGCGTATCGCGCTGCCGCACTCCACGGCCGCAGTGCCGATCGCCCGCACCCTGATCCGTACGGCGCTGGCGGACATCGACACACCGGCCGACACCACCGACACGGCCGAGCTCCTCACCGCGGAACTGGTCGCCAACGCCGTGAAGCACACCGGCGGCGACGAGCCCGTCGAGCTGGTGGTGGAGCTTCTGGAGACCGGCTGCCAGGTGGAGGTCCACGACCGCGACCCGGCCCCGCCGGGCGACCTCTCGCGGCCCCGGCCCGGCAGCGAGCCGGACCCCTGGCAGGAGCACGGCCGTGGCCTGCTGCTGATCCGTACGCTCAGCTCGTCCTGCGGTCATCGCACGACGGAGCACGGCAAGGCCGTGTGGTTCACGCTGCCGCATCAGCACCGTCGGTAAAGAGCGCTTCTCGGCGCTCCTTACCCACCTTCGGCGCCGATCGGCGCCGCCCCCCGGTACCTCTTGGCGCCTCTCAGTCCTGATCCGCGCCTGCCAGTCGCGACCGGCTCCGGCTGTAGCCGGCGTACACCGCCGCGCCTGCCACCAGGAACACGGCGAACTGCACCCAGGTCGCCCAGCCCGTCCCGTACATCAGATACAGGCAGAAGAGGACGCCCAGGATCGGGCTGAGCGGGTAGAGCGGCACCCGGAAGGAGCGCTTCAGCCCCGGGTTGCTGCGGCGCAACGCGATCACTGCGATATTGACCGCCACCATGATGCCGAGCGTGCCGATGGTCGTCAGATTCACCACCACGTCGAGGGACGCGAAGGCCGCCGGCACGGCGAAGACGACGGCCACGATCCAGGTGTTGGCGACAGGCGTCGCCGTCCGCGGCGAGACACGTTCGAAGACCCGCGGGACCAGGCCGTCGCGGGACATCGACATCAGGATGCGGGTCTGCCCGTACATCACCGCGAGCACGACCGACGCGATGGCGACCACCGCGCCGAACGCGATGATGCCGCCACCGACGGTCGATCCGGTGACCTGGTCGACGATCAGCGAGAGCGCGGCCGGCTTGTCGGATACGGCGTCCGCGCCGAGTGCGCCGATGGCCGTGAGGGCGACCGCGCAGTAGAGCAGAGTGGCGACCCCGATGCAGATCAGGATCGCGATCGGGATGTTCCGCCGGGGGTTCTTGACCTCTTCGCCCGCGGTGGTGATCGCGTCGAAGCCGATGTACGAGAAGAACGCCAGCGAGGCACCGGCGGTGACCCCGGCCGGGCCATGGGTGGCGAACGGCGTGAGATTACCGGCCTCGAACGCGGTGAACGCGATGGCGCAGAAGGCGATCAGAATGCCGATCTTGAGGACTGCCATCGCGGCCGTGGCGCCCGCGCTCTCCCGGATGCCACGCACCAGCAGGGTGGCGGCCATCATGATCACCACGATGGCGGGGAGATTGATCACGCCGCCATCGCCGGGCCCGGCGGACAGGGCGGCGGGCAGGTGCCAGCCGACGAGGCTGTTCAGCAACTCATTGACGTACTGGCTCCAGCCGACCGCGACCGCGGAGACCGAGACGCCGTACTCGAGCAGCAGACACCAGCCGACGAGGAACGCGATGCGCTCACCGAGGGTGGCGTAGGCGAAGGAGTACGAGCTGCCGGAGACCGGGATCGCGCCCCCCAGCTCGGCGAAGGAGAACGCGGTGAAGATGCAGGTGATCGCGGCGAGAACGAAGGAGAGGACGACCGCGGGGCCGGCCTCGGCGACGCTGTCGGAGAGTCCGACGAAGATGCCGGTGCCGACGATGGCCCCTACACCGAAGCACACGAGCTGGAACAGCCCCATGGTGCGCTTGAGGCCGTGCCCCTCCAGGTCGGCGCCGGATTCGGCGACCAGCTGGTGGGGGCTCTTGATGCGCAGGCCGGGCCGGGGCGACAGGCTCGGCGGGCGGAGCGGACTCACGGGGCGATCTCTTCTCTGGTGGAGCATGTGGGGGGCTCGTGCGGATGGAGCGGGTGGGGGGCTCCGGTCCTCCGGCCCTGCGGGGGGACGGCACAAAAAATGGGGTTCGAGCGTGCGAGCTCGAACCCCACCAAGTGGAACCATGGTAGCCACTTCTTCGCATGTTCACCCAATTCGGTGCATGATCATGCAATACCCAGCGCCGCCCCCGGCCGTGCCGGGTCAGGCACCGGCCAGGGTCGCCACCAGGACGGCCTTGATCGTGTGCATCCGGTTCTCGGCCTCGTCGAAGACGACCGAGTGCGCGGACTCGAAGACCTCGTCGGTGACTTCCAGCTCGGTCAGACCGTGGCTGTCGTGGATCTCGCGACCGACCTTGGTGCCGAGGTCGTGGAAGGCCGGGAGGCAGTGCAGGAACTTCACGTCGGCGTTGCCCGTGGCCTTCAGGACGTCCATGGTGACGGCGTACGGCGCGAGGGCCGCGATGCGCTCGTCCCAGACCTCCTTGAGCTCTCCCATGGAGACCCAGACGTCGGTGGCGACGAAGTCGGCACCCCGGACACCCGCGGCGATGTCCTCGGTGAGAGTGACGGTCGCACCGCTGGATTCGGCGAGCCGACGGGCCTGCGCGACGATCTCCTCGGCCGGCCAGTAGGACTTCGGGGCGACGATCCGGACGTCCATGCCCAGCAACGCGCCCGTGACCAGGTACGAGTTACCCATGTTGAAACGGGCGTCGCCGAGGTAGGCGAAGGCGATCCGCTCCAGCGGCTTGTCGCTGTGCTCGGTCATCGTGAGGACGTCGGCGAGCATCTGGGTGGGGTGCCAGTCGTCGGTGAGCCCGTTGAAGACGGGCACCCCGCCGTACGCCGCCAGCTCCTCGACGGTCGCCTGGCTGTCACCGCGGTACTCGATGCCGTCGAACATCCGGCCGAGTACCCGGGCAGTGTCCTTCACCGACTCCTTGTGACCCATCTGGGAGCCCGTGGGGTCGAGATACGTCGTGGAGGCACCCTGGTCGGCGGCGGCGACCTCGAAGGCGCAACGGGTGCGGGTCGAGGTCTTCTCGAAGATCAGCGCGATGTTCCGACCGCGCAGCCGCTGCACCTCGGTGCCCGACTTCTTGGCCGCCTTGAGCTCGGCGGCCAGGTCGATCAGGCCGCGGAACTCCTCGGCCGTGAAGTCCAGCTCCTTGAGGAAGTGGCGGCCTGCGAGGTCTATCGCCATGGTGGCTGCTCCTGGGTCGGGCGAGGGTCGCGCGTACAGTTCCTGGAAGTCTATACGAGACAACGCATCGCTATACAGTCCCTGTCCTGCGTGTCGTGCGGTCCGCGGTGCATCGGTACGATCCCCCGCGCTTTCCGTACGGGTGCCGCACCCCGGCTACACGGGGTCACGGACCACCGGACAGCTCATGCAGCGAGGGCCGCCCCGGCCCCGGCCCAGTTCGCTGCCGCGGATCTCTATGACCTCGATACCTTCCTTGCGCAGATACGTGTTGGTGGTGGCGTTGCGCTCGTAGGCGATGACGACACCCGGCTCGACGGCCAGCACATTGCAGCCGTCGTCCCACTGCTCGCGCTCCGCCGCGTGCACGTCCTGGGTGGCCGTGAGCACCCGGATCGAGTCCAGGCCGAGCGCCGCCGCGATGGCCCGGTGCATGTGCTCCGGGGGATGGTCGGTGACCTTCAGATCCCGCGGTCCGCCACCGGGCTCGATGGTGTACGAGCGGAGCATGCCGAGCCCCGCGTACTGGGTGAACGTATCGCCGTCGATCATCGTCATCACCGTGTCGAGGTGCATGAACGCCCGGCGTTTGGGCATGTCGAGCGCCACGATCGTCCGGGCGGAACCGGCATCGAACAGTCCGCGCGCCAGCATCTCGACCGCCTGCGGCGTGGTGCGCTCGCTCATCCCGATGAGGACGGCGCCCTGACCGATGACCAGGACATCGCCGCCCTCGATGGTGGACGGATAGTCGTCCTGCCCCTCCGACCAGTGGTGGAAGGCCCCGGCCTCGGCGCCGGTGAAGAGGGGGTGGTGGCGGTAGATCGCCTCGAAGTGGACCGTCTCGCGCTGCCGGGCCGGCCAGCGCATCGCGTTGATGGACACCCCGTCGTAGATCCAGGCCGAGGTGTCCCGGGTGAAGAGATGGTTGGGCAGCGGACCGAGCAGGAAGTCGTCCAGGTCCATGACATGGAAGCGGACGGAGGTCGGCTCACTGTGCCGCTCCAGGAACTCCCGCTTCGTCATCCCGCCGACCAGCGCGTCCGCCAGCTCGTCGGTGGACAGCTCCTCGAAGGCGGCCCGCAGATGTTCGGTGGCGAGCGGGCCGTACTCCTTCTCGTCGAAGACCCGGTCCAGCACCAGCCGTTTGGCCACCGGAATGTCCAGGGACTCACGGAGCAGATCGCCGAAGAGATGCACCTCCACCCCGCGGTCGCGCAGGACGTCCGCGAAGCCGTCGTGCTCCTGCCGGGCGCGGCGCACCCACAGCACGTCGTCGAAAAGGAGCGCGTCCTTGTTGCTGGGGGTGAGCCGCTTCAGTTCGAGATCGGGGCGGTGCACTATGACGCGGCGCAGCCGCCCGGCCTCGGAGTCGACATGGAATCCCATGCCTCCATCCTCACCGCGCGGAGCGCCGTTCACCCGGCGAATCACCACCTGTCTCTTCGTCTTCGGGATCAGAGCCGCGGGTCGACGGGCTCCGACTCCAGGGCGAGCACCGCGAACACCGCCTCGTGGACCCGCCACAGCGGCTCCCCGTCGGCAAGCCGGTCCAGCGCCTCCAGTCCCAGGGCGTACTCACGGAGCGCCAACGACCGCTTGTGGCCGAGGAACCGGGAGCGCAGCCGCTCCAGATTTTCCGGACGCGTGTACTCGGGGCCGTAGATGATCCGCAGGTACTCCCGGCCGCGCACCTTGATGCCCGGCTGGGCCAGCCTGCCCTTCGCGTCCCGGACGAGCGCCCCGAGCGGTTTGACGACCATGCCTTCGCCGCCGCGGCCGGTCATCTCCAGCCACCAGTCGATACCGGCGCGGACCGATGCCTCGTCGCCCGTGTCGACGACGAGCCGCCGGGTGACCTGGAGCAGGCCGGTGGGGTCGTGCTCCACCAGCCGGTCGAGCCAGGCAAGCTGCTCGTCATGCGGTACGGAGGCCAGCGAGCGGCCCCGCACGGCGAGGATCTGGAACGGGGCGATCCGCACCCCGTCGAGGCCCTCGGTGGACCAGCAGTAGCGACGGTAGGCGTCGGTGAACGCCGCCGCGTCGGCCGTCCGGTCCTGCTGACGCGCAGCCAGGTCGGCGACGTCGACACCGCGGCGCGCCGCTGCCGCCAGCGCCGCGTTGGCCCCGGGGAGGACGGCACCGGACGCGGCGCCGACCGCCGCGTACTGCGAGCGCAGCAGGCCTCCGGCCTTGAGGGACCAGGGCATCAGCTCGGCGTCGAGCAGCACCCAGTCGGTGTCCCACTCGTCCCAGAGTCCGGCGGCGGTGACAGCCGTGCGCAGCCTGCCGAGGATCACCTCGGTCAGGGCGACGTCGTCCAGGAACGGCCGTCCGGTACGGGTGTGCAGCGCCCCGGTCGGGCCCTCTACCCCGAACCGCTCCCGGGCCGCTTCCGCGTCGCGGCAGACCAGGGCCACCGCGCGCGAGCCCATGTGCTTCTCCTCGCACACGACCGTGGCGACGCCGTCCGCCCGGTACTGGGCGAACGCCTCGGCCGGGTGCTCCAGGAAGCCTTCCTCCCGGGATGTGGCGGTCGGCGCCATGGTCGGCGGCAAGTAGCCGAGCAGCCGCGGGTCGACGGCGAACCGGCTCATGACTTCGAGCGCCGCCGCGGCGTTCTCCTCGCGCACCGAGATCCGGCCCAGGTACCGGGTCTCCACGATCCGGCGGCCCTGCACATCGGCGAGGTCCAGCGGGCGGCCCTCCCGGCCCCCGGGTGCCTCGGTGGTCAGCGGCTTGGCGGGCTCGTACCAGACCTTCTCGGCCGGTACGTCGACGAGTTCGCGCTCGGGCCAGCGCAGCGCGGTCATCTTCCCGCCGAAGACCGCACCGGTGTCCAGGCAGAGGGTGTTGTTGACCCAGGAGGTGCTGGGCACGGGGGTGTGGCCGTAGACCACGGCTGCGCGGCCGCGGTACTCCTCCGCCCACGGGTAGCGGACGGGCAGGCCGAACTCGTCGGTCTCGCCGGTGGTGTCCCCGTACAGCGCGTGCGAGCGGACCCGTCCGGAGGTGCGCCCGTGGTACTTCTCGGGCAGCCCGGCGTGGCAGACGACCAGCTTGCCGCCGTCCAGCACGTAGTGGCTGACGAGCCCGTCGATGAACTCCCGCACCTGCTCGCGGAAGGCCGGGTCCTGCGCGTCCTCCCGGTCCAACTGCTCGATGGTCTCGGCGAGTCCATGGGTGTGCTGGACCTTGCGGCCCTTGAGATAGCGCCCGAGCTTGTTCTCGTGGTTACCCGGCACGCACAGGGCGTTGCCCGCGGACACCATGGACATCACGCGGCGCAGCACACCGGGGCTGTCGGGGCCGCGGTCGACGAGGTCGCCGACGAAGACCGCCGTACGCCCTTCGGGGTGCGCGCCGTCGACATAACCGAGCTTGCCGAGCAGGGACTCCAGCTCGGAGCTGCAGCCGTGGATGTCGCCGATGATGTCGAACGGGCCGGTGAGATGACGGAGGTCGTTGTAGCGGCGCTCGAGCACCACTTCGGCGTGCTCGGCCTCTTCCTCGGTGTGCAGGACGTGCACCTTGCGGAAGCCCTCGCGCTCCAGGCCGCGCAGCGAACGCCGCAGCTCGCGACGGTGGCGCTGGACGACATGACGGGGCATGTCGGCGCGGTCCGGGCGGACGGCGTTACGCGCCTGGCAGATCTCTTCGGGCAGGTCGAGCACGATCGCGATCGGCAGCACGTCGTGGCTGCGGGCCAGCTGCACCAGCTGCTTGCGGCTCTCGGCCTGGACGTTGGTGGCGTCGACGACGGTCAGCCGCCCGGCGGCGAGCCGCTTGCCCACGATGTAGTGCAGCACGTCGAAGGCGTCGCCGCTGGCGCTCTGATCGTTCTCGTCGTCGGCGACGAGGCCGCGGCAGAAGTCCGACGAGATGATCTCGGTGGGCTTGAAGTGCCTGCGCGCGAAGGTGGACTTGCCGGAGCCGCTGGCCCCGACGAGAACGACGAGGGAGAGGTCGGTCACCGGCAGCGTGCGGTGCGCGCCGGTGCGCTTCTCGGTGTCGTTGCCGGTGTCGTTGTCGGTCATGCTGCCTTCGCCTCCTTCTTCTTCGTGTCGTCCTCGGCGGTCCTCGTGAACACGGCCAGCTGTGTGGGCGGCCCCACCTCGGGGTCGTCGGGCCCCACCGGCACGAAGTCGACTCCGTATCCGTGCCGCTGCGCCACCTCCTGCGCCCAGGCCCGGAACTCCGCCCTGGTCCACTCGAAGCGGTGGTCGCCGTGGCGCACATGCCCGGCCGGGAGGCTCTCCCAGCGGACGTTGTACTCGACGTTGGGTGTCGTCACGAGCACCGTCTGCGGCCGGGCCGAACCGAACACCGCGTACTCCAGCGCCGGCAGCCTCGGCAGGTCGAGGTGCTCTATGACCTCGCTGAGCACCGCCGCGTCATAGCCGGCCAGCCGCTTGTCGGTATACGTGAGCGAGCCCTGCCGCAGCGTGACGCGGTCGGCCTGCCGCTCCCCCATCCGGTCGAGCTTGAGGCGGCGCGAGGCGATGGTGAGAGCGCGCATCGAGACATCGACACCGACGATCTCCGTGAAGCGCACGTCCCTCAGCAGCGCCTGGATCAACTGACCCTGTCCGCAGCCCAGGTCGAGCACCCGGCTCGCCCCGGCGGCGCGCAGCGCCTCCAGGATCGCCGTGCGCCGCTGCTCCGCGAGCGGCACCGGCTTCTCCTCGGTGTCCGTCGTCTCGTCCACCGCGTTGTCGACGCTCTCCACCGCGAGGTCGTCCAGCTCGGCGAGCCGCACCAGCTCGAGCCGTTCCATCGCCTGCCGGGTCAGCCCCCAGCGCCGGGACAGATAGCGGCTGGTGATCAGCTTCTGCTCGGGGTGGTCGGCCAGCCAGCCGTCACCGGCCCGCAGCAGCTTGTCCACCTCGTCGGGCGCGACCCAGTAGTGCTTGGCGTCGTCGAGCACCGGCAGCAGCACGTACAGCTGCCGCAGCGCGTCGGCAAGCCGCAACTCGCCCTCCAGCACGAGCCGTACGTACCGCGAGTCGCCCCACTCCGGGAACTGCTCGTCCAGCGGTACGGCCACGGCGTCCACGCTCGCCCAGCCGAGCGGCCCGAGGAGCTTCGAGACGAGCTCAGGTCCGCCGCGCGCCGGGAGCACGGGCACCTCGATCCTGAGCGGCATGGGATCCGCCGCGCGCTCGGGCCGGGCCCGGCACACACCGTTCAGAGCGGACTTGAAGACGGTGCTCATCGCGACGGAGAGCAGTGAGGACGCCGCGTACGGGCGGTCGTTCACGTACTGCGCGAGCGCCGCGTCGGGGGCGCCGCCCCGGCCCTTTCCCTTGCCGCGCCGCACCAGCGCCACCGGATCCACCTCCAGCAACAGCGCGGCCGTACAGCGCTCGGCCGATGCCTCGGGGTAGAAGACATGGGCGGTGCCGTGGGATGTGGAGAACTGCTGCGCCTTCTCGGGGTGCTTGTGCAGCAGAAAGCCGAGGTCGGTGGCTGGGCGCTCCGGCGTGCCGGTCGTGCTGATTGTCAGGAACACACGTCCGAGTATGGTCCGGTGCACTCGCCCCCCACCAGGCATTTTGTTGATGTCTACGGTTCCGGTGTTCCTCCTGGCCTTCCTGCCCCTGCTGTCCCTCCTGTCTGTCCTGTCCGTCCCGTCCGTTCTGCCTCCAGGATCTCGGCCAGTTTCGCGATCGGACCGGGGCCGACCCGGCAGCAGCCGCCGACCAGCCGGGCGCCTGCCGCCTGCCAGCCCCGCACCCGGCCCGGATCGAAGGTGGCTCCCCCGGCCCACGCCCGGCCCTCGGCGTCCCACCGCTCACCGCTGTTCGGGTACACGACGACCGGCTTCCCGGTCACCCCGGCCGCCGTCTCCACCGCACGGTCGGCATCGGTCGGATCGCAGCAGTTCACCCCCACAGCCACCACGCGCTCGTGCCCGGCGGCGAGCCCGAAGGCCGTCTCCAGGGGCTGCCCGGCCCGGGTCCGGTCCCCCGCCACGCTGTACGAGAGCCAGACGGGCAGCCCGCACCCCTCGACCGCCCGCAGCAGTGCCTCCGCCTCATCGACGTCCGGCACCGTCTCCAGTGCCAGCACATCGGGTCCGGCGGCGGCCAGCACCTCGATCCGGGGCCGGTGGAAGCGCTCCAGCTCCCGCACCGAGAGGCCGTACCGCCCGCGGTACTCGCTGCCGTCCGCGAGCATCGCCCCGTACGGGCCGACCGAGGCGGCGACCCAGATCTCCCGGTCCGTCCCGCCACCGGCCCGCCGGGCCAGCTCCACGCTGCGGGCGAAGAGCCTCGCCGCCCGGTCCCGGCCGATCCCCCGCCGCGCGAACCCCTCGAACGTCGCCTGATAGCCCGAGGTGATGAGCACCTGCGCACCCGCCCGCACATAGGCCCGGTGCGCGGCCTCGATCTGCCGGTCCTCGTCGAGCAGCAGCCGGGCCGACCACAGCTCGTCGGACAGATCGCAGCCCTGCGCCTCCAACTGGTTGGAGAGGCCTCCGTCCAGCAGGACCGTGGACTCGGCGAGCGCGGCGGCCAGCGGGCGGTCGGGTTGCACAGGTGCTCCTCTCGGCGACTCGTGTTCACCTGCTCTTGTTCACCGGTCCGGTGTCCACCTCGGTCGGGTGTCCACCTCGGTCGGGACCGGCTCAGTTCAGCTGGGACTGGACCTGCGAGGAGATCAGCTCCAGGTGCTCCAGATCGTCCAGGTCGAGGACCTGGAGGTAGATCCGCGACGACCCGATCTCGCTGTACCGGCCGATCTTGTCGACCACTTCGGCGGGCGAGCCCGCAAGTCCGTTCGCCTTCAGCTCCTCCACATCGCGGCCGATGACCGACGCACGGCGGGCCACCTCGGCGTCGTCCTTGCCGACACAGACCACCAGGGCGTTGGAGTACACCAGGTCGTCCGCGCCGCGCCCGGCCGCCGTCGCAGCTTCCTTGACCCGTCCGAACTGCTTCTCACTGTCCTCCAGCGAGGCGAACGGGATGTTGAACTCGTCCGCGTACAGCGCGGCGAGCCGCGGTGTACGCGTCGCACCGTGACCGCCGATCAGAATCGGCACCTTTGCCTGGGCCGGCTTGGGCAGCGCGGGCGAGTCGGTGAGCTGGTAGTAGCTGCCGTCGTAGTTGAACTTCTCGCCGACGCCGGTCGCCCAGAGTCCGGTGATGATCGCCAGCTGCTCCTCCAGCCGACCGAACTTCTCCTTGGGGAACGGGATGCCGTACGCCTTGTGCTCCTCCTCGAACCAGCCCGCGCCCAGGCCGAGTTCGACCCGGCCCCCGGACATCTGGTCGACCTGGGCGACCTGGATCGCGAGGACACCGGGGAGCCGGAAGGTCCCCGCGGTCATCAGCGTGCCGAGCCGGATCCGCTTGGTCTCGCGCGCCAGCCCGGCCAGGGTGATCCAGGCGTCGGTCGGGCCGGGCAGCCCGTTCCCCGCCCCCATGTGGAGGTAATGGTCGGAACGGTAGAAGGCATTGAAGCCGAGGTCCTCGGCAGCCTTGGCGACAGTGAGCAGAGTGTCGTAGCTCGCCCCTTGCTGGGGCTCCGTGAAGATTCGAAGATCCATGGATCCATCCTGCACCTCCGAACGCCGGTCGTCCCTCCTCCCACTGTGTGTGCGGCCCGGCGGCGGATCCGCGCACGGTCGGTCAGGTGCGGTCAGGTGTCCCCGCGGGGGCGGTCACGGCTGACCCGCCGCCGAGCCTGCCGCTCCGCGGACCGCACCCCGCGGGCCGTCCCCCCCACTCCCCCGCTCCAGATCGTGCTTCCGCTCCCGGTCCTGCTCCGCAAGGCGCCGGAGCATCCCGTGCACCCGGTCCAGCGACTCGTCCGCGGCATCGATCGCCTCTATGCACTGCCAGTAGAGACTCTCCTCGTCGGTGTCGCAGGCCACCGCGACGAGAGCCATCCCCACTTCCCCGAGCAGCGCGCCGAGACCGGTCAAAGTCGCGCGCGGATCGGCGACCTCGGAGAGCTGGGCAGCCCGTGCCACACCGGCCCGCACCACCGGATGATCCGGCGCCCCACTGCCCCTCCCTCCGATCTCAGCGAGTCCTCGCGCCTCGCCGCGCAACTCCTTCGGTCCGCTCGCCGCCAGCCGGTCGCCGATCGCCTGGGCCAGAGCCTGGGCCTGCCAGGCCTCCGCCATGATGGACGGCGTGCCCCGGCTCTGCGCCAGAGCTCGCCGACTTACTCCTATGAGCCGCTCCGCTTCCATACATTGCCCCCGTCCGTACAAAGACCCGCTCACCTCATCCATTACCCACAGTGAGGGGAGTGGCACCGAAAGGCCAGGGGATTTCGGAAATCTGTGGACAGGAAGTCGATTGTGGATAAGTCGATTACTCCGAAGAGTGACGATCTTGGGAATCCGGCCGCTCCGTAACCGGGAAGCGCGCCTCGTTTCGGTCGATTTTCTGCGCCAGCGCCGCCAGCGCATCGATGCCCAGCACCTCGCAGAACTGCAGCAGATACGCGAGCACGTCCGCGACTTCGTCCGCCACCCGATGCGCCGTCTCGGGCTCCTCCATCACCCGTGCCGACTGCTCGGGCGTCAACCACTGGAAGATCTCGACCAGTTCGGATGCCTCGACGCTCAGCGCCGCCGCCAGGTTCTTCGGGGTGTGGTACTGCTCCCAGTCCCGTTCGGCCGCGAACGCGGCGAGCCGTCGCTGCAGTGTCTGCACATCAAGTTCTGACCCCGCTTGCGGCTTGACCTGCATGCTTTTCCCTCTCTCATGCTCCCTGGGCCGTCGTGGGGCCGTCATCGCTCTTCGGACCGTCTTCGAACGCGCGGTTGACGGCCTCCCGCGTGCGCTTCTCGCTGCTCGGCATCAGGTGAGTGTAAGTCCGCAGTGTGAAGCCGGGATCGTGGTGTCCCAGGTACTCCGACAGGGCCTTGATGCTCTCCCCCGCGTCCAGCAGCACCGACGCGTAGAAGTGCCTCAGCGCGTGCATGCCGTTCTCCCGCCCACGCGGCACCCCGACCGTGTCGAGAGCGGGACGCCAGACCGCACAGGTGAAGACCACGCGGTTCACCGCCCGTCCCTCGATATTGCGGAAGAGCACGGATGCGGTGACCGAAGAGCCGTCGACCAACCGCCACGGCAGAGACACACCCGTGGGAGGGTGCTGCGCGATGTGATGCTCAAGCGACTGCGCGACGCTCTCAGGCAACGGGACGGTGCGCGTCTTGCCGCCCTTGGGCAGCGCGAACACCTTCCGTCCGGCAATGAGCTTGACCTGTCGGACAACGTGAACCACGCCCGCGGCGAAGTCGACGTCGTCAGCGGCGAGGCCCAGCACTTCGCCCTGTCGCATGCCGCACCCGCCCGCCAGGTCCACCATGGCCCGGTAGCGCTCTGGCAGTGCCGAGCGCACCGCGAGTACGCGTTCAGGCTGCCACGGCACGATCCGGCGAGGTTCCACCTTGGGCGCCTTCACGGACGACGAACGGCACGGGTTGTGCGGGATCAGACGATCGTCAACAGCCGCCGACAACATCGCGTTGAAGTTCGCGAAGATGACGCGCTGATAGGAGGCAGCCAGTCCCCCGTCCTGGAGCTTCCGCAGCCACTCACGGACGTGGATCGGCCTCAGCGAGTCGAGCGAGCGGGTACCCAGATGCGGTAGGACGTGCAGTCGAATGCGCTGCTCGGTGCTCACGAAGGTGGCAGGATCCATGGTGAGTGAGGCCAGCCACCGTTCGGCGTGCTGCCGCACGGTGAGACGGCCGGCGCGCGGATCGATGTACTGCCCGCGCGTCATGTCGGCCTCGATCCCGGACAGCCACTTCTCGGCGAGGCGCTTCTGTCCATCCGGAAAGCTCTTCGACTTCTCGGTGCCGTCGGGGCCGACGTACCGAGCGCGGTAGCGCATGCCCGTGCCGTGGCGGTCGCTCTTGACGCGGACAGTCTTGCCGTTGACGCCGGTCTCGGTCTTGTACCAGCGGTCTTGGATGTGACCTGCCATCTGAGGCGGTACCCCTTTCTCAGCATGAACCAGGGGCGACCGGACAGCGGTCGCCCCTGGCGGTGTGTGAGGTTGCGTCAAGCCGCTACGCGGTCGACGTTCTTGCGCTGCGTGACGTAGGCCCGTACTTCGGCAGGGTCGTAGCGCACGTGCTTGCCGATGCGAAAGCCGGGTGGGCCGGTGCGCTTCCTGCGCCACTGGTAGACGGTCTCGAGCGGCACCCCGAACATCTCGGCGATGTCATCGGGGGTGAGATACCGGTCGGGCAGGCCGCTGCGGAGGGTGGCGCGGGGGTCCGGTTGAGCTGGACGGGTTCGGCTCATGAGGTCCTCGGGAGTTGAGTCACACTGCTGTTGGCTTCGGGGGCTTCTCTTGAGTTCGCATGTGTCCGAGGTGCGGGATTCTGCGTCACCGCGTCATCTGCGTCATTTGCGCGTCTGACCTGCGGTTTTGAGTGACGCAGAGGATTTGGGGTGCGTCACCTGGTGACGCTGGCTTTTGTCACCGGGTGACACAGGTGACGCGGGGTGACGCAGCTACGGCAGTCCTGCGTCACCGCTGTAGCGGCAGGTGAGGGTCCGTTTTCAGTCCTTGGGTGACGCAGGTGACGCAGCGTCTCTTCTCTTAGGAAAAGAGAATGGGGAGTGTCTGTTGTAGTGCGCGCCTCTAGGCGTGAAGAAGGAGCCGCTTCGCGGCGCGACCATCGGGCGGCGGCGTTGCCGCCGAACAGCAAGAGGAGCACCCCGCACGTGGCGCGGGGTGGTGCTCCTCTTGTTTGTCCAGGCGGCTGCGGTTCGCCGGTCAGAGCATCGGCTCTTGCTGGTGTGGCGGCGGGGTCGGGCGTCGGGTCATCTCGATGTAGCGGCCCTCTTTGGTGCGGCCCCAGTCGATCAGTACGCCCCGGGCGGCGAGGGTCGGTTGGAGGCGCTTGAGGCGGTCGGAAAGGACTTTGCCCGTAGTGGGCCAGCCCTTGGGCAGGGGACGGCAGTCGTCCCCGGTGTACAGGCCGGTGAGGCAGTGCAGCCACTCGGAGGACGTCATCCGCGTCTCCACGCCGGCCGTGAGGCCGGAGGCGTGCTTGAGCACGGTCTGCGCGAGGAGATCGCCCTCGATGACGTCGTCGTTGAGGTCGTCCAAACTGGCCCGGTAGGCGTTGAGCGCTCCGAGGCAGGTCGCCGCGTCGAACTGCGCGCACAGGTGCGCGAAGTCGGCCATACGTAGATCGGTGGGGATGTCGGCCTCGGAGGCCCGGACCTTGACGGTGAGAT
The DNA here is from genome assembly GCF_053593595.1 of Streptomyces sp. NPDC002206. NCBI lineage: Bacteria > Bacillati > Actinomycetota > Actinomycetes > Kitasatosporales > Streptomycetaceae > Streptomyces > Streptomyces sp. NPDC002206. The sequence continues at coordinate 71,363 of NZ_JBSFCW010000012.1, forward strand.
CCAGGAGAGACCCGAGGACGACGGGCAGCGCCTCTTCGAACTCCGCCCACAGTTCGGCCTCGGTGCGCCGGACGCGGGGGCGTTCGAGGCGGAGTGGAAGGAGGCGTTCGGCGAGGTCGGGTCGGATGACGCCGACGTCGATGCCGGTCAGGAGCAGGGGGCGGCGGTAGCGGGCGCGGACGACGTCGCCGTCGGTGTACAGGGCGCGTTTGATGGTCTCGGCCCCGGTGACGATGCAGCACATGAGGTCGGACAGGTCCGGGGCCAGGTGAGAGAGGTTGTCCAGGGCGGTGACCCATCCGGCGGCCACGGCCGCGATCAGGTTCTCCTCGTCCTTCGGGGCGCGACGCAGGTCGCCGCTCATTCCCTCGATGATCCTCACGAGCATCCGCCCGCCGGTGGACTTGCCCGCACCTTGTGGGCCGGTGAGGAAGGGGGCGGGGACGGGCACGGACGGACCGAGGCAGCCGATCAGCCAGGCAATGGCCAGGCACTCGGTCTCTGCGGTGGCGAAGTTGCACAGCCTCATCAGCAGGTCGATGCCCTTGCCGTCGGTGTCCTTGGCCGGCAGGGGCAGTTCCCCGGTGAGCTGGGTGCGCCGCCAGCACACCTCCTGCGGGTCGGGGGTGAGGATGTCCCAGCCAGTTGGGTGGATACGGACGGACTGCCCGTCGCTGCGCCCCAGGTCAAGCCACGTCGCACCGTCGAATCCCGGTGCGACGCGGATGTGAACGGGCTGTACGTCCTGATTCATCGCCAGTGCTTCGATCAAGTCCAGCGCTTCCTTGAGGGCGGTCCCGTTGAACACGCCGTGTCCGTCGTGGAAGAGGCCGACCATGAGTTCCTGCCGGTGGCTGCCCGAGGTGCCTTGTGAGCGGATCGGACGGGCCACAGGGTGCCCGTTCTTCTGGGCGAACACGGTCCCGTCGGCGGTGCGGAAGTACCGGAAGTGCGCTTGCGCGTAGTCGGCGATGACCTCGCGTGCCGGGGTCTTCTCGTCGTCGGACATGGCTACAGTCCCAACCTGGTCAGGGCGTTGGCCCATGCGTCAGTGCAGTGCCGGGGCGATTCGCCCTTGGCTTGTGCGGCGGTGAACAGTCGCGCGATGTGTGCCTCGGTGAGGCAGCCGCACCGGCCGTGGGCGGACAGCACGGCGAGGAAGGTTCGGTAGACGGTCGTGTGAACCGCGCTGCGGGCCTCGGTGATGCGTTGCTCGGCCATGGCGATGCCACGGTCCAGGTAGGCGGGCGTGCGGTGACGGCAGTGCCCTTCCCCGACTCGTGCGGGCACCGTGACGACGTGCGGTGCAGGACGGACCGTGGAGGACTCCTTCACGGTCAGCGCGCGCACGGCTTCGGGCAGAGCGGTCATGGTGCCGGTGCCGGGGCCGAGCCACCGGGCGTAGGCCATGGACGACTTGATGTCCACGCCGGGCCGAACCGCGTTCGCGGACCGCATGGCACCGAGGTAGATCCAGTGCTCCCCACGGGTGGTGGGCACGATCCGGGTCGCGGGCAGGCTCTGGCGGGCCCAGGCAACGGCGCCTGAGTCGTCCAAGTCCAGCACGGTCAGCCGGGCGCCCGCCGGGTGATAGGCGACCGCCTGAGCCTGCCGCCACGCGCCTGCCCACAAGGGAGACGTGAGGGTGGTGGTGTCAGTCGTGGCCGCTGCCCAGCCGTGGCAGATGCTGGGGCACGCGCATGTCCCGGCGTTCTTCATGGTGGGGCGCCCACCGCAGGCGTTGCCGGCGCATCGGGTGCAGTTGCCGAACGGGAGCTTGCCCACTCGCAAGGGCAGGGTGGGCAACCCGAGTGCTGCGAGGTCCAGGGCCGTCCTCAGGTGGCTACTCATGCCGCTACCGCCCGCATGGAGACGATCCGAGCGCTGCCGATCAACTCGGTGTAGTCCGGGGGGATCGCCTCGGTCAGTTCCTCTCGGACGTCGGTCCACGTGATGCCCATGGCCTGCTGCATCTCCGCGATGGACGCCTTGCCGCCGCCGGACCCGTATGCGGCGACGCAGGGGCCGTCGCGGTAGACGCCGTGCCGGTAACCGCGCACATAGCCGCGGTGAGGGCGGTGGGTGGGTTGCGGAACGCTCCACCCGCCGCCGAGTTCGAAGACACGGTGACGAAGTACGCCGAGACCGAACATCTCCCCGCACAGCTGCAGGTCCGGCCGAACCGGGGCTTTTCCGTTGGGCTGCTCGATGACGTACGGCAGGCCCGTTGCGTCGAGCAGGGTGCGGAGTTCGGGGATGAGCTGGACGTGGGTGCGGCCCCAGCCGCGTGAGGCGTTGGTGCCCACGGTCAGGGCGCATCCGGCTTGGCACGGCGGGGAGGTGTGCACGGCCTCGTACTGCTCGATCTCCCCAGATGCGATGAGGGCGGCGAGGTATTCGAGGGCGTCCGCGCGGTGGAAGGTGAAGGGGTAGTTCGGTCGGTCGGCGATGTCGACGCCGGTCACCTTGAACCCTGCTCGGTTGTAACCCATGGCTGCGCCGCCGGCGCAGCAGAAGAGATCCAGTAAGGCGGGTCGGTGGTCGGTCGCTCGCCGGATGGGGATGGGTTGGGTCATGCTGGGTGTCTCCAGTTCTCTTGAGTGCTGGCGTAGAGGGCAGCCCCGGTTTCATTGGCGTAAGGTCGGGGGCTGCCCTCGGTCAGTTGTGGAAGCGCTGGGATTCGGGGTGCTGGTCGATCCAGTCCTCGGCGCATACCTTGTGGACCGGTTCGCGGTCGTGGGAGCGCATGGGCGTGGGGCGGTGGCACAGCACGCAGGGGAGATCTCGGGATGCGTCGAAGTGCCGTGCGTGACGCCAGTCGAGTAACGGCATGGCTGCCGCCGCTCAGCGGTGGTTGATGGTGCCGTTGGCCCGGCCGAACATCCTGGACGCGGTGATGTTCTGGGTGATGTGGGTGGTGGCCCGTCCGCGGGAGACGCCGCGGGCGGTGCGCAGGAGGACGGGGACGGCGATGACTCCGGCGGCGATGAGGGCGACGGCGGACCACAGGGCTTGGCTCATGGCGATCAGTCCCGGGGCTGCGTAGGAGAGTCCGATTCCCGCGGCGGCGATGCCCCCGCCGATCGTCGGCGTCAGCAGAGCGGTGGTCTTGGCCCATGCCGGGATCTGCTGCACGGCTGGCACCGGGGCGGGTGGTGCGGTGGGCTGGGTGTAGGCGAGGGTGCGTATGCCGCCGGGCAGGGTGACCATCTGGACGCCGGGCGGGATCTCCGAGGGCAGCATCACCCGTCCCTCGGGGGCGGGGAGGTAGGCGGGATAGTCGGCCGGACGGGGCTGGGTGGTGATCTCGTACGCGGTCTCCGGGTACACAAAGGGCTCCCTTCAGCGCGTCGGGCGGCACCCGTGGTGGTGGGTGCCGCCCGACGCGCTGTGACGGTGCGTGGTCGTAGTGGCTAGTGGCTACTGGCTACTGGCTACTGGCTACTGGCAAGCGGAAAGGGCCTGTTGGGGCCCCTGGTTGCCGGTAGAGGGGCGTTTTACTGGCTAGTGGCAAGTTGGCAGTAGCCACTAGCCAGTAGCGCTCTGTGAGACGTTCAGGCGTGGTCAGGGTGGACGTAGACGGAGTGCGGTCCGTTGTCCCGGTAGACCAGTTCGCCTCGCTCGGCCGCCGCTTTGAGTGCGGCCCGTACGGCCTGCCGGCTGCGGCGGACGAGGTCGGCGACTGCGGACGGCTTCATGCCTGTCGGGCCCGCAGCCTTGATTGCGGCGATGGCGTCGGACAGCCATGCCGGGCCGCCGTCGTCGTTGTCGGTGTCGCGGAGCGCGGACAGGTTCAGCCCCGCCGGGGCCGGAGGCTCCGGGGTGCTCTCGGGGTCGGGGGCGGTAGCGAACTCCGCGTCGACCTGTTCCATGAACGCCCGCACCGCCGCGTCCTCGTCGCCCACCGGTGCGGCCTGGTCGTCCCGGAGCGCGGAGAGGTTCAGCCCGCCGGTGCTGCCGGCCGTCTGACTCGGGGTGTCGGTGGTCGGGGTGTGGGTGGTGTCCCGCATCCAGGCCGTGCGGTCTGGATCCCACCGCGAGGCGTAGGCGTCGCCTGCGACCTTGCGGGAGACGTCGTCGAGGTGGGGGTGCATGTCGGAGGTGGCGAGGACGATGTCGCGGATCTGGTTGGGCAGGATCCGCCAGTTCTTGAACAGGGCCGCCGGGGACTCCGGGGTGCCCATGAACCCGGCGCCCTTGAACGGGGCCTGGTCCACCTTGAGCCCGCGGGAGCCGGGGAAGACCTTGCTCAGGTCCATGCCCTCCACCTCCCCGCCGGTCAGGCAGACCCGTGCTTTGGCTTCGCGGCGGATCATCAGGTTGCCGAGCACGGAGCCGGTGGCACCGAGCGCGGTGAGCACGGTACGGATGCCCATGGCCCGGAGCATGCGGATCACTTCGAGGATCTTCTTCGCGAGGTCCTTCATGCGCCGGTCGGTGCTGGTCAGGATTTCCGCACCCTCGTCGATGACCAGCATGATCTGAGGGATCTTCGCGCCGATGGGGAGCTGGTCGGTGTTCCGCTCGGCCATGAGGTCTTGGTAGGCGACCTTGCGGCGCAGTCCGATCGCCAGGGCCGCATCGAGCATCAGCACGGCTTCCTCGTACGTCGAGGCAAGCCAGTCGATACCCGGCCGGACCCCGTCGACCGGCGCCCTGTTGGCGTCGAAGGCGGGGCGCACCCAGGACAGGCCGGCCGATCCGGCGTTGAGGTCGATCACCCAGGTGAGCGCGTCCTTGGTGCGGGCGAACCCGGCCAGGATGACGTGCACCATGTTGGTCTTGCCGGACCCCGTGGGGCCGACGACCAGCGCGCACTGCTCGCGCAGGTAGACGCAGATCTCTTCGGCGTTGGTGCGGTACCCCCACGGGATGCCGGTGTAGATCGACAGAGGCGTGTAGTCCGAGGGATACATGCGCTCTTCGACCAGGACGTTGACCGTGGTCACGTCGATCAGGACGCGTCCCTGGTGAATGCCCTGCGAGGCAACCGCGGTGCAGCCGTGCGGCAGCCGGGCATCGGCGGACAGCTGGGCGGAGTAGCCCGCGATCTTGTCGTAGGTGGTGCCACCGGAGGGGAGTTCGGCGTCGATGGTGAACCCGGTGCCGGTCGGCCACATCTCCACCGCGAGGACCCGCAGGGTGATGTTGCAGACCCGTTGAACCCGGTCCACCCACTCCGCGGCGATCGCGCGGCGTTCGGCGGACAGTTCGCGGGCGACCTGCCGCTCAGCGGCGGCGATGGCCTCCAACTCCCGTGCTTCCTCGTACAGGAGGGTGGAGCGGGCGGCGGCGCCCATGCCCACGCCGATGGTGGCGAGGGAGCCGAGTGCGGCCCAGGTCAGGGGGCCGGTGGTCATGGCCCAGGTGGTCCACCCGGCTCCGATGAGCCAGGAAGCGGACCGCATGGCGATGGTGCGGGCGGAGAGGCGTTCGCGGAGGCTGCTGATGGTGTGGCCGATGGCGCCGGCGGCGCCGATGGCGAGGGCCCAGCCGGGGGGGCATGCCGGTGGCTGCTCCGGTGGTGGCGACGGCGAGGCATCCGGTGGTGGCGGACAAGGCGCCGGTCACGGGTCCGTGACCGGCAGCCCAGTCCCACACCGGCCCCGTAGAGGCGGTGTTGGTGGCCATGATCAGACGTTCCATCCCTTCTCGGCCTCGGGCCCGTTACGCGGGTCCTCATGGCGGGCGATGTCCTGCTCGTGGGACTGGCGGAACAGCGGCCCCATGTCCTCGGCAACCGCCACGGCCGACATGACCGCGCCGAAGATGTCGTTGAAGCCGTCCGCGACGTCCTTCTCCAGCGGGAACTCCGAATCGGCCCGCTCCGCGAGGACCTTCATCACGTTCGCCACGCTCGTCAGCGCGGCCGGGAGCCCCTCGACCATGGCCAGGATCTCCATGGCAGACTCGGGGTCGTACTGCCCAGCCGCGGATTCCATCTCCGCCGCGTACTCCTCGAACCGGAAACCAGACACGCTCTCTCCCTCACTCGCACTGGTGGTGGGTACTGCCGGCGTCGGCCCCGACGGGCGCTCCGCCGTATCGCTGACTCGCTCGCCGCCGTCCTCGGCCGCCGCGTCGGCGGCGGCTTCGTCGTCCTGCAGGGCGGCGCGTATCGCGTCGTCCCGCTGGTGGCGCTGTTCCTCGGCGGTGCGGGTCATGCGGGCGTAGAGGCGTCGGCCCGGATTCATCAGCCAGGCCCAGCCGAGCTTCCGGCCCAGCGGGGTGGTGAGCATGCCGACCAGGCCCAACGCCCCGGCGAGCAGGGCGGCGCGCAGTCGGCGGCCCTGGAACCGGGCGGCGGACCGCCACAGGGCCTTGCGGGCCTTCTTTCGGGCAGGCGCCTTACGCACGTCGTCGCGCCGTGCGGCGATCTTTCCGGCGGTCCGCTGGTCACGTGCCTGGCGGTTGCGCTCGATAGCCGCACCCTTGGCCGCACCGATCCGGCCCGCGGCCTTGCTCGCGGATCGGCCGATCGGCCCCTTACGGGCCATGGATGCTGACCGCGCTGCCGTCTTCGCACCACGACGGGCATCCGCAACGGCGCGCCGCGACCCGGACGTCTCGGCCCTCCGTGCCGCCCGTGACGGGGCCGTCTGCCGGGCCGCCGCCCGCAGCGCCTTGACCTGTCCCGCACGCCCCGGGCCGGGCTGTCGAGTGGGCTTCCCGGGGGTGTGACCGGCGGCCTTCCCTGGCCGGTTGCTGGTGGTCTTGCGCTGGTGCGGGACGCTTCCGGTGGAACCGGTGCGCGAGGTGCTGCGACCTGCATGCTTCGCGGATCGGCCGCCAGTTCCGCGGGAGGACGCGCCGTGCACACCGCCCGTTCCGCGGCCTGTCCGGCCCCCGTGGTGGGTCGCGGCGCGGTTGGTGCGGGCGGTGGCGTGCTTGCGGTGGGCCCGGTGGTTGCGGGTTGCGGCGGCGACACCGAGGACGCATGCGCCGGTCGCGGCGACCACGGCGGCGATGGGTCCGCCAGCCAGAGCAGCCGCGGCCAGCGCCGTCACGGTGGAGTTGGCGCCGGTCATCGCGATCGGGACCACGGGCCACCCGCCCGCCGTGTGCTCCACGGTCACCTCGGCCGGCGCCGGAGCGGGGTCGGCCTGGGGCGGTGTGGTCGGTGCGGGCTGGTTGTCGATCACCAGCGGTTCGGTGCTGATTTCCGTCATGCTCAACGCTCCCTTCGGATGTCATCGCAGGTGACGCACATGCCGAGCGACCGCGGGATGCAGTACCCGGCGTCACAGCGGCAGTTGGGGCACATCCGGCGAGCACGCATCGCCTTGGCGAGCGAGGCGGCGCAGCCCGGTGTCATCGGGCGTACGGGCTTGGCCCGGTCGATGCGGTAGAGGTAGGCGACCAGCGGGCCACGACGCCGGCGAGGCCGCTGCAGTTCCGCAGCAACGTCCTGTCCGCCGGGCCGCAGCCCCAACTCGCGAAGCTGCCGACGGGTCGCCAGACCCGGCGGGGCCATGCGCCACCGGTAGTCGGGGACGGTGGCCATCAGAGCGCCACCCCCGTGGTCTCCGGCACCGGAACGAGGTGCGGGCGGCGGGTCACGCCGTCCTCTTCGAGCTGCTTGTAGACCTTGTGGACGTAGGAGGTGGAACGGGTGGAACGGACCGCCGCGGCAGGGATGGTGACGCCTTCCACCCAGCACTCCCGGATGATCCGGGCAGCCTCATCGGCCGGCAGCTTCACCGCCTCCCGGCCGTTCCCACCGCCCTGGGTGGAAGCGGGGGGAACGGTGAGGGGGAACACCCGGTGTCCACCGCAGATGACCAGCGGCAACGCCTTCCGCCCGGCCACCGCCGGAGCAGCCGGGGCGGTGAGGGCGGGCGGGGTGGATGTTGGGGTGGAAGCGGGGTGGACGGGAGGGGCTTCCACCCGTTCCACCACGGTGTCCACCTGATCGCGCAAGGCAGCGATTCGATCCAGGATCGCGCGCCGGTAGAACGTGATCGCCTCAGCGAGAACGATCAACAGGACCGGGGGAATCGAGTGGAGTACGAGACCGGCCGGGTCCACTTCCCGTGGGACGCCGAAGGCGGTGCCCGCGGGCCAGAGGGAGGCCCAGCAGTTCATCAGCCAGGTCCCGAGACCGGCGAACCAGCGGAGTCCGGTGGCCCATCCGGACGGGTGCACCCCGTGTTCGGACAGTCGGCCGTCCACGATTAGGACCGCCCCGAGGGCGACGGCGACCATGGGGTCGAGCAGCCAGGCAATCCAGACGCTGATGTGGTGGTCGATCGCGAACAGCGTCACGTTCGTCGCGGTGAACGCGAGCGCGACCACCGCGACCGCCACGAGCACCTTCGTCAGGCCCGATTGCAGACCCTGTAGTGCGGCGATCTGCTCGGCCGCGCTCGTCTTACGCCTCATCACGGCCCCCGTCCCCACCGCGGTTGCGGTGTGCCCGATGCAGGGCCATCAGGTGGAAGCAGCCAGCCACCACGAGCAGGTTCCACAAGAACCGGGCCCACGACGGCAACGGCACCAGCCACGACACGACGCACGCCGCGACCAGCAGCGCACCACCGTGACGCAGCCACCACGCCCACAGACCAGCGGACGAGGCGCTCATGTGGCCACCTCCCAAGGGGCGGCCTGGTCGACTGGTTTTGCCTTCTGCAGCCCGTATCCGGTCAGCCGGACGGTGACGCCGTCCAGGACGGTCTCCGCGGTCAGCCACATCAGGGGACCGCCGATCTCCTCTTCCCTCGACACCAGCGCGTAGCTGATGTCCAGGGCCGACCGCCACGCCTCGAACTTTCCGAGGTCGCCGTGGAAGGACAAGGACAGCCGGTCCGGGAAGATCGTGGACACTGCCGCGTCCGCGGCAGGCAGACCCGGGAACCGCCCCACGAGCGACGCCAGGGTCGCGACCGCGGCGGCCAAGCTGTTCATCGGCCGGGCGCTCATGCGGCAACCGCCGAACCTGCCGTGCAGCCCTTCACCGGGCGGCGGACCGCACGACGCGGACGCCGGCCGGACGAGCACGGCGACTTGAGCGGGAGCGTCCGCAGCAGACTCTCCGCGTACGCCGCGGCCTCCGGGTCACTCTCGCGGAGCTCCGCGAGAACCTCGTGCGCCACATCCAGCCGCGCCGCCCGGTCCATCGCGGACTCCGTGACCGAACCGGTGAACAGCTCCAGATCGATCCCCAGCGCCAGCTCAGCGAACTCGGTCGCAGTAACAGCTACGTGACCAGCAACGATGGTCTTCATGGGTCGTTGTCTCCTTAGTCGGTGGACGGCCCAACCAGCGGCCCCGGTGTTCGAGCACCGGGGCCGCGCGCCGTCTGCGGGCGAAGCAGGAAGAGGTGTTCCGGCTCCCCTCAGCTCCGCCCGTACGAGACGGGCGAAGGAGGCAACCGGCCGCAGCCGAGCTACGGAAGGTGGGGCGCCATCTCTCTGCCTGGCGCTCAGCAGGGCAGCTCACTGCGGGTGGCACCCGGGGGTGTTCTCCAGGGCCGCAGGATTGTGCGTACCGCGCCGACGCGCCGTACTACTGCCGACGGCTCACCCAGCCGCCAGGGGAGCGAGGGCTCTCACCTCGCTTGAGTTCACTGTTCAGTTCTCAAAGAAAAGCCAGTCGCTTCCTTCGAGCCGTTTCACGGGCCCTCCGGGCGCCAGGAGCAGCCCAAAGAGGGCACCCTCCGACCGCTGTCCTAGGACTGCGGTGCGTCTAAGATGACAATGACGCACAGTCCTGGGACTGTCAACAGTCCTAGGACTGTGTTTCACTGGAGACGTTGAGAGGAGTGCGCATGGCACCCAAGTGGCGGGAACTGGCAGACAAGCTTGCCGAGCAGATCAAGAGGGGTGAGCTCCCCCCAGGTCGGCAGCTGCCGCATATCCGGGATCTGGTAGAGGCTGGTGAAGGCTCGAAGTCCACGGTTCACGCGGCTTACAAGGCGCTGGAAGCCGAGGGCTTGGTGACCTCTTCCCGAGGTCACGGCACTGTCGTGCGGCAGCAGGCCCCGCTCAAGCGGCTCGGCATCGCCCGGTACGACAAGGTCAAATGGCGTGATGGGGACGAGGTCGCTTTCATCGCCGACCGGGTGGCTTCGGGCCGCGCGCATAAGCGTGGGGAACAGACGCAGAACGTCAGCCGTGTGCCCGCCACGCCGCTGGTAGCGGCGGCGCACGGTCTACCGGAAGGCTCCGAGGTGTACGCGCGCGCCCGCCTTGTGAAGGAGGGGGACCAACCGACGCATACCTTGACCAGCTACTACCGTCCCGAGCACGTCGAAGGGACGCGGCTTGTTGACCCGACACCGGGCCCGGCCGGCAAGGGTGGCGGGTACCGCGTGCTCTACGACGCGGGGTACGAGATCGATCACATGCGGGAGGAACTATTCGCGCGCCCCGCGTCGTCGGAGGAGGCGGCGCTCCTCCAGCTGACGCCCGGTGAGTGGGTCGTAGAGCTTCACCGAACCACCTACACCGCTGACGGGACCGTGGTTGAGTTCGCCATCGGCATCCACGCAGCGAGCCGCTTCGCCTGGGCGTACGACTTCAAGGTTCCCGATTCAGCACAAGGAGCGAGCCGATGATCTCGGTGCAGACACGGTCTGACGCTCAACGGCTCTGGGACTTCCAGCAGATGCACCATGAACCGCGTCCCTGCTCGGTTGCCATCGGTCTCGGCAGCCACGACTTGGGCGTGGCAGATGTGACCGTGGATCTGTACCAACGCGGCATGTTCCCGCTGATCGTCTTCACCGGCGCTACCAGCCGGACGACGCGTGAGCGGATGCCTCGCGGGGAAGCTGAGCAATATCGCGAGCGCGCCTTGGAGTTGGGGGTTCCCAGTTCTGCTGTGCTGGTCGAGCCTAAGGCCCGTAACACTGGCGAGAACATCCGACTGTCAAGGATTCTGCTTGACGAGGCCGGAGTGGACGTCGCGTCAGTGCTGCTGATCAGCAAGCCGTACGAGGAACGACGCGCCTATGCGACAGCGCGCAAGCTATGGCCCGAGGTGGAGGTCGTGAGTGCGTCCACGTCGATGCTGTTCGACGATTACGTCGACTCCATCGGGGACGCTCACCTTGTGATCGACATGCTGGTCGGCGCTCTCCAGCGGCTTCTGATCTATCCACAAGAAGGCTTCATGATCAGCCAAGTTGTGCCGAGCAGCGTAGAAGCGTCGTTCAAGCGGCTCTGCGCCGCAGGTTTCACCAGCCGTCTTGTCCCGCACGATCCGTTGGACCTGTAGCGGCAACATAGTGTGACGGGAAGGGCGGGAAGGGTGGGGGCGAGGCCTAAGTGTCAGTGCCCTTTGCTATCTTTAGAAGATGCTGACACTTCACGCTATTTCGCAGAGTAGTATTGGTATTTTTGAAGGTAATTTCGAATACCAAACCATGGCAAGCTCCAATGGCGTGCGGTTTGCTCCGACCAAAGAGGCCGAATTGGACCCTGCTCTGCGCAGGCTAGCCAGTACTCTGCCGCGCTCCAAGCCGGGAGCGATCATGATGGCCGAGGTTCCGGGGCCAGTGGGAATTCCAGACCTAGTGGCGCTACCCGGCCCTGGGCCTGCACTGCAACGGCGGCTTGATTCGCTCATCCCCCCGGTTCTGAATCCGGTGGGAGTCGAAGTACTTTCCGCGCTTTACGTGCGCAGGGAAATCGGCATTGAGGCGCTGAAGAGAAAATGCGGCCAGAGTGACCGGACTGTTTCGCGGGCACTGCGTGATCTAGAAAAAAAGGGTGCCGCCATCGCCAACGGCAAGTTGTGGCGGAAAGCTGACGCGATGATCCCCGTAGGGAATATTTATGCGTTGGAAGCCAAAGTTGACGATTGGCGAAAAGGGGTAAGACAAGCCTTCAGGTACAGAGCATGGTGCAGTTCGAGTGCACTCGTCTTGAGCCGAATGCCGAGAAATTGCGATCCATTGTTCTCGACGGTCCGGCGACTGGGCATTGGGCTGGCACTTGATGATCAATGGCTAGTCCGCCCTCCGCTGTCCAAGATTGCCCCGAAGGAGATGCTGTGGGGCAGCGAGCATTTCGTTGCCGCCCTGGGGTTCGCTCCTACCAGATCCCCTCTGCTTTAGAGTACTCAGAGAGCGCGCGAAGCGGGGCGTTAACCCATGTTTCCTTATCTGCCGAGGTTATCAACCCCGGAATTTGCGAGTCCAGCCAAGAATATTCCCGCAAGGCATCTTCGTAGAGGTTCCGGAGGATGGCTACAGAGTCCGCTCGATTTCTGAACTGGTAGATATCAGAAACTAGATCGCGGATAGCACGGAGGTGATGGACTCTTTGGTGAGCCTCGTTCAACGGCATCCGACCACCCCGCAAAACCTCGGCTCGCTGGGGGTCCAACCGCTGGATGTCGTCGGCGAGAGAGCGGCGGAGAACAGCCAGAAGCATCTTCTGAGTAACATAAGAAGCCGGAATCCTGGGTGATCCTGAGGAGAGCTGGTAGCTGCCAGAGTCGAATACCTTCATGGATCTGTCCCAGCCGCTTCCTACCGTGTCTGCGCCGGCAGCTGCAGCAAGCAACCCGATGAAGTCGCAGTTCTGAACAATGACCCGACTCCGTGCGCTGAGTGAGTGGATGGTTCTCAGCCAGCCTGCCAGGGCGGCTGTCGAAGCGGCGAGATCTCCCACAAGGTTCGTACTCGCCGTTGGGATTAGGGTCACCACCCACGTGCTCGCCCGTAGCCCAGCCAGACGGCCCACGTAAGCATCCAGTGCAGCACCTGAGGCGAAGAGATCCAGGGTGCCAACGAAGCTCTGGTAGCAATCGCGGTCGATCCCGCGTGCCACGCGGGCTGTCTCGACCGCTTGGTCTGCTTCTGCGGAGTTCGCCGCCCCCACGGCGAGAGTCGGAGAAAGCCGCGGGAGACCGAGTTCGGATTGCCTTCCAAAGACTCGCTCTACATGCTCAATTCGCCTGGTGGTGGTGTTAAGTCCGATCCCAGAGGAACCCCACAGGCCCCACGTTTCGTAATCCTCCAGCTTATTTGTGCCAGCGAGAAGACGGGCATGCGTCATTGGGTCGAGGATTACCTCTGCGGACCCCATGGCTTCAACGACCGCCGCCGCATCTCGATGTCGAGGGCGAGGAACACGGGGTGTGCAAAAAGTGCTGATGATGGTGCCATCCGCCGCTCGCCTTTGTACAGCTTCAACGGCCCACTTAAGGTGTCCGCCCCGACGGCCATCTTGAATCAGAAGCGCCATTCTAACCCCCCAGTTCGTTTAGGCGTTTATGAAGTAGGAGCCGAAAACATCTTTCTGCCTCTCGAGCTCCTCGATGAGTTCTTGCCCATCTAGGAAGCGTCGAGCCGGTTGACGCTGTAGACATCGATTAATTACGTCACGCAAGGGTGCTGGAATATCTGGGCAGACGGTTTCAATCCTAGGGCTGTCATACTCGCGCAATCGTCGGTAGTAATCATCCTCAGCGCCGCTGGGGTCGATGGGATGAGATCCCGTTAGAGCGAGGAACGCCAGGATCCCCAGGGCGAAGATGTCGCTGACAGGCTGGATGTCGCCCCCTGGAACGTGCTCCGGACTGCGGTGCCCAGGCGTCCCAGGCTGAAAGAGTCCGGTCAGCGCGGTCTTTGCGAGATGTCGTGCCAATCCTGGATCCATGAGAGAGAAACTGCCATCGCTCAGCTCTCGAACGTTAGCCGGGCTTAGGTCTCTGTGTACTACTTCCAGGTCATGGAACGCAGCCAGCGCCTCGCCAATATTCACGATTAGGCGGGCGCAACGTGCGTAATCCCATGGCTCGTCCAAGTTCTTGCGCATGTCAGAGCCATCTAGCCACTCTTCAACCCAAGCTACAGCCTGGGCGCCGCCACCAAAATCTATTTCTACAACTTCACTTAGGACGCGAACTACTCGCGGGGAATCGATAGTCGCTAGGACCTCAACCTCCCGCTGTGCCCTCTCTAGGACGTAGACGCTGTCGGGCCCATCAGGGAGGAGCACGACCTTCACTGCCGCCTCGGCGCTTTCAAGCTTCCCTTTGAAGACGTACTTTTGACCGCCTTGCGCAAGAGGCTCTAGCGCGGCGACAGATAGGGAGGATGCCAAAGCGGCAGTGACCTCACTCAAGGGTATTTGGCGGCTCATGCGTTACCTCGCGGACTTCGAGGCTGCCTAGCGGCGGCCCGTCGACTTGATCGGATGTTAGCTCGCAGAGCGCCTGATTGGAGTCATATGCAGAAAAGTCAATTAGCGTAACTTGCGCACTATTTCCGGTATGGAATATTTTTTTCTTAGTGCGCGTACCCTGCGGTCCTGGCCCGCCATGTGGGTAGAGCGCATCGACGAGGCGATCCCGACGGTCGAGCAGTGGGAGAAGGAGTGGCACCAGGGCGAGGAGCGGCGGCCGCCCATCCCAGACTGGATCGTTGAGCTCAGCATCGAGGTCGGTGCCCGTCCCCGAGGTTCATGTCGGCGGGTGCTACGCCGCAAGGAAGCGCCACCGCGCCATCACCCGCGAGCAGGCCCTCGCCGACGGGATCCGGGCCTGCATCCACTGCCGGCCTGACACTGAGTTGGGGGTGCTCGGGTAGTCAGGCACGTCGCGTGTCTCGTCTCTGTCACGGACCTGGAGCTGAACCGGGGTGCCGGATGAGCAGCGGCATGATGGCGCCGTGGAGATAGCGAAACTAGTGCTGGAGTACGTCAAGACCCTTGTGTGGCCTCTTGTCGCGATTGGCCTGCTATGGGGACTGCGTAGCCAGATCAGGGAAGCGGTTGGCCGACTGACGCGGGTTGAAACACCGGCGGGAAGCGCAGAGTTTGCGGCAGAGGCGCGCAGCGTTCTCGTTGAGGCGGAGGAACTGGTTCGCTCCAGCGCGTCTGACGAGGTGACGGGCTCCCCGCTAGCAGTGCCTGCTTCTGAGCCCGAGCCCGAGCCTGCTTCTGAGCCCGAGCCTGAGCCCGAGCCTGCTTCTGAGCCCGAGCCGCGCCGCGCTGCTCAGCGCGAACCGCGGGATGAGACTGCGGTTTCCCGTGATGAGCTGACTCGGCGCACGCTTGCTGCATTGGAGCAAATGGCCGACAGCGATCAACCTGTAGTGGAACGCTGGCTACGACTTTGGCAGCCGAATGCACGGGACTTGCTGGCTAGTGAGTGCCTCTCGCACCGTGACCTATTCCACGACGCGCTGACCATGGCGCCCGCGTCCCCCGTGGAGGCCGTAATCACCGCGTGGACGAAGCTTGAATCCATCCTTTGGGACGCGTTGAGGGCACGGGGACTTTCGCTTTCGGGGCCTGAGTCGACACGCCCTGCCCGATCGATGATTACCCGGCTCGAGCTTGAGGCGCTGGGTTTCACGACCGAAGCGGCGGCTGTATACGGACAGTTGGGGCGATTGCGTAGCCAGGCAGTACACAACCCGGAGACGGTCACGATCATCGCTGCTCAAGACTTCGTCCGCAGCTGCCGAACCCTTGCACACGAGGTGCAAAGGCTCGGCTAGTGCTGTGAGCACATTGGTTCGCCGGGTTGGTGGTCGTGGCGGTTGGATGTGCGTTGACGCCCGATCCAATCACTGGTCCTGTCCGTGTGCGCAGGCTGACCGGTCAAGAGGGGCAGCAACAGTGCGGTGCGGTGCCTGCGCGCGATGATGCTGCTGACCTCAGCCGGGGGAACCGCGTCCCGGCCATCGCCCAGCTCGTCTCGGCACGAGGAGTTAGCCAGTTGCCATACGCCCAGTCGCTCGCAGAACATACGCAATCACTGAAGCAAGGCGTACGAACAGGTAGTCCACAGCAGCGTCGCTGGGTAGAGCCGCTTGACTGTGCTCATGATGTCTGATTCCGAACTTATTACCGATATCTGTCAACGTCTTGAACTCCGCTTCCAGTACAACGCGGTACGGTGCGGAGCCGGAGGATGATCTGTCGAGAAGCTCGCTAGCCGATGTCTTTTTATCCTCGCTCGCACCGAACTCCAGGGTCTTCAGTCGCTCAAATCCGTCCCACAGCTTCTCAACCGCATCGCGCCGATGCGCCGGATGCCTCGACAAGAACCGGATCATCGCATCAGTTAGTTTGTCGTTGAGCTCAGGGTCTTCAGTCTCCGGCCGAAAATCGGAAATCATATTTCGAGTTTCTGGCGGTGCGACTCTTTGGACCTGTAGATTGTCACCCAGTGTGAAAGCTATTCCATTTCTAGAGAACAGAAGGTTTACGGCATCCTGGAACTCACTTTTCCCTTCGATTCCACCGCGAGATCGATCGCTGAAGGAGTAGTGATAATGATCGCCATTCCATGCATGCAGTGAACGATGAGCCGGATCCTCGATGTGGCGGACAATGAACTCAACTACATCCAGTGCCGTTACGGTGTCCGGCGCCCAGCCCGTACCAAGAAGATCCCTCATGAGAAAAGGATCTACCCTACTGCGAATCGCCATTCCAAACCGATCATCATCTTGCATGTGCTCCATTGCGCAGGAGAGAAGGTCGGGAACGTGTGCAGTTAGGGAATCAACAAAGGCCTGCTCATCTATACCGGTGATTGTGCTGTATCCCGTGCGATCATCCGAACAGTCATAGGCGGGAAAGGCTCGTGCCAGAGAGCCACCACCAACGTACTGGCGAATCAAAGCTACGATGCCTCGCCATGTTGCGTGCGAGATCTCCTCGACGACACGCGGTTTACCTCGCCCTAGACGGTCGGAGTAGAAGGTCCCATCAGCCATGGCCCAACCATGCCAGCACTCGTTGCCAGCCTCCAACGGAAATGTTTGTAGCCCCCTTCTCGGATCGTGGACTATGCGTGGACTCGACACGACTGATCTACGACCGACGGCGCCGCGACCTGCTGTGTTGTCCAGGAACCAAGCGACCTCCGCAGCCGTGTGCGGTCACCGCGCAGCATTGTCAGTGTCCAGCTGTACGGTCCAGCAATGGCTGAGAGACCTACGACAGGTTGGCGCGAGGGCATCGAGGAGGAGCAACGAGAGCTGGCCGCCGGCACGCTGGATCCGGGGTGTGCGTGCATGGTCGAATTGTTCCCGGAGAGCCTGATCACCGCCACCGACAGCGTCTTGGACGCCTTCGAAGCAGATCTCCCTTCGCTCCAGGGCTCCTCTGACGAGCGTGTCTTCGCCGCCGTGCAACGTGTTGTCCTGGCCCTGAACGCCGTCAATGACGAGCACAACGGTGGCGCTTACGAGACGGACGAACGTGAGCAGCTGTGCGACTACATTGACAAAGCACTCACCGAGCAGGGGGTCGATGTCGTTGCACTGACCGCGCGACACGGTTTGGGGCGCTACCAACTCACGGACCGGTATCGCGACTGGTAGCGCAGTGGCTGTGTTCGAATACGTTTCGAAGTGAGCTCACCGCTCAACCTGGCCTGCAGAAGGGACCAGTTCAGAAGCAGGCCTCTCCCGAACCGCCCCAGCCCCCTTCTAAGCGCTTGGCCGCAGGTTCGAGTCCTGCCGGGGGCACACAGTCCGCACCGTGCCAGGCCCTCCCTCGGGAGGGCCTTTTTGGCAGGTCACCGCACCGTAGCGAGGGCCGCGTAGCGAACGCATAAGCGCCGGACCGACCCCAGGTCACAGTGGGGAAGGTCCGGCGCCGTCCGGCTGTCACCGGGTTTCTGCGGGTGGCTGCGGTGGATACACGGTGGCGCTCCCAGGTCGACGAGCTCACGGGGGTCTACAAGAACACCTCGTGCGGCATCGTCGCCCTGGCCTTCCGCTGCAAGCCCTCCGGCGGCGCCGAGCGCACCTTCTACGAGTCCACGGCGGTTGACTGGCTCGCGCCCGAAGAAGTCACAGAGCGCATGTCCGAGGTCTGCGCAGTGCGTTTGCTCGATGCCTTGGATGCGGAAGCTCCGTACCTCAGGAGACACGACGGCAAGCACCTCATCCCGGCGCGGTAAGACTTTCTCTACTTCATCAAGGCGCCGCGCAAGCGCGGCGCGCGCCGCAGCCCCCGGCCGCGGGGCACCACCCGTGAGAAACGGCCGGCACGGGGCAGGGGAACCCCGCTGTGGCTGGGGTGGTCGGCTCCACGGCTTTAGCCACCTCCCCGGTTCGGGTCCCGCGTCGAGCAAGACCAGGGGGCCACTCGTTCAAATTCCGGGCAGGATCACAACCTGCCCGAGTTGCCGGCCAGCGTACGGCCCCCTGATCATGCTCGACCCCAAACCGGGCAGGACACCGGCCAAAGCCGCTCCGCCGACCGCGTGGGCCCCCGAATCACACGGGATACCGAACCGAGGCGGCGGAAGCTGGTCGAGAGTCCTGCAGATGTTTCTCCGGAGTAGCTTGCTGATGGCTTGTCAGGAACGTAGCATGCTAGGCCATTAAAGGATTCCGAACGTAAGGGGAGTGCACGATGGGTTCCTTTAGCTCAAAAATCCTCGTCCGCATGTGGGAGAGGGTCGAGCAGAGTAAACAGGATTCAGACGTCGCGTACTTCCACGATTTGATGCTGCTCGGAGAATTGCTGGTCAAATTTACCACATCCGCAATCCTTGCAAGCGTTGAGAACGACAGAGATAGACAGCGATACAAAATCGAATACCAACTAGTTCGAGCCGATGGTATTGGCGAGTGGTCACGAGTCCTTGAAGAAGTTATTACTGGACCAGCGAACGCGTATATCATCCCCGAGGCTCGACCTCTCATTCGAGACTTCACGGAGATTTTTCAACCCGGTGACGTTTCTTGGCAGCGAGTAGCGATCGATAATTTGAGCGCGGCGCTTCAATCAATCGACCCAGAACTCGAAAAAGCCCCCCGTAAGTCAAATTTGCAGTGGTGGGTAAGAAACTTTGCAACTCTGCGCAACAGGACCCGCGGACACGGTGCCATCACTATTGGGAAATGTTCAGCCGCGGCACCCGTCCTAGAAGAGTCCATCCTCTCCCTAATGACTGGATGCGCAGCTTTTATAACGCCATGCATGTACCTCCATAGAAATATTTCCGGAAAGTTCCACCTATCTACGGTTTCCGGGGATTCTTCTAAATTTTCCTATTTGAAATCTGAAAAGGATCACACGCACGAAGACGGAATCTACATGGCCTTCGACGCGAAGCTAAGAAGGCTGCCCTTGGTGCATTCAGACGTAGATATCCATGATTTCTATCTGGCAAACGGTGGGTATAAAAACGGACGCGATTCAGGGTCGACTTATGAGACGCTCTCATATATTTCCGATACCAGACGGAGAGAGAGCGCCGAAGATTACCAAACTCCGCCAGAGTCGCTTCCCTCCAGTGAGACTGAAGGCCTCCCTAGCCTAGACATTGAAGGACATTCGTTTGCCAACATTCCTCCCCCCCTCAATGAATACATCAAAAGGCCGAATCTTGAAGCAGAGGTTCTTTCTCTCCTCAAGGACAATCGGCATCCAGTAGTAACACTTGTAGGGAGAGGTGGAATTGGGAAGACCTCTCTCGCTCTAGAGGTTTTGCATCGAATTGCGAGCGATGGGGATTACTTTGCTATCCTCTGGTTCAGCTCTCGGGATATAGATCTGCTACCTAGCGGGCCTAAGCCGGTACGACCCGCCGTCCTTTCTAAGGAAGATATCTCTAAGCAGTTTGTGGAACTGATGAATCCCACCAGCGCCAAGGTGAAGGGGTTCAAGCCCGTCGACTATCTAGCTCAGGCTCTTGCGGAGCAGGATGACGACAGGCGACTTCTGCTGGTTTTTGATAACTTTGAGACGGCATCTAACCCGATCGAGTTGTACCAGTT
Organism: Streptomyces sp. NPDC002206; assembly: GCF_053593595.1. Lineage (NCBI taxonomy): Bacteria > Bacillati > Actinomycetota > Actinomycetes > Kitasatosporales > Streptomycetaceae > Streptomyces > Streptomyces sp. NPDC002206. The sequence goes on from NZ_JBSFCW010000012.1 coordinate 91,068, forward strand.
CATCGACTCCTACGTGCGATGCCCAAACAAAGTTCTAATCACCACCCGAATGCGGGAATTTAAAGCAGATTTCCCTGTAGAGATCCGTGGGCTAAAAAGGGATGAATTCGAGGATCTTGTAATATCGACATCTCGCAAGTTGGGAATCTACGACTTGTTGAACGTGGCCTACATCGATTCACTCTTCGACGAGACGGACGGGCATCCGTATTTCGTAAAGATTCTTCTCGGTGAAGCTCGACAGGAAGGAAAGGCCATCCCCCTGGGGAGGCTTTTCCTCAATAAAGAAGACTCCCTTAGAGCCCTATTTGAGCGGTCGTACGGACTGCTCTCGCCAGCCGCTCAGCGCGTCTTCTTGACGCTGAGTGGCTGGCGTTCCCTCGTGCCCAGGCTAGCGCTGGAAGCCGCACTGATCAGGCCCCAGAATGAGAATATGGACGTAGATGGGGCCCTAAGTCAGCTGGAGCGATACTCGATGATTGAAGTTCTGACTGATGACAGCGGGTCGGAATTTCTGCGCACTCCAATGACTGCCGCTGTTTTCGGACAGAGTAAGCTCAAAGTGAGCCCATTCCGTTCTCTGGTGCTGGCCGACGTTGAGCTAATTCAACAGTTCGGTCCCATGCAAGTAACCGACGTATCTAAGGGCATGCAGCCCAGGATCGAACGCATGGTCAGGGTGGTTGCATCTCGTCGACAGGCAGGTCAAGATTTTGTTCCACAGATGAGGGCGCTGGAATATGTCGCCAGCCGCTACCCAGAAGCCTGGCTGCGTATCGCAGATTTCTATATGGAGGGCGCTCGTGAGGACTGGGAAAAAGCCCGCACCAGCATCGAGCGGCTTCTAGAGATAGACGGTGAGCAAATCTCGGCCTGGCGCAAACTTATTTACGTAAATCAGCGCCTAGGAGACGTCTCTCAAGAGCTTAATGCGCGAATCGTACTCGCCGAGATTCCTGACGTTGACTACTCAGAGATCGCAGATGCGGCTAGCCACTTCGCCCATGCTCAGAAGAATCAGTCTTTGCAACTTGACCATGAGGCCCGGGCGATGATGATAGATAATCTGATCCGGCTCATGGAGGATAGAAGAGCTGAGGCTACACCGACAGAATTGAGCCGCCTAGCTTGGCTTTACTTGTACTCGAAGGACGTCTCCAAAGCCAATGAAGTGGTGACCGATGGGCTGCTGCAGGAACCCACAAACCCGCATCTGGCCAGGCTGAGGGAGAAGCTAAACGAATCTCCGGACGTCAATTGGTGAGTCCACGGTAGATGGGCGGTGACAACAGCGGGCAACGAGTCCTATTCAATGGCTTCTGGACTACAACGCCAATCAGCAGGTCGGCGCTCCCATAAGGCTTGGCAGCGCTCGACATCCTGCGTTGACCCGCGGAAACACCACGACGGGAACGTCGATCGTGCCGAGCGCTTCGCTAACTTGCGTCAGTGCTTGGTTGTCGGCGATGCCCGTCGCGAGCTTGGCGACGTAGTTCGCGCTTGCGGGGGCGACGACGTAGCAGTTGGCTACCGGGTGGGGGCGAGCCTCGGCCGGTAGGCGAGGCGTATCCCGGACTGGCAGGCCGGTTACGGCTTCCAGTCGGTCCAGTTCACCGTTCGCCCGCAGCCATTGGCCGGCGTTCGGGGTCAGGGTCACGGCTACCTGCCAGCCGAGGGCGATCGCTGGCTCGACCAGGCCGGTGCGTAGTTGTTCGACTCCATCGGCTGCCGTGCCCACGACTCCCAGCACTCACGGTTCCACCACCCCGCATCGGTCCGGCCCCTCGGCCAGCAGTACAGCAGAGAAGTACCGCAACCACAGCGACTATCAGCAACCGCTGTTGGCGCGACACCTCGCGTGGCACCTCGACGATGGCGTCGTTCACGCCGACCGACGCACCCAGCTCCCGCATGCGGGCCTGCTCCTCGTCGGTGAGCAGAACCCCGCGCCCGACGAGGGTGCCGATGGCCAGGAAGTCGCCGGTGTCCAGCTCCAAGACGTCCGGGCAGTTGTTGTAGCCGGTCGACCCCCACTCGGCGGGAGTGGATCCGATGCGGCGCATGGGACTCCCCGGTGACAGGATCGGTGTTATGAACACCGAGACGGACTGGGTGTACCGGGTGTTCGAGCCGCACGGCTCCCAGGGATGGCGCCCCTACGGCAGCGACCCCGAACGGTGGCAGGGCGCGATCACCGCCTCCGACTCGCCCGAGGGTGCCAAGTACGCCATCGGCCGGATCGTCGGCGATCTGATGACCGAGTGGGGGAGGATCGGCCTCCACCATGCCATGCACGTGCGAGTCTTCCTCTGGCACGAAGAGGCGGGCGACACAAAGGACGCGAACTTCATCGTGGAGCTCCGGCCCCGGTCGGACATCGACGCAGCGTGATCTCCGGCGCATGAGGCTCCACACGGTGACAGGATCGGTGCCATGGGCACCGAGAGGACGTGGGTGTACCGGGTGGAGGAGCCGCACGGCTCCGCCGGCTGGCGCCCCCTCGGCGGCCACTCCCATCGCTGGCGGGGAAAGATCACCACCGACACCCCCAGGCAGGGCGCCGAGTACGCGGCCGCGCTCGTCGTCACCGACCTGGTGACCGAGTGGAAGGTGAACGGCATCTGCGAGCAACACGTGCGCGTGATCGTGTGGGCGGGCGAAGAAGGCACTGACCCCGACGACGCCGTCTTCACGGTGGAGATCCAGCCCCGCGTCGACACAGAGTTACCAATCACGGCCGGATCCGTGTCGAGTATGGATAGCAGCCCGTGGGATCCGGATAGATGGATCAAGGGATCCCCAGGTGAACCCCCATACCCACTAGCAGGTAGCCGCCCACGGCGGCCGGGCCGCGATCGGGGAGGGCGGCCGAAGGCAAGCCAGTTCAGATGTCACCCGATCGTGCACCAGACCCCCACTTGCATCTGGAAGACAACAACGGTCTAGCTAGTGAAGGGCTCTGTCGGGCTCGTTCTGGAACGATGCGACGATGAGGACTGAGACAGGCCGCGGATCACGCCTAGTCGCTTTGAGACAGTCTGCCGAATGCGTGTCGAACTAGGCTGGACTGGCGGCACCTTCGGCACGATTGATCAGGTCACCGCCCTGGCTGAAGTGAGCATCCAGGTGCCCGTCTCCGCACAGGCCGTCCAGCAAGATCACGATCTACAGCTGGAGTATTAGGCACTAGGTGGAGCCGGATGTGCGTCTCGTGCTTCGCGTACGTCCGCACGGTCTCCAACCACTGGCTCGGGGACCGTGCGACTCCACTGAAACCGAAGGGTTTATTGCGACGGAAGGATCGCATTCGCCGTCGCGCGATTCGATGAGTTGATGTAAGAAGTTTAACATTACGCCATATCGGACCATTGTCGCGGATTTCGTGTAGTGCTGCCACGCATTTCTGATCCAGAAGGATCGTCGCGCACGCTCACGATCGCTAGACTGTCAGGGTCCTTGCTGCCATGTCCAAACGGTCGAAAATTCTGACAATTGCCGGCGCCAACGCGGCGGATAGCAAGTCATCAAAAGAATCCGACTTTTGAGCTGGACTGACTTCCGCTCGCTTCAGTGTTAGCAACGCTTCTGACGTCAACTCGTGAAGTTGGCGCAAACCGCGTGAAATTTCAAGCATTCCCCGCCGCTGCTTCCAAGCCCCGTAGTGAGTAGTCAATGCGAAGGGATTTATTCCACGTTGAACTCGACCTGACATTTCCATGTAGTCAAGCTCGATCGACTCCACCGCCTGCCCCAGGAGCCTCTGCATCTCTAGGAGGCCTTCACGTGCCTGTTCAGGGCTGCTGGGGTCAAGGCTGCTGACTTCAGCTTTGACCCCAGCAAGCAAGGGGCGGAGGGACTTAATTAGGGGGAGGACCTCCTCCGCCTCAATTTTTAGCGCCTCGCTTGCTGAAATCTTGCGAGAGGCTCCGAGCTCATAGCTTGGCCCACTATGAGTTAGCGCAGCAAGAAGAGTCGTCCTTTCCAGCGACGCTCGCGACCTGGGGGCGGAATTGTAGCTGGGGCCGCTGTGAGCGATGGCATCTTTAATGGAGCGCAGGGTCGACTTAGACATTGCTACCCCCGTTCGCCATATTCTGCGACGGCTGCGGTGCGATATTAGTCTGAGGATTGGAATTATTCTGCGCGCCTAGGTCTTGCGCAGGAATGTCGTAAGCCGGCGCCAATGCTATTTCCTTAGGCGCCGCACGGCCCCACTTGTCAATAATCGCCGGAGCGCCAGCGCCCGCAAGCACGGCTCCGAAAGCGCTAATCGGACCAGACACAGCAAGCACCCACGCCACCCCCGCCCCCAAGCCAGTACGTAGCACTTCGATCGTGAGCCAGATCTTGAAGTTCACACCGCCCGGCGCATGCCATGGCCAGATCTTCTCGCCTTGCAAGTATCGGAACAAGGTCAAACCTGCGATGAACAGGCCGCCAAGGGCTCCGTACCCAAGCATGTGTTCCTGTTCCACAATTCCCCCTGGCCCTGTCCCTCTTGCAGTCTACCCAGGTTGCTATGACGCACCCTCAGGTGGTGAGGATGACAGCGTAGGGTGCGTCGGCCCACATCGCATGCACCTCACTCACTTGCAGCAGGGCTGGGGCATGCGATCCCTGCCCCGGAGATCGATGGTGCGCGTGCTGGTCGGGGTCTTACCACCCGAGTTAGGGATCCCCACAAGCGCTGGGGGGCTGACATCCAGCGCTGACATCAACGAGCATGGACGGCCACAGCAGTGGACGGCCGCGGATGGGTTGGGTGCATCCAGCTGGGTACGGGCAGGCCCGAGATTGATCGAACTTACAAAGCAGATGTCACCTGTCGGGGTCGCGCACCTGAGCATCAGGGCCATCTACTTAAATACGCCGACCGTCCGAGGCCGCTTGTACGGGCCAGGCTGGCTTCCAATGCATCCCCCACACGTCGCCAGATGCTCTTGGGGCACGGGCCGCAACCTCAAGAGGGACTGTTTCCCCTCGACGACGACCTGACGACAGAGGAGTACGAGGAGCTGAACGAGACATTTGAGGCGCTGGGCGCCTCCACGCAGCTCGTCTGTGTGTTCTTCACCGCGGACCCGGAAAACGGCATCCATGCCATCCACTGGGGAGACGCGCATCTCGAACCGGACCGCACCTTCACGTGGCTCTACAGCGAACAGCTCCCGGTCGCTCCCCAGCCTCTTGTGCGACGACCAAGTACGGTCACTGCCTGTGGCAAGTGACTAGGCGAGTTGCCGGTTGCCGACTAGAGTCCTCTCGTTACTGTTAGTTGTGGGGCCAGGACTAGGTGAACGGGGACGCCGAGGTTCTGGGGGGAGGGCCTGTAACCCATGAGTCGTCGCTCCAATGGATTGGTCGGCATCTGGGCTGAGGCCCAACGCCAGCAGCAACGCCAGCTTGAAGCACAAGCCAGGCAACAGCGTGAACATGAACGGCAACACCGCGCCCACCAGCGGGAAGTAGCGCGCAGTCATCGTGAGCAGCAGGCAGCGTATCGGCAGCAGCGAGAGGCGGATGCCAGGCGGCGGACGGAGGAGTTGGAGGCCCAGGTTGACTCCCTGGTGCGCTTGTTGTCCGCTGGATGTCGGGCTGCAGCATTCAGAGTCACCACGCTCACCCGACCCGAGGAGATTGAGGCATTCTCGCCGGGCCAACTCGCCTACCCCATCGCAATGCCGGATCCGAACCAGTACCAAGCACAGGGCGGTTGGACCTCCAACCGGAGAGCTCAGGCGCAGGCCGAAACGCGGGCCCGGTTCGAGCGTGACTGGCACGCCGCGCAGGCTGCAGAGGCACAGCGTCAGCAGCAGTTGGCGACGTATCAGCAGCAGTACGAGCAGTGGGCTAATGCTCAGCTAGCGGAAATCCGCCGGCACAACACCGGCATTGCCGAGATGACAACGGCACTTCGCAACGGTGATCCCGAAGCCGCGGTGGAGTACTTTTCTGCTGCTCTCTATTCGTCTGTCGCGTGGCCGGAGGGGTTGCCGCGTCAGGTGTCTGCTGCGTACGACTCTGCGGCGCGCCAGCTGGTTCTGAACTGGGAGCTGCCCAAATACGACGTCATCCCCGAAATGAAGTCGGTGCGGTACATGCCTTCGGCGGATCAGGACAAGGAGACGGCTCGCCCGGCAGCCCAGCGTCGAGCGTTGTATCGGGACGTGCTCGCGCAGTGCGTTCTCCTCGTTCTGCGCGACCTCTTCGCAGCCGATGAGTTCGGCGCTTTGGAGTCGGTTGCGTTGAACGGGTTCGTCGACGACCACGACCCGGCGACGGGCAGGCAGGCACAGGTCTTCCTGGCCACTGTCATGGCTTCGCGTTCAACCTTCACCGAGCTCCATTTGGAGCAGGTGAACGCTGCCGATTGCCTGGTGGACGGTCTCCGAGGCCAGTTGTCCTCGCGCCCTGATCAACGCGCTACGGTACGGCCTGGCCGGGTGCCCGAGGATGTAGGCAACGGCGTCGTCACCCACGGAGGAGACGATGAGCCGGATCTATACGAGATGGATCCGATCGCCTTTGAATCGCTGGTCGCTGATCTATTCCGCGCCATGGGCATGCAGGCGGTGACGACTCAGCGCTCGAACGACGGCGGTGTGGATGTCGACGCGCTGGATCCGACCCCGATCCGGGGTGGCAAGATCGTCGTGCAGGTGAAGCGCTACCGCAACACCGTGCCGCCGACAGCCGTCCGTGACTTGTACGGCACCGTCCAGGACGCCGGCGCTAATAAGGGCGTACTGGTCACGACTTCCGGATTCGGCCCCGGCTCGCACACCTTCGCCAACGGCAAGCCCCTAGAACTGGTATCTGGCGTCGAATTGGTCGACCTGCTGCACCGTCACGGACTGCTTGGACGACTGGGCAGCGGCGGACGCTCGGTTCCTGCCCATCGGGCGACACCGAATGCTGCGGACGAGGCGGGTGACGCCAACATCTTGAGCATGTGCTGGTCAGGCACCGTCGCCGTGGACGTGTGCGCGCTCGTCTGCCATGGCAACCGGGTTCTGGACGACGACCACTTCGTCTTCTTCAACAACCCTCAGGCACCAGATGGCACGGTCCGTGCGCATGCCGCTGCAGCGCCGGACAAGGCCGCAATCCGGGTGTCCTTTGACGCACTGCCCGATAGAGCTGACCGACTCGTCTTGGTCGCCGCAGTCGACCCCGTCATTAATCCTGAGGCAGACCTTTCCGGGTTCACCGAGGCTCGCGTCCGACTACTGGACCTCTCGGGGGCCGAGCTCGACCAGCTAGAGGTCTCAGATGGCCGCGCCAACGAAACCGCTTTGGTGCTCGGGTCCTTCCGCCGCCGCGCTGGCGACAACTGGGAGTTCGTTATCGGAGGCAAGGGATACAGAGGGGGGTTGGAGGAGCTGATTCGGGACTACGGCATCGACGTGGCTTCGTAGCGGCCTTCCTGCGAACACGGCTGGACGAGGACTGGGCTGGCTGGCTGGCTGGCTGGCTGGCAGATGCGATGCCAAATGACGCACGGCAGCCACTTGGCACTCACGTGCTCCGCTGGCCGCTCGTGTCTAATGCGCGTCGAAGTAAGACGAAACTGTGGTGAGCTCAGCAGAGTTGGGCTAGTCAGGCGGCCAGGACGACGTGAGCACCAAGGCGCCTTCTAAGCGCCTGACCGTATCTGCACGCTCGGTCTGTGAGTGTCTAGCTGTGTGACAACGCCGAAGCAAAGCAGCGGACACGCGCGGACGCCCATGGACCACCACGGCAGGTGAGAGGCGCAGTCGGCCAAGGTCGAGCGCCCACTCAAGTTACTTCGGGACGAAGAGGTCGCGGAATGCTGGCCAGGCGCAGCGCAAGCTGGCCATGAGGAAGGCTCGGACCCGCGCTCCTGCGTCAACCAGAGACATGGCCGCTGTCCGAGATCGGCCAACGCTGATCAAGAACAACAGAAAGGTGCGGCGGACGGGCCCACCGGTACGAAGCGGCTTGACGCCAGCCCTGGCTGCACGTCCCTCATGCCCCTGCCTGACGAGTCTGCAGAGAGCGGAACAGGTCGCCGACCATGATGGTCACCATAATCAGCGTGCCGACGATCACCGAAGGTACCGGCGGGCAGGCCGTGACGGACGGAGACAGCGTTGCATGAATCGACAGCCGGGTTGATGCGGGGCAGGAAGCGCCTACCGAACTGACGCCACATGCCGTCCGGGCCGTCTGTGGGCCGTCCGAGGGGGGCCGACGATGACCGACAACGACCAATGACGCCCACAACCGCACAGCTCACCGGCATGTTGCCAAGCGATGCTGCACCCCGCCGGAGGGGCGGTTCAATACATCAAGTTCTGTCACGGTTCCAGGTCTACCACCGTCACACCGGCCGTCCCGCGGGCCTCGGAGGCGGCCGCCTCCGCGACCGTGCCCACCAGCCTGAGGTGCCCGGCCGCGCCGATCGATGCCGCCAGGCCCAGCAGCCGGCGCAGCTGACGTCCGTCCAGGTCCCGGTCGAGTCCGTCGGCCAGCACGGTGAGGGTCTGCATGGCCGACGGCACCTCCCTCGCCGCCTCCATGGCCAGCACCCCGGGGCCGGTGAGCAGCACCAGGGCCAGCGCCAGATACCTCAGCTCGCCGTCGCCGAGCCGCCCGACAGGGGTGCGGTGCCCGCCGTCGCGCTCGACCAGGGCGCGCACCGTCCCGTCCGCGAGCCGCTCGACGTCCAGCCCCGTCACCGTCCCCGCACATCCGGCATCGGCCGCCGCGACGAGCCGGGCATGCCGCTGACCGCACTGGGTGTGCGTACGTTCCAGCACCGCCGCGAGGTTGCCACAGCCGCGACGCAGCCGGTCCTCGCCGCTCGGCACCGGCGCCCGCATCCGCTGCGGCTGCGGTTCGCATGCGAAGACCGACCGGAGGGCCACCACCATCTGTTCGGCGGCGGCCAGGACCCGCACCTGCCCCTCGGTCGTTCCCGCGACCCGCAGCGGCAGCAGCGCCGTGCCGAGCACGTCGTCCGGCAGTGGGGCGCGGGTCACCGGAACCGCGCCTGCCGTGTGCCAGGCCGCCTGGACCGTCGAACGCCCTGGATCGCGCAGGGCGGTGGTGAGCAGGGTCTCGCCGCCGCCGGTCAGCCGTTCGCCGACGATCCGGAGGGTGGGTTCGGCCTGGATGGCGAGATCGAGCCGGACCGGACCGGCCGGGCCGTCCGTCGTGCAGCCGATCCGGAAACCGCGGCGGCCCTGTGCGTCGGCCCCGGCCCGTTCGGGTACGTACGCCTCCGGGTCCGGGAACACCTCGGCGAGCGGGTCGCCGGCCCCCAGCCGGGCCAGTGCCTCGTACGCCCGCAGCGCGCTGGACTTGCCGCTGCCGGCGGCCCCGGCGAAGAGCGTGAGCGGCCCGATCGGGAGGACGGTGCCCCGGTGCGAGGCGAAGGCGGAGAGCCGCAGTTCGGTCACGACGGGGCCGGCGGAACGGGCACCCCGGGCGGCGGACGGTACCCCGGAACGGGCATCGGAGGCAGCGGGCGGCAGCGGGGTGGCCCCCGGGCAGAGTGCAGTCATGAGCGGACCGTACTCACGCCGCCGACCGGCGAACCGTTCCGCCAGGCGGACCTTCCTACGATCGAGGTACGCCCGCCGTCGCAACCCCCTCGACCTCCATGCCGACCGGCGACAGCAGAAAGACGTTCCGGTCGACCCGGTGCATTCCGCTGCCCAGCCCGAAGACCACACCGCTGGCGAAGTCCAGGATCCGCTTGGCCACGTCGATCTCGGCGCCGGTCAGATCGAGCAGCACGGGGATCTGCGCGACCAGGTACTCGGCCACCTCCCGCGCGTCCGCGAAGACCTGCACCCGCAGCACGACCATGCGGCGCTGTTCGGCGTTCTCGTGGCCGTCGGGGACCGTGCGGTGGTCGACCCGGGACGGCCACTCGTTGCGGCTGCGCAGCGGTACGACCTGGGCCAGTCCCTCCCACTGCTCGTCCGTGACGTCGTACCTGTCGTATCTGCTCACCGGTCCACCCCGTCTGTGCATCGGTCGGCGTTGCGCCGGCTGCGCTCGCTGTTCATCGGGCAATTCTCTCGCCCCTCACCCGTTCGGCGTACCAGCGACACGGGTCAGTGGCTGATCGACACCTCCGACGGGTCCGCGGGCTCCGCGTCCGGGTTCATCTCGAGAGGGGTGAAGCTGACCGGCAGATGTACCAGCGCGCGGTGGAACGGACCGGGCCGCCACATCAGTTCGCTCGCCGGAACGGTCAATTCGGCATCGCACAGCTGGCTGGTCAGCTGCTCGATCGCGGTCATCGCGATGAGCAGCGCCGGCTGCTTCGCCGGACACCGGTGCGGCCCCGCCGACCAGGCCAGATGCGCGCTGCCGCCGGAGCGCACGCCCGGGTCCGAAGTGGCGGGCGCGGATTGGGTGTTGGCCGCCGCGTAGGAGACCAGGAGCAGCTGTCCGGCACGCAGCCGGACGCCGTGGAACTCGGTGTCGTGGCGCGGGTAGTGGGCGGCCAGATTGGCCAGCGGCGGGTCCTGCCAGAGGACCTCGTTGATGGCCTCGTGGGCCGTCATCGCGCCGCGTTGCAGCGAGCCGGCGTAGCGCGCGTCGGTGAGCATGTGCAGCAGCGCGTTGCCGATCAGATTGGTCGTCGGGTCGTGGCCCGCGCTCATCACCAGCGTGATCTGACGCACAGTCTCGTCGTTGTCGAGACCGGCCGGGTGGCCGAGGAAGTACGAGGTGAGATCGCGGCGGGGCCGGGCGCGCCGGTCGGCGACGAGGCCGGTGACGACGGTGACGAGATCGGCGTACGCGGCGGCGGCGTCATCGGCGGAGTTGAACATGCCGCCGATGCCCTCGACGATCCGTTCGCGGTCCTCGGGCGGTACGCCGAACCACGTGGTGAAGACGTGCAACGGGAGCCGTCGCGCGTACTGGGCGACGAGGTCACCACTGCCGGAGGCGGCGAACTCCCGGATGAGCCGACGGGCGACGCGGGCAACCTCGGCCCGCAGGATGTGCGGCTCGATCATGGCGAGGCCGTCGTTGATGGCGCCGCGGTAGCGGGCGTGCACGTCGCCGTCGCTGAAAAGTGCGGTCGGCCGGTAGCCGAGCATCGGCAGGACCGGTGAGTCCGCGGGGACGGTGGCCTGCCAGGCCCGGGGGTCCTTGGTGAAGGTGTGGGTGTCGCGCAGCAGATCGACGGCCGCCTGGTAGTCGGTGACCAGCAGGGCGTCGATACCGGCGGCGATCCGGACCGGGGCGAGCGGCCCGTGCGCGCGCAGCCGCCGGTAGTGGCCGTGCGGATCGGCGGCGAAGTCCGGGCCGTACAGCGCCAGCGGCTGCGGCGGCTGTACGGAGCGCACGGAGGCTCCGGGAGGTGTCATGACGGGTCCTGAGGCTGGGGCAGGCGGGTCAGCACATGCTCGGCGAGGGCGATCAGGGCGTCGATGCTGCCGCGGCGTTCGCGGGCGTCGCACTGCAGCAGGGGGGTGTCGGGGTGGAGATCGAGGTGTTTGCGCAGCACCTCGTCGGGGTGGGCGGGGGCGTCCGGGAAGCGGTTGACGGCGACGGCGTACGGCAGTCCCTGCTCCTCGACCATGTCCATGACGGCGAAGGAGTCGCCGAGCCGGCGGGTGTCGACCAGCACGAGGGCGCCGAGGGCGCCGCGCGCGATGTCCTCCCAGAGCGGGAAGAACCGCTCCTGGCCGGGGGTGCCGAACATGTAGAGCACCAGGTCGTCGAGGACGGTGAGCCGGCCGAAGTCGACGGCGACCGTGGTGGTGGTCTTGTCCGGCAGTCCCGCGGTGTCGTCGAGACGGGTGCTGGACTGGGTCATCGCCTCTTCGGTGTGGAGCGTGGGTATCTCCGACAGCGTACGGATCAGGGTCGTCTTGCCCACGCCGAAGGGACCCGTGACGACGAGCTTCATCAGGGTCTGTTCGGCATGCGGCAGATAGCCGATGCCGGTCCGGTCAGTGGAGGGAGCGGAGTCCAACGAGCAGCCTCTCGACGAGCGACCGGTCGGTCTCCCCGGCGCTGGGGATCGGCGGTCGGGTGTGCAGATGTCCGGCGGCCGCGAGGTCCGTGGCCAGGAAGACGGTGGCGCTGACCGGAAGGTCCAGGTGGGCCGCGCATTCGACGACGCTGAGGGCGCCCGGTTCGAGCAGCTCGCACAGCCTGCGCTGTTCCGAGCCCGTGTCGTCGGGCAGGGCCGAGTCGGTGCGTACGAGCACGGCGAGCCGGTCGAGTGCGGGGCCGCTGGGCCGGGTCCGGCCACCGGTGACCAGGTAGGCGGGGATCAGACGGCGTCCTGGACCCGGGGTCATGGCCGGGCGGGGGTGTCCGGTCGGCGGGCGGGTGCGTTCATCGCCCGGGTCAGCGCGGTGACCTGTACCTGCATCTGGTACGCGATGTCGCCGAGCTTGGCCCCGGGTTCCGCGAACAGGGCGAGCGTGGTGTTCTTCCCCGCCGGGACGACGATGGCGAAGCCCCGGTCGGACTCGACGACCGTCTGGGCCAGCTGCGGCGCCTCGACGTCGGTGAACGCGGTGGTGAAGGCCCGGGCCGCGGCGTGCAGGGTGGCGGTCATGGCGGCGACCCGCTCGCCGGAGGCGCGGTCCAGGCCGGGTGAGGCCCCCTCGACGAGGCCGTCGCCGGTGGCGACCACGGCGTGCTGCACTCCGGGCAGTTCCAGCAGCGGGGTCAGCACCCATGCGAGGTCACCGGTGGTGGGGGTAGGGGTGCTCACGTCTCGTCGTCTCCTTGGTCGTTCCGGTCGTTCCGGTCGTTCCGGCAGTTCCGGTCGTCCTGGCCGTCTTTGTTGTCGTGGTGTTCCGCTTCCGGTGGGGCGGCGGGGGCGCTGCGGCCACTGAGGGTGCCCTGCTGGAGTGCCGCCCACGACGCCTCGGCCTGTTCGGGGGTACGGGGCGGCGGTGGGGCCGCCGGGGTCACGGCTGCGGGCGCGGACCTTACGGGTGCCGGGCGGGGTGCGCGGCGGCGCCGGCTGGGCAGTCCGTTGCGCTCCTGGACGGCGGGTTCCCGCTCGGCGGCGGGCTCCGGCTCGGCACCAGCGGTGGTGGCGGTGTGCGCGTGCACCGCCTTCGGGGCGAGGGCGGAGAGGCTGCGGTCGTCCTCCAGCACCGTCAGGAGGTGGGCGGGGACCCGCAGGATCGTACGCATCCCGCCGAACGGTGAAGGCTCGATATGACAGCTGAGGCCGTACTGGACGGCCAGCCGGCCGACGACGGCGAAGCCGGTCTGCGGCGGATCGCCCAGCTCGGTCAGGAGCACTTCGGAGGGGCCCGCCAGCAGGGCGCGGGCCCGTTCGAGCGCGTCGTCGTCCATACCGATGCCCGCGTCGTCGACCACCAGGAAGGCACCGCGACCGCCGCTCTGCTGGACCGTCACCTGTACGTCGGTGTCGGGGTGCGAGTAGGCGGTGGCGTTGGCCAGCAGTTCGGCGAGGGCGATCGCGAGAGGTTCGGCGGCGCGGGCGACGACGGCGAGCCACTCGTCGCGCAGATGGTTGGCCACCTTGATGCGTTCGTACCCGGCGACGCGGGACTGGGCGCCGAGCACGATCTCGACGAGCGGCGAGCTCTGCCGGGCCAGACCCGGCCAGGCGTCGCAGAGCACCGCGGTGGCCTGAGTGCGGCGCAGCGCCAGTTCGTTACGGAAGTCCAGCTGCAGGATCCGCGGGTCGTCGTACTCGTGCTGGAGTTCGTGCAGCAGTTGCTGGGACTGGTTGAGCAGGGACTGAATCTTGGCGGAGGTGCCGCGCATCGCTGCGCGGGCGGCCGCGTCGACGCGCTGCCGCTCCTCGATGACCGCGGCTCGGGCTGCCTGAACCGCCTCGGTCAGCAGCCGCGCGGAGCCGCCGTCGACCTCGGCCGCCTCGCGCAGGCCGGGCACCGGCGCGGTGGGGTGGGAGAGGGCGAGCGCGGCGGCGGGTATGCGCTTCTGGGCCAGCTGCCGGATCTCGTCGGTGAGGGCGGCGGTACGGGCGTCGGCCGCCTTCGCCTGGCGTTCGGCCAGCTCGACGCGGCCCCACGCCACATTGGCGTCACGGGCCGCGTTCTGGGAGCGGACCACGGCCGTCACGGCAGCGACGACGGCGATCAGCGCCACGATCCATGCCATGCCGTCACCGCATTTCTGTTGTCGGGTCCGTCTCCCTGCCCGGGCGGCGGGAGATCCGGCTGTCACCCCGCGCGGCCTGCCGCCCCACGGGACTGCTCCCCTTCTTGCGCGGAGAGTTCTTGAGCGGCGACTTCTTGAGCGACGACGGCGACATCGGTCATCACCTGCAGCACACCGGGCAGTTCGGACCCGTCGAGCTGCCGGTACTCGCTGCCGATCGTCACCACGAGCCGTTCGGCCAGGCCGAGTTCGGGGTGGCGCCGTTCGCCGATCACCCGGCGGGCCGCCTCCAGCGCAGGCACCCCGGCCGCATGGAGGGCGTGTGCGCGATCCCGTACATACTCGAGGTAGCCGATGTGTGCGCGCACCCCGGCCGGGTCGAGGACCGGACCGTGGCCGGGGACGATGGTCTCGGCACCGGTGGCCAGCACCTGTTCGCAGGCCGCGATCACATGGGAGAGGGGGCCCGCCCAGTGCACCGGGTGGTCGCCCGGCTGCTGCGGTGTGGAGGCGAAGATGACGTCGCCGCTGAACACGGTGCGCTGCGCCGGCAGGTGCACGATCAGGTCGCCCGTGGTGTGGGCGGCGGGCAGGGCCGACACCTGGACCGGGCACTCCCCCAGGGTCAGTTCGAGCTCCCCGGTGAAGTACGTGGTCGGCTGTACCGGTTCGGTCTGCGACCAGTCGAAGGTGCCGAAGTGGCGCTTGAGGTATTCGCCGAGCGCGGTGGCCGGATCGCTGCCCTGGACCAGCGCGTGCTGCTGTTTCGGGGTGGGTTCGTAGTGGATGTGTTCCCGGGCCTCGCGGGTCGCGATGATCTCGGCGTCCGGGAGCACGCCCGCGCCCCAGAAGTGGTCCCCGTTGGCGTGGGTGACGATCACCCGGTCGATGGAGGCACCGTCGGGCAGCCGCTTCGTGGACTCGGCCAGGAACTGGCCGGCGAGTACGGGGTCGTACGGGGTGTCGATCCAGATCGCGCCACGCGGCGAGGTGAGCAGGCCGCAGTTGGCGAGACCCCAGCCGCGTTTCGGCGGGAGCCACGCGTACAGGTCCCGCCCCAGCTCGACGAAGTCTCCACCCGTGATCGACATGGACGCGATTATGCCGACCCCGATCCGGCCACGCGTTCGAGCCTGGCCGCCGCGTCTCCTGGTTGGCGCAAAATCGACGGTCGCGCTCGGCAGTGGCAGTCCGGCGGTGACGGTACGAGACCGGCTGCCGGTGCCTCCGTACGACATCTTCCGGGCGATCCGCTTCAATTCACCCGACAGTGCCACGCATCGCGGCGACGGCCGATCGGGCGGTCGCCGCACCGGAATGCGCCGATTACCCACCGAGCATGGCTGAAAACAGATGCGGAGAGATCCCCGATGACGGCACCTGACGGCGCTGCCCCGGAGGTCTTCCCGACATCGCGGCCGGGTGCGGCTAGTACGTGGCGGGCAACGCCCACTACTGGTTGGCGCCGCCGTGGCAGTCCCAGAGATCGAGTGCGGTCCGACCGGTGCTGTCGCTCCCCGGGACGTCCAGAATCCGGCCAGAAGCTTCCTAGCGAACCTGACCGCGTTCGAAGTACGCGATCAGCTCGGGGTCGAGAGCCGGCACGTCGTACGGTGCACCGCCCTCACGCAGCGAGCGGGTCGCGAGCACACCGGCGGCGACGCTCATCCGGGCGGCGACCGGAGAGGTGTCGGTGACACCGCCGGCGCGGACGAACCGGCAGAATTCCTCCATGATCCGGCTGTCCCCGCCGCCGTGCGAGCCGTTGGTCTCCGGCACCCGGTAGGTGATGTCGGCCTCGGCGCGGTATCCGCTGGGGCCGGTGTTCCAGACCTTGACCTCGTCACCCGGGCTGTCGCCGAAGTTCTCCAGCCGCCCTTCGGTGCCGATGACGGTGTAGTTGCGCCAGTAGTCCGGGGTGAAGTGGCACTGCTGGTACGCGGCCACAACACCGTTGTCGAGCTGCATGTTCATCACCGAGACGTCCTCGACGTCCACGATGTGATGCAGGTCCTTGCGGGCCGTCGGCTGCCAGTCGAACTCCCGCAGCCAGTTGTCCGGCCGCGGGGTGTCCGCCTCGCGGCGCGGCAGGCAGCCGTAGACGAGGAGGTCGCCGAGGGCGTTGACCCGGCGGGTGTAGCCGCCGGTCAGCCAGTGCAGGACGTCGATGTCGTGCGCGGCCTTCTGGAGCAGCAGTCCGGTGGTGCGGGTCCGGTCGGCGTGCCAGTCCTTGAAGTAGTAGTCACCGCCGTAGCCGACGAAGTGCCGCACCCAGACGGCCTTCGGCTCGCCGATGTCACCGCGGGCGATGATGTCGCGCATCAGCCGCACGACGCCCATGTGGCGCATGTTGTGGCCGACGTACAGCCGGGTCCCCGTCTCGTACGCGGCGCGCAGAACGTTGTCGCAGCTCTCGACGGTTCCCTCTATCAGCATTTTCAAGCAAAGGCGGGTGGGCCCGTACGACCTCTCGCATACTGTGCCCAGCCTCGGCCGCATCGCCGGAAGTGCCGTCGCGGCACTGGCACTGGCCGCCGGACCAGGAATGTCCACAGCCGCGGCCCACACCATTGGGGCGGCGGTCACGGGCCCGGACATCGTGTGGAGCTGCGCGACTGCACCGGCAAGGCGGACCAGCGGCGGACCGCGCCCCGCAGCTGATCCTGCGCGGCGGTATCCCCGCCGGACGGACGGGTGTCACCGTCACACAGCGATGACGGTGACACCGGCCTCGGTGAAGCGGGCCTTCGCCTCGGGGGTGATGCCGGTGTCGGTGACCAGGAAATCGACCTGGCTGAGATCGCAGACCCGGGCGAAGGCCCGCTTACCGATCTTCGAGGAGTCGGCGGCCACGACCACGCGCTGCGCCTGCTCGGCAAGCAGCCGGTTGATGCTGGCCTCGCCCTCGTGGTGGACGTACGCCCCGCGCTCGGTGTCGATCGCGTTGACGCCCAGTACGGCGACGTCCAGGGTGATTTCGCCCAGCACGCCGCTGGCCAGCGGGCCGGTGAGCTCGTACGACTGGGGCCGGGCCACACCTCCGGTCACCACGATCTTTATCTGCGGCCGGATCACCAGCTCATTGGCAATGTTGAGAGCGTTGGTCACCACCGTCAGCGTCGGCTGGCCGCCGATCCCGGGGCCGGTGTCACCGACGAGGTCGGAGCGCACGGCCAGCGAGCGGGCGACCTCGGTGATCGTGGTGCCACCGGTCAGTCCCACCACCTCGCCCACGGCGACGAGTTCGGACACGGCGCGGCCGATGGCCTGCTTCTCCGGGGCGTGGCGTCCCGTCTTGTAGCGCAGCGCCAGCTCGTACGAGACCCCGTGCGCCACAGCGCCACCGCGGGTACGGGTGAGCAGCTGCTGCTCCGCAAGCTGGTCCAGGTCACGACGGATGGTCGCGGCCGAGACATCCAGCGTCGTCGCGGCGTCCTCGACCTCTACCCTGCCGTGCTTCCCGACCAGCTCCAGCAGCGCGTTCCACCGGGCATCCCTGGACAAGAGAACTCTCCTTACGGGTCCGGGATTCGTGCGCCCATCCCCTTGGGCGCGGTCACCGGACACGCGCAAGCGTCGCACAAGGCTCTGATCAGTCAAGCCTCCTGCAACAAGGATGCTTGATAATGCTTGTAGTTCACCTATAACGTGCGCGAACGAGCATCCCATCACTTGTACGGAGTGCAAAAGTGTCGTTTGTCGAGATTGAGACAGCCAGCCAGCCGGAGTGCTGGCGTCGCGCCGCCGACCTGGCACCGAGCCGGTCGGCCGCCCTGCCCGCCGCCGGCGAGCGCATCGCCGTCGTCGGCTGCGGCACGTCGTTCTACATGGCACAGGCATACGCCGCGCTCCGCGAGGAATCCGGACAGGGCGAGTCCGACGCTTTCGCCGCATCGGAGTTCCCCTTCGGCCGCCGCTACGACCGGGTCGTCGCGCTCACCCGCTCGGGCACCACGACCGAGGTGCTGGACCTGCTGGGCCGGCTCCGCGGCGTCACCCGTACCGTCGCGATCACGGCCGACCCGAACACCCCGGTGATGACCTCGGCCGACGAGGTCGTCGTGCTCGACTTCGCCGACGAGCAGTCCGTGGTGCAGACCCGGTTCGCCACCACCGCGCTCACGCTGCTCCGCGCCCACCTCGGCCTGCACAGCGACGCCGTGGTCCGCGACGCGGAGACCGCATTGGCCGAGCCGCTGCCCGAAGGCCTGCTGGACTGCACCCAGTTCACCTTCCTCGGCCGGGGCTGGACGGCCGGCCTCGCCAACGAGGCCGCGCTCAAGATGAAGGAGGCGTCGCTGTCCTGGACGGAGTCGTACCCCGCGATGGAGTACCGCCACGGCCCGATCAGCATCTCCACCACCGGCACCGCCACCTGGATGTTCGGCGCCGCGCCGGAGGGGCTCGACGATCAGGTGCTGTCGACCGGGGCCCGCTGGGTGGAGAGCGGCCTGGACCCGCTGGCCGAACTGGTCCGCGTACAGCGCCTGGCGATCGCCCGCGCCGAGGCCGCCGGCATCGACCCGGACAGCCCCCGCCACCTGACCCGCTCGGTGGTCCTCGCGGACGCCTGACCCGCGGATGGACATTGTCGAGCGCGCGCTCATCGTTGCGCACAACGGTGTCCGCGGCGGCGCGTGCGAGGGGTTCCTCGCCGCGCCGGTACGGGCGTACGGGTGATCGCCCGCGCCGACGGCGGACACCGCCCGCGCTTTCCCGGAGAGGGCCCGGCGCCGGTCTCCGACCGGCCGAGCAGCTGACGGAGCTCACCCTGGAGCACGGCACAAGCACCTTCTTGCTGCCCGCGCACGCGTCCGATCAGCTGCTGATGTTCGGCGAGGAGGTGGCCCCCGCGGTCCGTGCGATGGTCGCCGCGGAACGGACACGCAGCAGCGGGCCGGAGTCGGAATTCCCGGGCCTACAACCAAGCGCGTTGCTCGCGAGTCTTGATCGTCGGCGGTCACATCCTGCCGCCGAGGATCAAGACTGAAGGAACGCATGAACCGACCAAGAAGCACAACGATCGCCACCGCAGGCGCCGTCGTGCTCGCCACCTCGGGCGGGCTGCTCGCCGCAGCCGGCCCCGCCTCCGCCGCAGTGACCTGCGCGTCACCTGTCTTCAAGCGGACGTTCTACGCGAACACCACCTTCTCCGGGACCCCCAAGGGCACGGACTGCGACTCCGTGATCGACCAGAACTGGGGCACCGGCGCACCCGGCTACAACGGCATGCCCGCCAACAACTTCGGCGTCCGCTGGTCCACGACCCGCGACTTCGGCTCCGGCGGGCCCTTCACATTCGCTGCCTCCTCCCGCGACGGCATACGCGTCTACCTCGACGGCGTCCGCAAGGTCGACCTGTGGAAGAACGTCGCCACCACCGTCTCCAAGACCGTCAACGTGACCATCCCGTCGGGCAAGCACAGTCTCCGCGTCGACTTCGTCAACTGGACCGGCGCAGCCAACGTCAAGTTCGCCTACGCCCCCCGCACTTCGGCGACCGTCGACAAGGTCAAGCCGCTCGTCCCGACCGGGACCACCGTCACCTACAGCACGGCGACCATGTCCACGAAGGTCAGCTGGGCCAAGAACAAGGAGATGGATCTCGCCGGCTACCGCGTGTACCGGCGGCTGAAGGGCACCTCCTACCCCGCGAAGCCGATCGCGACCACGACGTCCACCTCGTACACCGACACGACCGTCCCGAAGGACGGCAACGTCTACTACTACGAGGTCCGCGCCTACGACAAGGCCGGTAACGCCTCCTCAGGCACCGTCGACCTCGGCATCACCACCCTCGACCGGACCGCTCCCGCTGCCCCGAAGGGCGTCGAGGAGAACTGGGCCATGGGCTACCCGGACAAGATCACCCTCTACTGGGACAGCAACACCGAGTCCGACCTCGCCGGCTACCGCGTGTACCGCTCGACGTCCACCCCGGTCGCCCTGACCCCCGAGAACCGGCTGACCGGCGACACGTTGTCGGGAGGCGGTTACAGCGGGCCCCTGCCGCAGACCGGCGACATCTACTACTACGTCGTCACCGCCGTCGACACGCACGGCCACGAGTCGGCGGCCTCGGGCGCGGCGATGTACTACACCCGCGACCTGACGGGCCCGGTGGACACCGCCCTCAACGCGCGGGCCTCGGAGAGCGAGGCGGGCGTCACGCTGACCTGGGACGCCTCCGAGCGGACCAGCCGCGATTTCGCGGGCTACTCGATCTTCCGGTCGCGTCAGCCGCGCGGCGTCGCCGGGGCCCAGCGCGAGGAAGTCGGCAAGGGAGTGAAGGGCACCACCTTCACCGACGCCGCCCCGCCGCCCGGCGTCACGTATTACTACGGGGTGGTCGCCCTGGACCACGCAGGGAACGGGGGCACCCCTTCCCAGGAGGTCACTGTCGCCGTCACCGGCAACACGACCGCCCCCGCACCGGTCACCGGCGTGACGGCCACCCCGAAGGAGAACGGCATCACTCTCTCCTGGGAGGCGAGCAACGCTCCCGGCTTCGACCACTACCGCGTGCTGCGCGGCACCCTCGTCGACGGGCAGTGGACGTACACCCCGGTGCAGGATCCCTGGACCCTGCGGCCGCGCGAGATCACGGCGACGACCTTCCACGACGCCGTACCGGCCGACGGACAGCAGGCGCGCTACGGCGTGGTCGCCGTCGACCAGTACGGCAACCAGCTCACCCCGGACACCGGCGCGACCGTCGCCGACGTCACCGAGCTGGACCTCCGCCCGACCGCCCCGCCGGCGACCGGCGCTCCGCTCACCTACCTCAGCACGAGCCTCGGCGGCCGGATCTCCTGGGGCGGCACCGCCGACAGGAACGAGAACGGCAGCCGGGTGTCGGGTGTCGCTGTCCACCGGTGGAACCCGCAGACCGAGACCTTCGACCTGATCGGCGTGGACGACTCCGGCGCCGGATACTGGTGGGACAGCACCCAGCCGGCCGGCACCACGGTGTACTACCGCGTCACGGTCCGCTACGAGGACGGCACCGAGTCCGGCGCGTCCCAGACCGCCGCCGTGACCGACTGAGCGCACCCGCATCGAGCGCATCCACGCGGGCGGCAATCCGCCAGGGGGACCGGAAGTCGAACTTCCGGTCCCCCTCGCCATGCCGTCGGCGTCGCACGCACTCAGTGACGTCCCGACGGCAGCTCCTCGTCGCCCGTGGCGACCGGGCGGGTCGGGTCCGCCGACCAGGCGGACCAGGAACCGGGGTACAGGGCGGCCGAGCCGATCCCCGCCCGTTCCGGCGCCGGCAGGTCGTGGCAGGCGGTCACCCTGCTGCCGCAGCGCACGATGACATCGGTGTCCGGTGCGACACCGAGGTTCTCGTAGTGCTCGCGCAGCCGCTCCGGCGGGGCGAAGACCCCGTTCGTCGTGCGCCACCACGGTGGTGCCATGACTTCAAGGTTCTTCGGTCCGCAGTTCCCTTCATGCCCTGCCGTTTCAGAGACGGGTCAGGTTCCACGGGCGCCGTACGGCATTGTCCGGCCACGGCCATACGGACGTCAGGCCTCCGTCAGGCGACAGCTCGGACTGACGTCTTCCCGGGTGGTCCCCATCGGGTCCCCCGACCCGGCGATCCATCCCAACCGGGCTGCCTGCCAGCCCAGTTGGATCCGGCTGGTGGCAGCAGCACGATCCATCAGATCCCGCACCCGGCGCTGCACGGTCCGTCTTCCCATCCGCAGCTGTCGGGCGATGCCGGTGTCGGTCAGTCCGGAGAGCAGCAGGGTCAGGAGCTCGATGTCGTCGTCCGTCAGTTCGCTGCGCGGCTGGACGGCCATGGGGTGCAGGGGCAGTGCGGATTCCCACACGAGCTCGAACAGCGCGACCAACGCCTCCAGCAGCGGACCGGGGTGGATGTGGACGACCCGCTGTGCACACGCTTCGCCCGAGCGCATCGCAAGAAGGGCCGTCGAACCGTCGACGATGACCATCTTGACCGGCACATGATTCAGAACCCGGCCCTGCTCCCCCGCCTCCGCGTACTGGAGGACCTCCTCCCGCGACCCGTCCGCCTCCAGCCCCAGCCGGTCGTAGACGGTCCGGAACCTCACCCCCGCCGCCAGTTGTTCGATCTCGACCTCGTTGACGGTTTCGGATACCACGTACGGCGGGGCGTCGAACCGTACGACCTCCCTGCGGGCCCGAGCCTGGATCTGCTGGTAGCGCAGCGCCACCTCGTCGTCGGGGACGACGTCGGCCATGTCCCCCGAGATGTCCGGGCGGGGCGCGCTGCGGTACTCGTCCGCGAGCCGGTCCAGAGCCCCGCGGGCCTTCGTCAGCTCGGTCATCCGCGCGAGGAGCAGCACCTCCCCCGCTATGTCCGGAGGGGACGGAATCAGCTGTGCGGGCTGGTCATCGGTGGTGGTCACCAGCCCCTTGTCGGCCAGTCCGCCGACCGCCTCCTCGACATGCTCGGCACCGAGGCGGAGAAGCTGCTGGATCCGGCCCGCATCGGTGCGTCCTGTGCGAACGAGCAGTTCGTACACCTGAGACTCGGTGGTGCTCAGACCGAGCGTCTCCAGCATCTGCGTATCTCCCTCACAGGCTCCGAGAAGCCCCGTTCACCTGCTGAAGCGGCATCACGGCGAGTTCGAAGCGTTCATGTATGTGATGACGATACGGCCAGTTGTACAGACAGGGCGCCCGGCGCAGGGAATTTCTCACCCCTGCGCCGGGCGCCCGGCAGTGTCCGACGGACTTCTGGTTCAGAACCTCACTTGAGGGCGTAGGCCCGGGTGATGGTCTGGACCGTGCGGCTGCCCGCGGAATCCCAGACCTCGGTCTTGAGGGTCACGAAACCGTTGGTGTCGGCCAGCTTGGGGTGCGACAGCAGTGCCTGGAAGGAGTTGTCGTCCTTACGCAGCATCGCGGCGGACTTCCAGGTGGCGCCGTCGTCGTAGGAGACGGAGACCTTGGCGCCGGCGATCGCCGTGGACCCGGCCCAGCCCTTGGGGCGTGCCGCGTTCACGGTGAAGGTGTACGGCAGTCCGGCCTGTGCCTGGTTGAGCACGTTCAGCGGCAGGTCGTAGTCGAGCAGGAGCACGGGCATGGACTCACAGACCTTGGGCGTGGGAATGAACGCCGTGTCGCAGTCCTTGATGGCCATGGTGGTCGGTGCCGCCTGGCTGAAGTTCCACTCCGTGCGCATCTGGCGGCCCAGGGTGACGCCCGGGACGTCCTTGGTCAGCTTCTGGTCGAGGACGTACCGGTAGTCAGCCTTCTCCTGCGCCAGCTGGCCGAAACCGGTGATCGGCTGCCCGTTGAGGTAGAAACTCCAGGTGCCGGTCAGGCCCGACAGGGTGTGGGTGGGATCGTTGTCGGCACCGTTGCTGCCCGGAAGGTTCTGCCAGACGTCGGCGCGGCAGAACACACACGGCCCGAACTCGTACTGGGACAGGCGCATCGGCGCGTCGAACCAGCTCCGGGTGTAGGACTTGCCCGGGGTGAGGTAGGTGGCGCGCTGGCCGTTCATCCGCCAGGTCGAGGAGCTGAAGCTGGCCGACACGCTCGGCAGGTACGTCACCCCGGTGCCCGCGAGGAAGTAGTCGTCGCGGGTGGTGCCCTGGTAGAGGGGCTGGCCGACGGAGCCGGTGCTCACCTGCAGGGGACCCCAGATGCTCATGTTCTCGGCGCCCAGGCGCCGGGCGCCGTCGGAGTGGAACGTATTGGTGACCTTGGCGAAGTCCTTGACGTCGACGGTCTTGGCCAGGTCGGCGGGAATCCGGTCGTCGGTGAAGTGCGGGTAGTAGGAGTAGCCCGACTCCAGGACGCCCTTCAGGGCGATCCGGACCTTGTCCTTGGCCAGCAAAGCCTTGAGGGTTGCGGCGTTGTCGTACGTGGCGTGGGCAACCGGGATGGTCTGTCCGGCGGGGACGCCGCTTCCGCTCGGCCCGGGAACGGCAGGGGCCACGATCATCGCGACGGCTCCGGCAGCCGCGGCCCTGACGGCCTGGTCACCGGCCTTGGTGACATCGGCCACGGAGACCAGAACGGTCTTGCCCTTGACGTCGGTACCGGCGAAGTCCTGCTCGGTGCCGGCGCCCAGGTCAACCAGCTCGGTGTGCTTGGTGCCCTCGAAGCGCTTCGCGTTCACCGAGGACTTCAGCGGAATGGTCACGTGCCCGGGGCCCGTCACCTCCAGCTGGACCAGCGGTTCGCGACGGGCCAGGGCGGTCTCCAGGCGCAGCGCGCCGATGGTGGCGCCGTCACTGGGGATGGCACCTTGCCTAATGTCGGTGAGGTTGAGCAGGTTGCCGATGCCGGCGAAGTTCGAGTAACCGCCTGCGGTGCCGGGGTCACGGACGATGAACGTGGTCACCTGGCCGTTCTCCAGGGGCCGGTTCTCACCCTTGATGTTCACGCTGAGGTCGGTGGCGGTGGTGCCGTCGACGGTGAGGGTCTGGTCCCGGTCACTCACCTCGATGTTCGGCACGCTGAACAGGTCGGCCGCGTAGGAGACCACACCCGCGGCGGGGTCCGCCGAGTAGAGCGAGCCCTCAATGGAGTACTTGCCGAGCGGTACCGACAGGGTGGCGGTGCCGTTGCCGTACAGGGTCTGGCTCTGCCAGACGTGGTTGTCCATCCCGTGCAGGGTGAAGTTGAGCGCCTTGGGGGTGTTGCCGAAGCGGTCGGTGACCTTCAGCGTGACATCGTGCTGCTCGACGGAGGTGACGAAGCCGAGCGCGGCGTGCACCGACTCGCCGCTGTCGGAGGTGGCGGTGACCGATCCGCCGTACTGGCCGGTCTTCAGGCCGTTGTTGTCGAGCGTGACGGTGACCTCGGCGGTGCCGCCGGCCGGGACGGTGACTCGGCCGTCGGACAGGCCTGCTCCCGACAGCGACAGCGTGCCGGCCGGGACCGCGGTTCCGCTCGCGTCCTTGGCATCTGCCGTCACGGTCACCACGGTGTCGGTCGCGGCGTCGTTGTGCAGCGTCAGGGTGCGGCTGCGCGTCGGGTAGGTGCCCTTCTGCCACGGTATGACGCGGAAGTCGGCGGTGCCGGACAGCTCCAGCGACGGGTCGAGGGCGGCAGGGATGTCGACCCGGCCGTAGCCCTGCTGGTAGACGGTCTGGTCGGCAGCGGACTTGGCGTGCGCGGTCAGCGCGTCCTTGATGCGCTGCCCGGTCCAGTCGGGGTGGCGCTGCTTGAGGATCGCGGCGGAGCCGGCCACGTGCGGGGTGGCCATCGAGGTGCCGCTGGCCGAGGTGTAGTTGGCGTCCACCGGGGTGCCCATGGTGGTGCCGGCCGCGCGGGCGGCGACGATGTCCACACCGGGGGCGGTGATCTCCGGCTTGATCGCCATGTCGCCGAGGCGCGGGCCACGGCTGGAGAAGTCGGCGAGCGCGTCGGACTTGTCGACGGCGCCGACGGTGAGGGCCGCGTCGGCGGCGCCGGGGGTGCCGAGGGTGCTCTCACCGGGGCCTGCGTTGCCGGCAGCGATGACGAACAGGGTGTTCGAGGAGGCGCTGAGCGAGTTGACCGCGTTCGTCAGCGCGTCTTCACCTGGTGTGTCGGTGCCGCCGAGGCTCATGCTGACGACGTCGGCGCCCTGGTCGACCGCCCACTCCATGCCGGCCAGGATGCTGGAGTCCGTGCCCTGGCCCGAGTTGGAAAGGACCTTGCCGATCAGCAGATCGGCACCGGGGGCGACGCCCTTGTACTTGCCGTCGGAGTTGGCGCCACTGCCGGCGATGGTGGATGCGACGTGGGTGCCATGACCGTGACCGTCCTGGACCGTCTGGCCGTTGACGAAACTCTGGCTCTGGACGATCTCGGACTTGATGTCGGCGTTGTTCAGGTCGGCACCGGTGTCCAGCACGGCGACCTTCACGCCCTTGCCGTCGTACCCCTTGGCCCATGCCTCCGGGGCACCGATCTGCGGCACGCTCTTGTCCAGTGCGACCTTCGCCTTGCCGTTGTACCACAGCTTGGAGACGCCGGCAGTGCCGGGGACCGTATCGGCCTGGGCGCTTCTGCCGCGTGCCTGGGCGGGCTTGACGGCCTGCCAGAAGCCCTTCGCGCTGTGCTTGTCGATATGCACCGCGGACAGCCCCAGCCGGGGCATGACCCGCTCGCTGTCGCTGCCCGGCAGGTCCTCGGTCTTCTGCTTCAGGGCAGCGGCGGTCGGCTTCCCCTGGAAGTCGACGATGGCGGGGACCTCGTCGGTCTTCGCGTCGCCGTAGCCGTCCCTGATCATCCGGCTGACGTTGAACAGCTCGCCGTCCACCGTGCTGGAGGCGAGGGCGGCCATGGCGTCCTCGGGGTAGACGTACAGGTCGCCGTTCTGTCCGCTGGAGGTCTGGAACGACTTGGACGTTCCAGCGCCGGAGAGGATGTTCACCGACTGCTTGCCGTCCGGCCCGGTGGTCAGCGCGACCTTGTCCCCGGTGACCAGGGTCACCATCGAGGTGGTCGACCCCTTCTGTTGCGTGGACGGTGCGCCCGAGGCGCTCGGGCCGGTCGACGGCGGCACGGCTGCTATCGCCCCGGGCAGGCTTGTCAGTGACAGGACGATCGCCGCTGCCACCGCGCCGACGGCAGCGGTACGCCGCCGTCTTTCGCGGGTTGTACGCATCAGGACTCCTTACGCAGGCTCAACAGGCATGCGCGTCAAAAGAACTGATGCTCGATCGCATAACAGCCAACCAACCGAACGTCCGGACGTTGCCGCGCACGCCGGAAGCTAATTGCGTGTAGACCGCAAGATCCAGATGCAAAGTGGCGACTCTGTGCCAGATGGCGCCTTGTCGCCACACGGGGCTGCCCAGATGTCCGCTCTGCAACCGCCAAGGGGCCCGCCGGCCTTCACGGCCGCGGGCCCCTGGACACTCACCGCCGAAGCGGGTCGGCCTGCCTTGCACTACTCCTCGAAGTAGGCGTCCAGAACCGCGTCGAGCTCTTGCGCCCACCCCTTGAGGCTGCTCCTGGCCGCCGCCTCGACTTCGGCATTGAACCAGCGGTTGGTCGACATATGGACGGTGACAGTGAACCGGCGCCCGAACCGGGGCGACTTCACCTCGACCGCACCGATTTCGTCCCAGCGGAAATCGGCCTCCTGATCGTCCAGCGTGAACCGGATGCCTTCACGGTCCGCGGTGATCGAACCCCGACGGTCGCTGACCTCGAATACGGGTCCGTCCGCTGCCTTCTCGTCCTCCTCTCCCCCTTTCTCGCCGTCCACCGCGTCCACCGCGTCCGGCGCATCCAGCGCGCCGGAAGCGGCAGCCTCTGCGGCGGCCAGGTCTTCGGGGGCGGCACCCTCGGGCGCCGACTCCTCGGTCTTCCCCTGGTCCACGTCAGGCGTCCCCACGGGGCGGGGGGCCGTGAGACCAGGGATGTACGCCGGGTCTGTCCCTGCGGCGTACGCGGGCTGAGTGTTCGGATCTATGCGCTGCTCCACGGCGGGCAGTATGGCCGACGAACCTGTACGAGACCAGCAAGCGCCGGACGGAGCCGTCGGTGCCGCGCACACCGGCACGCTCCGGGCGAGCGCGGGCCTCGCCGCACGGGAGACAGGGACTCGGCCGGCGTCCGCGGGCCGCGCACCGTCAGGTCGGTCAACTCCAATGGCCAAGCAGTGATCTGACTGACATTCACCCGTTCACCAAGAGTGGGTCGGGCACGACATCCGTGTCCGACCCACACATTTCACCGACCGATCATTCGGTGGAATGTACGGCAGCAGCCGCGGCGAGCCGGGACTTCCTCGCCTTGAGCGCGTCGCCCGGGGCCGATTCGCTTCTTTCGATCGGCGACTTCTGCCAGGGCGGTCTCCACCGCGCACCACACGACGACCGCATTCGTCCGCCCCTTGCACGCGACATCGGCGGTCGCGTCATTGAGCCGGAATCGCAAGATCGAACCAGGTCGTCTTTCCGCGCCCCGCCGGCGAGCTGCCCCAATCGCCGGCCAGCGCGTCGACGATCAGCAGGCCGCGCCCGGACTCCGCTTCCTGGTTGTTCTCCTCGTCCGCGACGATCGCCGTGGGCACGGGTGGATGCGGGTCACTGTCACGGACCTCGACCCGGATCCGGTCCGGGTACTCCCTCAACCGCAGCTCCACTTCGCTGTCGGCGTGGATCAGGGCGTTGGTGACGACCTCGGACGTCAGCAGTTCCAAGGTGTCCAGCATCGGCAGCATCTCCCATTGGTGCAGCAGGTCCCGCAGGAATTCCCGGACCTGTGCGACCCCCTGCAGGTGGTGACGCTGCACCGACATCCGCGCCACCCGCCGGTGCTCCCGGGACTGTGCTCCCTCGTACCGCACCAGCAGCAGTGCCGCGTCGTCGGCGAGAACCTGCCACCCGCGGCGGTCCTGGACGAGACGGTCGGCCAGCACCTCCAGGTTGTCGCCGCAGTGGTCGGCCAGCACCCGGCCGAGCCTCTCCATCGCCGCATCCGATCCGAGCAGCCGTCCGTCCAGCAGACCGTCGGTGAAGAGTGCCATCACCGACCCCGCCACCACCTGTACCTCGCTCTGCTCGTACCGGGCCTGTGCATCGACGCCCAACGGCAGCCCCACGGGCAGCGATTCGGTGACACCGTTTCCGTCCACGTCGACGATGAGCGGGCTCGGGTGGCCCGCGGTCGCCGTGGTGGCGGTCCCGCTCGCCAGGTCGAGCCACACACAGCAGCACGTGGCATACAGATCCGTGCCCAGCCCGGAGAGCAGCCGATTGCTCCGTTCCAGCACGGTGGCCGGGTCGTGTCCCTCGGCGGCGTATGCCCTGACGCCGCTGCGCAGTTGGCCCATCACCGCCACCGCCTCCAGGCTGTGGCCCTCCACATCGCCGATGACCAGGCCGATCCCGCCGCCGGGCAGCGAAACGATGTCGTACCAGTCGCCGCCCACGTCCGCCCGGTCGGTCGCCGGAAGGTAGCGGGCCGTGGCGACCGCCTCGGTCATGTGCGGGAGGCTGCGCGGCAGCAGGCTGCGCTGGAGGGTCTGGGTGAGCGCGTGCTCGATCTCGTAGGAGCGGGCCCGTTCCAGGGACTGGCCCACCTGCTCCAGCATGATCGTCAGTACGGCGAGCTGCTCGGGGGCGAACGGAGGTGCGGGCTCCGGGAACTCCAGGACGCAGCAGCCCGTGGCCCGCCCCTTGGACACCAGAGGGAGGTAGGTGCGGGCCAGGAGCTCCGGATCGGGGTCGACATCGGGATAGGCCTGCCGCAGCGCCTCGGCCGACGGGAAGGACAGGATCTCGATCGCGCGGAGCGTGTCCGTCTCCGGCGTGTGGCGGGACAGCAGGGTGCCTTCGACCCGCTGGACCGACTCGCGCGAGAACCCTGTCGCGCCGACCACATGGAGCCGGCCCTGCTCGGCGAGGCACAGCATCACCGCCCGGCCGCCGAAGGGCCGGACCACCTGGGTGTCCGCGGCGGCGAGGACGTCCCGGATGTGCACCGCGGCCGTGAGTTCGGCGGCGAGCCTCTGCAACTGGTAGAGAAACGTGCTGCCGGTCGGCATGGGAACGATCGGCGCCTCCGGTCCGCGAGGGCCGCCGTCCGCAGCCGCTCCCGTGACCGGGGCGCCTCGGTCACGCGACACCCCGGCGATGAACAGCGGCACGTACGGCGCCTTCATCCACGCGCCTTGCTCCGCGAGATCCGCCAGTTCGACGGCCAGGTCGTCCGCAACGGCCTGAAGGAAATCCAGCGAATCGGTGGCCACCGGCCGCGGCGGCACCCAGCGCACACTCAGCGCACCGAATCGGTTCCGGAGGGTCCGCACCGGCGCCGAGGCAACCATCATCGGGTACGGATTGTGGATGAAGAGGGCCGGAGACCGACGGGTCAGCTCCTGGAGATCGGTGTTCTCGAACAGCACCAGCTTCCCCGCCTGATGCGCCCTCGCCGTGGAGAAGTTGCGGTCGTCCGCCGCCATGCCCGACGGAACAGTGAAGCTCAGGGTGGTGTCGACCATCATCGCTGCTGCGAGCGCCCGGCCGTCCTCGGTCAGCAGATAGGCCGTGCACGTACTGCAGTCGAGGCCGCGGTTCAGCCGCCGCAGCGCAGCGGCGATGACGCGGTCCCGGCACATCAACGGCGGCCCGGTCGGCCCCTTGGGGTCTGCCGCGGAGGATGGGGAGTCCATGAGATCCACCCCGGGGCATCGACGACAGGTGGGGGGTGCGGCTACCCCGCTGCTCGGCGATATGCACCGTAGCCATTCCAGTATGGGCTCAAAACGCCAGGTATGCGCCCGCGCGGCACCATCCGGGTACCCGCACGGCATCCATGACCGGCTGCACCCCGGACAGCGGCGCCACGCGCCCGCCGGAATACCGCTGTCCGCGTACGGTCGCGGACAGGCCGACCCACCGCTGCGCCCGTCGGCCGATGGGCGGAGCGGTGGGTCGGAGGTGTGTGGCTTCCTCGTCAGGCCGACTGGGGTGCGGGCTTGAGGACGGCGAAGGGGGCGCCGAACGGGTCGGCGAGCCAGGCGATCCGGCCGACGTCCGGCACGTCCTCCGCGGGCATCAGCACCGATCCGCCGTTCCCCTGCGCCCTGGAGACGATGTCGTCGGCGTCCGCAGCAGCGAAGTACGGCATCCAGCGCGGCTGCATGCCGTCCTGGGCCTGGGCGAGGCCGCCGAAGCTCGCGTCCTGCTGATCGCCGTCTGCGGTGGAGAGCACGGTGTACGTCATTCCGGGAACTTCCATCTCCTGGCTCCGCCAGCCGAACAGCGACCGGTAGAAGGTCAGTGCCGCGGAAGTGTCGCCGACGTGCAGCTCGACCCAGCACAGCGTGTTGGGCTCCGAGGTCTTCTCCAGGCCCTTGACACCAGCGGGCTGCCAGACCGAGAACTCGGCACCGCCCGGGTCGGTGAAACAGGACATCCGTCCGGCGTCCATGACATCGAACGGCTCGACCCGCACGGTCCCGCCGCCCTGCTCCACGGCCTTGGCCGTCGCGTCGGAGTCCGGAGTCCGGAAGTACACCGTCCAGGCCGGGCTCGCGCCCTCCTCGGTGAGCGGGCCGACAGCGGCGACGGTCCTGCCGTCCTTCTGGAAGAAGCCGTAGCCGCCGGCCTCGGGTCCTGCCGAATCAAAGCTCCAACCGAACACCGCGCCGTAGAAGTCCGCGGCGGCCGCGGTGTCGGTGCTGCCGAGGTCCAGCCAGCTTGGTGCACCGGTCACGAAATGAGTGCTGAGCATGGGGTGTCCTCCTTCGACGGATCGACGCGTGACCGGTCCCGTGGGACCGCGCTCACGCTGCCGTATCGACCGGACCGAGTCCCGCGCGGGTCGCCCCGGAGATGGTCATGGCCATCTGACACCCAAAGCCCGGGGGACGGGGGAATGACGCTCCGCAATCCTCCGGATGCTGAGGTTCCTCCGAACCGTCCCGATCCGACGTGAACGGCGCGCGCGGATCACAACGACCCCAAAGTGATCTTCTTCGGAAAACCGGACACACCCTACGTACAACCCTTGTGCCCCATGCGCTGTCATACACGGCACCGGACAAGGAACGGGCCCTCTCCGGACACCCCCCGCGCCCCGAGCAAGCCCGGCCCTTCGTGAACCAAGGAGCCGCTCATGCGCAAGAACCGCTCGGCCGCCGTCGCGGCGGCATCGTTTCTCCTCGTCACGGGCGCGGCCATCGCCTCGGCCCCGTCCGCGTACGCCGGTACCCCCGGCGGCACGCACGCCAACGACCGCAACACCGACTTCAACGGGGACGGCTACGACGACGTGCTCGTGGGCTCTCCCGGTGCAGCGGTCGGCGGGCACAAGGGCGCGGGCATGGTCACCGTGCAGTACGGCGGGCCCAAGGGCATGGGCACGACCAATGTCAGGGCCTTCAGCCAGAACTCCTCCGGGGTGGCCGGAGCCGCCGAGGCCGCCGACAACTTCGGCAAGACCGTGGCCACCGGCGACCTCGACGGCGACGGCTACGACGACGCGGTCGTCGGTATCCCCGGCGAGGACATCGGCGCCGTCTCCAACGCGGGCGGCGTGGTCGTCCTGTGGGGCACGCCCAAGGGCCTCACCGGGTCGGTGAGCAACTGGCTGCAGGCCGACGACCTCACCACGGGCGGCAAATTCGGCGCCTCGCTCGCCGCGGCCCGCTTCTCGGACACCACACCCGGCGACCTGCTGGCGGTCATGGACTCGGTCGGCCTGACCACCTACCAGTTCGAGCCGGCCACCGAACCCAGTGCGAAGAGCGCCGGCCCGCAGTCGCGGCAGTCGCAGCAGAAGGCGCGTACGACGCTCACCTCGCCGCCGAAGAAGGCGCTCGCCAGGTCCGGCGCCGACGAACCGCAGGGCATCCAGCCCAAGTCGATGACCACCGGTGACTACGACAACAACGGCTACGCCGACCTGATCGTCTCCGGCACCAGCGTGGGCGACGAACCGGGCCACGGCTGGTCGTACATCCTCCCCGGCACCGCCTCCAACGACGAGCCGCTGCCGGTCACCGCGGTACGCGGCGGCCCCGTCGTCGCCTCCGGCGACATCAACGGCGACGGCTACGACGACCTGGTCACCGGTGAGCCGCACAGCCCGGACGACGGCGGCGAGAGCATGACCGGCGGCATGGTCGGCGTCTACTACGGCAGCGCGGCCGGACTCGCAGGCCAGGAGGGCCCCGGCACCCCGCCGGTCTGGTGGACCCAGGACTCGCCGGGCGTGCCGGGCACGAACGAGCGGGGCGACGGCTTCGGCACCGACCTCTCCGTCGGCGACACGAACAAGGACGGATTCGCGGACCTGGCGATCGGCGTCTCCGGCGAGGACATCGGCACCGTCCCGGACGCGGGTGCCTTCATCGTCCTGCGCGGTTCGGCGCGGGGCCTGACGGCCACCGGTGTGCTGTCGGCGAACCAGGGGACCGCCAACGTCCCGGGCACCGTCGAGAAGGGCGACAAGTTCGGCGGCCAGGTCTCCTTCACCGACCCCAACGACGACGGCCGGTTCGGCCTGCTCGTCTCGGCGCCGAGCGAGAACACGAACGACGGCTACGTCTGGGTCTTCTCCGCGGGCACCGGCGGCATCACCACCTCCGGTTCCTGGAGCTACGGCGCGGGCGACTTCGGCGGCCCGACGACGGACGCGTTGTACGGAGCGGCGATCGACGACTGACACGCGTACCGGACACCCGTCCGTCATGCGTCACCGGTGCCCCGGAGGACTCCGGGGCACCGGGTCTCACGGACTCCTGCGTTACGGGGGCAGCAGCCCAGGGCCGCGGGGCGCCGCGAACGCGGGACTGCACAGACGTCGACCGAACGGGGCGTCGCCGGTGTCCACCGTTCGCAAGGCCGGCCGACGTGGGTTGCGGAGCGGCCGGGCTGTTCACCGCGCATCCCCGGGCCGGGCCCGCTGCCAGGCGGCGTCGCGCAGCAGCCGCAGGCCGTTGAGGCCGACGACGACCGTGGAACCCTCGTGCCCGGCGACGCCGAGCGGCAGCGGCAGGTCGCCGATCAGATCCCAGGCGACCAGTACGGCGATGAACGTGCCCGCGATGATCAGGTTCTGCACGACCAGGCGGAGCGCCGCTCGGGAGAGGCTGACCACGGTGGGCATGGCCGCGAGTTCGTCACGTACCACCACGGCGTCGGCGGTTTCCAGGGCGAGGTCGGATCCCGCGCGGCCCATGGCGATGCCGGTGTGTGCGGCGGCCAGGGCGGGAGCGTCGTTGACTCCGTCGCCGACGACGAGCACATTGCGCCCCGCCGCCCGGAGCTCGGCGACCGTGGTGACCTTGTCCTGCGGGAGCAGTCCGGCGCGCACCTCGGTGATGCCGGTCTCGGCGGCCAGCCGCTGCGCCGCGCGCTCGTTGTCGCCGGTGATCAGGATCGGGGACGAGCCGGTCATGACGGTCAGGGCGGTGACCGTTTCGGTGGCGTCGGATCGCAACCGGTCGGCGATGCCCAGCACGCCCACCGGCCGACCGTCGGCCAGGACAGCCACTGCGGTGCGCCCGGCCATCTCGAGTTCGCCCACCAGGTTCCGTACGGCATCGGCGGAGGCGCCGGCGTGGTCCAGGAGGCGGGCGGGGGCGCCGACCCGGACCTGGCGGCCTCCCACAGTGGCGGCGACGCCGAGGCCAGGGGTGGAGGTGAAGCCGTCGGCGACCGGCAGCGGGAGACCACGGGCGCGGGCGGCGTCGACGACCGCTCGGGCCAGCGGGTGCTCACTCAGGTGCTCGGCTCCGGCGGCCAGGGCCAGCAGCTCGTTCTCGGACAGGCCGGAGCCGGGCAGGGCTCTGAGGTCGGTGAGCCGGGGGGTCCCCTCGGTGAGGGTGCCGGTCTTGTCCAGGGCGACGGCGTCGATCCGGCCGAGGCGTTCCATGACGACGGCCGATTTCACCAGCACGCCGTGGCGCCCGGCATTGGCGATGGCGGACAGCAACGGCGGCATGGTGGCCAGCACCACTGCGCACGGCGAGGCGACGATCATGAACGTCATGGCGCGCAGCAGCGTCGGCCGGAGGTCGCCGCCGAAGGCGAGCGGGATCGCGAAGAGGGCGAGCGTGGCCGCGACCATGACGATCGAGTACCGCTGTTCGACCCTCTCGATGAACAGCTGGGTGGGGGCCTTGGTCCCGGAGGCTTCCTCGACCATCTTCACGATCCGGGCGATCACCGAGTCGGACGGATCGCGCTCCACCCGGACCCGTAGCGCTCCGCTTCCGTTGACGGTGCCGGCGAACACCTCGTCTCCTGCGTGTTTCGCGACCGGCAGCGGCTCACCGGTGATGGTGGCCTGGTCGACGTCGCTCTCGCCGTACAGGACCTGGCCGTCGGCGCCCACCCGCTCCCCGGGCCGTACAAGGATGATGTCGCCCACCGCGAGCGCGTCGGCCGCGACGGTCTCCTCGCCACCCTCCCGCAGCCGGGTCGCCGTTGCGGGGGCGAGGTCGAGCAGACCGCGCACCGAGTCCGCGGTCCGCGCGGTGGCGATAGCCTCCAGGGCGCCCGAGGTGGCGAAGATGACGATCAGCAACGCCCCGTCCAGGACCTGCCCGATCGCCGCCGCACCGAGGGCGGCGACGACCATCAGCAGGTCCACGTCCAGGGTCTTGTCCCTGAGGGCTTCGAGGCCTGCCCATCCCGGTCTCCAGCCGCCGGTGACGTAGGTGGCGGCGAACAGCGGGCCCCACGTCCACGCCGGGGCGCCCAGCAGGTCCAGCGGCAGCGCGATGACGAACAGCGCCAGGGAGGCGAGCGCCCAGCGGGCCTCGAGCAGCGCAAGGACGCGGGTGCGGCGCCGTACCGCGGTGGCCTGTGCGGGCGGGAGCGCGGCGGGCCTGGTCAGTGTGGAGAACATGACGGAACGAGTCCTTCACGGGAGGGGACGGACACCTCACCGTACAGGAACGTTTGAACATCCATTCATGCGTCCATCTCCGTAGGATGGTGACCATGGGCCACGGAGCGAACACCCCCGACAGCAGTGCCGCAGCGCCGCACACCCGCCTGACCCCGCAGAACGCACCGCAGGTCGCCGCCACGCTCCAGGCGCTGTCCACGCCCTCCCGGCTGCTGATCCTGGCGTGGCTGCGCGAAGGCCCGTGCGCGGCGACCGAGCTGGCGACCGCTGTCGGCATGGAGCAGTCCGCCTGCTCGCACCAGCTTCGCCTGCTGCGCAATCTCGGCCTGGTCACCGGCACCCGCCAGGGCCGCTCCGTGGTCTACACACTCCACGACGACCACGTCGCCGCACTTCTCGACCAGGCCCTGTACCACGTGGAGCACCTCCGCCTCGGCCTCACCGACGCCCCGACCGAGCTTCCGGCCATCCCCTTTGACAAGGCGTCAGAGACAACCCGCTTGGGGAGCCCTTGACGTAAGGTTGACCGCTTGCGTGGAGATCCGAGGGACCCCGGGCCGCTACGGTCCCTCCCATGTCCCTCAGACCTCCTCCCCTGCCGGTCCTCCCGTACCGCAAGCCGACGCGCGGCCGGGACTACTGGGTACTGGACGACGTGTTGCCGGATGTGGACGCCACCCGGGAGCGCTGCCTGGCCAGGGAGGACTGGACGGAGGGCTACCCGCACAAGCCCGAGAGCTGGCCGGGACTGCGCGCCATGCCGGGGCTCGAACCCGGTGAACTGGCGCAGGTGGAGCGGCTGGCGAGAAAGGCGACCCGCGCCCGGGAACTCTGGGCCGAACGCCCTTCGGGTGGCGGCACGTTCAACCACAACTGTGTCCAGGTCGTCGGCGAGGGCGAATGTGAGCCGCGCCCCCACACCGACTCGCGGACACTCTGCCGCTACGCCGCGGTGCTCTATCTCAACCCCGGCGTACCCAAGGACTGCGGAACCAGCTTCTACCGCCAGAGCCTGCCCGGTGGAGTCCTGGGCGGCAACCAGGTGACCTCGCCGCACAACAACCTCGTCGACGCGCTGGGCACGCGCTTCGTGTCGCCGGACTCCTTCGTCGAGGACGTACGGGTCCCGCACCGCGCCAACCGGCTGCTGCTCTATTCCGCCAATATGATCCACAGCGCCACCGGTTACTGGGGTCACACGCTGGAGGAGAAGCGGATGACGGCCGTCTTCTTCTGGAAGGCCTGACCCGACGGCCCGCGGTGGGACGAGCACCGGCCATCCATCGCGCGGAGCCAGGCTCGGTCATCGTCGTCGAAGCGGGTGACGTGGACTTGGCCAGGTGCGGTACGGCGGCGTGAACGTGCATGCCGGGACATCGTGGTGGCGGACGAAGAGGGCTCACTCCCCGCGCCCGCATCGGCAAGATCCTGGGCGAGAACGGCGCCGCGTAGCAGCCCACCGGCTCCGGAAAGGTCTTCGGTCGGATCCGGCTCTGCTTCCCGTCGCCGATCCGGACCCACGAGCACGCAGTACCGGCCATTTCGTCGACCTGATGGTCAACGCGCGTGGATCGGCCCGGAGTTGCTGTGGCAGACTGCGCCGACGGAGCGGTTCAACCCATCGGTGACGGAGCACGGCATGACGACAGGGATGTCCCACACCCCGATCGACACCAGCAGGCCCCACTCCGCGCGGGTGTACGACTGGCTCCTCGGCGGGAAGGACAACTACCCCGTCGATCAAGCGGTGGCGGAGCACCTGCCGGCCGAGGCGAAGATCGGGGCGCATCAGAACCGTGCGTTCATGAGCCGTGCGACGGCCTGGCTGGCCGGCGAGGGCATCGGGCAGTTCCTGGACATCGGTACGGGCATCCCGACCGCCCCGAACCTGCACCAGACAGCCCAGGAGATCAACCCGGCCGCCCGGGTCGTCTACTGCGACAACGACCCCATCGTCCTGCGGCACGCGGAGGCGCTGCTGATCAGCAGGCCGGAGGGGGCGACCGACTACGTTCCGGCGGACGTGCGCGAGCCCGAGGGGATCGTGGAAGCCGCGCGCCGGATTCTGGACTTCGACCGGCCGGTCGCCGTGTCGCTCCTCGGCCTGCTGCACTTCCTGCCGGACGAGGACGATCCGTACGCCATCGTCCGGACCCTGGTGAGCACACTGGCTCCGGGCAGCTTCGTGGTGCTGTCCCAGGGAGCCTCGGATGTGAATCCCGAGCGGGGAGAACAGGGCGCCGCCGAGTACGGCAAGGGCGGCATCCGGCTCGCGCTGCGCACCCGCGACGAGTTCGCCCGCTTCCTGGACGGCCTGGACATCGTCGAACCCGGTCTGGTGACGGCACCCGAATGGTTCCGGGGTACTCCCGCGCCCCAGCCCGAGGCCAGCGGCCTCTACGTCGCTGTCGCCCGGGTCCCGTAGGCCCTCGGGCGACCACGCCCGGCCACGAAGGGCCCTGGTGCGCAGAGGTGACGCAGCCGTCCTCGGTCCCGGGCTCGGACTGCCGGTTCAGGCCTTCTTGACCACGTCGGACTTGAGCTGCATGGCACCGAATCCATCGATCTTGCAGTCGATGTCGTGGCCGTCGACTCCGTCGACCAGCCGGATGTTGCGCACCTTGGTGCCGGCCTTGATCCCCGAGGGGCTCCCCCTGACCTTGAGTGCCTTGATGACGACCACGGCGTCGCCGTCGCTCAGCACATTGCCGACAGCGTCCTTGACGACGCGGTCCCCGGCGGCCGCCCACACCCTCCGCACCGCTCTCGGCCGGGAACCCATTCGTTGCCGGGGCACACCACGAGCGCGTTCATCTCGTAGGTGTACGCACAGGAGCACTTCGGACAGAGAGGGAGGTTCTCGATCATGTGACCGGAATATCCCCCTCGGCCTCCGCCCTCACGGGACGGAAAGGACGGCCCGCTACAGGCGCTTGGCGCTGCGCAGCGTAGCGGCGTAGTACCCGTTCCCGTCGAGCCGGGACGTGCCGCCCTTGTCTCCGATCGTCGGGCCGTTGGCCTCTTCGCGGCTGGACACGAAGATCTTGTGGCCGTCGGTGTCGTGCCCCAGGTACATGCCGACGTGGTCGAGACGCTGCGCGGTGCGCTGGTCGAGCTTGAAGAAGACCAGGTCGCCCGGCTGCAGCACGTCGATGTTCTTCGGCCGGTCCGCGGGGGTGATGCCCTTGAGCTCGATGATGTCCGTACCGCGGTCCGAGCGGGCCATGCCGTTGGCGGTGCGCGGCAGTCCGTCGCCAAGGGTGTCGGTGGCCATCAGCGGATAGCGGGCGCGGTAACCGAAGACCGTACGGATGAAGCCCGAGCAGTCCATCGAGCGGGCGCGCTCGGGGCGCGGCTGCATCGTGGTGCCGTTGCGGAACGTGTACGGGATGCCGAGGTAGTCGAAGAAGTCGGACTCCTCCAGCCGGTAGTCGTTGCCCGGGCTGCCGTTCGGGTTGATCGGACCGAAGTTGGCGTCCCCGGCGTACGGGACCCCCTCGTCGTCCTTCTTCACCGGGGCCTGGTCGACGTACTGGAAAGCCATCGCGAAGAGGTCGTCCTCCTCGCTGCCGAAGAACTCCTTGAACCAGTCCTTGAACCACTTCTCCTTCTCGGCGCCCTTCTTCCACTGGTACGGCATCAGCCGCACCCAGTCCTCGGTGACGACCCGGGACTTGGTGGTGGCGGGCTCGGTGAAGGTTCGGCTGGGGCCGGTGAGTGTGGCGGTGCGGGCGCCGTCGGTGAAGCTGGCGAGGACCTCGCCGTCGGCCCCGCGCAGCAGGGTGCGGTCCGGGTTCTGCAGTCGCTCCCAGCGCTGCTCGCCGTTCTTGATCCCGGCGCCGGAGGACCGCAGCGCCGGGTTGTCGGTGACGGCCTGCACGGCAGGGGCCTTGGCCTGTTCGTCCTTGCGCAGTTCGACAGTGAGGTAGGCGCTGCCCGCAAGCAGGCTGATCACCGTGACGGCATGCAGCACCGGGCGGGGGCCGCGCTTGGTCTTGGCACTCATGAGTCAGCTCCGGGTGGGTGGGTCGAGCGGTATCGGTGGGTCAGACGGTGGGCAGGGCACCGAGCAGGATTCCGGCGGTGAGTACGACGTACGCCATCAGCGTCACCGTGCCGGTCGCGAGCAGCGTCGCGCCCTTGGGCTGACGGACGAGCTGATAGGCGATCAGACCGGGGACGATGAAGCCGAGCGTCTGGTTGGTGTACATCAGCGGGAACTCGAGCGACAGCACGATCATCAGCGTCGCCTGGAAGATGACGCCGGTGAGTACGACGGTGGAGAACAGCCGCTTGCCGTAGAGGATCACGACGCGCTGGAGACCGAGGACGGCGACGTACGTCAGCACGGTGACGCCGACCACCATGGCCGCGCGCTGGAGGTCCTCGACGAGGGTGAGGGCCAGCCAGCCCGGGGTGATCATGCCGCCGGGTGAGAGGTTGGTCGTCAGGTAGCAGACCAGCGAGAACATCAGCCCCAGGGCGATACCGATCGCGGCTATCTCAGGGGTGAGGACGGACGGGATCAACGGGGTTCTCCTGGGTTCTGCTGCTGGGCCGGGGCGGGCGGCCGAATCGGCTCGAACGGACCGCGGACATAAGGCTCTGCGGGCGGCTGCGCCGAACTCTGTGGCGGGATCTCGGATGTCTGCTGGGGCTGCTGCGTCCGCTGTCCCGGCTGCTCCTGCCGGGGGCGTGCGGCGAGGGGGGGTACAGCCGGCTGACGCTGTTGGTAGCGGGCCTCGTACGCCTCGGAATACGGCGCGAACGGGTCGAGGCGCGGTGTGTACCGCGGGAGCGCGAGCGTCTCGTCGTGCCGCACGTGGCCGGGTACGGGGGCGGGTGCTCGGCGCAGGGGCTGGGCCGGGATCACGGGAACGGCCGCGGTGGGCGGCCCGTCGTGGTGCGGCTCGACGCGTGCCTCGTGGCGCACCCCGTCGCGCGCGTCCCTCGGATCCGGCTCGTCCGGTGTCTCGTCCGCGGGCAGCTCGGCCAGCTGTTCCAGCAGAACTTCGCCCTGCCCGTGAATGTTGCCGATCGCGACGAGCGAGGACTCCGGGCCGAGCTGGTCGAGCAGCTGCCGCATGAATTCCTCCGGAGCGCGCTTGTCACCGCCCATGTCGACCGCCGTGTGCCGCCACTCGGCCGGGATCGCGTCGATCGCACTCTTCGCCGGTTGGCCGATGACGAAGACCTTCTCCGGCTGGAGCTCGGGGATGATCTGGCCCATCTGCCCGTTGCGCTCGACCCGGTCGGGGCGGCAGTTGATCACGACGTTCAGGGGCCGGTCGATCGCCCCCAGATCGAGCAGCTGGTTGATGTTCATCAGCGTCGACTCGGGGTCGTTGGCCGCGAAGACGTTCGCGAACCGCAGCCGCTTGTCGTCGTGGGTGCGGTACCGCTCGACGGAGAGGACACCCGGGTCCGGCGGAGCGTCGTACATGCCC
Organism: Streptomyces sp. NPDC002206; assembly: GCF_053593595.1. Classification (NCBI taxonomy): domain Bacteria; kingdom Bacillati; phylum Actinomycetota; class Actinomycetes; order Kitasatosporales; family Streptomycetaceae; genus Streptomyces; species Streptomyces sp. NPDC002206. Next base: position 131,939 of record NZ_JBSFCW010000012.1, read on the forward strand.
TGGAGCGCGGTCTCCCGGTCCACGCCGAGGAGTTCGGCGACGGTCAGCGCGATCGCCACGTTCTCCTTGAAGGTGAACCAGCTGAACCCGCGCAGCTCCTCGTCGCTGACGGTCTCAGGGTCCGCGTAGATCAGCTTGCAGTCCCGGGCGTCCGCCTCCTCCTGGAGGATGTCGAAGCGGTCCTGCTCGGCGGTGACGCAGATGCCGCCCTCCGGCATGGAGCGGCACAGCGAGCGGGCCACGTCGTCGAGGGTCGGGCCCATCTCGGCCAGATGGTCCTCGCGTACGTTGCAGAGCACACCGATCGTCGAACGGATCAGCTTCGACTGGTTGATCTCCTGGAGCGCCGGCATGACAGCCATGCATTCGATGACGAGCGCGTCCGGGTTGTAGGAGGCGGCGCGTCGCACGATGCCGATCTGCTCCACCACGTTGGCGATGCCGAATTTGCGGTAGACCGGCTCCTCGGTGGCGTCCGGGTGGATGAAGCGGGCCGCGGTGCCGGTCGTCTTGGCGACGGTGACGAGGTCACCGCCGCGCAGTGCGCCGGCGCAGAGCCGGGTGATGGAACTCTTGCCGCGGATGCCGTTGACCAGTACGCGGGTCGGGATCCGGTCCAGATTGCTGAAGTGGCGGTGCTGCTCGACGATGCCTGCGATCAGCAGGATCGCGCAGCACACCACGAGCACGATGTAGAGGAAGAGCAAGGCCGATCAGTTCCTTCCGGCGAGGGGAGCGCCGTCGCGTCTGCGCTGCTCCTGGAGTTGCTGCCGGACGAGTTCGAGACTTCGCGTGACCGCGCCGACCTCGTCGTGGTGATGCGGGAAGAGCACGGTGCGCCGGTCGCCGTCGGCAAGCGCCTCGGCCTTGTCGGCCAGCTCGCGCAGCGGCCGTACGACGACGATGTGCAGCCAGCCGAGGCAGGCAGCGGCGGCGGTGATGCCGAGCAGTCCGGCCAGGACGGTGCGGTTCTGCAGGCTGTACTCGGGGATGGCGAGACTTGCGGCGGGCTGCCAGCTCACCACCGTCCAACCGAGCTTCTTCGCCGCCCCGCCGCCGACGAACGGCGCGGCACCGGCGACCTGGACTCTGCCGCCGTCGCGGTACATGACCCCGCTGGCGCGGGCGCTGAGCCCGGTCTTCTGGTTGGTGCCCATGGCCAGCTCGTCGAGCCGCTTCGGCAGGTTCTGGAAGGCCAGATAGCCGGTGTTGCCGCCGAGGACCCGGCGCTCGGCGTCGACCACCCGGATCTGGCCGAGGCCGGGACGCTTGAGCAGCGAGTTGATGAAGTCGATCCGGAACTCACCGATCACGGCGACTCCGTCGCGGCCCGGGATCTCGGCGTACCCGGCGATGACGGGTTCCTTGCCGGAGTCGTTCAGCACGCTGATCGGCTGTGCGAACGGCTTGTCGTTGCCACTGTCGCCCGCGGGCACCCGGTGCGGGGACTCGCCGGCCCGGGCGAGGATCGTGCCGTCGGCGGAGCGTACGTACAGCGACCGGTAGCGCAGATGCTCGGTGCGGGTGCGCTCCAGGACCTTCTTCATGTCGTCGGGGCTGGTCCGGTTGCCGATCAGGGTGGAGACGGACACCAGGTCGGCGTGGCCCTCGTTGAGCGCGCGGCGTACCCGGTCGGAGAGCGTGTCGGTGCGCTCGCGCTGGTCGCTGATGATCTGCTCCGGTACGGCGACGGTCGAGTCGGCGCGGTTGAAGAGCAGCAGCATCGGCGCGGACCAGGCGAGCAGCAGGATGCCGCAGACGACGATGAGGCCGCGGGTGCCGAAGCGGCCGCGGCGCGCTCCGCCGGAGGACGCGCCCGTGGCGCCGGCCGGTTCGCCGAGGAGCTGGCGACGGAGCCGCTCCAGGGCCTGCCCGATCCGCGCGGCCTCGCCGTACCTGGGGACGGTGACGGGGCGGGTCAGGTCACCGCGGGTGAGCCGGCGGCTCTCCAGGAAGAGTTTCAGCAGCGGCCGCTGGACCGTACCGAGCAGCAGGGCGACCGCGAGGGCGCCGATCAGCAGCAGGGCGCCGGCGGCGAGCAGGCCGAAGAGCGGCCCGGCGACCCGCGTGGGGTCCACGGCGACATCGACCATGGCGACGACGGTCAGCCCGAGCGCGGTCGCGACCGTGCCCTCACCGGGCTGGGGGCCGGTGAGCGTGGCGTATCCGGCGACGGATCGGTCGCCCTGGAAGGAGCGGCCGAGCAGGCTGCCGCTGACCCCGGGGAAGCCGCCGGATCCGGGCTCCTTCGCCTTGAGGGGATGTTGCGCGGCCTTGACGGCGGCGATCTTGGAAAAAGCTTTCAGCTGCTTGTTGGAACGCTTGACGCCGTCACGCTGAAGATCGGTCAGTACCTGCTCGGGTTCCGGGATGCCGTCGCTGCTGAGGATGCGTCCTTCGCTGTCGATGACGGCGATGGAGCGGAACTGTCCGAGGCTGATACCGGGGAACCGCAGACTGCTCGATGCGATCAGCAGCTGCTGCGGCCGGTCCGGCCAGGACAGCAGGGCGAAGGCGAGCAGTCGGGTCTCACCGTTCTGCAACCGCACCATGCGCGGGTTGAGCCCGTCCTGCGCGGCAAGCTTGCTCGTGTCGATGGCGGTGACGGGCACGTTCTCACCGCGGGCGGCAAGCATCCGCCCGGACTTGATCTCCACGACGGCGGTGCCCATCCATTTCTGGTAGACACTGCCGATCTTGTCGAGAACGGCGTCCGGCGAGACCGGCTCTCCGGCGCTGAAGAGCCCGGCGGTACGGGTCAGGTCGGTGGCGCTCTCGTCGATCGAGGCGCGCATGGCGACGGCACCGTCCTCGGCGAAGTGCTGCTGCGAGGTCAGCACGGCCGTGGGTACGGGGTCCTGGCCGGCTCTGCCCAGGCCGAGGGCGGTGATGCCCGCGAGGGAGAGCAGCAGGGCCGAGAGGACCGCGATGGGTGGACGGATGCCGCCCAACAGCGACATGTCGGCCCGGCGTCGGACCTTGTGTCGCCGTTTCGCAGACGAAGCGGCCATGAGTGTGTTGCCTTTCAAGTTCTGGCTCGGGTTCCGGCCCGCGCCAATGCGCGCCGTGGAAATGGTGCGACCCGTTCCACGACTCGGAAGCTCAGCGGAAAGTTGTACGTAGAGTTGGCGATGTGACGTACGCGACGTTTGAAGTCCGAACCCCGACTTGAGGTGATTCGGCGACCGGTTCGCTGTGCGTCACCTGCAGGACACCTGCGAGACAGCCGCTGGTCACGCGGCGAGGTGCCGGACAGGCCGTACGGGTGGGCGGGGATCAGTCCGGAAGACTCTCCAGCGGCTTCAGACCGTCCTTGGCGGCACCCCGGTTGAGCATCGTGCCCTGAGTGCGCTCGAACGCCAGCCGGTACCTGGCCCGCTCCTCGGACGACAGATCCTTGCCGCTGCGCAGGGCTTCGGCCAGGTTCAGGAGCCGGTGATCCTTCACCGTGCCCGGCCCCCGGGCCGCCTCCACGGAGTCCGGGTCGCTCTCGTCGACGTCCGGCGGGATGGTGACGAGCGTCGGTACGTAGCGCGCGTCCACATCCCACGTACCGCCCCGCTTGTGGAACTCGAACCAGCCGATGACGCCTTCCTCGGTCAGTCCGGACGGCACGTCGTGCCGCGCCAGCTGGTTGCCGAGGCCGTACGCGACCCAGGTGCCGTCGACCTTCTCCATCGGCTGCACCACATGCGCGTGGTGGCCGATCACCAGGTTGATCCCGGTCTCCTTCGCCAGCCTGCGTGCCAGCTTCAGCTGCGGGGCGCTCGGATCCGGGTGGTGCTCGCGACCCCAGTGGATGCTGAGGATCACCACCTCGGCGCCGGCCTTGCGGGCAGCCTTCTCGGCGGCGGCGATCCGGTCGAACGAGTTCTGGTTGACGATCCAGGGCTTGTCGGCCGGGATCTCACGGCCGTTGAACCCGAAGGCGTACGACAGCTGGGCGACCTTCACGCCCTTCACATCCATGATCAGCGGCTTGGCCGCCTCCGCGCCGCTGCGCGCCGAACCGGTGTGCTTGAGACCGGCCTTGTCGAGAGTGTCGAGCGTGCGCTTCACGCCCTCGGCGCCGTGGTCGAGGGTGTGGTTCGACGCCGTCGAGCAGGTGTCGTAACCGACGTCCTTGATCGCCGTGGTGATCTGCGGCGGGACCAGGAAGTCCGGGTAGCTCTGGAACGGCCCCTCCGGCTTGCCCACGACCGGCTCGAAGTGGCAGATCGCCAGGTCGGCCTTGCTGATCACCGGCTTGACCCCGGCCATGATCGCGTCGAAGTCGAGCCCACCGGCGGCGGTACCGCCGCCTCCGGCACCCTTGCCGCCGGCCGACTCCGCGTCCTTGCGGGCCTGCTCGGTCAGCTGCGGGTGAATCAGGATGTCGCCGGCGGCGGCGACGGTGAAGGACGGCCCCGACTTCGCATCGGCGGCGCTACTGTCGCTGCCCGGCAGGGAACAGCCCGCGGCGGTGGCGGCGAGGAGCGCCAGCACAGTGGCGCGAGCTGCGAAGGAGTTGTGAAGGGATGATGACACCCCTGATATTTTCACTTGAATAGGACACGGGACTCTGCCGTGAAGGTAACGATCAAACCAACACTGCTGTATGCCGTGGTGATAATGGTCACACTCGGCGCGCTGGTGGCGGCTCTTGTCCCCTTCGGGGGCCAGGACCGACGCGGACCGGCGTCTCCTGCTGCCCAGGACGGTGACGATCTGGCCCGGCGCATCACCGATTTCACCAGGGGCACGGTCGCGCACAGCGACTATCAGCGGCCTCTGCGCGCGCAGCGCAGTGCCGTCGCCGAGGGCGTGGGGCTCTTCCTGGACGGCCACCGTGCCGAGGCCGGGCGGCGCCTTGCCGAGGTCGACTTCGGTATCCGTACGTTCACGGATACCGGCACCGGCCGCCGCTTCGCCGAGATCGCCGACCGTGCGGCGGAGGCCAGGCGGGGCTGGGGCCGGGTCTATGTCGACCTCGGCACCGAGGTCCGCTGGTCGGTACAGGTCCCGCATCCGGTCGCCGACGCGCGGAGCGAGCAGCTGGGCATCGGGGTGCTGCGTGCCAGGCCCGGTGGGGTGCTGGTGCTGGCCGGCGCGCACCGGAACGCCGGGCAGGGGGACCGGGCCGATGTCGCGCACCGCAGCGACACCGTGTTCGACGTGGTCTGCGACGAACTGGTCGAACGCCGGCTCCCGGGCCTGCAACTGCACGGCTTCGCCGACGCCACCGAACCGGACTACGACGTGATCGCGTCCACCGGCAAGGGCGACCAGGGTCGGACAGCGGCCCGCCGCACGGCGACCGCCCTGCGACGGGAGGGCTTCGACGTGTGCCGAGCCTGGTCGCACCGCTGCGCACTGGAGGGCCGCAGCAACGAACAGGGACGACGGGCCGCGGCGGACGGCGTTCCTTTCCTCCACATGGAGTTCAGCCGGAGCGTTCGCGACGACGAGAACCGGATGCGGCGCGCGGTCGCAGCGCTGGCGACCACGCTGCCCTGAGGTGAAGCACTCAGGCCAGGCATGCCATGCAGAGGAACCCCGAACGTCCTTCGCTTCACCGGCCCAGGCTTGCACGCGATGCCGGCCGAACTGTCCGGGGCACCGCCCCGACTCCCGTCACAAACGTCAGCAAATCGCCGTGACGCCCACACCGCACACGGAAAGAACCTGCAGGTCAGGCACCCTTTGCGGCAGGCTCAAGAATCGCCAGGCACTCCACGTGATGCGTCATCGGAATCACGTCATCTGAAGCGAAATTCAAAGAACTAGCAGGTCAGAGACGGTTCCACGTTCATGAGGAATGGCTCCCATTCTCCCGGAGCGTCAAATGAGCGTCGCAGCCGAGACGGGTCAGCCTCGGTCGACGGCTGGCGGCAGAAGAACCGTACGCCCCCGGGGCAGGGAGGTAGACGTGAGGAGGCACCGGTCGGCGTCGCCTCCGGACGTCGGCCACCGCCGGGGCGTGATCCGGCGCGGAGCCCGTCAGGGCACGGAGTCCGTCAGGGCACGGAGTCCGTCCTCCACGGAGTCGCCGAGCAGCCACCGGCCGCCGTGGTCGACGCGCAGCAGGCGCCCCGGCTCGGACACCCCGAGCAACCCGCCCGCGTCCGCTAGGAAGTCGGCAAGACGTGCTGTCACGGCGAGGCGAAGCACGGGCATCTTCGTGGCCCTGCCGCAGGAAGAGGTCGTCGAGGCCGGCGGGCTTCGCCGCCCTCCCCGCCGAGAAGGCTTCTCACCTTCGGTCGCTCGGAGTCAGCCCCATTCGCCGCAACAGTGCCGGTGCAGGGCCGCGACGAGCTGCTCCTCGAACGCCTCGTCCAAGGGCGAGCCGCTCAGGAAGAGCCGGTAGCAGATGGGTCCCAGAAGGAGGTCGATCACCATCTCGGGGTTGAGGTCCGCTCGCAGATCCCCCGGCAGTGCCTCGTTCCACCAGCTGGCGCACCTCTGCCGGCCGGCGGCTGACCATGCGTTCCCGGTAAGCACGTGCCGGCTCTGGATCGGCTGCGATCTCCGAGACCAGGCCCTGCATGACACGGCCCACCAGGGTGAAACGAAACAGCTCCAGGGTCGCGCAGCGTAGAGGGGTGCCCGGCGACCTCTGTCATCGTGTCCCGGCGCGGTTCGTGAAGTCTGTACCGAAACAGGGCAGCGCGGCACGGCAACGCGAGACGCGAGATGTGTGCTGGGGCAAGCGCCGTTGCAGCACCGAGCACGGCTGTGCACCGCCGGACGCACTAAACGGCTCGAGCCTCGCACCGGCTCCGCCCACGACGTGGCGTGGTCAGCGCTTGAAGCTGTCCTTCGACCTCTCCTTGATGTCCCGGGCCTTGCCCCGGGCCTCCAGTGCGGCTCCCTTGGCGGCGGTGGTCTCGTTGCCCAGCGCGTGGGCCACCTTCCTCACGGCCTTCCCGACAACCTGCTCGGTCTTGGCCTTGGCCTTCTCCCCGGCACTCATGTCGGTCCTTTCGTAGGCACTCAGTCATCTCGTAGGCACTCAGTCATCCGCCTGCCCCTGGCCGCGGAGCGGAAACAATGGGCATCGCAGCGCCGCGCCTCCTCCGACGGCCGTGCGCTCCAGCAGCTCGCCGCGGCGACACCCACACACTTCATTGTGTTCCCGGCAGAAGTGTGTGGTGGCGCTCGATTTGCGGTTTCTGGGGCACAGGTGCCTTGACCACCTTGTTCGGTTGGGTCGGCTGAGCTGGGTTGACTGTGGAAATTCGCGGCTGTCGGCGGGTGGGTATGGCTGCGGCCCGGCGCTCAGATCGGGCGCTCCGGGTTCCTCGGGTCGTGGGTCGGCAGAGGCAGCGCCGCTGGTCAGGTGGCCAGCCTCGGCAGGGCGGAGACGGCCCTCCTCCGCGGGTGCGAGGACCAGACCGTCGCGGCACATGCCCGCGTGCACCTCCGAGCCGGCCGCACCGGCCTCGTCGACGTCGGCGTCATCGAGCGTCAAGAATCCACGGCGATTCTCTGGCACCGTGGCCGGTACAGCCGTTGGCTCACCATGAACGCGCAGGTCACGCCATCTCCACGGCCAGGCCGTCCGCTTGACCCGTTGCCTGCCAGGAAACAGGTCGAGCAGCCCACCGAACTGCAAAACCGCAGGTCAGGCGCCCTTGTCCGCAGGCTCAAGGATCGCCACGCACTCCACGTGGTGCGTCATCGGGAACAGGTCGAACGCCCGCAGCGTCCGCACCTTGTAGCCGCCCTCCCGGAAGTACGCCAGGTCGCGCGCGAGTGCCGCCGGGTCGCAGGCGACGTAGGCGATGCGGCGGGCGCCGAGGCCGGCGAGGTGCTTCACCGTCTGCTTGCCCGCGCCCGCGCGCGGCGGGTCGAGGACGATCAGGTCGCACTCGGTGATGCCGGTGCGGGGCAGGATCTGGTCGACCTTGCCGTGCTCGATGCGGACCCGGTCGAGGTCCTGGAGGTTGTGGCGGGCGTCCTCGACGGCGCGCTTGCTGGACTCGATGCCAAGGACCGCGCCCTTCTCGCCGATGCGCTGACCGATGGCGCCGGCGAACAGGCCGACGCCGCAGTAGAGGTCGAGGGCCATGTCGTTCTTGCGGGGCAGGAGGCCCTGCATGACCGCGCGGACGAGGGTGTTGGCAGCCTGCGGGTGGACCTGCCAGAAGCCGCCCGAGCCGACGCGGTACGTGCGGTCGTCGGCGCGTTCGCGGACGAAGCCGCGGCCGTGGACCCGGTGGATGCCGCCGTCGCGTTCGTCGACGCGCAGGACGGAGACCGGCTTGTCGAGCTCGACGAGCGGCAGCCGGGCGCCGGGCTTCGGAGTGAGGATGACCTGGCGGTCGTTGGAACCGGTGGCGGTGATGGCTTCCACCGAGGCCATGCCGGTCCAGTCGCGCTTCTCGATGCCGAGTTCCGAGACGCCGGGCGCCGCGATCATGCAGTGCTCGATCGGTTCGACGTCGTGCGAGCGGTGCTTGCGCAGGCCGGCGCGGCCGTTCTCATCGATGGCGTACTGGACGCGGGTGCGCCAGGCAGGCACCTCGCCCTTCGGGAGCTTGTCGCCCTCGGCCGGCATGACCGTGCCGTCCCAGCCGGCCTCTTCGGGGGTGAGCCCGGCGAGGCGCTGGAGCTGTTCGGCGATGACTTCGCCCTTGAGCCGGCGCTGGGCACCGGGCTTGGCGTGCTGCCAGTCGCAGCCGCCGCACTTGCCGGGGCCCGCGTACGGGCAGGGCGCCTCGACGCGGTCCTTGGACGCTTCGATGATCGTGACGGCATCGGCGCGCAGGAAGCGGGAGTCCTTGTCGCCGTCGGTGATCCGGGCGATGACCTTTTCGCCGGGGAGCGTGTGCCGTACGAAGAGGACCTGGCCCTCCGAGGTACGGGCGATGCAATGGCCGCCGTGTGCGACGGGGCCCACCTCGACCTCGTACTCCTCGCCGATCAGTGAGTCCCCGGTCTGCGAGTCCTCGGCCGGCGACGAGGTGGATTCGTTCTGCATGAGGGGGTGGCTCCAGAGATCAAAGGAAAACGGCCGGACAACAACCCACAAGTCTACGTGGGTGGTGTCCGGCCGCTTACCACTTGCGGGCACGGAGAGTCAGCTCTTGTTGCTGGGCTCCTTGGACCTGCGCTCCACGGGACCCCGGCGGACCGATCCAGGAGCGTTCCACTCGGCACGCTTCCTGGCGCGCTTCTTCGCGGCCTCGGAGGATTCCAGCTGGTACGGGACGGACGTCACCATCACGCCCGGGGTGAACAGCAGCCGCCCCTTGAGGCGCAGGGCGCTCTGGTTGTGCAGCAGATGCTCGTACCAATGCCCGACCACGTACTCCGGGATGTAGACACTGACCACGTCGCGCGGGCTCTCCCGGCGCAGGCCCTTCACGTAGTCGATGACCGGCCGGGTCACTTCGCGGTACGGGGAGTCGAGGATCTTCAGCGGGATGTTGATGCCGCGCCGCTCCCAGTCCGCCTTGAGCGCCTTGGTCTCGGCCGGGTCGACGCTGATGGAGAGCGCCTCCAGATGGTCGGAGCGGATCAGCTTGGCGTACGCGAGCGCGCGCAGCGTGGGCCGGTGCAGCTTGGAGACCAGGACGATGGAGTGGACCCGGGAGGGTTTCATGCTGTCGTCGGACGGGGCCTCGTCGGCGGCGATCTCCTCGGCGACGCGGTCGTAGTGCCTGCGGATCGCGGTCATCGTCCCGTAGAAGATCACCATGCCGAGCAGCGCCACCCAGGCGCCGTGGGTGAACTTGGTGGCGAGTACGACGACGAGCACCAGGCCGGTGAAGAACGCGCCGAAGGTGTTGATCGCACGGGAGCGGATCATGTGACGGCGCTTGGCCGGGTCCTTCTCGGTCCTCAGATGGCGGTTCCAGTGCCGGACCATGCCGGTCTGGCTGAGGGTGAAGGAGACGAACACACCGACGATGTACAGCTGGATCAGCCGGGTCGAGTCGGCGCCGTAGATCCAGGTGAGCAGGATGGCCGCGCCGGCCAGCAGCACGATGCCGTTGGAGAAGGCGAGCCGGTCGCCGCGGGTGTGCAGCTGGCGCGGCAGGTACCGGTCCTGGGCGAGGATCGAGCCGAGCAGCGGGAAGCCGTTGTACGCGGTGTTGGCGGCCAGGAAGAGCACGAGTGCGGTGGCCGCGGCGAGGATGATGAAGAGGAACGAGCCGTCACCGAAGACGGCGGCCGCGACCTGGGAGATCACCGGGTCCTGGACGAAGCTCGAACCGACGGCCGCGCCGTTGTGGATCAGGTCCTTGGCCGGGTTCTCGGCCATCTTCACATCGGTGGCCATGGCCAGGCCGATGATGCCGCAGAACATCGTGACGGCCAGCAGGCCCATCATCGCGAGGGTGGTCGCGGCGTTCTTGCTCTTCGGCTTGCGGAAGGCGGGTACACCGTTGCTGATCGCCTCGACGCCGGTCAGCGCCGCACAGCCGGAGGAGAACGCCCGCAGCAGCAGGAAGACGAGGGCGAAGCCGGCCAGGCCCTGATGCTCGGGCCTGATCTCGTAGTCCGAGGTCGGGGCGTGCATGGTGTCGCCGAGGACAAGACCGCGGAACGCACCCCAGACGATCATGATGAAGACGCCGGCCACGAAGAGATACGTGGGGATGGCGAAGAGCTTGCCGGACTCCTTGACGCCCCGCAGGTTCATCAGAGTCAGCAGCACGATGGCCCCGATCGCGCAGAGCGTCTTGTGCTCGACGACGAACGGGATCGCGGAGCCGAGGTTCTCCACGCCGGAGGCGATCGACACGGCGACGGTCAGGACGTAGTCGACCAGGAGAGCGCTGGCGACGGTCAGACCGGCCTTGGGACCGAGGTTGGTGGTGGCGACCTCGTAGTCGCCGCCGCCGCTCGGGTAGGCATGCACGTTCTGCCGGTACGAGGCGACGACCGTGAACATCAGGACCACGACAGCGGCCGCGATCCACGGGCTGAAGTGGTACGCCGACACGCCCGCGATGGACAGCACGAGGAGGACTTCTCCTGGTGCGTACGCCACCGAGGACAGCGGGTCGGATGCGAAGACGGGGAGGGCGATGCGCTTGGGGAGGAGTGTTTCCCCCAACTTGTCGCTGCGCAACGCCCGGCCGATCAGGATCCGTTTGGGCACGTCGGTCAGTTTGGACACGCTGAGGATCGTAAGGGTTCCGTATGGAGGCCGCCCACGCACCACCCCCGCGGTCCTGCAATCTCCTGCACTCAGCCGAAATCGGCACGGAATCCTTAACGGAATCCTTGCGCTCCCCCCTTATGGCATCAGCACGCTGTAACCGTTCCATTCCGGTTGGCCACGGTGACGGGTGTAGCGGACGGTGGCGTTCCAGTGGACCTCCCCTCCCCGCTTGTTCCCTTTACCGCACCTTTGCAGCTACGGCCCTGGCGAAAGCACACTCGAATGAGGCAACGCGTCGGTGGCCGCATAAGCTCATCCCGGGCAACGCCGGAAAACGTTGCCCCGTTGTTTGCCCGGCAAGCCGAGGAAAGAGTGTGAGCAGGGTGTTTTCGCAGGTCAGCCGGACGACCAGGACTGCGAGGTAGGCGCAAGGTGCACATCGTCATCATGGGCTGCGGGCGAGTAGGAGCCGCTCTCGCGCAGACCCTGGAGCAGCAGGGGCACACGGTCGCCGTGATCGACCAGGACCCCACGGCGTTCCGCCGTCTCGGGTCGGGGTTCGGTGGCCGGCGCGTCACCGGCGTCGGTTTCGACCAGGACACCCTCCGCGAGGCGGGTATCGAGGAGGCCGGCGCGTTCGCCGCGGTGAGCAGCGGCGACAACTCGAACATCATCGCCGCCCGGGTGGCCCGCGAGATGTTCGGCATCGAGAACGTCGCGGCGCGGATCTACGACCCGCGGCGCGCCGAGGTCTACCAGCGCCTCGGCATCCCCACGGTCGCCACCGTGCGCTGGACGGCGGACCAGATGCTGCGGCGGCTGCTGCCCTCGGGCGCCGAGCCGCTGTGGCGCGACCCGAGCGGCGGTGTTCAGCTCGCCGAGGTGCACACCACCCCGTCCTGGATCGGGCACAAGATCAGCACGCTGCAGGAGGAGACGGGCGTCCGCGTGGCGTTCCTCACCCGATTGGGCGAAGCCATTCTTCCGTCGTCGCAGACGGTGCTGCAGGAGGGCGATCTCGTCCACGTGATGATGCGTACGGACGAGATCGCGAAGGTCGAGGCGGCCTTCGCCGAGGGTCCTGAGGAGGGCGGTCACTGATGCGTGTCGCGATTGCCGGGGCCGGCGCGGTGGGCCGCTCCATCGCCGCCGAGCTGCTGGAGAACGGCCACGAGGTGCTCCTCGTGGACAAGGCGCCGACCGCCATTTCGGTGGAGCGGGTGCCCATGGCGGAGTGGCTGCTCGCGGATGCCTGCGAGATCACCTCGCTGGACGAGGCGGCACTCCAGCGCTGCAACGTCGTGATCGCCGCGACCGGCGACGACAAGGTGAACCTGGTCGTCTCGCTGCTCGCCAAGACCGAGTACGGCGTGCCGCGGGTCGTCGCCCGGGTCAACAACCCGAAGAACGAGTGGCTGTTCAACGAGTCCTGGGGCGTCGATGTCGCGGTCTCCACGCCGCGTCTGATGTCCGCGCTGGTCGAGGAGGCGGTGAGCGTCGGCGATCTGGTCCGGCTGCTGCGCTTCAGCCACGGCGACGCCAACCTGGTCGAGCTGACGCTGCCCCCGGAGTCGGCGCTGGCCGGTACCCAGGTCGGCGATGTGGCGTGGCCCGAGGACACCTCGCTGGTCACCATCATCCGCGGTACGCGGGTGCTGACCCCGGGCTCGGAGGAGACGCTGGAGGCCGGTGACGAGCTGCTGTTCGTGGCCGCCCAGGCGCGCGAGGAGCAGCTGGAGGACCTGCTGTCGGTGCGTCGCGAGGTCACCGACGACTGAGGACGGCCGGCCGGCTGACCGGCCTCGGCTCGGATACGTGGTCCCGCACGACATCTCGTACGACGAAGGGGCCCGGAACCGTATGTCACGGTTCCGGGCCCCTTCGCTGTCGCTGCCGGTCAGGCCTCGGTGTTGCGAGCCGCGGCGGCTTCCTCCTTGCGGGCCTTCTCGGCCTGCTCCTCCGCCTCCATCTCGGCGAAGACGTCGATGGGCGGCGGCGCCTTGGCGAGGAAGACCCAGGTCAGGTACACCGCGAGCAGGAACGGCGGGATCTTCAGGGCGACCAGGACCCAGCCGAGCTGGGCGGTGTCGGCCCACCAGTAGAGCGGGAAGAGGATCGCGCACTTGGCGAGCAGTATCAGACCCCAGGCCCAGCTGGCCTTGGCGTACGCCTTCTTGCGGCCGGGGTTCCGGGTGCGCCAGGAGAGGTTCTCCTTGAAGACCGGCCCGAGGATCAGCCCTATCAGCGGCACCCCGGCGATCGTCGTGACGATGTAGGCGAGGGCCAGGCCCAGCGTGTAGATCATGCCGGGCAGGTAGAAGTCCTTGGCGTTGCCCGTCATCATCGCGAAGACCACACCGAAGGCGACGCCGAAGACACCGCTGAAGGCGTGCTTGACGGTGTCCTTGCGGATCAGCCGTACGGCGACGAGGACCAGGGACACGACCAGGGCCGCGATGGCCGACGTGTGCAGATCCTTGTTGATGGTGAAGATCGTGACGAAGAGCAGCCCGGGCAGGACTGTCTCCACCATCCCGCGGACGCCGCCGAACGCCTCGAAGAGGGCGGCTTCGGTAACCGCCTTCGCGTCGGCCTCCTGCTGGTCGGTGCGGTCCGTATCGGATGTCGGCTTGTCGAGAGACGTCACCGGCTACTCCTTGCCGAGCGGTCGGAGTTCGTATTTGGGGTTGAACAGCACCCGGCGTCCGTGACTCATGGCGATCCGGCCGGAGGCGATGAGCTTACGGCCCGGCTCTATGCCCACGATGGAACGCCTGCCCAGCCAGACCACGTCCAGCGGGGCGGTGCCGTCGAAGAGCTCCGCTTCCAGGGCGGGCACTCCGGCGCGCGGCCGCAGGGTGACGGTCCGCAAGGTACCAGTCACCTTGACGATCTGGCGGTCGTTGCAGTCGGAGATCCGCGTGCATCCCGATGCCTGCGAGTCCTCCTGCAGCTCCTCCGATTCCAGGTCTTGCTGGGAGCTGGACAGCCGGTCGAGCATCCGACGGAAGCGGCCGGACGGCCGCTCCGCCTTCTCGGAACGAGGGACAGCACTCATACCCGAAGGGTACCGGGCCAGGGTGGTCCGGGCAGGTGTCCGTTCTCTCACCCTGACGGGCGACTCACGACGGATCGAAGCTGACGACAGGCCGCCGCACGCACAGTGCTCAGCCGCGTTCGAAGCGGTAACCCATGCCCGGCTCGGTGACGAAGTGCCGGGGGTGCGAGGGGTCCGCCTCCAGCTTGCGCCGGAGCTGGGCCATGTAGACCCGCAGGTAGTTGGTCTCGGTGCCGTACGAAGGCCCCCACACCTCCTGCAGCAGCTGCTTCTGGCTGACCAGCCGGCCGCTGTTGCGGACCAGCACCTCCAGCAGATGCCACTCGGTCGGGGTGAGCCGCACGTCGCGTCCCTCGCGCTGGACCTTCTTCGCCGCCAGGTCGACGGTGAACCCCTCGGTCTCGACCATCACGATGTCGTCGGCGCCGTCCTGGCCGACCGGTTCGGCCCGCCGGACCGAGGCGCGCAGCCGGGCCAGCAGCTCGTCCATGCCGAACGGCTTGGTGACGTAGTCGTCGGCTCCTGCGTCCAGCGCCTCGACCTTCTCGTCGGAGGTATGGCGGGCGGAGAGCACCAGGATCGGCACCCTGGTCCAGCCGCGCAGCCCCCTGATCACCTCCACGCCGTCCATGTCCGGCAGTCCGAGGTCGAGGACGACGACATCGGGGTGGCGCGCGGCGGCGAGCTGGAGGGCGGTCGCACCGTCGGGCGCCGCGTCCACCTCGTACTTGCGAGCCTTCAGATTGATCACGAGGGCGCGTACGATCTGCGGCTCGTCGTCGACCACAAGCACCCGGGTCATCGGGGACCTGCCTTTCTGCTGTACGGAATTGCTGCGGGAAGCAGTACGGGTATCACTGCGGCGATCACGAGACGGCCTGCGCGGGCAGGTCGGTACCGATCGGAACGTATCCGGACACCGCCGTGAGCGTCAGGACCATGGTCATGCCGCCACCGGGGGTGTCCTCCGCGTCGAGGGTGCCGCCCATGGACTCCACGAAGCCGCGGGCGACGGCGAGCCCCAGGCCGACTCCGGCGCCGCGCGGGGCGTCGCCGTAGCGCTGGAAGGGTTCGAAGATCCGCTCCTTGCCCTCGTCGGGGACGCCGGGGCCGCGGTCGGCCACCCGGAGCTCGACCCGGGCGCCGAGCGCACTGGCGGCCACGGTGACGCGCTCCCCGTCGGGGCTGTACTTGACGGCGTTCTCGACGATGTTCGCGACGGCCCGCTCCAGCAACCCCGGGTCGACGGCGACCATCGGCAGCGTCTCGGGGATGTCCAGGTCGACGCTGCCCTCCGGTACGCCTCCGAGCGCCATCGGGACCACCTCATCGAGGTCGATCTCGCGGATCAGCGGGGTGACGGTGCCGGTCTGCAGCCTCGACATGTCGAGGAGGTTGCCGACCAAATGATCGAGACGGTCCGCGCCGTTCTCGATGCCTTCAAGGAGCTCCGCCTCATCCGCCTCCGACCAGGCCACGTCGTCGGAGCGCAGCGAGGTGACGGCGGCCTTGATGGCGGCCAGCGGGGTCCGCAGATCGTGGCTGACAGCGGCGAGGAGCGCGGTCCTTATCCGGTTCCCTTCGGCGAGCCGCCGGGCTTCCTCCGCCTCCCCGACCAGGCGCTGCCGGTCGAGTACGACGGCGGCCTGGGCGGCGAACGCGCCGAGCACCCGGCGGTCCTCGGCGGGCAGCACCCGGCCGGAGAGCGCGAGCGCCATGTGGTCGCCGACGGGCATGTCCACATCGGCGTCCTCGGGGCGGGAGACGGGCGCAGGCCCGACGCTGCCCGCACAGGTCCACGGGTCGACGTCGCTGCGCCGCTCCAGGAGCGCCACGGATTCCATGGCGAAGGTCTCGCGGACCCGGTCCAGCAGGGCGTCCAGGGTGGTCTCGCCGCGCAGCACGCTGCCGGCCAGGAAGGAGAGGATCTCGGACTCGGCGCGCAGCCGGGCCGCCTGATGGGTGCGGCGGGCCGCCAGGTCGACGACGGAGGCCACTGCCACCGCGACCGCGAAGAAGATCACGATGGCGACGAAGTTCCTCGGGTCCTGCACCGTCAGGGTGTGGGTCGGCGGGGTGAACCAGTAGTTCAGCAGCAGCGAGCCGACGGCCGCGGACGCGAGGGCGGGCAGCAGCCCGCCGAGCAGGGCTGCGGCGACCGTCAAGAAGAGGAAGAGAAGAACGTCGTTGGCGAGCCCCGGACCATTCGTCATGCTGGTCAGGAGCAGCGTGAGCAGGACCGGACCGCCGACCCCGGTCAACCAGCCCCAGATGATCCGGGCGCGGCCGAGCCGGGCGCCGCGGGCGATCGGCAGTCCACGGCCCTTGGCGACCTCGTCGTGCGTGACGATGTGGACGTCGAGGTCGGGGCCGGACTCGCGGGCGACGGTCGCGCCGACGCCGGGGCCGTAGATGTACTGCCAGGCCTTGCGACGGCTGGAGCCGAGCACGATCTGGGTGGCGTTGACACCCCGGGCGAACGCGAGGAGTGCCGAGGGTATGTCGTCGCCGATGACATGGTGGAACGTACCGCCGAGGTCCTCGACGAGGGTGCGCTGAGCGGTGAGTTCCTTGGGCGACGCGGAGGTCAGTCCGTCGCTGCGGGCGATGTAGACGGCGAGGATCTCGCCGCCGGAGCCCTTGGCGGCCATCCGGGACGCGCGGCGGATGAGCGTACGGCCCTCGGGTCCGCCGGTGAGTCCGACGACGATGCGTTCGCGGGCCTGCCAGGTGGTGCTGATGTTGTGTTCGCCGCGGTACTGCTGGAGGTACTCGTCGACCCGGTCGGCGACCCAGAGCAGGGCGAGCTCGCGCAGTGCGGTGAGGTTGCCCGGGCGGAAGTAGTTGGACAGGGACGCGTCGATCCGGTCCGGCTTGTAGATGTTGCCGTGGGCCATCCGGCGGCGCAGCGCCTGGGGCGACATGTCGACCAGTTCGATCTGGTCCGCCCGGCGGACGACCTCGTCGGGGACGGTCTCACGCTGCCGCACGCCGGTTATCGACTCGACGACGTCGCCGAGCGACTCCAGGTGCTGGATGTTGACGGTGGAGACGACATCGATCCCCGCCTGGAGGAGCTCCTCGACGTCCTGCCAGCGCTTGGCGTTGCGGGAGCCCGGCACATTGGTGTGGGCCAGTTCGTCCACCAGGGCTACGGCCGGGGCACGGTCCAGGACCGCGTCGACGTCCATCTCGGTGAAGACGGTGTCCCGGTAGTCGATCACGCGGCGCGGGACCTGCTCCAGGCCGTGCAACATCACCTCGGTGCGCGGCCTGTCGTGGTGTTCCACGAACCCGACGACGCAGTCGGTGCCCCGCTCCACCCGGCGGTGGGCCTCGGAGAGCATCGCGTACGTCTTGCCGACGCCCGGTGCCGCACCCAGGTAGATCCGAAGCTTGCCGCGTGCCATGGCCCCATTGTCTTTCAGATGAGCGACTGCGGCCGATGCGGCAGCCGCTCTCGAAGCTACCTCGAATATTTACGACAAAGGGGACGCAAGGTCGGACAGAAGACCGAATTGACAGAATTCTGATGCGCCGACGGGCAGACAAAAGGTGCCCGGGGCGGACCCTGGCACCCCTTGCCCCGCCCCCTACGCGTGCTCGGCGACAAGTCCGTCGCTCAGCTCCAGCACCCGGTCCGCCAGCCCCAGCAGCTGCGCATCGTGCGTCGCCACCAACGCGGTCACCCCCTCGCTCCGTACCACCGCCCGCAACAGCTCCATCACGGCGAGCCCGGTCTCCGCGTCGAGTTGTCCCGTCGGCTCGTCCGCGATCAGCAGCGCGGGCCGGTTGGCGAGCGCGCGGGCGATCGCGACGCGCTGCTGCTGACCGCCGGAGAGCTCCCCGGGCCGCTGCGCACCGTGGTCGCCGAGCCCGACCAGGGAGAGCAGCAACGCCACCCGGTCCTCCCGCTCGCGCGGATCCGCCTTGCACAGCCGCATCGGTACGCCGACGTTCTCCGCGGCGGTGAGGATCGGGATCAGGCCGAACGACTGGAAGATGAAGCCGATCCGGTCCCGGCGTAGTTCCAGCAGCCCGTCCTCGCCGAGCTCGGAGAGGTCCGTGCCGTCGACGGTGATCCGGCCGCGGTCGGGGCTGTCGAGGCCGCCGACCAGGTTCAGCAGGGTTGTCTTGCCGGAGCCCGAGCGCCCCTTGAGTGCCACGAGTTCGCCGCGCGGCACGTCGAAGGAGATCCCGCGCAGCGCGTGGACGGCGCCCGCGCCGGTTCCGTACGAACGGTGCAGGTCCTCGATGCGGACCATCGGCCCGCGGGCCGGGTCCTCGGCGACCGCCGTGCCGCCCTGCCCGCCTGTGCTCTTTCCGCCGGTGCTGTCGGTCATGCGCTCCCCCGTGCGTGGTCGGTTCCCGTCGGCCGCCAGTATGTGCATGAGGCACACGGCCGGGCAATGGCCGAGGCCCTCCTGGCGGGCACGGCGTCGGGCCGCCGTGATCCGTACAGCATGACCACGGCGGCCCGGCACATCCGTCGGCGGAGGATCAACCTCCGTTCACCAGCTCCTTGAGTGCGATGTTGAGCTGCAGGACGTTGACCCGCGGCTCCCCCACGAAACCGAGGGTCCGGCCGTCGGTGTGCTGCTCCACCAGCTTCTCCACCTGGTCGACGCCGAGGTGGTTCCGCTCGGCGACGCGACGCACCTGGAGCTGTGCGTACTGCGGGGAGATGTCCGGGTCGAGACCGGAGCCGGAGGAGGTGACGGCGTCGGCCGGCACGTCCGAGGGCTCCACCTTGTACGTCGCCGTGGAGTTGTCCTTGACGACGGCGGCCTTGGCGGCGGTGACCCAGTCGATCAGGTCCTTGTTGTCGCCGGACCGGTTGGTCGCGCCGGACAGGATCAGCTTGTACTGGGGGTTGACGCTGTTGCTGCCCAGCCCGTTGGAGGGACGCGGCTGGAACCATTTCAGGTCTGGACGGGCCGCCTCCTCCGCGTCGTTCGGGTCTTTCTTCGGCAGGTTGTACGCCTGGCCGATGATCTCGGAGCCGACGACCTTGCCGTTCGCCGTGATCTCGGAACCGTTGGCCTTGTCCGGGAAGATGCCCTGGGCGACACCGGTGACGGCGAGCGGGTAGATCACGCCGCAGACGATCGTGAGGACGAGCAGGGCGCGCAGCCCGGCCCAGAGCAGCCGAACGGTGTTTCCTGCGGAGTTGTTCATGGAGGTCATGGCGCGATCAGCCGATTCCAGGAATGAGGGAGATGAGCAGGTCGATGATCTTGATGCCGATGAACGGGGCGACCAGGCCGCCGAGGCCGTAGATCCCGATGTTGCGGCGGAGCATCTTGTCGGCGCTGGTCGGCCGGTAGCGCACGCCCTTCAGGGCGAGCGGCACCAGCGCGATGATGATCAGCGCGTTGAAGATGACTGCGGAGAGGATCGCGGACTGCGGCGAGGACAGCTGCATGATGTTCAGCTTGTCCAGGCCCGGGTAGACCACCGCGAACATCGCCGGGATGATCGCGAAGTACTTCGCGACGTCGTTGGCGATCGAGAAGGTGGTCAGCGCACCGCGGGTGATCAGCAACTGCTTGCCGATCTCGACGATCTCGATGAGCTTGGTCGGGTTGGAGTCCAGGTCCACCATGTTCCCGGCCTCCTTGGCGGCCGAGGTGCCGGTGTTCATGGCCACGCCGACGTCCGCCTGGGCCAGCGCGGGCGCGTCGTTCGTACCGTCACCGGTCATCGCGACGAGCTTGCCGCCCGCCTGCTCACGCTTGATGAGGGCCATCTTGTCCTCGGGCGTGGCCTCGGCGAGGAAGTCGTCGACCCCCGCCTCCTCGGCGATGGCCTTCGCGGTCAGCGGGTTGTCGCCGGTGATCATCACCGTACGGATGCCCATCCGGCGCAGCTCGTCGAACCGCTCCCGCATGCCTTCCTTGACGACGTCCTTGAGATGGATGACGCCGAGGATCCGGGCGCCCCGCTCGTCGTCGACCGCGACGAGCAGCGGTGTACCGCCCGCCTGTGAGATCCGGTCGGTGAGCGTGCGGGCGTCCGGTGAGACGGTGCCGCCCCGCTCCTCGACCCAGGCGACGACCGAGCCGGTCGCACCCTTGCGGATCCTGCGTCCCTCGACGTCCACCCCGCTCATGCGGGTCTGTGCGGTGAAGCCGACCCACTCGGCCCCGACGAGCTCGCCCTGGTGGCGCTCTCGCAGCCCGTACTTCTCCTTCGCCAGGACGACGACGGAACGGCCCTCGGGCGTCTCGTCGGCGAGCGAGGAGAGCTGGGCGGCGTCCGCCAGCTCGGCCTCCGTCGTGCCCTTGACCGGGACGAACTCGGCGGCCTGCCGGTTGCCGAGCGTGATCGTGCCGGTCTTGTCGAGCAGCAGCGTCGAGACGTCACCGGCGGCCTCGACGGCACGTCCCGACATCGCAAGGACATTGCGCTGGACGAGGCGGTCCATGCCCGCGATACCGATCGCGGAGAGCAGCGCACCGATCGTGGTCGGGATCAGGCACACCAGCAGCGCGGTCAGCACGATCATCGACTGCTTGGCACCCGCGTAGATCGCGAACGGCTGCAGAGTGACGACCGCGAGCAGGAAGACGATGGTGAGGGACGCCAGCAGGATGTTCAGCGCGATCTCGTTCGGCGTCTTCTGCCGGGCAGCGCCCTCGACCAGGGCGATCATCCGGTCGATGAACGTCTCACCGGGCTTGGTCGTGATCTTGATGACGATGCGGTCGGAGAGCACCTTCGTACCACCGGTGACCGCGCTGCGGTCGCCACCCGACTCCCGGATGACCGGCGCCGACTCCCCCGTGATGGCCGACTCGTCGACGCTGGCGACACCCTCGACGACGTCACCGTCGCCGGGGACGATGTCACCCGCCTCGCAGACCACCAGGTCACCGATACGCAGATCGGTGCCGGGCACCCGCTCCTCAGTCCTGCCGTCCTTGGACAGGCGGCGGGCGACCGTGTCGGTCTTGGCCTTGCGCAGCGTGTCGGCCTGGGCCTTGCCACGGCCCTCGGCGACCGCCTCCGCCAGGTTGGCGAAGATCGTGGTGAGCCAGAGCCACGCGGCGATCGCCCAGCCGAACCAGTCGGTCGGGTCCACGGCGGCCAGCACGGTGGTGACCACCGAACCGACCAGCACCACGAACATCACCGGCGACTTGACCATCACCCGCGGGTCAAGCTTGCGTACCGCGTCGGGGAACGACTTGAGCAGCTGCTTGGGGTCGAACAGCCCGGCGCCGACGCGCCCTTCGGGCGAGTGACCGGTAGGCGCGTACTGGTGCGGTGCCCGGTCGTTGGTGACAGTGGACATCGAGTCCTCTTGCTTCAGATTCGTGGTCATGACGCCAGCCCCTCGGCCAGCGGCCCCAGTGCCAGCGCCGGGAAGAACGTCAGACCGGTGACGATCAGGATCGTGCCGACCAGCAGTGCGGTGAAGAGCGGCTTGTGCGTGCCCAGCGTGCCGACGGTCGCCGGGACGGGCTTCTGCTCGGCGAGCGAGCCGGCCAGCGCCAGGACGAACACCATGGGCAAAAACCGGCCCAGCAGCATCGCGAGCCCGATCGTGGTGTTGAACCACTGCGTGTCCGCGTTCAGGCCCGCGAACGCCGAACCGTTGTTGTTCGCACCCGAGGTATAGGCATACAAGATCTCGGAGAAACCGTGCGCACCGGAGTTGGTCATCGAGTGGACCGGGGTGGGCAGCGCCATCGCCGCGGCAGTGAAGCAGAGCACCAGCGCCGGAGTGATCAGGATGTAGCAGGCTGCAAGCTTGATCTCACGCGTGCCGATCTTCTTGCCCAGATACTCGGGGGTGCGGCCGACCATCAGACCCGCGATGAACACCGCGATGATCGCCATGATCAGCATGCCGTAGAGACCGGAACCGGTACCACCGGGAGCGATCTCGCCCAGCTGCATCCCCAGCATCGTGATACCGCCGCCGAAACCGGTGAACGAGGAATGGAACGAGTTCACCGCACCGGTCGAGGTCAGCGTGGTGGCCACCGCGAAGATCGACGAGCCGCCGACCCCGAAGCGGGTCTCCTTGCCCTCCATCGCCCCGCCCGCAATATCGAACGCGGGACCGTGGTGGGAGAACTCGGTCCACATCATCAACGCGGTGAAACCGAGCCAGATCACACCCATCGTGGCGAGGATCGCGTACCCCTGCTTGAGGGAACCGACCATCCGGCCGAAGGTGCGGGTCAGCGCGAACGGGATGACCAGGAGCAGGAAGATCTCGAGAAGGTTGGAGAACCCGCTGGGATTCTCGAACGGGTGGGCCGAGTTGGCGTTGAAGTAACCACCACCGTTGGTACCCAGCTCCTTGATCGCCTCCTGGGAAGCGACCGCGCCGCCGTTCCACTGCTGCGAGCCGCCCATGAACTGACCGACCCCGTGGATACCGGAAAAGTTCTGAATCGCGCCGCACGCAACCAGGGCAATCGCGCCGACCACCGAGAGCGGCAGCAGGATCCGTACGGTGCCGCGCACCAGGTCGGACCAGAAATTGCCCAGCTCACCGGTACGCGAGCGGGCGAAACCCCTCACCAGCGCCACCGCGACAGCAATACCCACGGCCGCCGAGACGAAGTTCTGCACCGCCAGACCACCGGTCTGGACAACATGCCCCATGGCCTGCTCGCCGTAATACGACTGCCAGTTGGTATTCGATACGAACGACGCCGCCGTGTTGAACGCCTGGTCCGGGTCGATCGAAGCGAAGCCGAGCGAGCCGGGCAGACCACCCTGCAACCGCTGCAGCAGATAAAGGAAAACAACGCTCACGGCGGAGAACGCCAGGACACCACGCAGATAAGCCGGCCAGCGCATCTCCGTATCAGGATTCGCGCCGATGGACTTGTAGATCCACTTCTCGACACGCAGATGCTTCTTCGAGGAGTAGACGGCGGCCATGTAGTCACCGAGGGGGCGATACGCCAGACCCAGCGCCACCACGAGCGCGAGCAGCTGGAGCACACCAGCGAGGACGGGGCTCATATCGGGCTCAGAACCTCTCCGGGTACAGAAGGGCGAGGACGAGATAGCCCAGCAGAGCGACGGCCACGATCAGACCGACAATGTTCTCGGCAGTCACAGCTTCGCCACCCCCTTGGCAACAAGAGCCACCAGCGCGAAGACCGCGATCGTGGTGACGACGAAGGCCATGTCGGCCACCGTGTGCTCCTAGATGAGGACGGATTTTCGGACCTCCTGAGCAAACCCCTGTCCGAAGCCCCTGCGGCCTGCGTTGATGCCTTTCTTACGGGGAGGGACGCGCCCTTGACGGCGCCCATACGTGCCTCATACGCGCCCCATATACGCGCCGGTACGCGCGCCGCGCGGGCACGCAGAAGGCCGGTGGGCCGCACCTCCCACCAAGGGAAGTACGGCCCACCGGCCTGAGCTGTTTCGAGCCGCGGTCGGCGGCTCAGCGCACCTCGGTGATCTCGGGTCCGCGCTGGAGCTGACCCATGCCACCGGAGAACTTCGAGCCCTCCTGGTCCTCCTGCTGGACGCCCTCGGGCACCATCTGGGCGTCGTTGGGAAGCTTGAGGACGATCGGGTCGCGCGGCGCCATCGGACCCTCGCCACGGACGACCACGGTGTCCCGGAAGATCGTCTCCAGCAGCCCGGCGGCCTCCGGCTGCACGGCTCCCTGGCCGGAGATCACTCCGCGCAGGAACCAACGGGGCCCGTCGACGCCGACGAAGCGCACCAGCTGCACGCCGTTCGTCCCGTCCGGAAGCTGTACGGGGACCTGCGCCCGCAGCTCCCAGCCCAGCGGGCCCTCGACCTCGTCGATGATCCCGCCCTGCTTGGTGATGCCGGTGGCGATCTCCTCGCGGACCTCGCCCCAGATGCCCTCTTTCTTGGGGGCGGCGAAGGCCTGCAGCTGGATCGCGCTGTCGCGCAGCACAACGGTGGCGGCGACGATCGCGTCTCCGGCGACCTCGACGCGCAGCTCCATGCCCTCGACCCCGGGGACAAAGATGCCGCCCAGGTCGACCCGGCCCTCGCCGGGCTGGGAGACCTCGTCGATGTCCCACGGTCCGTCCGGCCGCGGCGCCGGCGGGAGATTCACCCGGCGCGCACCGCTCTCGGTGGCGTCGGTGTCATCGAGCTCGTCGACGACCTGCTCGGCCTCGCGCGCTTCGTCCGCCACATCCTCGGCGGAACCACTCTTCTTGCGACGTCCGAACACGTCACTGTCCTTCCCGGTCGGGTACGACCGAAGCGTAGCTGTTCCCGCCCTGGGTGATCCCGCCCCTGACGCCATCAACATCATCACCGGTGGCATGCCCGCCGGTGGATCCGAAACCACCCTCGCCCCGGGTCGAGCCGGGCAGTTCCGACACCTCGTGGAAGCGCACCTTCTCGACCTGCTGGACGACCAGTTGGGCAATCCGGTCGAACCGCTCGAACCGTACTGTCTCGCGCGGGTCGAGATTGATGACGATCACCTTGATCTCTCCACGGTACCCGGCATCAACCGTCCCCGGGGCATTCACGAGGGCGACTCCGCAGCGTGCTGCGAGGCCGGACCGCGGGTGCACGAACGCGGCGTACCCGTCGGGCAGGGCGATCGACACGCCGGTGGGCAGTACCACCCGTTCCCCGGGGGCGAGTTCGGCGGCCTCGGTGGTCACCAGGTCGGCCCCTGCGTCGCCCGGGTGCCCATATGCCGGAATCGGCACCTCCGGATCGACCCGGCGAATCAGTACGTCGACGGGATGGCGCATCACGGGTTCACCTCGAAGGCTCGGACACGCTTGGCCTGGTCCGGGTCGGCCATGGCGGCCTGGATCTCGGCCGGGCGGCCGTTCTCGATGAAGTGGTCCACCTTGACCTCGATGAAGAGGGCCTCGGCGAGGACCGCGACAGGCCCGTCAGGGCCGCCGATCCTGCCGGTCGCGCGGGAGTAGATCTTCCGGCCGTGCACGGCGGTGATCTCGGCGTCCAGGTGCAGCACGGTGTCCACCGGCACGGGCCGCACGAAGTCGGTCTCCAGCCGCCCGGTCACCGCGATCACCCGCAGGAGCCAGTTCAGCGAGCCGAGCGTCTCGTCCAGCGCGGTGGCCAGTACGCCGCCGTGCGCCAGTCCCGGAGCGCCCTGGTGGGCGGGCTTCACGGTGAACTCGGCGGTGACACTCACACCCTCGCCGGCCCGCGCCTGGAGGTGCAGGCCGTGCGCCTGCCCCCCGCCGCAGCCGAAACAGTGTTCGTAGTGCGAGCCGAGGAGCTCGCCGGGTGCCGGGGCGTCGGGGTGCCGGACCGGTTTCACCGCGTCGGCCGGTGGCTTCAGAGCCGCAGATGTTCCACTCACAGGCGCAGACCTTACCCGCGCGGGTACCCGCAGGTCGCACCGTGCCAAGCTTGGGTTCATGCAGCCTTCCGCCCCGCCTTTCGACGAACGTCTGACCGCGCCCCGTTCGTGGTGGCTCATCGCCTTCCTGATCGGTGTCGCCTGCGCCCTGATCCTGCTGCCGCTCGGCACCCTGCCGCTGCTGGGCGGCCTGGTCGGCGGCACGGCCCTGGCCTCGCTCGCGGTCAGCTCGTACGGCTCCGCCCGGATCCGGGTGGTGGCGGGCGCTCTGGTCGCGGGCGACGCCCGGATCCCCGTGTCGGCGCTCGGCACGGCCGAGGCGCTGGACGCCGAGGAGGCGCGCGCGTGGCGCTCGTACAAGGCGGACACCCGCGCGTTCATGCTGCTGCGCAGCTACATCCCCACGGCGGTACGGGTAGAGGTCACGGACCCGCAGGACCCGACCCCGTACGTCTATCTGTCGACCCGGGAGCCGCAGGCCCTGGTGGCGGCGCTCACGGCGGTACGGGCGTAGGACGCGCGGCCGGCGGCGGCCGACGGGGCACGGGAGGGGTCAGCCCTCGATCTCCTTCGGGAGGTTCTTGTACAGCTTCCGGGGCCGCTCCAGCGGCGGCTGCTCCGCAAGCCGGTCCCAGGGGACCTGGCCCTTGCGCAGGTCCTTCCTGACCTGCGCGGCAAGCTTCTTCGTGTCGCGGCGGTTCATCATCGCGCCGACGGCGGCGCCGACCATGAACGGGATCAGGTTCGGCAGATCGCGCGCCATGCGCTTCATGATCTGCTGACGCAGCTCCCGCCTCATCTGGCCGCCCAGCGCCGCATTGATCGTCGTGGGGTGGCTGGTGTCGATGCCGCGCTCCTCCGTCCAGGAGGTGAGGTACGCGGTGCTGCGCTGGGTGAGGCCGCCCGGCGGGCGCTGACCGTAGACCTCGTGCAGTTCGGCCACGAGCTTCATCTCGATCGCGGCCACGCCGGTGATCTCCGCGGCCAGCTCGGCGAGCATGGCCGGCGGCACGGGCATCATGGCCGCCGCGCCGATACCGGCGCCCACGGTGGCCGTGCCCTTGCTCGCGCCTGCGACGAGTTTGTCGGCGAGCTCCTCGGGACCGAGTCCCGGGAACTGCCTGCGCAGGGTGGCAAGGTCGCGCACAGGGACGCGGGGAGCCGTTTCGATGATCCGGTCGGCGATATGACCGATCGCCGCCCTGGCGCTCTCCCCGCCCTTGCGGACGCCCCGTTTCACTGATTGCAGACGGCCTGCCCCGGTCACGGGCTCCGTCCTGTCGACCTGCTGCTCGGCCCCATCGGCCGCGTCGACTGCTGGTGCTGCTACTCGTCCTGCTCGTGCCACCTCTGCCGCGATGGCGGCTTCCACCGCTTCGAGCGAGGCCCAGCGGCCCCGCTCGTCGTCAGCCTCGCCCGGAGAGGGTGGCAGGGCGGACCGCACGGCAGGCGCTGCTACGCCTTCCACCGGGCCTGTACCGCCCTGATACGCCTCCGACGACCTCTTACGCCACAAGCGCCGTTTCCGGAACGGTGTGTCGCCTGCCACGGCCGACCGAACCTAGTCGCAGTCGCGGCAGATCGGCTGGCCGTTCTTCTCACGAGCCAGCTGACTCCGGTGGTGCACGAGGAAGCAGCTCATGCACGTGAACTCATCGGCCTGCTTGGGCAGAACCCTTACAGCGAGCTCTTCATTGGACAGGTCTGCGCCGGGCAGCTCCAGTCCTTCGGCCGCGTCGAACTCGTCGACGTCGACGGCGGACGCCGTCTTGTCGCTCCGGCGTGCCTTGAGCTCTTCAAGGCTGTCCTGGTCGACGTCGTCATCGGTCTTGCGTGGGGTGTCGTAATCCGTTGCCATTTGTCGCACTCCCCCTCTGGGTGTCTGCGGTGTCTCAGCGCACGTAACGCGTGAGAGGCCGGACTTGTGCCCGACCCGAGGCGGAGATTTTGCCTCACATCAAGGTCTGTTACTCAATCGACACCCGAGCGGACCTCTCGAGAGCGATCGGCTTGGGTGGCGAAGGGGACCGTACACGGTCCGAACGCAGTGCTTCACGGGCGCCACCCCGTGTACTTCCCGTGATATCGCCCCCCGAAAACCCCGACTTTTGCCGGATTTTTGGTGGGAGGCCTGATCACGGAGCGTGGATGGCCCGAAATTCGCTCCTGTGATCGATCACACACGGCCCTTCCGGGCACGGGTCCCGAAAATTCCGCCCAAAGCGAACAGGTCGATCTGTGTGCGAATCGCTCGGACCAGCCTCTCAGACCGGCAGGGTGACGCGCATCACGAGACCACCACCCTCGCGGGGCTCCGCGATGATACGGCCGCCATGAGCGCGCGCCACGGACCGCGCGATCGACAGGCCGAGCCCGACCCCCTTGTCGCTGCCCGTTCGCTCCGTACGGAGCCGTCTGAAGGGCTCGAAGAGGTTGTCGATCTCGTACGCCGGCACCACCGGGCCGGTGTTCGAGACCACCAGCACCGCCTGACCCGGCTGCAGCTCGGTGGTGACCTCCACCCAGCCCTCCTCCGGGACGTTGTAGCGCACGGCGTTCTGCACGAGGTTCAGCGCGATCCGCTCCAGCAGCACACCGTTGCCCTGCACGACGGCGGGCACGATCTCGCCGCGGAACTCCACCCCCTTCTCCTCGGCCTCGCCGCGCGTCTGGTCGAGCGCACGGGAGGCGACCTCGGCCAGGTCGACCGGTTTGCGCTCGATGATCTGGTTGTCGCTCCGGGCGAGCAGCAGCAGGCCCTCGACCAGCTGCTCGCTGCGCTCGTTGGTGGCCAGCAGGGTCTTGCCGAGCTGCTGGAGCTCCGGCGGCGCCTGCGGGTCGGAGAGGTGGACCTCCAGCAGCGTGCGATTGATCGCGAGCGGGGTGCGCAGCTCGTGCGAGGCGTTCCCGACGAACCGCTGCTGTGCGGTGAAGGCCCGTTCCAGCCGGTCGAGCATGTCGTCGAAGGTGTCGGCGAGCTCCTTGAGCTCGTCGTCCGGACCGTCCAGCTCGATCCGCCGGGACAGGTCCGTACCGGCGACCTGTCGGGCGGTCCTGGTGATCCGGCCCAGCGGGGAGAGCACCCGCCCCGCCATGGCGTAGCCGAAGGCGAAGGCGATGACGCTCAGGCCGACAAGGGCCAGCAGCGAGCGGTTCAGGAGCGTGTCGAGCGCCTGCTGCCGCTGATGGTTGACGCACGAGTTCATGGCCGCGTTGACAGCGCTCGGCGACGATCCCTCACCGGACAGGTTGCACACGTCGCTGGACACCTGGCCGCTCACGATCTTGAACGGCAGCTCGCTGCCCACGTGCAGGGCCTGTGCGGCCAGCATGTAGATGATCGAGAGCAGCAGGATGCCGGCGATCAGGAACATCCCGCCGTACAGGAGGGTGAGCCGTATCCGGATGGTCGGGCGCAGCCAGGGGTACGGGCGCTCCAGCTGTTTGGGGTCCCAGGTGGGCTTCGGGGGCGCCGTGGGTGGCGCCGGGGCGGCGGACACCGGCCGTCAGATCCGGTAGCCGGAGCCGGGCACGGTGACGATCACCGGCGGCTCTCCGAGTTTGCGGCGCAGCGTCATGACCGTCACCCGCACGACGTTGGTGAACGGGTCGGTGTTCTCGTCCCAAGCCTTCTCCAGCAGCTGCTCCGCCGAGACGACCGCTCCCTCGCTGCGCATGAGCACCTCCAGCACGGCGAACTCCTTCGGCGCGAGCTGGATCTCGTGCTCGTCGCGGAAGACCTCGCGGCGGTTGGGGTCCAGCTTGATGCCGGCGCGTTCCAGGACGGGCGGCAGCGCGACCGTCGTACGGCGTCCGAGGGCCCGAACCCGCGCGGTCAGCTCGCTGAAGGCGAACGGCTTGGGCAGATAGTCGTCGGCGCCGAGCTCCAGGCCCTCCACCCGGTCGCTGACGTCCCCGGATGCGGTGAGCATGAGCACCCGGGTCGGCATGCCCAGCTCGACGATGCGACGGCAGACGTCGTCGCCGTGCACCAGGGGGAGGTCCCGGTCCAGCACCACCACGTCGTAGTCGTTGACCTCGATGCGTTCCAGGGCGGCCGCACCGTCGTACACGACGTCGACGGCCATGGCCTCCCGGCGCAGTCCGGTGGCCACCGCATCGGCGAGCAGCTGCTCGTCCTCCACGACGAGTACGCGCACGGCGCTGTCCTTCCTTTGAAACTTCAGAATGTCCGAATGAGCACACGGACCGTGATCCGGGCCGCTCAGCAGCACTGTCTGTGCGGCACCATCCTGCCCGCAACGCGTATAAACCGGCGGTAAGGCGGCGCGGCACGACCTGCGGCTTCAGGGAATTCACCGGATTTCCGGGCCAGTTGAGGTTTCTCTGAGCCCGGGGCTGGGGAAGACGAATTCACACCCGCGATCACGCCATGTATGTGGCACTCCACGGCCGCTCCGTCCCCCGGAGATTGCGTGATCACCCGCCCTACCGCCCTCGGCGGAGGGAAACCCGGGCACACCCCCGTGCCACCGACCCACGATGAGGGGGCGCACTATGGACGCTTTCACCGCCGGTCTGCTGCAACGAATCAGGACCACCGAGTCCGACCTCACCCGTGCTCGTGAGACGGGCGACGACTTCCTCGCGGACGTCGAGCAGGGAGAACTGGACGACCTGCACCGCCTGGCCGCCGAGCACGGCGTCGAAATCGGAGTCACGGCCGTCTGAGCCGACGGCACAGGGCCCCCGGCGTCGCTGGCGACGCCGGGGGCCCTGTGCCGTCCGTGAACGTCCGCCACAGCCCGCACCAGGGGCTTTACCGGCGGTGCCGTCAGTCGTGCCAGGCGCCCAGCTCCTCCAGCAGTGCCTGCAGGGGCTCGAAGACGCCCGGCGTGGCGGCAAGTGTCAGCTCGCCGTCGGCGGCCAGCCCGGGCCGCCCGCCGGTGCGAGCGCCCGCCTCCCGGGCGATCAGGTCACCGGCCGCGAGGTCCCAGGGGTGGAGCCCGCGCTCGTAGTAGCCGTCCAGCCGGCCGGCGGCGACGTCGCAGAGATCGATGGCGGCCGAGCCGCCGCGCCGGATGTCGCGCAGCTTCGGGATCAGCTGCTGGACGACATCCGCCTGGTGCCTACGGACGTCGGTGACGTAGTTGAAGCCGGTGGAGACCAGCGCCTGATCGAGCGGTGGCGCGGGCCGGCTGCGCAGCGCGGCACCCTCGCCGTACGCCCCGCCGTTTGCGTACGCACCGCCGCCGAGGACCGCGAGGTACGTCTCGCCGCGCATCGGGGCCTCCACCACCCCCACGACCCGCTCGCCGTCCCGCTCGGCGGCGATCGAGACGGCCCATGTCGGCAGTCCGTAGAGGTAGTTCACCGTGCCGTCGAGCGGGTCGATGACCCAGCGGATGCCGCTGCTGCCCGCGGAACTGGCGCCCTCCTCACCGAGGAAGCCGTCCTGGGGACGGTGCTCCGCGAGGAAACCGGTGATCAGCTTCTCGGCGGCGATGTCCATCTCGGTGACGACATCGATGGGGCTGGACTTCGTCGCAGCCACGCCCAGATCGGCGGGGCGGCCGTCGCGCAGCAGCGCACCGGCGCGCCGGGCGGCCTCCTGTGCGAGGTCGAGCAGTTCGGACAGGACGGGGTCGGTCACAGAAGACACAGGGGTCACAGCGGTGCAGCGCTCCTAGGCGTAGGGACTGTCGGCGCCCGCGGCAGCGGGCTTCAGGGCACGGGCCGGGCAGCAGCCGACGGGACAGAGGTCGTGGCTCGGGCCGAGCGCCCCGAG
This sequence comes from Streptomyces sp. NPDC002206, assembly GCF_053593595.1. NCBI lineage: Bacteria > Bacillati > Actinomycetota > Actinomycetes > Kitasatosporales > Streptomycetaceae > Streptomyces > Streptomyces sp. NPDC002206. Next base: position 163,155 of record NZ_JBSFCW010000012.1, read on the forward strand.
CGCGCACCGCTCCACCGGGCGTCCCTGCTCGGTGGCGGCGCGCTCCAGCACCAGCTCGCGCACGGCCGCGGCGAACCGCGGGTCGGCGCCGACCGTCGCGGACCGGCGGACCGGCAGGCCGAGCTCGGCGGCCTTCGCGGTGGCCTCGGTGTCGAGGTCGTACAGGACTTCCATGTGGTCCGAGACGAAGCCGATGGGGGCCATCACCACGGCGGGCACGCCCTCCCCGTGGAGCGTCTCCAGGTGGTCGCAGATGTCGGGCTCCAGCCACGGAATGTGCGGGGCACCGCTGCGCGACTGGTAGACGAGCCGCCACGGGTGGTCGGTACCCGTCTCCTCGCGGACCGCATCGACGATCAGCCGTGCGACGTCGAGATGCTCGGCCACATAGGCGCCACCGTCACCGTGCGTCTCCTCGGGGCCGGAGGTGTCGGCGGCGGAGGTGGGGATGGAGTGCGTGGTGAAGGCGAGGTGGGCCCCGGCCCTGACGTCCTCGGGGAGATCGGCCAGCGACTTCAGGACGCCGTCCACCATGGGCCGTACGAAGCCCGGGTGGTTGAAGTAGTGCCGGAGCTTGTCGACGCGTGGCACCGGCAGCCCTTCGGCCTCCAGGGCGGCCAGCGACTCGGCGAGGTTCTCGCGGTACTGACGGCACCCGGAGTACGAGGCGTAGGCGCTGGTGGCGAGGACGGCGATGCGGCGGTGCCCGTCGGCGACCATCTCGCGCAGGGTGTCGGTGAGATACGGGGCCCAGTTGCGGTTGCCCCAGTACACCGGCAGATCGAGTCCGTGTTCCGCGAAGTCCTTGCGCAGGGCGTCCAGCAGGGCCCTGTTCTGGGCGTTGATCGGGCTGACGCCGCCGAACAGGAAGTAGTGCTTGCCGACCTCCTTGAGCCGCTCCTCGGGGATGCCGCGGCCGCGTGTCACGTTCGCCAGGAACGGGACCACGTCGTCCGGACCTTCGGGTCCGCCGAAGGAGAGCAGCAGCAGGGCGTCGTAGGGAGTGGGAGCGCACAGATCGGACATGGGAACGATCCTGCCACCCGCCTGTGACAGCGCGTCGACCGACGTCCACCGGCGCGCCCGTCGGGCACCCGCCGCGGTGTCCTGCGCAGTTGGCCACCCGTAAGCTGTGGTGTCCACCTTCACGCATTACACCCGCGCATGACCTCGCTGTACCGGAGCCCCGCTTGCCCAGTCCCTACCGCGCGATATTCGCCGCCCCCGGCACCAAGGGGTTCTCGGCGGCCGGCTTCTTCGGCCGGATGCCGCTGTCCATGATGGGCATCGGCGTGGTGACCATGGTGTCCCAGATCACCGGCCGATACGGGCTCGCGGGCGCGCTCTCCGCGACGCTGGCGATGTCGGCCGCGGTGCTCGGCCCGCAGGTGTCCCGGCTCGTCGACCGGCACGGGCAGCGGCGCGTCCTGCGCCCCGTCACCCTGGTCGCGATGGCGGCGGTGGCCGGACTTCTGATCTGCGCGCAGCAGCGGCTGCCGGACTGGACGCTCTTCGTCTTCGCGGCGGGCGCCGGCTGCGTCCCCAGCGTGGGTGCGATGACCCGGGCCCGCTGGGCGGAGATCTACCACGGTTCGCCGCAGCAGCTGCACACCGCGTACTCGTGGGAGTCGATCGTCGACGAGGTGTGCTTCATCTTCGGGCCGATCGTCTCGATCGGCCTGTCCACCGCCTGGTTCCCCGAGGCGGGTCCGCTGCTGGCCGCCGGTTTCCTGCTCGTCGGCGTCTTCTGGCTGACTGCCCAGCGCGCCACGGAGCCGATGCCGCACCCTCGCGAGCAGCACAGCAGCGGCTCGGCGCTGCGCTCCCGCGGTCTTCAGGTGCTCGTGGCCACCTTCGTGGCGACCGGCGCCATCTTCGGAGCGGTCGATGTGGTGACGGTGGCCTTCGCCGAGGACCACGGCCACAAGGCCGCGGCGAGCCTGGTGCTGGCCGTGTACGCGCTGGGGTCCTGTCTCGCCGGAGCCGTCTTCGGGCTGCTGAGCCTCAAGGGAAAGCCGGCCACCAGGTGGCTGGTGGGGGTCTGTGCGATGGCCGTGAGTATGATCCCCCTCCAACTGGCCGGGAACCTGCCGTTTCTGGCCGTGGCGCTCTTTGTCGCGGGCCTCGCCATCGCACCGACGATGGTGACCACCATGGCCCTCGTCGAACAGCACGTACCACGCGCCAAGCTGACCGAGGGCATGACCTGGACCGGTACCGGGCTCGCCGTCGGTGTGGCGCTCGGCTCCTCGGCCGCAGGCTGGGTGGTCGACGCGTCCGGGGCTGCCGCGGGGTACGTGGTGCCCGTCGTGGCGGGAGCGCTCGCGGCCGCGGTGGCGTTCCTGGGGTATCGCCGGCTGGCCGAGCCGGTTCCTACGGGGAGGCGCGGGGAAGATGACCGACACCTACGCACGGACGACGACGAGCGCGTGGCGTAACTGGGCGGGCAATGTCACCGCCCGTCCGGCGCGGACCGCCTCCCCCGCATCAGTCGACGAGCTGGTGCAGGCACTGCGAAGGGCCTCCGACGACGGTCTGAAGGTGAAGCCGGTCGGCACCGGCCATTCGTTCACCGCGACCGCGGCCACCGACGGCCTCCTGATCCGCCCCGATCTGCTCACCGGCATCCGGGAGATCGACCGCAAGGCGATGACGGTGACCGTCGAGGCAGGCACCCCGCTGAAGCGGCTGAACGCCGTGCTCGGCCGGGAGGGCCTGTCGCTCACCAACATGGGCGACATCATGGAGCAGACGGTCGCCGGGGCCACCTCGACCGGCACCCATGGCACCGGCCGCGACTCGGCGTCCATATCGGCCCAGATCCGCGCCCTGGAACTGGTCACGGCGGACGGCACGGTGCTGACCTGCTCCGAGAAGGAGAACGCCGACATCTTCGCCGTCGCCCGGATCGGGCTCGGCGCCCTCGGTGTCATCACGGCGATCACATTCGGCGTGGAGCCGGTCTTCCTGCTGACGGCCCGTGAGGAGCCGATGGCCTTCGACCAGGTCGCAGCCGACTTCGATCAGCTGGTCGCCGAGAACGAACACTTCGAGTTCTACTGGTTCCCGCACACCGGCAACTGCAACACCAAGCGCAACAACCGCAGCGCGGGCCCCGCCGCTCCGCCCGGCAAGGTCAGCGGCTGGATCGAGGACGAGCTTCTCTCCAACGGGATCTTCCAGGTGGCCTGTTCGCTCGGCCGGGCGGTCCCCGCAGCCATCCCGTCGATCGCCAAGCTCTCCAGCCGCGCCCTTTCGGCCCGTACGTACACCGACATCCCGTACAAGGTCTTCACCAGCCCGCGCCGGGTCCGCTTCGTGGAGATGGAGTACGCCCTTCCGCGCGAGGCCGCCGTCGAGGCGCTGCGTGAACTGAAGGCGATGGTCGACCGTTCACCGCTGCGGATCAGCTTCCCGGTGGAGGTCCGCACGGCCCCCGCGGACGACATCGCGCTCTCCACGGCCTCGGGCCGGGAGACGGCGTACATCGCCGTCCATCTCTACAAGGGCACGCCCTACCAGGCGTACTTCACCGCGGTCGAGCACATCATGACCGCCCACGACGGCCGCCCGCACTGGGGCAAGGTCAACACCCGCGATGCCGAGTACCTGGCCGGGGTGTATCCGCGGTTCGGCGAGTTCACCGCCGTACGCGACCGGCTCGACCCGGACCGGCTGTTCGGCAACGACTATCTGCGCCGGGTCCTGGGCGACTGACCACGACCGGCTCGGTCACCGACCGGTGTCCGTGCCGGTCGTGGCGGGGGCCTCCTGCCCCGGGTCGACGCCCGCGCCGGTGGGGTCCGGGGCGGCGCTGCTGCCGTCACCGCTCGCCGTCGGGGTGGGAGTGGGGGCCGGAGCCGTCCCTTCGCCACCCGGGCTCGAGGGCGAGGGGGTGGGCGTCGGTTCGGCCGTGGGACGGTCCTCCTGTCCCGTGTCCGGGCTCCTGCTCTGCCCGTCCTGCGAGTCCGTGCCCGGCGTCCCACCGCTCTCCTGACCCGGCGTCCGCCCTTGACCCGGGTCGCCGCTGACCGAAGGCGCCGGGTCCTCGTGCCCCGGGCCCTGGGCCCCACCGCGCACGACAGAGCCGACGGTCGTTCCCTGACCACCGCTCAGATCGTTGCCGGAGATCAGCTCGTACGTGGTGATGCCGGCCATCGAGACGGCGAAGACCGCCACCGCGCCGAGCGCGGGCCGCCTCCAGCCGCGGATCCGGGTGCCATGGGTGGTGGACGCGGTGAACTCCTCGTCCAGGGCTGCCGGATACGACGCGAGCAGCCGGGTCCCGTTGTCGGTGAGCGGCTCCAACAGTTGCGTACGGTCCGGACCGGCCGTCACTGTACGGAGCACCGTCGTGGCGTCCACGGATCCGTCGGACAACCGTCGCCCGCTCCCCGGTCCATACGCCTCGCGCGCCCCACGGGTGTCCCGCGCCTCCCGCGTATATACCGTGACTTCACGGATCTGCTCGCCCGTGCGGCGGAAGAAGTGCTGGAAGACGGAGCCGCCACAGGTGGCGACGACGCTCATCACTCCGGCTCCGAGGATCGTTCCGTACACGCCCAGTTGCGAGGCCGCCACGGCTGCCGCGATCGCTGCCACGGCACTCCCCGCCACCTGCGGCACGTTCAGATCTATACGCCTTTCCTTGGGTTCTATGTCAGTTTCCGGCTTCTGCACCATTCCCAGCCCTTGATTGACATCTCTCCCACCATGCAACAGGAAAGGACAATTGGGCGAAGTAAATGGTTCCACTTCAGGCGATTCTGTGAAGCAGGACACGCATCATGGGCATATCGCGGCCAAGTGGGTAGCTGAACTCCCATGCTTGACGAGAACTTCGGCGGCGCGCCGGTCCACCCACATGGCCCGAATGGAGTACTGTGGCGAGCCCTGAGGCCGGACTCCCACGTGGTGTCCGGGATCTTCGGGAGGGGGCCGCAGGAGGCACTCGATCCGGCGGCGCCACGGCATCGCACGGAGGCCAGCTACGCAGGGTGACAGGCAGTCACTCAGCGTCGCACAAGAGGTCACCGTGTCATACCGGCGATCAAGGGCTCACGCCCGACACGCCGGGCAACACGGCAATGTTGTGGCAGGCTGCACCCGGGCAGGCCACACTCGACTAGCGGAAGCAGCGACGCACGTGACGTCGGCAGGCACCACCCGGGAGGTCCCCATGCCCGAACTGCGTGTCGTGGCCGTCTCCAACGACGGCACACGACTGGTGCTCAAGGCTGCGGACAGCATGGAATACACGCTTCCGATCGACGAACGGCTGCGCGCCGCCGTGCGCAACGACCGCGCGCGGCTCGGCCAGATCGAGATCGAGGTGGAGAGCCACCTCCGCCCCCGCGACATCCAGGCCCGGATACGAGCCGGTGCCTCCGCGGAGGAGGTCGCTCAGTTCGCCGGAATTCCGGTCGACCGTGTCCGACGCTTCGAGGGCCCCGTGCTCGCCGAACGCGCCTTCATGGCCGAGCGGGCCCGGAAGACTCCCGTGCGCCGTCCCGGCGAGAACACCGGCCCCCAGCTCGGCGAGGCGGTGCAGGAGCGACTCCTGCTGCGCGGCGCCGACAAGGAAACCGTCCAGTGGGACTCGTGGCGTCGTGACGACGGCACCTGGGAAGTCCTGCTCGTGTACCGGGTCGCGGGCGAGCCGCACTCGGCGAGCTGGACGTACGACCCGCCGCGCCGGCTGGTGCAGGCCGTGGACGACGAGGCGCGTTCGCTGATCGGCGAGAGCGACGATGTCGCCACGCCGGAGCCGAGCTTCCCGTTCGTGCCGCGGATCGCGCGGCTGCCGCGCGACCGGCCGCTGGACCGTGCCCTCGACCGCCAGATGGAACGGCCCGCTCCGCCACCCCCGCCCGAGCCGGACGAGCACATCGTCACCGCCTCGGCCAGTGAGCGCGACTCACTGACCAGCCTGCTGGAGGCGGTGCCGAGCTTCCGTGGCGACATGGTGGTGCCGGAGCGTCCCGCGCCGCCCGAGCCGCCGCCGACTGCTCCTGCCGCGCAGGAGCCGAAGACCGACGAGCCGCCGGCCGCGGCGGCCTCCGCAGGTGCCGGTTCCGCCTATGCGGATGTGCTGATGCCGCGAGCGGTGGCCGGCCACCGCGACCGGCTGACCGGCACGACGGACCGCCAGGCCGAGGCGGACGGCGTCCGTCCGGGCCGCCGGGCCGCGGTGCCGAGCTGGGACGAGATCGTCTTCGGCACCCGCCGCAAGAAGCAGGACTGACCGGGGTGACCGTGGCATGACGAGGGCCCGTACGCCGCTGCGTACGGGCCCTCGTGCTCTCCGCCCATCCGACCGGAACCCCTTACCGCAGTTCCGGTTACGAGCAGGGCCGACGCCACTACTGCGGATCGGGACCCTTGGCGACCGGCCGGGACTCATCGGCGGACCACTCGGACCAGGAGCCCGCATACAGCGCGGCGGGGATGCCGGCGACGGCCAGGGCCAGCACCTCGTGCGCGCCGGAGACGCCGGAGCCGCAGTAGACACCGACCTCCGGCGCGCCGTCCGTGCCGAGCTCCTTGAACCGGGCCGCCAGCACCTCCGCAGGCAGGAACCGTCCGTCGGCGCCGGCGTTCTCGGAGGTCGGGGCCGAGACCGCGCCCGGGATATGGCCACCGACCCGGTCGATCGGCTCCACATCGCCCCGGTAGCGCTCCGCGGCCCGGGCGTCGAGCAGCAGGCCGGAGCGGGCCATTGCCGCGGCGCCGTCGGCATCCAGCAGGGGCAGTGCACCCGGTACGGGCCTGAAGTCGCCCTCGGCAGGGGTGGGCGTCTCGGTGGAGAGCTCGCCCTCCCACGCGGCGAGACCGCCGTCCAGTACGCGGACATCCGGGTGCCCCGTCCAGCGCAGCAGCCACCAGGCGCGCGCGGCGGCCCAGCCCTGGCCGCCGTCGTAGACCACCACGGGAGTGTCCCGGCAGACGCCTGCGCGGCGCATCGCTGCGCCGAATTTCTCCGGGTCCGGCAGCGGATGACGGCCGCCGCTGCCTGCAGGTCCGGCGAGTTCCGCGTCCAGATCGACAAAGACCGCGCCCGGGATGTGCCCGGCCCGGTAGTCGGGGAGACCGTGCGGACCGCCGAGTTGCCAACGTACGTCCAGGAGCACCGGCGGACGTGGCCCCGCCGATTCGCTCACGCATTCGGATGCGGAGATGATGGGCTTCATGGGTGCCATCCTCGCGCAGGAGGCGGCCCACCCGTAACAGCATCGAATCGGACACATCGCGATAAACCGGGCTTCCTCTGTCGACATACCGGAAAATGCGGCGCGGCCGGGACGCTTCGTGCGCCGGGTGGTGCAAGCATCTGCACGGGGCGCACACCTCTCGCACCGCCGGTCGGCGCGTCGGCCCCGTTCCCCCCGTACGGCCACCACGATGGTCCGAGAAGAGAGTGACGATGACCGAGGCTGCCGCCCGGCGCACACCCGGAACACCTTGCTGGGTGAGCCTGATCGTGCACGGTCTGTGTACGACACAGGAGTTCTATGCCGACCTGTTCGGCTGGGAGTTCGTGCCCGGCCCGGACCAGCTGGGCCCCTACGTCCGCGCGCTGATCGACGGGAAAGAGGTCGCGGGCATCGGACAGCTGCCGCCCGACCGGCACCTGCCGGTCGCCTGGACGACATACCTGGCCACCGACGACGCCGATGTGACGGCGGAGACGATCCGCTCCTGCGGGGGGACGGTCGGCGTCGGGCCGCTCGACGCGGCCGAAGCAGGCCGGATGGCCATCGTCTCCGACCCGAGCGGGGCCGTTTTCGGGATCTGGCAGGCCGCAGCGCACATCGGTACGGCGCTCGCGGGGGCCCCCGGAACCCCGGTCTGGAACGAGTTGGTGACCAGCGAGACCTCGACAGTCGCCAAGTTCTACCAGGCGGTCTTCGGATTCGAGCCGGAAGCGGTCGTCTCGGCCGACTTCGACTACCAGACGCTGCATCTGGACGGCCGCCCGGTGGCCTCGCTGCACGGCGTCGGCCGCGCGCTGCCGCGCGACCGGGGTCCCCACTGGATGACGTACTTCGAGGTCGCCGACACCGACGAGGCCGCCGCGCGGGTGGTGGACCTCGGCGGGCATGTGCTGCAGCCACCGCGGGAGGGATCGAGCGGCCGCGTGGCGACGGTCGCGGACCCGGAGGGCGCGGTCTTCACGATCGTACGGTCGGCGGATCGCTGATCCCCCACCGCCGGTCGCCGCGCCGCCCGAGCCCCTTCCGTTCGTACGGACTCCTACTGGTCCCCGGCGGCGAGCGCCGGTTCGATGCGCCGCAGGAGGCCCGGCCACCCCTCGCCCATGCCGTGGAACGCCGTTTTACCCAGAGGCGAGTCGAGGTCGAACCCGGCGTGTTCCAGGAACAGCCGGGTGCCCGTCCCCTCGGCCTGAAGCCGCCAGGTGATCGTGGTGTCCAGCGAATCGGGGGCAAAGCTGTAGCGCAGGAGGCGCTCGGGCTCGACAGCGAGCACCTCGCACGCCTGCTGCCCCCAGGGGCCCATGTCCAGGGTGAAGCGGTGCCCCACAACGGGCCGCACATCACCGGCGGCCCACCACCGCGCGTGCAGTTCGGGTTCGGTCAGTGCCCGCCAGACCGCCGCCGGCGGATGGGCGATGAACTGGTCGCAATGAATGACGGTCGGCTCTGCACCGGTCATCGGCTCTCCTCGTCGATCAGGTCGCTCAGCGCGCCCATCCGGGCCCGCCAGTAGCGTTCGAAGGGATGCAGCCACTCGACCGCCTCGGCCAGTGGGGCTGCTTCCAGGTGGTAGTAGCGGTACCGCCCCCGCGGTTCCTCACGCACCAGCCCCGCCCCTCTGAGCACCGCCAGGTGCTCAGAGACCGCGGGCCTGCTCAGCTCGAACGCGCCGGCGAGATCTCCCGCCGCACGTGGGCCGTCGCGTAGAGCTTCCAGGAGCGTGCGCCGCACCGGGTTGGCCAGAGCGCTGAACACATCTGCTGCCGCCATGCCCACCATGATGCGTCGGAAAACTCCGACACGTCAAGCGTACGGCGACGAGGCATGCAGCGGGTGGCGGCTCTGCGGTCCGCAGGCGGCGGCTCAGCCCGGCGTGACCGGCAGAACGTCCGGCGACAGTGCGCCCGCGCGGGCCGTCGCGCTGGTCATCCTGCGCTGGTGGTGGCGCCTGCACAGCACCTCGTAACCCACCTCGCCCGCCAGCTGGTTGACATCCCCCACCACAACCTGGGCGCCTTCGACCACCATCTCGCCGCCCACCGTGCGGGCGTTGTGCGTGGCCCGTGCACCGCACCAGCAGAGCGCTTCGACCTGGAGGGCCTCGACGCGGTCGGCCAGCTCGATGAGGCGCTGGGACCCCGGGAACAACTTGGTCCGGAAGTCGGTGGTGATCCCGAACGCGAAAACGTCCAGCCCGAGGTCGTCGACGACCCGGGCGAGCTGGTCGATCTGTACGGGGGCGAGGAACTGGGCCTCGTCCACGATCACGTAGTCCGCCCTGCCGCCGCGGGTGATGTGGTCGACGAGGTGTGCGTACACATCCATGTCCTCATCGGCCTCGACGGCCTCCGTGACGAGCCCCAGCCGCGACGAGAGCTTGCCCTCCCCCGCCCGGTCGTCACGGGTGAAGATCACACCTTGCAGACCACGGGCCGACCGGTTGTGGCCGATCTGCAGCGCCAGCGTGCTCTTTCCGCAGTCCATCGTTCCGGAGAAGAACACAAGCTCGGGCATGAGGGGTTGAGCACCTTTCGATTCGAATGGGGGGTGGGGCGAGCAGGACGAGCAGGTCAGGAACGCACTTCGAGGAGCGGGACGAGCTGTTCGACGGGGGTCATAGAGCCGTGCATGCCGACCATCGCGGACTCGTGCGGCTCCTGGACCGAGGCGGTGACCACGACGTCGTCGTGGGCGGCCGCGACCACATCGCCGATCCGGCCGTACACCCGCTCGTCGACCTGCGGGCCGAACCAGCCGGCCGCGATCGCCTCGTCCCGGCTCGCCACCCAGAACTGTTCGCCGAGCACTTCCTGCCAGACGGTCAGCACGTCGGCCTCGGCGCCCGGGACGGCGTACACATGACGGGCCCGGCCCTCGCCGCCGAGCAGGGCGACGCCCGCGCGCAGCTCCCAGTCCTCGTCGAAGTCGATCCGGGACTGCTCGTCGAACGGAATGTCGATCATGCCGTGGTCCGCGGTGATGTACAGGGCGGAGCGGGGCGGCAGCTGTTCGGCGAGGCGCTGCACCAGGCCGTCCACGTACATCAGCTGGCCGCGCCAGGCGTCGGAGTCGATGCCGAAGCGGTGCCCCTTGCCGTCGATCTCGCTGTAGTACGTGTAGACGAGCGACCGGTCACCGGCGGCGAGCCGGTCCGCGGCCAGGTCCATCCGCTCCTCGCCGGTTAGCCTGCCGTGGAACGTGCCGCCGCTGAGCGCGATCTTGGTGAGCGGGGTGTGCTGAAAGGTCGGGGCGGAGACCTGCGCGGTCCGCACGCCCGCCTCGTCCGCGAGCCGGAAGACGGTGGGGTACGGCTGCCAGACCTCCGGCGGGGTCCAGGGCTTCCAGCGGAGCTGGTTCATCAGCTCGCCGGTCTCCGGATTGCGGGCGGTGTAGCCGGGAAGACCGTGTGCGCCGGGCGGCAGCCCTGTACCGACCGAGGCGAGCGAGGTCGCCGTGGTGGCCGGGAAGCCCGCAGTGATCGGACGGCCGGTGCCCCCGCGCGAGGTGGGGAGCAGCGAGTGCAGATACGGGGCCTCGTCCGGGTGGGACTCGATCTGCTCCCAGCCGAGACCGTCTATCAGGAAGACGCAGTTCCGGTCGGCGGGGGTGAGCTCGGGGATCGCCGCCGTGAAACCGGGCACGCCCTGTCCGGCGACGAGCGTCGGCAGCAGATCGGCGAGCGAGCCACTGCCGTACTCGGGGACGGGCGCCGTGTCGAGGGGGAGCAGAACGGGGTCCTGCCAGGCCGGCTGGGCCATCAGCGGCCGGTCGCTGCGGTCGCGGTCGCAGCCGCGGCCGTCGCCTCGGAGAGCGACTGGGCGAATGCAAGGGTCTGGCGCACCGTGTCGGGGCCGTCGCCGGCCTCGCTGACACGCAGGCTCAGGTCGTCGGCGGTGGAGCTGCCGGTGTAGCCGTGGTCCGCCTCGCAGTTGGGGTCGCCGCAGGCGGCGGGCTCCAGGTCGATCCGGGAGACCGCACCCCAGCCGATGGTGAGGACGACCTCGCGGGGCAGCGTCCCCGGCACGTACTTCTCGGGGTTGGCCACGACACGGCTGACCACGACCGACGAGATCCGGTCGAGCTTGACCGACTCGGTGGACGTGGTGGCGTACGGCGACGGGGAGCTGGTGTCGGCGTTCTGCTCATCGGTGTGGCTGACGATGAAACGGTTGTCGGTCAGAACCAGGACCGTGACGTGCCTGCGCACCTCGTTGGAGTCGAAAGTGGTCTCCTGGTGCACCAGGTACGACGCGACCGGCTCACCGCCCACGGCGGCCTCCACCGCCTCGGCCACAAGGGCCGGGTAGTAGCCGCTGCGCTCGATCGCCGCGCGCAGCCCCTGGGTCGTCGTACCGGTCTTCGCCATACGCACCATCCTACGGGGGGTGGATGGCTACCGGGGACGCTGCGCGAAAGGGCCAGGGGCGGGCCGGCCAGTGGCTTCAGTAGTTGGGGAGGCGACGAGGGCCCAGGTCGGTCCGGGCAGGGGGCGGCGCCAGCCGGACGCTCGCACCGAGCACGGTCAGGCCCTGGGTGGCGACCACGACCGGTTCCAGTGCGACGGAGACCACCTCGGGGTGGTCGTCGACGAGCCGGGACACCCGCAGCAGCAGCTCTTCGAGCGCCGCGGTGTCGACGGGGGCCGAGCCGCGCCAGCCGAAGAGGACCGGGGCCGCCCGAATGGACCGGATCAGCTCGGCGGCGTCGCGGTCGGTGGCCGGTACGAGGCGGTGGGCGGTATCGCCGAGGAGTTCGGAGGGCGCGCCGGCCAGCCCGAAGGAGAGGACGGCACCCGCGGCCGGGTCGATCGTGGCCCGTACGACGGTGTCCACGCCGCGCGGTGCCATGGACTGGACGACGGGCTGGAGCTCGGTGGGCTTGCCGAGCAGGTCGGTGAGCTCGCCGTAGGCCCGGCGCAGCGCGGCCTCGTTGGCAACGTCCAGCCGGACGCCGCCGAGGTCGGCGCGGTGACGCAGATGGGGTGCGGTGGTCTTGAGCGCGACCGGATAGCCGAGCCGGGCCGCCGCGGCGACGGCGGCGTCCGGGTCGGGGGCCGGGAGCGTCGGTCGTACGGTGACGCCGTAGCGGCCCAGGAGTTCGCACGCCTCGTCGTGACTGAGCGGGCGGCCGCGCGGGTCGGGGTCGGGCCCGAGGAGCGCGTCGATACGCGCGGCGGCGCCGGCCTCGTCGATGGTGTCGTCGAGGAACTCGGGCACCTTCCCCGGCACGGCGGCCTGCCGCCGCCACTGGGCGTACTTCACGGCCTCGGCCAGAGCCCGCACGGCACGCTCGGCGGCGGGGTAGGCGGGGATGCGGCCGAGGGTGGGGACGGCGGGGGTTTCGCCCGGGCCCGTGTCGGACCGCTGCTGCGTGAGCTGGTCGCCAGGGGCGGTCGGCGGCACGGCCTGGGCGGTGGGCGGGACGGCTCGATCGGCCGGCGCAGCCGAAGCGTCCGGGACAGCCGGCGCGGATGCACGCACCACCCGTGGCAGCGCGGCCGTGCTCGTGGCGGCGGCGAGCGCCTCGGCCAGGCCGCCGATCTCCACATGGACCACGGCCACCGGCTTGGCCGGGCCCGTGGCCGCGGCGGTGCGCAGGGCGGCCGCCAGGACCTCACCGTCACCCGATTCCGCTTCGCCGTTCTCCCCCACCCAGGGGATCGCCGTCACGACCACCGCGTCGCAGTTCCTGTCGGCGAGGGCCTCGGCCAGCGCGTCCCGGAAGTTCTGCGGGGTGGCCGCCGTGGTGAGGTCGCGGGGCGGGCGCGGGCGCAGCCCCTCGGCGAGGCAGGCGTCGTACGTGAGGAGGCCGAGGGACTCGGAGTTGCCTAGGATCGCGACCCGCGGGCCCTCCGGGAGGGGCTGGTCGGCGAGGAGCAGGCCCGCGTCGACCATCTCCGTCACCGTGTCGACGCGGATCACGCCCGCCTGCCGCATGAGCGCGGACACCGTCGCGTCCGGGATCCGGCTGACCGGTACCGCATGGCCCGGTGGGGTGCTGCCGCTGTGCCGGGCGCCCTTCACCACGACCACAGGCTTCACCGCCGCGGTGCGTCGGGCGAGGCGGGTGAACTTGCGCGGGTTACCGAGCGATTCGAGGTACAGCAGGACGACGTCGGTGTCCGGGTCCTCGTACCAGTACTGCAGGAAATCGTTGCCCGAGATGTCGGCGCGGTTGCCCGCGGAGATGAAGGTGGACAGGCCCGCGCCGCGCCGGTAGAGCCCGGAGAGCAGCGCGATGCCGATGGCGCCGGACTGTGTGAACAGGCCGATGCGTCCGGGCGCGGGCGATTCGGGGGCGAGGGAGGCGTTCAGCCGTACGGCTTCGGAGTTGTTGATGACGCCGAAGGCGTTCGGGCCGATGATGCGCATGCCGTACGAGCGGGCATGGCGCACCAGTTCGCGCTGCCGTTCCCTGCCTTCGGCCCCCCACTCGGCGTATCCGGCGGAGAGGACGACAAGGCCCTGGACACCGTGCTCGCCGCAGTCGGTGACGGCCTCCGGGACCCGGTCGGCGGGCACGGCGACGACCGCGAGGTCGACCGGTTCGCCGATCTCGCCGATGGAGCGGTGGGCGGGGACGCCGTCGATCGTGGCCTGGTCCGCGGCGAACGCGCTGTTCACTGCGTACGTGCGGCCGGTGAATCCGGCGGCGAGGAGGTTGCGCAGGACCGTGCGGCCCACCCCGCCGGGGTTGCGGCCGGTGCCGACGACGGCGACGGAACCCGGCGCGATCAGCCGCTGCACCGACCGCGCCTCCGCCCGCTGCTCACGGGCGCGCTGGACGGCGAGGGACTCGGCGGTCGGTTCGAGGTCGAGGGTGAGATGGACGGCGCCGTCCTCGAAGCTGCGCTGCTGGGTGTATCCGGCGTCCCGGAACACCTTGATCATCTTGTTGTTGGCGGGCAGCACCTCGGCGGCGAAGCGCCGGATGCCGCGCTCGCGGGCCACTGCGGCGATGTGTTCCAGCAGCGCCGACGCCACGCCGCGGCCCTGGTGGGCGTCCTGGACGAGGAAGGCGACCTCGGCCTCGTCGGCGGGGGCGGAGGCGGGCCGGCCGGTCGCGTCGATCCGGTCGTAGCGGACGGTGGCGATGAACTCGCCGCCGATCGTGACAGCGAGACCCACCCGGTCGACGTAGTCGTGATGGGTGAAGCGGTGCACGTCCTTGTCGGAGAGCCGCGGATAAGGGGCGAAGAACCGGTAGTACTTCGACTCGTCAGAAACCTGCTCGTAGAAGCTGACCAGCCGCTCGGCGTCGTCCGTGGTGATGGGCCTGATCCGGGCCGTGCCACCGTCGCGGAGCACCACGTCCGCTTCCCAGTGGTCGGGGTACGCGTGATGCGGACTCTGCTCCGGCGTGGGCTGCATGGGCAAAGCCTACGGCTCGGTCAGCGGTCGCGTACGGCTCGGGGCCGGGGCAGTCTGAGAGGGCCGATCGGCCTTGCGGCACGGGCTGCGGCACCGGGTCGCGGGTCGGACGGAACACCGCGCACCACATGAGAGACTGGTCTAGACAACCATTGATTCGTGAAGGGCAGAACCATGGCTGAGCGCCGCGTCAATGTCGGTTGGACCGAGGGCCTGCACGCCCGCCCCGCTTCCATCTTCGTCCGTGCCGCCACGGCGTCGGGCGTCCCCGTGACGATCTCCAAGACCGACGGCAGCCCGGTGAACGCCGCTTCCATGCTCGCGGTGCTCGGCCTCGGCGCGCAGGGCGGCGAGGAGATCGTGCTCTCGTCCGCGGCGGACGACTCCGAGGCCGCGCTCGACCGACTGGCGAGGCTGGTCGAGGAGGGGCTCGACGAGCTCCCGGAGACCGTCTGATTCCGGACTTCCCCGGCCCGCTCCAGCCGGACACATTTCTGCGGCAGAGCCGCGGCACCTTTGATCGGGGCCGCGGCTCTTTCGTTTTCGCGAACCGTACCGACCCCAGGACCGATCCCCGGGCCCACTCCCGAGTGGGTTTCCGAGGCTTCCGGAGTTAATTCGGGCAGCCGAAACAAAGCCCCGCCGAATTACATCTCTTTGTATACGGCGCATGTGTTAATGACGGCCGCTCGCGGTGTTTACGGCATGTTGCGAAGTTCTCACCCGGCCGGGCCGCGGCGGGGCGGGCTCACGGCCCGGGGTGCGGTCCGCGCGCCGCAGCCGGTGCGCGGCGGTGGCGCGCTCGGCGTGCTGCGCGGCCAGCGCCCTGGCCCGTTCCGCGTCACCGCGCGCGACTGCGTCCACGATGGCCCCGTGCTCGGCCCAGGAATCGGTGGGGCGGGCCGGCTGCTCGACCGCGTACATCCAGGCGATCTTGTGCCGGAGCTGGGTGAGCAGCGCGATGAGTCCGGGGCTGCCGGAGGCCTGGGCGAGCGTCTCGTGGAACCAGCCGCCCAGCGAGCGCAGATCCTCGCCCTCGCCCCGCCTGGCCCGCTCCTGACCGAGCCTGACCAGGCCGCGGAGGACTTTGAGGTGTGCCTCGGTGCGGCGCTGCGCGGCGCGGGCCGCACCCAGCGGCTCCAGCAGCATCCGGACCTCCAGCAGGTCGGCGGCCTCCTGCTCGGTGGGCTCGGCGACACAGGCTCCGGCGTGCCGGCGGGTGACCACGAAACCCTCGGACTCCAGGGTGCGCAGCGCTTCCCGTACCGGGACACGGGACACCCCGTAACGGCGTGCGAGCAGTTCCTCGGTGAGTCTGCTGCCGCGTTCGAAGACACCGGAGACGATGTCGTCACGGATTGCCGTGCATACCGAATGCGCCGGAATGCGCATGTCCGAACCTCCGCCTTAATCCCCGCGAAACGCGGCCGATCGACGCCTGTTCTGTGACTCTATTGCAATGCGGCTGCATTTCCGACGCCGGGTCGAAATCCATGAATATCTTTTGGTCCGAAGACGGTTCGGCAAGCGCCTCCGGCGGGGGCCGGTCCGGGGATACCGAAGGCCCCGGCGGGAAGCCGGGGCCTTCGGGGGTGCCGCGTCGGTCAGACGGTGACGCCGTGGGCGCGCAGGTACGCGACGGGGTCCATGTCGGAGCCGTACGACGGCGTGGTCCGGGCCTCGAAGTGGAGGTGCGGTCCGGTGGAGTTGCCGGTCGAGCCGGAGAAACCGATCCGCTGGCCCGCGCCGACGCTCTGGCCGACCGACACGCCGATCGACGAGAGGTGGCCGTACTGGGTGTACGTGCCGTCCGTCATCCGGAGCACGATGTTGTTGCCGTACGCGCCGCCCCAGCCGGCCTCGACGACCGTGCCGGCGCCGACGGCGACGACGGAGCTGCCGGAGGGGGCGTGGAAGTCGATGCCCGAGTGGCGGCCGGAGGACCAGAGGGAGCCGCTGGACTTGTAGCCGGTGGTGACGTACGAACCGGCGATCGGGAGCTGGAAGGCGCCGAGGCGGGTGCGCTCGGCGGAACGGGCGGCACGCGCCTTCGCCTCGCGGGCCGCCTTGGCGCGGGCTTCGGCCTTGGCCTTGGCTGCCGCCTTGGCGCGGGCTTCGGCCTTCGCCTTGGCTGCCGCCTTGGCCTTGGCGGCCGCCTTGGCCTGGCGCTTCTGCACCTCGGCCTGGGTGGCCACCTGGTCGGCAAGGGTGCCCTCGATGGCGATGACCTGGTTCAGGCCGGTCTCGCTGACAGAGGGGGCTTCGGTGCCGGCGGCGAGCGCCGGAGAGGCCAGCCCACCGATGACTCCGGTGGTGGCCAGAGCTGCGATGCCGGCTATCTGCGCGCTCTTGCGCGTCAGACGGTTCGGGGCACGGTGCTTCCCGGTGGGGCGGGTGAACGCCATGAGGTGGCTGGTCCTTTCCTTCCTTCTCGCCTACCGGGTTAGCTGACGGGTTCGGAGCAGGAAGGTCTCCTACGGATCCGCGGGCCTCACAATGGGCGCGCAGGCATCCGATTCACCCCAGGGACTGCGTGGGTCCCCGGCTCCCCAGGCTCGCGCCTGACGGGGACTCGGCGATAGCTGCCCGGCGCCGCGGATGCGGCATACGGGTGACGGACAGCGCTGCCGACGCTAAGCGGGGGGACTTTCATTCACCAAACGGACAGGGCGTTTTGTAGCGCATCCCACAGGGCACGCAGGCATCTATCCGACAAATCAGGCAAAAGGGAAGACCCCGACGAGATGCCACTCGCGAGGGTCTCCCTCTGTCCCGATATGCGGTTATTCGATGCGTCAGCCGGTAACGACCGACACCTCTCCGATGCCCAGCGCCCGGACCGGCTCCTCGATCTGCGCGGCGTCGCCGACGAGGATCGTGACCAGACGGTCCACCGGGAAGGCGCTGACCACCGCCGCGGTTGCCTCGACCGTGCCGGTCTCGGCGAGGCGGGCGTACAGCTGCGCCTGGTAGTCGTCCGGGAGGTGCTGCTCGACCTGGTCAGCGAGCGTGCCCGCGACCGAGGCCGCCGTCTCGAACTTCAGCGGGGCGACACCCACGAGGTTCTGCACGGCCGTCTCGCGCTCGGCGTCGGTCAGGCCCTCGGCCGCCAGCGTCCGCAGGACCGTCCACAGGTCGCCGAGCGCCGGTCCGGTGGATTCCGTGTCCACCGAGCCGCTGATGGCCAGCATCGCGGCGCCCGTCGCCCCGGAGGCGGAGTCCGCCGCCGACGACCGCAGGACCTGCGCGAAGGCCCGTACGCCGTAGGTGTAGCCCTTCTCCTCGCGCAGCACCCGGTCCAGCCGGGAGGTGAGCGTGCCGCCCAGGCAGTACGTGCCGAGGACCTGGGCAGGCCACACGCTGTCGTGCCGGTCGGCGCCGACGCGGCCGATCAGCAACTGGGTCTGCACGGCTCCGGGACGGTCGACGATGACCACCCGGCCGGTGTCGTCGGCGGTGATCGGCGGGACCGGCCGGGACTCGGCACTGTTCCCGGACCAGTCGCCGACGGTGTCGGCGAGCAACGCCTCCAGGTCGATGCCCGTGAGGTCACCGACGACCACGGCGGTCGCGGTGGACGGGCGGACGTGGGCCTCGTAGAAGCTGCGGACCGCCGCGGAGTCGATCCGCTCCACCGTCTCCTCGGTGCCCTGGCGCGGGCGCGACATCCGCGCGGTGGCCGGGAAGAGCTCCTTGGAGAGCTGCTTGGCGGCGCGGCGGGCCGGGTTGGCCTGCTCATGCGGGATCTCGTCGAGCCGGTTGCGTACCAGCCGCTCGATCTCGCTGTCGGAGAATGCGGGCGCCCGCAGCGCCTCGGCGACCAGACCGAGCGCCTTGGCCAGCCGGGAGGCCGGGACCTCGAGGGAGACCCGGACGCCGGGGTGGTCGGCGTGCGCGTCGAGGGTCGCCCCGCAGCGCTCCAGCTCGGCTGCGAACTCCTCCGCGGAGTGCTTGTCGGTGCCCTCGGACAGCGCCCGCGCCATGATCGTGGCCACGCCGTCGAGGCCCTCGGGCTCGGCGTCCAGCGGGGCGTCGAGATAGATCTCGACCGCGACGACCTGCTGGCCGGGGCGGTGGCAGCGCAGCACCGTGAGCCCGTTGGGCAGGGCGCCGCGCTCGGGGGCGGGGAAGGCCCAGGGCCTGGCCGTGCCCGGGGTCGGCTGCGGGTGGTACTCCATCGATACTCCAGTCGCGGCAGCGTCGGTCACTTGTCCGCCCCTTCGTGCGCGTCGGTGTCGGCGTCCGCCTCGTCGGCGGCCGCCCCATCGGTGGACTCGACCGGCTCGTAGACGAGCACCGCCCGGTTGTCGGGGTGAAGCTGGGCCCTGGCGGCCGCCTGGACCTCTTCCGCGGTGACGTCGAGCACCCGCTGGACGGCGGTCAGGGCGAGCTGCGGGTCACCGAACAGCACGGCGAACCGGCACAGTTCGTCGGCGCGGCCCGCGACCGTACCGAGCCGGTCCAGCCACTCGCGCTCCAACTGGGCCTGGGCGCGCTCCATTTCCTCGGGCGTCGGACCGTCGGCCGCGAACCGGGCCAGCTCCTCGTCGACCGCGGTCTCGATCTGCGCCACCTCGACCCCGCCGGACGTCTTCACGTCCAGCCAGCCGAGCGAGGGCGCACCGGCAAGCCGCAGCAGCCCGAATCCGGCCGCCACGGCCGTCCGGTCGCGGCGGACCAGGCGGTTGTGCAGCCGGGAGGACTCGCCACCGCCCAGCACGGTCAGCGCGAGGTCCGCGGCGTCGCACTCCCGGGTGCCGTCGTGCGGCAGCCGGTAGGCGGCCATCAGCGCCCGCGCCGGGACCTCCTCACGGACCTCCTCGCGCAGCTGCTCGCCGATGGTCTCGGGGAGCGCGCCGTCGCGCGGCGGCTGCTTGCCGTCGTGGGACGGGATGGAGCCGAAGTACTTCTCGATCCAGGCGAGCGTCTGCTCGGAGTCGATGTCGCCGACGACGGACAGCACCGCGTTGTTGGGCGCGTAGTACGTACGGAAGAAGGTGCGTGCGTCCTCGAGCGTCGCTGCGTCCAGGTCGGCCATCGAGCCGATCGGAGTGTGGTGGTACGGGTGGCCCTCCGGGTAGACGAGGGCGGTCAGCTTCTCGAACGCCGTGCCGTACGGCACGTTGTCGTAGCGCTGGCGGCGCTCGTTCTTGACGACGTCCCGCTGGTTCTCCATGGACTCGTCGTCGAGCGCGGCGAGCAGTGAGCCCATCCGGTCGGCCTCGAGCCACAGGGCCAGCTCCAGCTGGTGCGTGGGCATCGTCTCGAAGTAGTTGGTCCGTTCGAAGCTGGTGGTCCCGTTGAGGGAGCCGCCGGCCCCCTGCACCAGTTCGAAGTGTCCGTTCCCCTTGACCTGTCCGGAGCCCTGGAACATCAGGTGCTCGAAGAGGTGAGCCAGACCCGTGCGCCCCTTGACCTCGTGGCGCGAACCGACGTCGTACCAGAGGCACACCGCGGCGACCGGGGTCAGATGGTCCTCGGAGAGCACCACGCGCAGGCCGTTGGCCAGACGGTGCTCGGTCGCTGTCAAGCCGCCGGAGCCGGCCTGGGCTGTGGCCGTGTGACCCATGGGCATGTACGTCCCTTCGATCGCGATACTGGATTTCCTGCGAGACCTGCCACTGTAAGCAAGCGGACCGACACCTGGCGAAGTTCCCGTGCCGTGGAAGTTCGCGTGAAAGAGCGCCGGACGGCCCCTAGAGACGGGTCGAGGTCGGGGTTGTCAGTGCGGCGGTCCACAATGGTCGGCGTCAGAACCAGAGGTTGCCCGAACAGATCTGTGAAGGAGTCGCAGCAGCGATGGCCCGCCGCAGTACGAAGACCCCGCCGCCGGACGACTTCGAGGAGAAGATCCTCGACATCGACGTCGTCGACGAAATGCAGGGCTCCTTCCTCGAGTACGCGTACTCGGTGATCTACTCACGGGCCCTGCCGGACGCCCGCGACGGCATGAAGCCGGTGCACCGCCGCATCGTGTACCAGATGAACGAGATGGGGCTGCGTCCCGACCGCGGCTATGTGAAGTGTGCCCGTGTCGTCGGCGAGGTCATGGGCAAGTTGCACCCGCACGGCGACGCGTCGATCTACGACGCGCTGGTGCGGATGGCCCAGCCGTTCTCGATGCGGCTCCCCCTCGTCGACGGACACGGCAACTTCGGCTCGCTCGGAAACGACGACCCGCCGGCCGCCATGCGGTACACCGAGTGCCGGATGGCCGACGCCACGTCGCTGATGACGGAGTCGATCGACGAGGACACCGTCGGATTCCAGTCGAACTACGACGGCCAGGAGCAGGAGCCGGTCGTCCTCCCTGCCGCGTATCCGAACCTCCTGGTCAACGGCTCGTCCGGGATCGCGGTCGGCATGGCGACCAATATGCCGCCGCACAACCTGGGCGAGGTCATCGCCGCCGCCCGCCATCTGATCAAGCATCCGGGTGCGGACCTGGAGACCCTGATGCGGTTCGTTCCCGGTCCGGACCTGCCGACCGGGGGCCGGATCGTGGGGCTCGGCGGCATCAAGGACGCGTACGCGGCCGGCCGCGGCACGTTCAAGATCCGTGCGACCGTCTCCGTGGAGAACGCCACGGCGCGCCGCAAGGGTCTGGTCGTCACCGAACTGCCGTTCACCGTCGGCCCGGAGAAGGTGATCGCCAAGATCAAGGACCTGGTCTCGGCGAAGAAGCTCCAGGGCATCGCGGACGTCAAGGACCTCACCGACCGCCAGCACGGCCTGCGCCTGGTCATCGAGGTCAAGAACGGCTTCGTGCCCGAGGCCGTGCTGGAGCAGCTCTACAAGCTGACGCCGATGGAGGAGTCCTTCGGCATCAACAATGTGGCGCTGGTCGACGGGCAGCCGCTCACGCTGGGCCTCAAGGAACTCCTCGAGGTCTATCTCGACCATCGCTTCGACGTGGTGCGCCGCCGCAGCGAGTTCCGCCGTACCAAGCGTCGTGACCGGCTCCATCTGGTCGAGGGCCTGCTCGTCGCACTGATCGACATCGACGAGGTCATCCGGCTCATCCGGTCCAGTGACAATTCGGCGCAGGCGAAGGAGCGGCTCATCGAGCACTTCTCGCTGAGCGAGATCCAGACGCAGTACATCCTGGACACCCCGCTGCGCCGGCTGACCCGGTTCGACCGGATCGAGCTGGAGAGCGAGCGGGACCGGCTCAACACCGAGATCGACGAGCTGACCGCGATCCTCGAATCGGACACCGAGCTGCGCAAGCTGGTCTCCACCGAACTGGCCGCGGTCGCCAAGAAGTTCGGTACCGACCGACGTACGGTGCTGCTGGAGTCGGCCGGTGCGCAGGTCGCTGCGGTGCCGCTGGAGGTCGCGGACGACCCGTGCCGGGTGCTGCTCTCCTCGACCGGTCTGCTGGCCCGTACGGCCACCGGCGACCCGATCGCGTTCGACGAGGACGCCAAGCGGGCCAAGCACGATGTGATCGTGTCGGCCGTGCCGGCGACGGCGCGCGGCGATGTGGGTGTGGTGACGTCCACCGGGCGGTTGCTGCGGCTCGCGGTGATCGACCTGCCGCAGCTCCCGGACACGCACGCGGCGCCCAATCTCTCGGGCGGGGCGATGGTTTCGGAGTTCCTCACGCTGGACAACGACGAGGAAGTCGTCTGCCTCACCACGCTCGACGAGTCCTCCCCCGGCCTGGCGATCGGCACCCTGCAGGGGGTCGTCAAGCGGGTGGTGCCGGACTACCCGGCCAACAAGGACGAGTTGGAGGTCATCACCCTCAAGGAGGGCGACCGGATCGTCGGCGCCGCCGAACTGCGTACCGGCGAGGAGGACCTGGTCTTCATCACGTCCGACGCGCAGCTGCTGCGTTACCCGGCGGCGCAGGTGCGGCCGCAGGGCCGGCTGGCCGGCGGTATGGCGGGGGTGAAGCTGGCGGCGGGCGCCGAGGTGCTCTCGTTCGGCGCGGTGGACCCGGCGGTGGACGCGATGGTGTTCACGGTCGCGGGTTCGCACGGCACGCTGGACGACTCGGTGCTGACGGCGAAGCTCACGCCGTTCGACCAGTATCCGCGCAAGGGCCGGGCCACCGGTGGGGTGCGCTGTCAGCGGTTCCTCAAGGGTGAGGACGTCCTGGTGTTCGCCTGGGCGGGCGCGTTGCCGGCGCGGGCGGCGCAGAAGAACGGCACGCCGACGGAGCTGCCGGAGCCGGATCCGCGGCGCGACGGTTCGGGTACACCGCTGGCCAAGCCGGTCGCGGTGATCGCCGGTCCGGTGTAGCCGACCGCCCGGCGGCCGGGCGGCGGCAGGCCGGCAGGCCGGTGGGCCGGTGGGCCGGTGGGCCGGTGGGCCGGTGGGCTAAGCCTCGTCGACCGGCTGCTGTACGTACCGCAGGACGCCCCACATGCTCTGCTCATGTGCGGCGTCCTGCGGCGCGTCCGGGGACATTGGGGCGTGCGGAGCGGTGTCCGGCGCAGCAGGTGCGGAGTTCTCGCGGCAGTCGGCCAGTTCCCTGTGCAGGGTGTCCGGGTCGATGCCGGAGCCGATCAGCACGAGCTGGGTGAGACGCGGTTCGTCGCGCTTCCAGGGCCGGGGGCCGAACCGCAGGAATCTGCCGACGGCATGCAGCGCATATGTGTTGCCCCGGTCGCCCGCGCCGAAGTCGACGAACCCCTTCATCCGGTAGAGGCCCTCGGGCCGGGAGTCGAGAAACTCCATCAGTCGGCGGGGGTCCATGGGTACGTCGGAGGTGAAGGAGACACTCTCGTACGCGGCGTGCAGATGCCCCGCGTGTACCTCGGTGTCCCCTTCCGCCCCCTCCTCCAGCAGGAGGTCCTCGAAGGTGAGCTGACGCATCCTCTCCTCACCGTCCGGCCGCAGCGCCGGGTCGAAGAGCAGCTCCGGGTCGATGCGCCCGTACGTGGCGGAGATGACGGCCGCCCCGCTGCCGGTCGCCGCGATGGCCTTGCGGATGCGGCTCTGTTCCTCGTCCTCGATCCGGTCGGTCTTGTTCAGCACGACGAGATCGGCGACGCCGAGATGGCGGTCGATCTCCGGATGGCGCCCCCGGGTGGCGTCGAATTCGGCGGCGTCGACGACCTCGACCAGTCCCCCGTACACGATGTGCGGGTTGTCGCTGGCCAGCAGCATCCTTACGAGCTCCTGGGGTTCGGCGAGTCCGCTCGCCTCGATGACGATCACATCGAGGCGGGCGGCGGGCCGGGTGAGCGTCTCCAGGAAGGTGTCGAGTTCGCTCGCGTCGACGGCACAGCACAGGCAGCCGTTGCCCAGCGAGACGGTCGAGCCGACCTGGCCCGAGACCGTCATGGCATCGATCTCGATGGAGCCGAAATCGTTGACGATCACGCCGATCCTGTTCCCCGCACGGTGGCGCAGGAGGTGGTTGAGCAGAGTCGTCTTGCCGGATCCCAGGAACCCGGCCACGACGATGACCGGGATCTGCTGCTTACGGGGCGGGGACGACGGGTTCAACGGGGGCCTTCCTCGGGGAAACGTCAGGGCGCCGGGACCGGCTGGGGCGGGGTCGGACCGATGTAGCGGGCCGCCGGACGGATGATCTTGGAGTCCTCCGCCTGCTCCAGGATATTGGCGCTCCAGCCGACCACCCGCGCCGCGCAGAAGGTCGGCGTGAACATCTCGCGCGGCAGCCCGCACAGCTCCATGACGACCCCGGCGTAGAACTCCACGTTGGTGTGCAGCTCACGCCCGGGCTTGAGCTCGGCGAGGATCGCCTCGACCTGGCGCTCCACCTCGACGGCGAAGTCGACGAGCGGGCTGCCGAAGCCCTGGGCGATCCCACGCAGCATGCGTGAGCGCGGGTCCTCGGTGCGGTACACGGGGTGGCCGAAGCCCATGATCCGCTCGCCCGCGAGCACGCGCTCGCGGATCCAGCTGTCGATGCGGTCGGGGGTGCCGATCTCATCCAGGGTGTCGAGCGCGCGGCTGGGAGCTCCGCCATGCAACGGGCCGGAGAGTGCGCCGACGGCTGCCACCAGGCAGGCGGCAATGTCCGCGCCGGTGGAGGCGACGACCCGGCCGGTGAAGGTCGAGGCGTTGAAGCCGTGGTCGACGGTGGAGATCAGATACTGCTCGACGGCCCTCACGCGGGCGGTGTCCGCCTCGGAACCGGTGAGCATGTAGAGATAGTTGGCGGCGTACGGCAGATCATCGCGCGGCTCGACCGGATCGAGGCCCTGGCCGAGCCGGTACAGGGCGGTCAGCACGGTGGGAACGGCCGCGCAGGCAGCCAGCGCGTCGCTGCGGCGCCGGTCGCCGTCGATGTCGTACACCGGGCGGAAGCCGGCCGAGGCGCCGAGCAGCGACAGCGCGGTGCGCAGCCCTGCGAGGGGGCCGGAGACCGCGCCCGCACGGGCTATCGCCGGCAGGGCACCCCGTACCTCCGGGGGCAGTCGGCGCATGGCGGCGGTGCGCGCGGCGAAGTCGGCGCGGGCGGCCGGACCGGGCAACTCTCCGTGGAACATCAGGTACCAGACGTCCTCGAAGCTGCGGGTCTGCGCGAGCTCGATCGCCGAGTACTGCCGGTAGTGGTAGAAGCCCTCGCGTCCCCGGACGTCTCCGAGAGCGGTGTCCGTGACGACGACGCCGGCGAGGCCTCGGGGTACGTCGAGCGGGGTTCCGGTGGTCATGGTCGGCATTTCTTCCTCCGCAAGCTTCACTGTGCAGGCCCATCAATATTGATTCGACTGTCTATGCTTGACTTCAGTCCTGTCAATGTTGATTGAATCAATATGGATACGGTGAGCAGCATGAGGGATCAAGCAGCACCCGACGGCCACGCCGACGCGCGTGCGGAGCGGCTCACGACGCGCGAGACGGCCGAGCGCCTGGGCGTGAAGCCCGAGACGGTGTACGCGTATGTCAGCCGGGGTCAGCTGAGCAGCAGGCGCGCCCCCGGTGGTCGCGGCAGTACGTTCGACGCCGCGGAGGTCGATGCAGTGGTACGGCGTACGGGACGGAGAGACCCCTCCACCGCCGGCGGTGACCTGGTGTTCCGTACCGGCATCACGCTGATCGAGAGCGACCGGTACTACTTCCGGGGCGTCGACGCGGCCGAGCTGACCACGCACTACTCCTACGAGGAGATCGCCGAATGGCTGTGGACCGGCGACCTCCGGCCCGGCATCCGCTTCACCGCGCCTGCCGAGGCCCTGGCCGCGGCACGCCGGACCGTCGGTGCGCTGCCCGCGCACAGCGGGTCGACGGACCGGCTGCGGGTCGCCGTGGTCGCCGCGGCGGCCGCCGATCCGCTGCGCTTCGATCTCTCGCGCGAGGCAGTGCTCGGCAGCGCGCGGAGCCTGATCCCGACCCTGGTCGGCGCGCTGCCGACCGCTGTCGGTGCACCTGCGACGGCCGACGGCGAGGCCACTTCGCACCCGCCCGGCCTCGCGCACCATCTGTGGCCGAAACTCACCGCCCGACCGGCCGACGCGCCTTCACTTGCCGCACTGGACACGGCTCTCGGCCTGCTGATCGACCACGACCTGGCCGCCTCGACACTGGCCGCACGGGTCGCCGCATCCGCCCGCGCCCATCCGTACGCGGTGGTCTCCGCGGGCCTCGGCGTCCTGGAGGGCCCCCTGCACGGCGCCGCGAGCAGCCTGGCCCACAGAATGCTGACCGAGGTCCTGGAGCGGGGCAGTGCGACCCCGGTGGTCGCGGACCATCTCCGTACCGGCCGTCAGGTGCCGGGACTCGGACACCGGCTCTACGCCGCCGAGGATCCGCGCGCGCGGACGCTGTTCGCCAGGCTCGCGGAGGTCCCGCAGGCGGCGCCCGCGCTGGCCGCGGCGCGCGACGTGGTCACCACCACCGCGCGCCACACCCCGCTGCACGCCAACGTCGACCTGGCGCTGGCCGTGCTCTCCGTCGCCTCCGGCATGTCGGCGGAGGCGGGTGAGACGGTGTTCGCGGTGTCCCGTACAGCAGGCTGGATCGCCCATGCGCTGGAGGAGTACGAGGAACGTCCGCTGCGGATGCGCCCCAGCGGCCAGTACGGAGGCCCCCGCCCACCTCAGTCACTGCCTGCCCCGGGATCGGTCGCCACAGACGGAGATCAGCCGCAACAGACGGGCCATGGGGCGTAAAATATCGACAATCAGTCGGAAATGTTCCGCGGGGGCTGGGCGGTGGACCCCCGCACCACCAGTTCCGGTTCGAAGAGCAGCTCGTCCGACGGCACCGTACGGCCCCCGATCTGAAGGGCGAGCAGCTCGACGGCGGCGCGCCCCATGGCCTCGATCGGCTGACGGACCGTGGTCAGCGGCGGCTCGGTGCAGTTCATGAAGGCGGAGTCGTCGTACCCCACGACCGAGACGTCGGCGGGCACGGAGAGACCGCGGCGGCGGGCCGCACGCACCGCCCCGAGAGCGAGCGGGTCGCTCGCGCAGATGATGCCGGTGACGCCCCGGTCCAGCAGGCGCATGGCGGCGGCCTGTCCGCCCTCCAGCGAGAACATGGCCCGGGCCACCCACTCGTCCGGCACGGTGGTGCCGGCCTCCTCCGCCAGCGCCCGGGCGGCGGCGAGCTTGCGCTGCGAGGGCACATGGTCGGCAGGGCCGAGCACCAGGCCGATGCGCTCGTGACCGAGCGAGACGAGATGGCGCCAGGCCTGCTCGACGGCGACGGAGTCGTCGCAGGAGACACCGGGGAAGCCGAGGTGGGCAATGGCCGCGTTGATCAGGACCACCGGGATCTTGCGGTCGGCCAGCACCTTGTAGTGATCGTGTGCGGCGTCGGCCTGGTGGTAGAGCCCGCCCGCGAAGACCACCCCGGACACCTGCTGCTGCAGAAGCAGCTCCACATAGTCGGCCTCGGAGACGCCACCCTTGGTCTGGGTGCACAGCACAGGGGTCAGACCCTGCTGCGCCAGCGCACCGCCGACGACTTCGGCGAAGGCCGGGAAGATCGGGTTCTGCAGCTCGGGCAGGACCAGACCGACCAGTCTTGCCCGTTCGCCCCGCAGCTGGGTCGGACGCTCGTAACCGAGGACGTCGAGCGCGGAGAGCACGGCCTTCCGGGTGGCATCGGAGACGCCGGGCTTACCGTTGAGCACCCGGCTGACCGTGGCCTCGCTGACTCCCACCTTCTGTGCCACTTGAGCAAGTCGTCGCGTCATACACGCAAGATTAGCGCAAGAAACGCAAGCGGGTTGCGTGAAGTTGGAAACAACAAAAATTTCGGAAAGCGCCGGTATGCCCTTTACCTTCGTACGATGAGCGCCCCACCGCCCACCCCCCGGAGGCCGCGACGGCTCGGCTGGCCGCAGCGGGTCTTCTCCCAGGTGCTGCTGATACAACTCGCCATCGCCACCGGCGTCACCGTACTCGCCACCGGCCTCTTTCTGGCACCCCTCAGCGCACAGCTCGACGACGAGGCGATGCACCGTGCGCTCGCCATCGCGCAGAGCACGGCGGCCCAGCCGCAGATCACCGAGTCGCTGCTCGCCACGGCCCCGGCCCCCGGCGGGCCCGTGCAGTCGGCGGCCGAGCGGATCAGGCGATCGACCGGCGCCGAGTACGTCGTCGTCATGGACCGGCGCGGGGTGCGCTGGTCGCACCCCGACGCCGCCCGGATCGGCAAGGTCGTCTCCACCGACCCCAGTGAGGCGCTCGCGGGCGACCAGATCATGGAGATCGACAGCGGCACGCTCGGCCGCTCGGCCCGTGGCAAGGTGCCGCTCCGCGACGAGTCGGGCCACATCGTCGGGGCGGTCTCGGTCGGTATCGCGTACGACAGTGTCCGCGCCCGTCTCCTGGCGGCGATCCCCGGACTGCTCGCCTACGCCGGCGGGGCGCTGGCCGTCGGGGCGCTCGCCGCCTATCTGATCTCCCGTCGTATCCAGCGACAGACCCAAGACCTTGCCTTCTCCGATATCTCCGCGCTGCTGACCGAACGCGAGGCAATGTTGCACAGCATCCGGGAAGGGGTGGTCGCGCTCGACCGGACAGGACGCATCCGACTGCTGAACGACGAGGCGCAGCGGCTGCTCGGGCTCGGCCCCGATGCCGCGGGCCGCCCGCTCGACGAGGTGCTCGGCCGCGGGCGGACGGCCGATGTGCTGGCCGGCCGGGTGGTCGGCGACGATCTGCTGACCGTACGGGGCAACCGGGTGCTGCTCGCCAACCGGATGCCGACCGACGACGGGGGTGCGGTCGCCACCCTCCGCGACCGCACCGAACTCGAGCATCTCGGCCGAGAACTCGACTCCACCCGCGGTCTGATCGACGCCCTGCGCGCGCAGGACCACGAACACGCCAACCGGCTGCACACGCTCCTGGGGCTGCTGGAGCTGGAGATGCACGAGGATGCGATGGAGTTCGTCACGGAGGTCGTCGGCGGCCACCGGGCCACCGCCGAGCAGGTCACCGAGAAGGTTCACGACCCGCTGCTGGCGGCCCTGCTGGTCGGCAAGGCGACCGTCGCGGCGGAGCGCGGCGTCTCCCTGCGGATGGCGCCCGGCACTCTGCTCCCGGACCGGCTGGTGGATTCGCGCGGGCTCGTCACCGCCGTCGGCAATCTCGTCGACAACGCCCTGGACGCGGCAGCCGGGTCGGACGGCGCCGTGATCGAGGTGGGGCTGCGGACGAACGGCCGTACGGTGGTGCTGCAGGTCCGCGACAGCGGACCAGGCGTCCCTCCCGAGCAGCATGAATCGATCTTTACTGAGGGCTGGTCGACCAAGGAGCTCCCGGCGCACGGCAAACGCGGTCTGGGTCTCGCGCTGGTACGGCGGCTGGCCGAACGGCAGGGCGGCAGCGCCACCGTCGGCTCGGCGCCGGAGGGCGGCGCCGAGTTCACCGTCGTACTGCCGGAGGCCCTCACCGAGCCGGGGCTGACGGCGACAGCACTTCCGGAGCCGACCATCGCAGGAGAAGTTCAGTGATCGAGGTCCTGGTCGTCGACGACGACATCCGGGTTACGCAGATCAACGCGGCCTATGTCTCCAGGGTGCCCGGATTCCGGGTGGCCGCGCAGGCGCACAGCGCCGCTGCGGCCCTCGCAGCGGTCGGGTCACAGCACGTGGACCTCGTCCTGCTGGACCACTACATGCCCGACCGGAACGGCCTGACCGTGGTACGGGAGCTGCGCAGGCTCGGCCATCGCACCGACGTGATCATGGTGACGGCGGCGCGCGACGTCGCGACCGTCCAGGAGGCCATGCGCCACGGTGCGCTCCAGTACCTGGTGAAGCCGTTCACGTACGCCGGGCTGCGTACCAAGCTGGAGGCGTACGCGGCGCTGCACCACACCCTGGAGGGCGGCGGCGAGGCCGAACAGGGTGACGTTGACCGGCTCTTCGGCGCCCTGTGGGCCGCGGGCGAACCCGGTCTGCCCAAGGGGCACTCGCCGACGACGGCGGAGCTGGTCCGCCAGGCGCTCCGGGGCGCCGACGGTCCGCTCTCCGCGCAGGAGATCGCGGAGAGCGCCGGGATGAGCCGACAGACGGCGCAGCGCTATCTGAAGCTGCTGGAGCGGACGGGTCGGGTGCGGCTGACGCTGCGGTACGGCGAGACGGGCCGCCCGGAGCACCGCTACACCTGGGCCACCGGCTCCTGAGGGGCCGCCCGGCTCCTGAAGCACGTCCGGCCCATACGGCACCGGCCTGAGACACCTCCGGCTACACGGCACCGGCCCCGGTAAGCGCCCGGACCTCGGTCTCCGCGTGCTTGGCGGCATCCGGTGGCTCGACCGAGGTGACCGTGCCGATCCAGCCGGCCAGGAAACCGAGCGGGATGGAGACCAGGCCGGGGTTCTCCAACGGGAAGAGCTGGAAATCCACTGCGGGGAAGAGCGAGGTGGGGCTGCCGGAGACGACCGGGGAGAGCAGTACGAGCAGCATCGCGGGGATCAGCCCTCCGTAGACCGCCCAGACCGCCCCTCGCGTGGTGAAGTTCCGCCAGAACAGCGAGTACAGCAGCACGGGCAGATTGGCCGAAGCGGCGACGGCGAAGGCGAGCGCCACCAGGAACGCCACGTTCAGATTCTGCGCGACCAGCCCGAGCGCAATGGCGGCCACCCCGATCCCGGCAGCGGCGACCCGGGCCACGGTGACCTCACTGTGCTGCTTCCAGCCCGGACGCCTGAGTGAGGCGTAGAGGTCGTGGGCCACGGAGGCCGACGAGGCGAGCGTGATCCCGGCGACGACGGCGAGGATGGTCGCGAAGGCCACGGCGGCGACCACGGCGAACAGAATCGTTCCCCCGGTGGAGCCTTCGCCGCCGCCGAGCACCAGCGCCAGCAGCGGAACGGCTGTGTTCCCGGCGGGATTCGACGCCCGGACGTCCGCCGGACCGACCAGCGCCGCCGCGCCGAACCCGAGCACGATCGTCATGAGGTAGAAGCTGCCGATGAGGCCGATCGACCAGATGACCGAGCGGCGGGCCGCGCGGGCGGTGGGCACCGTGTAGAAACGCGACAGGATGTGCGGCAGCCCCGCCGTGCCCAGCACCAGGGCAAGACCCAGGCTGATGAAGTCGAAGCGCGCGGTCCAGCTCCCGCCGTACTTGAGGCCGGGCGAGAGGAACTCCAGCCCGTGCCCGCTCCGTTCGGCGGCGGAATTGAGCAGCACGTTGACATTGCCGTGGAAGTGGACCAGCACGAGCACGGTCAGCACGCTCGCGCCCACCATCAGCAGAACGGCCTTGACGATCTGGATCCAGGTCGTGGCGCGCATCCCGCCGAGGGACACATAGATCACCATGAGCGCTCCGACCCCGATGACGGTCCAGGAGCGGGCGGCACCACTGGTGCCGCCGAGAAGCAGAGCGACCAGGCTGCCCGCACCCACCATCTGCGCCACCAGATAGAGCACGGAGACGGTGACGGAGGAGGTACCCGCCGCGATCCGGACCGGACGTTCCGCCATCCTGGCCGCCACCACATCGGCGAGGGTGAACCGGCCGCAGTTGCGGACAAGTTCGGCGACGAGCAGCAGGACGACGAGCCAGGCGACGAGGAATCCGACCGAGTAGAGCATGCCGTCGTAACCGAACAGGGCGATCAGGCCGGAGATGCCGAGGAAGGACGCGGCCGACATGTAGTCGCCGGCGATGGCAAAACCGTTCTCCATGGGGGAGAACAGCCGGCCGCCCGCATAGAACTCCTCCGCCGATCCGTGCCGGTTGCGGCTCACCCAGGTGGTGATGGCGAGCGTCACGGCAACGAACGCGCTGAACATCAGCAGCGCCAGGGTCTGGTGGTTCCCGATCAACGGCCGATCCCCCGCGTCATTTCCTGAGTGTCCCAGCGCAGATCGAGCGCGGCCCGGTCCCTGCGCAGCCGAGCATGACGTGCGTACGCCCCGGTGAGCAGGAACGTCGTGAGGAACTGTCCGAGCCCCGCGACCATCGCCGCATTGACCGCGCCGACCACCGGACGGGCCATCAGCCCGGGTGCGGTGATCGCTGTGACGACGTAGGCGAGGTACCAGACGAGGAAGGCGAGAGTGGCGGGGACGACGAACCGCCGGTACCTGCGGCGTACTTCCTGGAAGGCCTCGCTGCGCTGCACCTCCAGATAGATGTCGGCCGCGCTGTGGCCGCGCTGCGGGGGCACGGAACCGGGTGGCCCGGCCGGCACGAAGCCCCCGGTACCGTCCAGCTCGCCCCATCCGGAAGCCAGCGCGTCGTACCACGGGTCGTCGAGTCGCATCGCTGCGGCCTCGCTCCCTGCTTCCTTCTCCACCGAACAACTCCCCTGGTCCACGGACCACTTCGGCCGCGTACCCAAGAATGGACAGACCGGGAAGTTCCCGGGCACGTCGTTTGCCGCACTTCACCTCTTCAGGTGAAGGATGTCCCGGGTGGGTGTGCGAGTCCGCGAACCTACGCATGGCGCACGGCCTGTGCCCTGTCGCGCACTCCGGCCTTGGCGAAGAGATTGTTGATGTGACTCTTCACGGTGGCCTGCGAGATGTGCAGCTTGCGGGCGATCTCCGGGTTGGACAGACCCTCGGCGATCAGGACGAGCACTTCCGCCTCGCGGGGCGTGAGGCCGTCGGGCAGTTGCTGCTCGGCGGCCGGCGGACCGGCCGGCGCGGGTGCCGTGGTGACCCGCTCCAGCAGCCGCCGCTGCTACGCGGGCGAGAGTCCGGCCTCGCCCGACAGCACAGCCCGGACGGCCCGCACGATCTCGTCGCCCCGGCGTCCTTGGTGAGATGTCCGCGAGCCCCCGCCTGCAGTGCGGGGAAGAGGGAGTCGTCATCCGCGAACGTCGTGAGCACCACCACCTGAGTGTTCGGGTACTCCTTGCGGATACGCCGCGTCGCCTCCACCCCGTCGCAACGCGGCATGCGGAGGTCCATCAGAACCACATCCGGGGCCTGCTCCGTGACGAGCGTCGCCCGGCAGATACTCGAGCCGTACGAGCACGCCGGCCCCCGGCGCGTGCTTGCGCACATTGGTCAGCGCCTCCTGCGCCACCCGCCGGACCGCCTGGGAGGCCTCGGCCGTCAGCGGCCGCCGTTCGTCGGCCACCGTCACCTCGCCCGGCTCCGCCGCGGCCACCAGCTGTCGCAGGTAGTCCTCCACCGGGGAGACCTCCCCCGTAGTGCGGAGAGCGCCCGCCGGCTCTCGGCCAGCCCGTCGCGCGTCATCGAGCGTCCGTGATTCTGTGGTGCGGCTGCGCTGTCACGGCTCTGGAGCGGTTGCCGCTCTCGGCGGGCGTTCCCGCCACGGCCGTCGCGCCGGCCGCGTACGCCGCCGTCAACACCGACGGCTGGATGACGAGGGCGGTGACCACAGCGGGTCTCTGCCTTGCGGGATACGTGCTCCGGCTGGATGCCGAGGCCCGCGGCAGCGTCACACACGGTCCTTCCACGCGGGCTGCAACGGCATGCCGTCGGCAGCACCACCGTACGCCGGACGCACCTGGCGGGCCCGCCACGTCAGCACGCCGCTGCGCACCAGCAGCGTCACCGCAAGAGCCGTCATCAGGGCGGCACTGTCTTGATGTATACCCATCAGCGCGGCAGCCCCGTACAGAGCGGCTCGCAGCACCAGACCTCCCGTCCAGACGAAGACGGTGGCCTTGGTTCCCTTGCTCCACAGGGAGCCGTCCGGTTCACGCCACAGCCTGGCCGTCCAGCCCCACCCGGCGCCGGTGACCAGCCCCACCGCCGGCTCGGCGCCGAGGACCTCGACGGACAACGCCTCACGGTGCGGGTCCATGAGCCCGGGTTCGCGCAAGGACATGACGAGCAGGATGCCCGGCAGGATCCACCAGCGCCGATCGTCGGAGATCCGCCGCGCCGAGCACTGGCGGACCACGACAAAAGCCACGACGGCAACGATCAGCAGGGCATTGACGAGCCCGGACATGGCGGCCTCCGAAGTGCGGGAAGGGTCATCGCCTTCGACGCTACGGAAAGGCCCAGGTCAGGGGATCGGCTCAGGGGTTGATCGTGGGTGGAGCCGTAGTCTCCACCCACGGGTGGAGACTACGGCTGCCGGTCACGCGTCGATGCGGGAGCGGTCCAGCGTGGCTGCCGAGCTGGAGATGAACTCCTTGCGGGGCGCGACCTCGTTGCCCATCAGCAGATCGAAGACCTGCTCGGACGATTCCAGGTCGCCGATGTTGATCCGCCGCAGCGTGCGGTGACGCGGATCCATCGTGGTCTCCGCCAGCTGATCGGCGTCCATCTCGCCAAGACCCTTGTACCGCTGGATCGAGTCCTTGTAGCGCACATTCTTCCGCTGCAGCTCCAGGAGCTTCTCCCGCAGCTCACGGTCCGAGTACGTGTAGATGTACTTGTCCTGGCCCTTCTTCGGCTGACTGAGCTCGATCCGGTGCAGCGGCGGCACCGCCGCGAAGACCCGGCCCGCCTCGACCATGGGCCGCATGTAGCGCTGGAAGAGAGTGAGCAGCAGAATGCGGATGTGCGCGCCGTCGACATCGGCGTCGACGAGCAGGATGATCTTCCCGTAGCGAGCCGCGTCGATGTCGAAGGTCCGGCCGGACCCCGCTCCTATGACCTGGATGATCGCGCCGCACTCGGCGTTCTTGAGCATGTCCGTGACGGACGCCTTCTGAACGTTGAGAATCTTGCCGCGGATCGGCAGCAGCGCCTGGAACTCGGAGTTCCGGGCGAGCTTGGCGGTACCCAGCGCCGAGTCCCCCTCGACGATGAACAGCTCACTGCGCTCCACGTCGTCACTGCGGCAGTCGGCGAGCTTGGCCGGCAGCGAGGAGGACTCCAGGGCCGTCTTCCGGCGCTGCGCGTCCTTGTGCTGACGGGCCGCGATGCGGGTCCGCGCGGCGGCCACCGCCTTGTCCAGGACCGCCCTGGCCTGCGCCTTGGCATCACGCTTGGTGGAGGTCAGGAACGCCTTGAGTTCCTTGGCCACGACATTGGCGACGATCCGGTTGGCCGCCGAGGTGCCGAGCACCTCCTTGGTCTGGCCCTCGAACTGCGGTTCCGCCAGCCGCACGGTGACGACCGCGGTGAGGCCCTCCAGGGCGTCGTCCTTGACGATGTCGTCCTCGGCGACACGCAGCAGCTTCGCGGAGCGGAGCACCTCGTTGACCGTCTTGGTCACGGAGCGTTCGAAGCCGGTCACATGGGTGCCGCCCTTGGGGGTGGCGATGATGTTGACGAACGACTTCAGGTTGGTGTCGTACCCGGTGCCCCAGCGCATGGCGATGTCGACGACGAGCTCACGGGTGACCTCGGTCGCCGTCATGTGCCCGCGCTCGTCCAGGACCGGCACGGTCTCCTTGAAGGTGCCCTGCCCGGTCAGCCGCAGAACGTCGCAGACGGCCTTGTCCTGCGCGAGGTACTCGCAGAATTCGCTGATCCCGCCGTCGAAGCGGAACGTCTCCTCGGTCTTGCCCTCACCGTCGAGACCGCGCTCGTCGCGCACGACGATCGTGAGGCCGGGGACGAGGAAGGCCGTCTGCCGCGCCCGCTGGTGGAGCGTCTCCAGGTTGAGCTTGGCGTCCTTGAGGAAGATCTGCCGGTCCGCCCAGTAGCGCACCCTGGTGCCGGTGCGCGTCTTCGGCACCCGCTTCCCCTTGCGGAGGCCGCTGGCCGGGTCGAACGGGCTGTCCGGCCCCTGCTCGGTGAAGATGCCCGGAACGCCGCGCCGGAAGCTGATCGAGTGGGTCGCACTGTTGCGGTCGACCTCGACGTCGAGCCGGGCCGAGAGCGCGTTGACGACGGAAGCGCCGACGCCGTGCAGACCGCCCGACGCGGCGTACGAGCCGCCGCCGAACTTGCCGCCGGCGTGCAGCTTGGTCATCACGACTTCGATACCGGACAGGCCGGTCTTGGGCTCCACGTCGACCGGAATGCCGCGGCCGTTGTCCCGGACCTCGACGGAGTTGTCGTCGTGAAGGATGACCTCGATGTGATCGCAGTGGCCACCGAGAGCCTCATCGACCGAATTGTCGATGATCTCCCAGAGGCAGTGCATGAGGCCGCGGCTGTCAGTCGACCCGATGTACATCCCGGGGCGCTTGCGCACCGCTTCGAGCCCCTCGAGTACGAGAAGGTGCCGCGCGGTGTAGTTGGAGCCGTCTTGGTCTGCTCCGGTCAGCAGCGCAGTGGACGGCACGGACGTATCGGCGGTCACGCGGTTCGCTCCTCGCTGAATTTCACTTGGGGCCCGAGTGGGTATCGGGCTCGGCTTCGGTAGCCGCTGAGAGCGTACCGAGGCCTGGTAGAGCGGTTGTAACGCCACCCTCGGGGAATGCTCACAGTAGTCCAGCCTCGCATACGCGTTCGATCCCTCGTTGGAGTGACGCGCACATCACGTTCCCTTCGAGGCATGAACCATTTAGGCTCCGGGCACGTCCTCATGAACAAACCGGCAAGCCGGCCGGCCGGACGGACCGACCAAGACAAGCAACGCGAAACCGTAGCGCTACGCAATACGGCACATTCGCCGCCAACCGGCAACAGACAGCCATTTTGAGAAGAACTTTCGAAGAAAAGCCACGAGCGGGAACGTTTTCGGCCTGGTTGGATGTTGACGCTGGTACGACAGCTCGTCGAGCTAGAGAAGAGGCGACGTGACTACTGTTCTGACCCCCGCGAGCCCGCTGACCGCAGCAGACCGCTGCGACCGTTGCGGCGCCCAGGCATATCTGCGCGTCGTCCTTATCAGCGGCGGTGAACTGCTCTTCTGCGCCCACCATGGTCGCAAGTTCGAGCCGGAACTCAAGAAGATCGCCGCGGAAATACAGGATGAGACGGACCGGCTGACGGCCGTGCAGGCCAATGCCGCCGAAGAGGAACAACACTGACACCTCGCATCCACGACGAGCCAGGGTCCGGTTCCTTACCGGCCGACGGGCGGCTCCCCCCGCGAGGGGGGAGTCGCCCGTTCTCATGGCCACGGAGCGGCGCCGGTCAGCTACTGCCCGCCATCCACCCGATGGCGGCGGAGATCCGCGTATAGACACCGGGAGTGCCGGGGAGCCCGCATCCGTTCCCCCAGGAGACCAGTCCGACGAGTCGCCCGCGGGCGACCAGCGGCCCTCCGCTGTCTCCCTGGCATGCGTCGTGCCCGCCCAGCGTTTCGCCCGCACAGAGCATCGCCGAGGCCTTGTACTTCCCCGCCCTGCCCCCCGGGTAGGCCCGTTCGCACGTGGTGTCCGGAAGGATGCTCACCTGGGCGGAGCGGAGCGACGACGCAAAGTCACCGCGCCCTGTCGTGTCTCCCCATCCATAGACCACGGCGCCGGGAGCCGGCTCATAGGCCTGGTCGCCGGCCTGGGCCATCGAGATCACGCGCTGCCCAGGAAGCGCGTCGGCCAGGGTGAGCACCGCCAGGTCACCGATATTGGTCGTGGGGTCGTATCCCGGGTTGATCCATGTCCCCTTCACCGCGATCTCATGGCCTCCGGTCCCGTTCAGCTCGTCCCGCCCGGCGATGATCCGCAGATCGCTCGCCTGGCTCATGTCGGTGCCGAGCTCCTGCTGGTTCAGGCAGTGCGCGGCAGTCAGCGCCTTCGTCGGAGCCACCATCACGGCGCCGCAGAACTGGCCCGCGCGGGTAGTTCCGAAATGGCTACGGCTGGACAGCGCGACGACCCAGGGACTGCCCTTGACGTGCGCGGGCTGCCCACCGATGACAATGCTGTCCGCAGCCGCCGGAACCGGGGAGCCGAGCGCTATCGCGGCCGCGGCGGCAGTCAGGGCAAGTGCCCCGGTCATGGCGCAGGCGACGGTGCGGAACATGCGTACTCCTGACTCTGTGATGGATCATGCCCACTCAGAGTCATTCAGCACGTCGGCGACCGCACCTGCACATAGGCCGAAGGCCCGGTTCCCATCGGAACCGGGCCTTCGGCCTGCGTACTCCTGCAACCTAGTCGAGGTAGTCGCGCAGCACCTGCGAACGCGACGGGTGGCGCAGCTTCGACATGGTCTTCGACTCGATCTGGCGGATGCGCTCACGCGTCACGCCGTAGACCTTGCCGATCTCGTCGAGGGTCTTCGGCTGACCATCGGTGAGACCGAAGCGCATCGAGACCACGCCCGCCTCACGCTCGGAGAGCGTGTCGAGCACCGAGTGCAGCTGCTCCTGGAGGAGCGTGAAGCTGACCGCGTCGGCCGGGACGACCGCCTCGGAGTCCTCGATCAGGTCACCGAACTCGCTGTCCCCGTCCTCACCCAGCGGGGTGTGGAGGGAGATCGGCTCACGACCGTACTTCTGGACCTCGATGACCTTCTCGGGGGTCATGTCGAGTTCCTTGGCCAGCTCCTCCGGGGTGGGCTCGCGGCCCAGGTCCTGGAGCATCTGGCGCTGCACGCGCGCGAGCTTGTTGATGACCTCGACCATGTGCACCGGGATACGAATGGTGCGGGCCTGGTCGGCCATGGCGCGGGTGATCGCCTGACGAATCCACCAGGTGGCGTACGTGGAGAACTTGTAGCCCTTGGTGTAGTCGAACTTCTCGACCGCGCGGATCAGACCGAGGTTGCCCTCCTGGATCAGGTCCAGGAAGAGCATGCCGCGGCCGGTGTAGCGCTTGGCCAGCGAGACCACGAGACGGAGGTTGGCCTCCAGCAGGTGGTTCTTGGCGCGACGGCCGTCCTCGGCGATGATCTCCAGCTCGCGCTTGAGCTTCGGTGCGAGCTTGTCGGAGTTCGCCAGCTTGTCCTCGGCGAACAGACCCGCCTCGATGCGCTTGGCGAGCTCGACCTCCTGCTCGGCGTTGAGGAGGGGAACCTTGCCGATCTGCTTCAGGTAGTCCTTTACAGGGTCGGCCGTGGCACCGGCGACGGCGACCTGCTGCGCAGGCGCGTCGTCCTCGTCGTCGTCGGAGAGGACGAAGCCCTTGGTCTCGCCCTCGCCCTCCTCTTCGTCGCCCTTGCCTACCTGTACTTCCTCGGTCGCCTCGTCGCCGTCGAGCAGCTCGTCGGCGTCCTTCTTGCCGGACTTCTTCGTTGCTGTCTTCTTGGCCGCCGTCTTCTTCACGGCGGTCTTCTTGGCAGCCGTCTTCTTGGCTGCCGCCTTCTTCGCAGGGCTGGCCGCGGCGGCGTCGTCGGCCACCACGTCCACGGTCTCGGCCGACGGGGCGGCGGTGGCCGCGACGGTCCTCGTCACGGTCGTCTTGGCCGCGACAGTCTTGGTGGCGGTGCGCTTGACCGGGCTCTTCGCTGCGACGCTCTTGCGGGCGCGTTTCGGCGACTCCGCGGCACTGACCATCAGCGTCACACCCTCTTCCTCGAGGATCTGGTTGAGGCTGCGCAGAACATTCTTCCACTGGGTTGGCGGAATCTGGTCAGCCTCGAAGGCCCGACGCACGTCATCGCCGGCGATCTGCCCATCAGCCTTTCCCCGCTCGATGAGCGCCATCACAGACTCTGACTCGGCGATCTCCGGCGGGAGCGTACGGGATGTGCTGGCCGACACGAACAACCTCTCGGAACGATGGAAACGGCTTCCGGCCCGGCCCTGGAGAGGGCTGGAACCGACGACCGCCGGGCTGGGAATATACCGACGGCGCGGGCTTGGCCTCAGAACTGCACAGCGCGCCCAATGGCTGCTGTATTCCTTCCGCGACGGTCACCTCTTAAGTCATCGCACTGTCTCGAGGAGTGTTACGCCCAATCCGCGTGGCCCGAGTCACACCTCATTTGCGACGAACATGACCAGGAACGACATCTCTCCACAATTGTGCCGCCGGACCGCGAGGGTCCGGCGACACGTGGTCCGTAACCCTGGCCGCGTTGCGCTCAGTGCTCGCGCGGCGCCGGCACCACTCGCTCCACCTCCGGGTGGGCGACAAGAAGTTGGCGCATGGCCGCCTCGGCACCCGTCGCGTCGCCGGTGGCGAGGGCCTCGACGATCCGGGCGTGGTGGCCGAGGGACGCCTCGCCGGGACGGTCGCAGCCCGCGATCGGACCCCCCGAGACCTGCAGGGCGGCGGAAACGATGCCGGAGAGGTGTTCAAGCATGCGATTGCCGGCGGCCTGGATGAGCAGGGAGTGGAACTCGGCATCGGCCCGGGAGCACGTGATCCCGTCACCCTGGGCGACCGCGTGTCCCATGATCTCGACCATGTCACCGAGGCGCTGCTGGATGTCCTCGCGACCGTGACCGGCGGCCAGGCGAGCGGCGAGCGGCTCGATCGTCCATCGGAGCTCATCCAGCTCACGACGCTGGTCGTCGCGCTGCGGACCGAAGGCTCGCCACTCGATGATGTCGGGGTCCAGAAGATTCCAGTCACTGACCGGGCGGACCCGGGTACCCACATTCGGCCGGGCACTGACCAGACCTTTGGCCTCAAGAACGCGCAGTGACTCGCGTACGACAGTGCGGGAGACCTCGAAACGCTGGCCGATCTCCTCCGGCACGAGCGGGCGGTCGGCGCCCAGATCACCGGAGACGATCATCTGACCCAGCTGCTGAACGAGTTGGCCGTGGAGGCCGCGGCCGCGGCTCGCCGAGCCCCGTCGGCCCACCCGGCCCAGCTCGGCGTCGGCGCCGTCCCAGGAACGAACGGCTGCATGCTCGCCGGCCGGCGCCTCCGTATAGGGGTAGCGATCGAGATCACCCGAGCCGGCGAGGCCGGAGTCGACGGAGCGGGCGGCGGTCATCATGGTGTGCGCAAGGGTACTCACGCATCCTTTGTCGGCGCGGCCCAGCCGCCCCTTGAGGTCTTTGGTGAAAAGCACACGAAAGGGTGATCGGCGCCAGCCCCCCAATTGACGCCTTATCTGTACAAAACGGGCACTTCTCTAGGAAATTCGCGCCCCTCGGCAGTCCGGCCACGCTCCGCGATCACCAACGAACCCTGCCGCGAAGGCTGGTGAACAAATACGCGCAGATCAGGACCGAGAGCAACAACGACAGCGCCACCCCCACAGGGTGCGCCACCATGCGCACGACAGCCACCATCCATCGGTCCACCACGTGCGGCCACTGCACCCAGGCCAGTTCGCGGAGCCTGGCCGGAAGTCCGAGCATCGAATGTGCGGTCGACCCCGTCGGCACCTTCTCCATGAGCGGAACGACGAGCACGGGAACAGCGAGTACCGCGGCAATTCCGGCGGCCGTCACCCTGAAGATTCCGGCGGCCAGCAGACCGGCCCAGGCGCAGCCCACGTTCAGGCCCGCCCAACTCGCCGCAAGATACGTCGCATTCGACGGGACCCGGATCCAGTCGCCTCCGTACAAGAGATGGAGGGCTTCCTCGGATGCGAGAACGGTCATCAGCGCGAGCAACACCGCGACGCCCGCCGAAACGAGCAGCTTGGCCAGCAGCAGGCCGATGCGGCGGGGAACGGCGCCTCGACCCGCCGCGAGCGCGGGGTAGCGGAACTCGTCACCGAACGAGAGCGCTCCGAGCAGCCCGGCGCCGAATGCGACGGGCGGCAGCGGCAGCGGCAGCATCGACGGCCAGGCGGCGAGCACATCGGGGAGCCGGGCATGGCCGCCGCAGGCGAGCAGGACCGAGAGCCCGACCGAGACGACCAGAACGGCAGCCATGATCACCGCCGTTGTTCTGACACCGAAGAGTCGGCGCAGTTCATAGCGCAGCGGTTGGAGCGGGCCACGGGCCGGACGCCGTCGGACCGGCGGCGGCAGTTCCGACGCGGATGCGGCGGATGCGGGTGACGCGGGCCCCGGCCCGGCCTCCGGATCGGTGGCCGGCGACTCCGGACATGCTCGAAGCCCTCACCCGCGGCGAAGCCGACCCCCAGGTCCTCGCGGACCTGGCCAAACGCAAGCTCCGCAGCAAGATCCCCGAGCTCACCGAGGCCCTGACCGGACGCTTCCGCGAACACCACGCGTTCCTGACCCGCCTGCATCTGGACCACTACGACCAGCTCACCACCATGATCGACCAGCTCACCGGGCGCATCGAAGAGGCGATGGCGCCCTTTCGTGGCGCCCTCGACCTGCTCGACACCATCCCCGGCATCAACCAGGCAACCGCGGAAGTGATCATCGCGGAGACCGGCGGGGACATGACCCGCTTCGCCTCCGCCAAACACCTCGCCTCCTGGGCCGGGGTCTGCCCCGGCCACCACGAGTCCGCCGGCCGCACCAAGAACACCAAGGTCCGGCCCGGCAACCCCTATCTCAAAGGGGCACTCGGCCTCGCGGCATTCGGCGCGGTGAGAACCAAGGACACCTATCCGCAGGCCCGTTACAAGCGGCTGACCGCCCGCCGCGGCCCGCTCAGGGCACTGGTCGCCGTCGAGCACTCAATCATCACCGCGATCTGGCACATGCTCACCGACAACGTCGCCTACCAGGAACTCGGCGGCACCTACTTCACCAGGCGCGACCCCGAACGCGCCACCCGCCGGGCCATCAACCAGCTCAACCAACTCGGCTACACCGTCACCCTCAACCCGAGGGAGAACGCCGCCTGACCGACAAACCCAGACACCCGGCGGCCCTCCGCGACCACCGGGCACCCAGCCCTGCCCACACCCACCCTGACCAGGCCATATTTACGCGTCAGACTTCGGGCCTCAGCATCGGCGGATTGAGCACCGTGGCCGCACCGGCCCGGAAAAGCTGGGCCGGACGCCCGCCCTGGCGGGTGGTGGTTCCACCGGCGGGCACCAGGAATCCGGGCGTGCCCGTCACCTTGCGGTGGAAGTTCCGCGGGTCGAGGACCACGCCCCACACCGCCTCGTACACCCGACGGAGCTCGCCGACCGTAAACGCCGGCGGGCAGAAAGCGGTGGCCAACGAGGAGTACTCGATCTTGGAACGAGCCCGCTCGACACCGTCGGCGAGGATCTGAGCATGGTCGAAGGCCAGCGGGGCCTGCTGCTCACCCTCGCGACCGTAGCCGCCCTCCGGTCCGAGCAAGTCGTCGACGGGCGCCCACCGTGCACTGTTCGCATCACCGCCCGCCCGGGGGGCGGGCAGGTCGGGTGCCAGTGCGAGGTGGGCGACGCTGACGACCCGCATCCGCGGGTCCCGCTTGGGGTCGCCGTAGGTGGCGAGCTGTTCGAGATGGGCACCGTTGCCGACGGCCGGGGCTGCCGGATCGTGGGCGCACAGCCCGGTTTCCTCGGCCAGCTCGCGTGCCGCCGCGGCCCCGAGATCCTCATCGGCCTTGACGAAGCCACCGGGCAGCGCCCACCGGCCCTGGAACGGCGGCTCACCACGGCGAACCACCAACGCGCACAACGCATGGCGGCGCACGGTGAGCACAACGAGGTCGACGGTGACAGCGAAGGGCGGGAAGGTCGACGGGTCGTAGGGCGGCATGCCGTGATCATAGTCGTCTGCCTGACGATAAACACTCCCTTCGTCATGCTCTTCATCCGTCCCGGACCAAGTGCCCCTCCTTGCCCGCTCCCTCCACTCGCGTTGCTCCTGACGTCAGGCCCCACACCGCGCGCCCGGTCACGGCTGCCGCCCGCTCTTGGTCCCGCCCCGGCCATCCGCCCGCGACTCCCGGGCACGCCGTCGGGCAACCGCCGTTCCGGGGCGGACGGAGCCGGGCTGCACCCTCTTACGCCTCACGGCCGGCGGGCTTACCGCGCGGGGCACTGCACTCCGCTCCGTACGGTGACGGCTTCGGCCCGTCCGGTTACTGCGCTCCCCGCGCAGACAACGACGCAGGGTCTCCGGGTCGAGTCCTTGGTTGCACGCCTGGTGGAGAAGTTGAGCAAAGGTGTACTCGGGGTCCGCCCGCAGAGCCAGGCTCAGAGCGACCCGTGCACCCGGTTCGTCGCCGGTGGACCAGGAGACCCAGCCCGCCAGGGTGAGCGGCGCCGCGGCATGCTCCCCGTACGGTCCGACGCAGCGACGCGAGAGCGCCCGCCACAACCGCAACGCGGATTCCGCTTCCGGCCCCTCCATCCATTCGGCGGCCTTGTCCCGGGTCTCCCGGTCCTGCAGGCCGAGGATCACCGCGGCAGCCTCGTCATGGCTGATCAGGGAGTCGTCCTGAATGTCCGCATCGGAGGGCGCCGTCGTCGGCGCCTCCAGGAGGCGTTTCATCAGCGCACGGGCGAGCACCAGCGTCTCGCGGGCCACCTCCTTGCGTCCCAGCTCGTCGAGGATCCTCGGCACCAGTGCGGCGCCCGCCGAGTCCAGAGCCTGTGGCTGATCCGCCACGGACGGGGTCTTCAGGGGCATGAGCCTGGCTTCCATCTCCCTCAGAGATCCCCGCACTTGAATGCCCGCATAGGTGGCGGCGGCCGCCATCACCGAGGTGCCGGGGAGGGAGAGCGAGTTCCCCTCGGCCGGACAGCAGCGCGGGTCGGGGCAGCAGTAGGACCAGTACCGGCCGCCGGAGATGCAGAGCGCTT
Source organism: Streptomyces sp. NPDC002206 (assembly GCF_053593595.1). Classification (NCBI taxonomy): domain Bacteria; kingdom Bacillati; phylum Actinomycetota; class Actinomycetes; order Kitasatosporales; family Streptomycetaceae; genus Streptomyces; species Streptomyces sp. NPDC002206. Next base: position 207,485 of record NZ_JBSFCW010000012.1, read on the forward strand.
CGAGTACGGGTACGTCGAGAGCTCCACACGCCGTGCGCAGACGTTGGGCCAGCGGCCGCAGCCGCTCCATCACCTGGCCCGGGGCCTCCCCGTCGGCAGGATCCTGACAGAGAAAGATGACGATCGCCTCGGGACGCTCCCCGCGCCGCTCGCTGCCCTTGACCAGACACTCGGCGAGCTGCTCAGCGGTGGATGGCCATTCTTGCGGTGACTGCGGAATTCCGAGCCTGAGCCGCCCGCCGAAGCGGCCGCGGCCGCCGTGCAGGGCGACCATGACCACGCTGTCGTTCGGATAGAACCCCATGAGATACGGGAGGGCATCGGCGAGTTCGGCGGGCCCGCGCAGAGTGATCTGCTGCTCGTCGGCCGGCCCGGTGGATTCGTGGTGCTTGTTCATGGCACGACCGTCCCGCGAGCGGCAGAATTCCGCGACCCCCTGTGGATAAGTTATCCACAGGTCCGCGGGGTCGTTCGCGGTTTGTCACACCCATCGGGTTGCATGGGGGCATGACCAACGCAGACCGCGCAGAGCTCAGGGCTTCGGCCGATTCCGTACTGGCCCGACTCGTCGGGGACGCCACCGACACTGCCCGGCTGCGCGAGGACCAGTGGCGGGCCATCGAAGCGCTGGTCGCGGACAGACGCAGAGCGCTGGTCGTCCAGCGGACCGGTTGGGGCAAGTCCGCCGTGTATTTCGTCGCGACCTCGCTGCTGCGGGCGCAGGGCAGCGGCCCGACGGTGATCGTCTCGCCGTTGCTCGCACTGATGCGCAACCAGGTAGCGGCCGCGGCCCGGGCCGGGATCACCGCCCGCACGATCAACTCGTCCAATACCGAGGAGTGGGACACCGTCCAGGCCGAGGTGGCAGCAGGGGAAGTGGACGTGCTGCTCGTCAGCCCCGAGCGGCTCAACAACCCCGACTTCCGGGACCAGGTCCTGCCCCGGCTGGCTGCCGCAACAGGACTGCTCGTGGTCGACGAGGCGCACTGCATCTCCGACTGGGGCCACGACTTCCGGCCTGATTACCGCCGGCTGCGGACCATGCTCGCCGATCTACCGGCGGGCGTACCCGTGCTCGCGACGACCGCCACTGCGAACGCGCGGGTGACCGCGGATGTCGCCGAGCAACTCGGTACGGGCGCGGGCACGGACGCGCTGGTGCTGCGTGGGCCTCTCGACCGCGAGAGTCTCAGCCTCGGCGTGCTCCAACTGCCGAACGCCGCACACCGGCTGGCCTGGCTGGGTGATCATCTCAAGGAGCTCCCGGGCTCCGGAATCATCTACACGCTCACCGTCGCGGCCGCCGAGGAGATCACGGCGTATCTGCGCCAGTGCGGGCACACCGTCGCCTCCTACACCGGTCGCACCGAGAACGCAGACCGGCAGCAGGCGGAGGACGATCTCCTGGCCAACCGGGTCAAGGCCCTGGTCGCAACGTCCGCGCTCGGTATGGGATTCGACAAACCCGACCTCGGCTTCGTCGTGCACCTCGGCTCCCCCTCCTCCCCCATCGCCTACTACCAGCAGGTGGGTCGCGCGGGCCGAGGCGTCGAGCATGCCGAGGTGCTACTGCTCCCGGGCAGGGAGGACGAGGCGATCTGGCAGTACTTTGCATCGGTTGCCTTCCCCCCGGAGGAGCAGGTCCGGCGGACGATCGATGCGCTCGCCCAGGCCGGCCGGCCGCTCTCGCTGCCTGCTCTGGAGCCGCTGGTCGAGCTGCGGCGCACCCGCCTGGAGACCATGCTCAAGGTCCTCGATGTCGACGGTGCGGTCAAGCGGGTGAAGGGCGGCTGGATCGCCACGGGAGAGCCCTGGGTCTACGACTCCGAGCGCTATGCCTGGGTGGCACGCCAACGGTCCGCCGAGCAGCAGGCGATGCGCGACTACGCAACGACGACCGGCTGCCGGATGGAGTTCCTCCGTCGCCAGTTGGACGACGAGGAAGCGGCGGCGTGCGGACGCTGTGACAACTGCGCAGGCGCGCGCTTCGACGACCAGGTGTCGACGGCGGCTCTGGACACCGCCCGGGGCGAGCTCGGCAGGCCGGGCGTGGAGGTGGAGCCCCGCAAGATGTGGCCGACCGGTCTCGCCGCGGTGGGCGTCGACCTCAAGGGCCGTATCCCGACGGGCGAACTGTCCTTCTCGGGGCGCGCCCTCGGCCGGCTCTCCGACATCGGCTGGGGCAACCGGCTGCGTCCGATGCTGGCGGCGCAGACGCAGGACGCCCCGGTACCCGACGATGTGGCGAACGCGGTGGTGACAGTGCTGGTCGACTGGGCCAAGGGACCGGGTGGCTGGGCATCCGGCAACGCCGATACCGCACCCCGGCCCGTCGGCGTCGTCACGGTCGCCTCGCACAGCAGACCGCAGCTCATCCAGTCGCTCGGCAGCCGTATCGCCGAGGTCGGCCGGATGCCACTGCTCGGCAGCGTCACCTACGCGCCAGGAGCGGCCGAGGTGCGGATCTCCCGGACCAACAGCGCGCAGCGGGTGCGGGCTCTGCACGAGGCGCTCGTCGTGGAGCCGGAGCTGGCCGAGGCGTTGGCGTCGGCGGGGGGCCCCGTGCTGCTCGTGGACGATCTCTCGGACACGGGCTGGACGCTTGCCGTGGCATCCCGGCTGCTGCGCCGGGCCGGGGCGGAGGGAGTGTTTCCGCTGGTCCTCGCTGTTCAGGCGTGACACAGGGAGTCATCCGTCCACGATCTGGGCAGGGATATCCGTGTCATTCCGGCCGATTCCCGTCAGCCTCGCCAATTGCTCGTTGCCGCCTGCCGATACGCCAGGGAGAATTGAACCGCTCCCCGCACGGCCCTTTCGCGGCCCGGAAGGGCTGTGCCGCGGTGCACCCCCACCCGACCCTGCCCGCACCGTGGGCGCGTATGCGAAGGGAGGACCGTGACCTTCGGATTCGCTCCGTCCGCAGCCACTTCGGTGTCCGCCGACTCCGCCAACCGCCTTGCCAGAATGCTCGAACCGGCCGAGTGGGCCGCTGCAGGCATACCGTTGCTGCGTAGCCCGCGCGAGGTCGTCAGCGGACTGCACGCCCGGCACCGGCCGACTCCGGCAACTGCCGTCGTCGCCGTGCTCGACCACGAGGAACGCCTCACGGCCAGCGCATCGTTCGCCCGGCGCTCCGTGGCCGCGGACGGCTGGGAGTTCCGTAACGCGCTGCTGGCGCATCTGCGCCGGGTCATCCCGCACGATCTGCGACGCCGCACGCCCGTGCGGACTGCGGTACTGCTCTACTGCCGCGAGGGGGACGAGCGGTGGACGGAGGAGGACGGGGCGTGGATGTGGGGTCTGCGGGACGCCTGCACGTTGCACGGCCTTCGGTGCGGCGCGTACATCACGCTGACCCATGGCGGGTGGCAGGTGCTGGGCGAAGGCCGCGGCGGCCGTCGGCCCAACTCCACGTCAGCGCCTTCGTCTCTCGCCGACACCATGGGCGAGCACGACCCGTTCCCGCTTCGCACCGGCGGCGGGGCGACGGAGGCACTGCGCCGTACCGCGGCCCGCTGACACGAGCCGTCGGCCCGGCCGCCCCGTCGGGCAGCCGGGTCACCACGGTCGTACGTGCCGTACGGCTCAGACGTCGACGCCGAGCACGGTGTTGATCTGCTGCGGGTCACCGCAGACGATCAACAGCGCCCCGGCGCGCTTCTGCGCGAGGAGCAGCGCACGGGCGGCGGCGTCATCGGCCGCTCCGTTGACCGCGACGATCACCACGGGACGAGACTGCACCCGGTCCGCGCCCGCGGCACCGGCGAAGAACACATCGTCACCGGCCTCGTGCTGGGCCCAGTAGGCGGCCGCTCCGAAGGACAGCTCGTGCGCGGCCCACGGGTGATGTTCACCGGTGGTGAGCACCAGGATGTCGCCCGGTGCGCGTCCGGAGTCGAGCAGCAGATCGACTGCCTCGTCGGCAGCGTCGAGCGCGCCGCCGGCTGGGGCCGGGATCAGCTGGATCTGCGGCACGGAACGACTCTCCGAGCGGGCCGCCTGAGACTGACCGGCGGTGGGGTGCGGGCGCTGCGCCGGGGGCGCGGGCCTCGAGGGACCGGGACCCGGACGACCGGGGCGCGGCATGGCCGCGGAACGCGGACCGGGTACGGGACGGGGGGTCGGCGCGGTTCGGCCTGCGGCCGGAGTGACGCGGGGACCCTGGGCGCTCTCGTGAATCTGAGGCTCCTCGGGGATGAGAGGCATGGGTGGTTGTCTATCAAACGCCGACGCAATGAGCATCAGCGGGTGGGCACAAATGCGCGATCAGAAGTCGAAGCCGAGCTGGCCCCCGCTTTCCAGTGCAGCCGCCTCGGCGGAGAAGCGGACCTTCTTCAGGTGCTGCCACTTGGGCAGCGCGTCGAGGTAGGACCACGAGAGGCGGTGGTGGGGCGTGGGCCCCAGCGCCTCCAGAGCGGCCCTGTGCACGGGAGACGGGTAGCCGGCGTTGGCACCGAAGGCGAAGGCGGCGTACTCCCCCGATTCCCCACCCAGTTCGGCCATCATCGCGTCCCTGTGAACCTTCGCGATCACCGAGGCGGCCGCGACCGCGACACAGGACTGGTCGCCCTTGATGACGGTTCGGACCGTCCAGGGCGCGCCCAGGTAGTCGTGCTTGCCGTCGAGTATCACCGCGTCGGGGCGCACCGGCAGCGCTTCGAGGGCGCGGACAGCGGCGAGGCGCAGGGCCGCGGTCATCCCGAGGTCGTCGATCTCCTGCGGCGAGGCGTCTCCGAGACCGTAGGCGGTGACCCAGCCCTCGAGCAGCGGCGCCAGCTCGGCGCGGCGCTTGGGGCTGATCAGCTTGGAGTCGGTGAGTCCGGCAGGAGGCTTGCGAAGGCCGGTGACGGCCGCACACACGGTGACCGGTCCCGCCCACGCTCCGCGTCCGACCTCGTCGACACCGGCGACGGTCTTGGCACCAGTGGTAGCGCGCAGTGAGCGCTCGACGGTGTGCGTGGGTGGTTCGTACGGCATGGCGCCAGCCAGCGTACGCCGACGAGAACGCCGAGAACACCCCGGGGCGCCGGACCGTTGTGCCGTTCCGCGCCGCCCCCACCGGGATCCTCACGGCCCGGCCGCCGGCCGTCGCGTTCAGTTGCCGGAGGAGCGGAACAACGGCACCACGACCTGATCGATCATTTCGGCGAGCTCCCCGTCCGTCCATTCGCTGCCGCACACCTTGCTGCGGTACATCATCATCGCGGGGATCACTTCGAAGGACAGCTCACTCGTGGCATCGGAGCGGACGTCGCCACGCGCGATCCCTCGGCCGACCACCTCCCGGAAGAGCTCGGTCGACGGCTGGATCACCCCTTTGAGGATCACCGACTGGAACCGCTCGGCCGAACTTGCGTCGCACTCGTGAAGTACGGAACGCAGCGCGCATCCGGGCTTGGAAAGCATGGCGTCGCGCAGCCGCCGGCAGAGCTGGTAGAGATCTTCGCGAACGCTGCCGAAGTCGGGCGCCTCACCGAGCGCCGGCAGTGCCGTCTGCAGCGCGTCGGCCACCAGGTCCTCCTTCGAGGGCCAACGCCGGTAGACCGCCGCCTTCCCTGTCTGGGCCCCGGCGGCGACACCCTCCATCGTCAGCCCGTTCCAGCCCACCGTGCTCAGCTGTTCCAGCGCGGCATCGAGGATCGCGCGTTCCAGTACGGGCCCGCGGCGACGCGGTGACGCCATCGGCGGCCGAGCGGCGGCCGCCGAGCGCGAGGTAACCATCAGCTTTTCTCCATCGAAACAGGTCGGACGGTGAGGCGGAATCCGGACGTGGAGGCGGACCGAGACACATCGGAACCGATCGCCATCGGACCGAGCAGGCGGACCGAGCAATTCCGCCGGCATCCCGGCAACAGCAGGTTCAGTGAACGCTTGCGTTCACTGACGGGGACTCACTACCGTTGACGAGACAGTGAACGCTTCCGTTCACTAATTCACTTGTGGGGGATCCATAGTGACAACCTCTCAGTTGGAAGCACAGAGTCCGCCGGGCGCGGCCCGACGGCAGGGGCGACGGGGGATCGCCCTCACGGTCATCGCCGCATGTCAGTTGATGGTTGTGCTCGATGCCACGATCGTCAACATCGCGCTTCCGCACATCCAGGACGCGCTCAGCTTCTCCACCACCGATCTGTCCTGGGTCCTCAGCGCCTACACGCTCACTTTCGGTGGACTGCTGCTTCTCGGTGGCAGGGCCGGTGACATCCTCGGCCGCCGCCGGGTCTTCATAGCCGGAATCCTGGTCTTCACCCTTGCTTCCCTGCTGGGCGGACTGGCCCAGGAGCCCTGGCAATTGCTCGCGGCCCGGGCCCTCCAGGGCGTCGGCGGAGCCATCGCCTCACCGACATCACTCGCCCTGATCACCACCACGTTTCCCGAAGGCCCCGAGCGCAACCGCGCGTTCGGAGTCTTTGCCGCGGTTTCGGCGGGCGGCGGCGCGATCGGCCTGCTGGCCGGCGGAATGCTCACCGAATGGCTCGACTGGCGTTGGGTCTTCTTCGTCAACGTACCGATCGGTGTGCTGATCGCGGTCCTGGCACCCATGTACATCAGCGAGTCCGAGAGGCACCCCGGCCGCTTCGACGTCTCGGGCGCCCTGACCTCGACCCTCGGCATGGCCTCGCTGGTGTACGGATTCATCCGGGCATCCGAGGAGGGCTGGCGGGACTCCTTGACCGTGGGGTCCTTCGGCGCCGCGGTGGTACTCCTCGCCGCATTCGTACTCATCGAGATGCGGGCGAAGGAACCGATCACCCCACTGCGGATGTTCGCCGACCGCAACCGGTCGGGGACGTACCTCATCATGCTCAGCCTGGCCGCCGCCATGGTCGGCATGTTCTTCTTCATCGTCCTGTTCGTGCAGAACGTGCTGAGTTACAGCCCCATCGAGTCGGGCCTGGCCTTCCTGCCCGTGACAGTCGCCATCATCACGGGCGCAGGCCTGTCGCAACGGCTGCTGCCGGTGCTCGGCCCCAAGCCGTTCATGATCACCGGTTCGACACTCACCGGAATCGGCCTCTTCTGGCAGACATTCATCTCGTCCGACAGCTCCTATGCGAGCGGGGTGCTGGGGCCGATGCTCCTGTTCGGCTTCGGTATGGGCCTCAATTTCGTCACGCTGACCCTGACCGCTGTCTCCGGGGTCGCGCAGCACGAGGCCGGTGCGGCGTCCGGACTGCTCAATGCCAGCCAGCAGGTGGGTGGTTCGCTGGGGCTGTCCATCCTGGTGACGGTCTTCGGCACGGCGAGCCGCAACGAGGCGGAGAAGCAACTTCCGTCGTTCATGGCGCAGGCGACGCCGGAGCAGAAGGCAAAATTCGCCGAGACGCACGAGTTGCCCGCGCCTTGGGGACACGAGGTGCTCACGCAGGGCATTTCGACGGCGTTCACGGCAGCGGTGGCGATGGCCGCACTCGCCCTGCTGACAGCGGTGTTGGTGATCCGGGTACGCAAGAGCGATCTGGATGCGTTGAGCGGCAAGGCGTCCGCGGGTGGCCCCGGAGCCTAGCGTCGCACGCCGGCGCAGGTGCAGGCCCTCCACGGGGACGCGGCCTGCACCTGCCCGGATCGCCGGGTACGGCTCAGCGATCCGGATCAGTACGGGTCGTAGGGGACGTCATCAGCCGGGGACGTCATCAGTACGGGTCGTACGTATCGTCTTCGTAACCGCCCCGGTCACCGCCGCCCTCACCGCTTCCAAACCCCGCGCAGTCCGTCACAGGAGGGTTCGTGCTCCGGTTCTCCAGAATGTCGCGTGCCCGCGCCTCACCCCAGCTGGTGGCGTACCAAGGAGCGTCGGACATGCGCAGCGTGCGCTGGATCTCGCCGAGGGCACAGGACCGTAGCGGTTCGGGCAGTGTGTCGAGGGCCGGTACGGCGTCGGCCGAGAGGCCACGGAGGTAGTCGATGTCGATCGCGTGATTATTGCGGTAGCGCTGAACGTTCTGTTCCGCGATCAGCCCGTCGGGCGAGACCAGACCGAACACGAGCACACCGACGGCCGCGCTCGCCGCCACGGCTCGCGGCAGCAGCCGGGCGCCGAACACACCCGCCGCCATGATCAGGATCAGCACCACGCCCAGCCACAGCTCCACCGCGGCCACGGATATGCGCAGCCGGGTCAGACCGTACGCATCGACGTACAGCTCCATGCGCCGCAGCGCGGAGGCCACCACCACAAGGGTGAGCACGCACAGCGTGCCGAGGACGATCCGCACGAGAGTCCGGTCGCGCGCTTCACCACGAGGGGCCCAGCGCAGAGCGAGCGCGATCACGAGGAGGGTGAGCAGCGTTGCCCACAACAACTGCCAGAAGCCCTGGCGGGCGTAGGCGGAGTAGCTGAGATCGGTCTCGGCCATCACCTTGTCGTATCCGCCGAGCAACACGGTGAGCTGGATGGCGATGAAGACGGCGAAGAGCAGATTCAGCACGATGAGCGGAAGCGCCCATTCCAGCCGACCGCGGGCCTTGCCTGCCCGCACGGTGATGCGGTCCCAGCGGATGGGGGCAGCGGCGGTATAGGCGGCAGTGAGCGCACCGACCAGACCGACCACGAAGAGGAAGAACCTCCAGGGGCTGTCGCCCAACGACACATCCGGGATCAAATTGCCGAGCACATCGGCGAACGCGGCATCCGCGCTTGCGAACAGTGCTCCGAAGACGATGAGCAGGACAACGGCCACCGCGGTGGACCGGAAGGCGACACCCCATCGACCGCGAGAACCTGCCATCCGGTCGCGAATGCCCAGCCCGCCCCATCTCACTCCCTCGACGGCGGAGGAGAACAGGCCCACCGAACCGAGGAACACCCCGAGCCAGCTGCGGCTGCCGTGCAGGGTCAGCGAGCCCAGTGCGACGGCTGACACCACAGCGAGGAAGGTGGGCCAGCCCGCGTCCCGGAGCGCCGGGACGATGAGCAGTGACAGACCGCCCAGCGCCCAGGCAGCGGACCAGGGGCGAAGCCGACGACCCGCGGCCTCTGCGGCGAAGAAGGCCGCGAGCGCGGCGGGAACCGCGACAATCAGCAGGTTCAGGCCAAGACCGTCCCCCAGCAACAGGCCACTGAGGAGCGCGGTGGCCACGACCGACCAGAGTGTGGCGTTGCGGATGGCGACCGGCGGGGCCGGGCGCAGCCGCGCAACCGTGCCGGCCTGCTGCTGGCGGCTCTGCCAGGGGTTGGGTGGCGGATGCGGTTGCCATCCTTGCTGCGCGTACGCCGGGCCCTTCGGCGGCTCAGGGACGGCGTCGCCGGAATCGGGCACGCTCGGCGCTGCGGAGCTACCGGGCGACTCGGACGCCACCGACGGCTCCCGCGGGCGGGACGCCTCGGGCGCCTCCGGCTTCCGGGATGACTCCGACGTGTGATCGGACATGGGACCCCCTCCCACCGAGTTCCGCTCGCTCAGCTGCTGAGCAGCGCGAGCACCTCGGTTCTCATTCGGCGCACGACCGTCACGATGATCATTGACGGCGGCGTGGCCGAAAGGGTAGCCCTCCGGTACCGCTCTCAGACGTGTGCAGCAGGGATGTGGCAGTACCGTGACAGTCGAGACGTGTCAGCTACGACCCGGCCGGGGAAGCCAGCCCGGCAGCTCTTCCGTCTGTGCCGACCAGGCGGCCGGCGGAGCTCCCGCCTTGCTTGCCGCGATGACCCCGCCGACGATTGCGCAGGTCGTGTCGACATCGCCACCGGCCTGAGCGGTCACCCAGAAGGCCTGCTCGAAGTCGCCGAGGCTCCGTGCCGCCGACCAGAGAGCGAACGGCACTGTGTCATGTGCACTTGTACGACGGCCGTTGCCGAGGACCGCCGCGACTGTGCTGGCATCGCTGTAGTCGAGCATGTCGCGCGCCCGGCGCAGCCCGGCGCCGACCGCACTGCGCGGCACGAGGGCGATGACCCCGTCGAGGAGATCGGTCGGCGTCGGCAGCCCGCCGGGCGCGGCGGCGAGCGCGGCGGCTGCCGCGACAGCCATCGCTCCCACGACGGCCTCGCGGTGCTGATGCGTGGTGTACGAGGAGATCTCGGCCTGGTGCGTGGCCTGCTCGGGGTCGTCCGCGTACCAGGCGCCGAGGGGTGCGATACGCATGGCCGAACCATTACCCCAGGAGCCCTGGCCCTGGAATAGCGCGGACGCCAGCTCGCGCCAGTCGCCGCCCTCCCGGACCAGGCGCAGCAGCCGGTTCACAGCAGGGCCGTATCCCCGGTCGAAGTCGTGGTGGTCGGCGAACGAGTGGGCCAGCGCGTCCTGGTCGATGCGGTTGTGCCCGGCGAGCACGGCCAGGACGGAGCAGGCCATCTCCGTGTCATCGGTCCATTGCCAGGGGCCGAGCGGCAATGCGCACTGCTTCAGCAGCGGATAGTTGGCGGGCACAAAGAACTGGGAGCCCAGAGCGTCCCCCACGGACAGCCCCCGCAGGCTGGCCAGGGCGCGTTCGAAGCGTTGGGCGGAAGCGGAGTCAACGGTCATCGCCTCTCCACTCTATCCGGTGATGCCGTACGGCTCAGGGGTGCGCCACCGCTCGAACGGCCGGTCAAGCGTGTACCGCCCGTCCTCGCCGAGCATCAGCATTCGTGTCTCTCCGTTGCAGGGGTTGGACAGTGACTCGAATTCGGCCACCGACCAGTGGAACCACCGCATGCAGAACAACCGCATCGTCAGTCCATGAGTGACCAGCAGAACGTTGGGCGGATGGTCGGGGTCCTCGAAGCTCCGGTGCAGGCTCTCCAGAAATGCCCCGACCCGGTCGTACACATCGGCGCCGGACTCCCCCTGCGCGAAGCGGTAGAAGAAATGTCCGTACGCGTCCCGGTAGGCCTTCTGCAGTCTCACGTCGTCCCGGTCCTGCCAGTTCCCCCAGTCCTGTTCGCGCAGCCGCGGCTCCTCGCGCACCCGCACCCGCTCCAGGTCGAGCCCGAGGGATCTGAAGGTCTCGTGCGTGCGGCGGTAGGGCGAGACGTACACACTGACCCGCTCCCCGCCGAAGAGGTCGCGCAGCCGTGCCCCCGTCTCCCTGGCCTGCCGCAATCCCGTCGCGGTGAGCCTCAATGCATGGTCGGGCTCACGTTCGTACACCGTGTCATCGGCATTGCCCTCGGACTCGCCGTGCCGGACGAGGACAATGCGTTGCGGTCGTGCCATGTAAAGACCCTAGATCGAGTCCGGTCCATTCGAGCAGTTGTCCGGAATCCATCCGACGCATGTTGCCGGCGAAGCAGGGCCCCAGGACATCCGGCACGCCCCTGCCCGCCTGGGCCCCGCCGGTCAGGGGCCGGCCCGAGGTACCCGCGGATTACACCGTCCAGGACGGATCGAGCTGCACGACGTCCCCCGCCAGCGCCGCCATATCGTCCTCGGTCCCTGCCCGCTGCGAGAGCCTTTCGACGCTCCCCGGCCGGTACTTGCCGCGCTCGGCGCTCGACTGCCACATCGACAGCACCAGGAACTCGTGCCCCGGCGCTTCGCCGAACACCCCGCGCAGCATGCCGGGAGAGCCGGCCATCGCTGGATTCCACACCCTCTCCTGCATCAGGGCGAAGTGTGCGACCCGGTCCTCGTGCACCCTGCTGTGCGCCACTCTGACCACATCCGCATCGGTGAAGCGCGGCTCGAAGCCGGTCTTCACATCGAAGCGGTAGTCGAACAGTTTGACCTGGATGTCGCTGTACGTTCCGGACTGTGCGGCAGCCAGCCGGTCGTGCGCACGCGCCATGAACGAGTCGTAGAAGACCCGGTTCTCCCAGAACGCGAACACATGGGCAACCTCCGGTCGCCCCCGGCTCCAGCCACCCCCCTGTCCCCTGAACCCCGGCTCACCGAGCAGCTCCGCCCACTTTCGCTGCCCCCGCTCGAAACCACGACGGTCCATCACGGTGCAGCGAATCCACTTGACCAGCACCGCGCCATCGTACGGCGGCGGACGTGGCGCGGGTCACGCCCTGCCGGAGTACGTCCGAACCAGGCGCTGCGAATCGCAGAATGATCTCCATGACGACCCCGCCCGCCAACCCCGTGTTCGCCAACACCCTGTTCGCCCGCCTCGACTCCGCGGAACGCATCCTCGTCGCCGGGGCGGGCGGCGGGTTCGACATCTACGCGGGACTTCCGGTGGCACTCTCCCTGCTGCATCAGGGCAAGGACGTCCGGCTCGCCAATCTCTCGTTCAGCGCTCTTGAAGGGCTTCCCGTCGATGCCTGGCTCGCGCCCGATGTCGCGGTCATCACCCCCGAAACGTCCCTCCACCAGCCGTACTTCCCGGAACGCACCCTCGCCCAGTGGCTCGAACTGCACCACTACCCGAGCACCGTGCACGCCTTCGCCCGGGTGGGCGTGCAGCCGCTGCGGGCCGCCTACCGAGCGCTGATCGAGCGGTACGACATCGACGCGGTCGTCCTCGTCGACGGCGGTACGGACATCCTGATGCGTGGCGACGAATCCGGGCTCGGCACCCCGGAGGAGGACCTCGCCAGCGTCGCGGCGCTCGCCGGAATCGAGGTACCCGAGCGCCTCGTTGTCTCCATCGGCTTCGGAATCGACGCGTATCACGGGGTGAGCCACGGACTCGTCCTGGAGAACATCGCAGCCCTGGAGCGCGATGGCGCCTACCTGGGCGCCTTCTCCGTCTCCCGTACGACCCGCGAGGGCGCTCTCTTCGTCGACGCGGTCGCCCATGCCCAGAAGCACACCCCCGACCACCCGAGCATCGTCAACGGATCAATCGCCGCGGCGGTCCAGGGAGCCTTCGGGGACGTCCAGTTCACCTCGCGCACCCGGGGCAGCGAGCTGTTCATCAACCCGTTGATGACGCTCTGCTTCGCCTTCGAGCTGGAGGGGCTGGCCCGCAACTGTCTGTATCTCGACCGCATCGAGCACACCCACCTGATGCGTCAGGTCAGCAGCGCGATCGAGCTCTTCCGCGAGGAGATCAGGCAGCGTCCGCCGCGCCGTATCCCGCACTGAACCGCGCAGGAATCGATATTGGCCCGATTCCGCCGCCCGATACCAAGCCTGTTGGTTCCACGGACAGTTACGGACATGATCGGGTGGTACGACCGGTCCGACGGCCCAGCGGCAAGGAGGGAAGTCCGATGAGTACGCCCAACAAGGACCTCGCAAAGGTCGAAGTCAGGCTCAAATGGGACCCAAGTCCTCCGGGTGCCCCCGCCCACGACCTCGACATCATCGCCGCGACCTACCCGGCGGACGAGCCGTACGGCAGCCCCTCGTATCTCGTGCACTTCGACAGCCGTTCGCCGGACGGCACCATCATGCTGAACCGCGACAGCAGGACCGGCCAGGGGCTTGGCTTCGACGAGGTGATGACTCTGGAACTGAACCGGCTGTCGGCCGCGTACGCCCGGGTCGTCGTCGGGGTCGCCATTCAGCAGCGGGACGGCCGAAGGACCTTCGACGACATAGCGAGCACCGGCGTGCAGATTCGTGAGGGCTACACAAATCTGGCGGAGGACGACTTCTCCTCGGTCGGCGGCGCCACCGCGGCGACGGTCGCCGAGTTCGTCCGGGGCAGCTCGGGCGGCTGGGAGCTCCACGAGACGATCCGGGGCTTCGACGGCGACCCCGGTTCATTCGCCGCGACGATGGGGAGCCGCACGCCCGGAACGTGACGCCTCGGCCGGCAACCTTCCGTTCTAGTGGTCGTCACAACACCCCAGCTCAAGGGGTGCGATGACGTTCGAGATCCGGAAGGATCGGAAGCCACAAGGACGCCGGATCC
>NZ_JBSFCW010000013.1:0-41928 GCF_053593595.1 Streptomyces sp. NPDC002206
GCAGGGTGCGGATGCCCTTGAACCGGCCGTACTCGGCGCCCTGTTTCGCCCGGCCGTAGACCCGCTTGTGGGTGGAGTCGACATCGATGAACGCCAGCTCGTCCGAGCCCGGCAGCAAGGGGGTGTGCGCGGCCAGTGCGGCCAGGAACCGGCGGTGGACAGCGTGGAGTTGAAGGGCGTGACCGTGGGTGAACGCGCGAAGGAAGGTGCCCAGCGTGGACGGGGCACGGGCACCTGCGAACACGGCCGGCATCGCCCCGTGTTGCAGGACGTGGAGGTCGTCGATGCTGTCCGCACCCGCGGCCATGCCGGCCACGATGCTGGTGACCTTGGCGTCCGCCGCGGCCTCCGCCCCGTTCTTCGTCCCGGTCAGCTTCACCTTCGCGGTCACCAGGTCCGACAGCCCGCACCGTTCGGCCAGCCTCATCACCGAGACCAGTCCGGCATGCGCGATCAGGTTCGGGTCATCGAACACAGCGGAGACCGCTGCCGGAGTATGGGAAACTTGCATCTACGAGGTGCCTTGCTGATTGTGCGTGCTGGAAGCGTCAGAACTCCCATCATCGCAGGTCAGCAGGCACCTCTTCTCGATTGCTCATCCACAGCACGCGAGTCACTCGGTGGATCGAGGCTAAGTTTCTACGCAGGGCCGTGACTCGCTTGCGGTCTCACCTTCCAGCATGGTCAGAGCAAGCCCGGACGATCTGTCCGCGCCTTCCTCCGCTTCATGTGCGTGGCTCCTGCTTGTCGCTTGTCGCTTGTCGCGGGTGACGCCGTTCGCGCTCTCGTGGGGACGGAAACCACGTCTGACCTGCCTGACGACGACAAGCGACAAGCGACAAGACAAGCGACAAGCCAGACGACTAACCCCCATCAGCGGACGCCGGCGCTGGCGCCAGACAGCAAGAGGAGCACGCGCACAGTGCTCCTCTTGCCTGTGCGCGGATCACGGGCAGCGTGCCCGAGGCGAAAGCTGGGCCGTCTGGGGGCCGTCCGAGGGCGGCCAGTGGTCACCAATGACCGCCAGCAATCACCAAGAGGGGGTGGCCAATGGCCACCCCCTCTTGGTGATCCTGCCCAGCTAGATCCAGGTATCCAGCCACATACGGTTGCGCCAGGAATTCTCCGGAATGGACATGCCCGTATACAGCGGCCAGAAATAGATGAAATTCCAGATGATCAGCAGGACGAGTACGCCGACCGCGACCGCCCCCAATGTCCGCCGCCGTTCACCGGACGGATCGGCCGTCGCCAGGCCCAGTTCCCGCCTGGCCCCAGTGCCCGCCGCGGGCCCGATCATCGCGCCGATCATCATCGCCACCGCGAGACAGAGGAACGGCACGAACACGACCGCGTAGAAGAGGAAGATCGTCCGTTCCTGGTAGAGGAACCACGGCAGCCAGCCCGCCGCCACACCGCAGGCGATCGCGCCCGCCCGCCAGTCGCGCCGGAAGAGCCACCGCCACAGGACGTACACCAGGGCGAAGCACCCGGCCCACCACAGCAGCGGTGTGCCGATCGCCAGCACCTCACGGGCGCACTTGCCGGTCTCCGAGGCCGTGCAGCCGTTCTGCTCCTCGTAGAAGTACGAGACGGGGCGGCCCAGGACGATCCAGCTCCAGGGGTTCGACTGGTACGTGTGGCCGGACGTCAGGTTCACATGGAACTCGTAGACCTGGTACTCGTAGTGCCACAGGCTGCGCAGCCAGTCCGGCAGCCAGGTCCAGTTGCCGCCCCTGCCGTCGGTGGTGGCCCAGTCCCGGTAGTAGCCGTGGTGGTCGGGATCGTTCCTGATGATCCAGCCGGTCCACGAAGCGATGTACGTCAGGATCGCGACCGGCACGGTCGAGACGAACGCGGGCACCAGATCCCGCCGGATCACCGCCCGGTACGGCTGGACCGCACCCGCCGTCCGGCGCGCACCGACGTCCCACAGCACCGTCATCAGACCGAACGCGACCAGGATGTACAGGCCGTTCCACTTCGTGCCGAACGCCAGCCCCAGCGACAGCCCCGCCGCGATCCGCCACGGCCGCCACCCCAGCCGCAGCGTCTCGGCGATCCGCGCGTCCGGGCGCAGCACCCCCTCCGCGTCGACCGGCAGCGCCGCGGCGAGCCTGCGCCGCGCCCAGTCCCGGTCGATCAGCAGACAGCCGAACGCCGCCACCACGAAGAACATCAGCACCAGGTCGAGCAGCGCGGTGCGGCTCATCACGAAGTGCAGCCCGTCGACGGCGAGCAGCGCGCCCGCCAGACACCCCAGGAACGTCGAGCGGAACAGCCGCCGCCCGATCCGGCACAGCATCAGCACCGACAGCGTGCCGAGCACCGCCACCATGAACCGCCAGCCGAACGGCGTGAACCCGAAGAGCTGCTCACCGAACCCGATGATCCACTTGCCGACCGGCGGATGCACCACATAGCCGGGCGCCGTCGGCACCGTCACCAGCGAAGGATCGGCCAGGATCGACTTGTCGACGTCCTTCGGCCAGGACCCCTCGTACCCCTGCTTGATCAGCGCCCAGGAGTCCTTGGCGTAATACGTCTCGTCGAATATCACCGCCTTCGGGCTGCCCAGATGCCAGAACCGCAGCACCCCCGCGACCAGCGTCACCAGCAGCGGCCCGCCCCAGGCCGACCATCGCACCAGCCGCTCGGCGGTCGGCGGCGACACCCCCAGCACCGCCCACAACTGCGGTCCCGGCCGGTTGTACGGCGGGATCAGCCGTTCCCGCAGCCCGATACCGGGCCGCGGCGAATGGCCGAAGCGGCGCAGCCGCTGCTGCCAGGAAGGCGGCTCTTCGCCGTGCTGTTCCCCGGCGTCTTGACCCTGCTGGGCTTCGGGCGCAGTACTCGTCACCGCGCCATCGTAGGGAACGCATCTGTGCGACTGCTGTCGCCCGTGCTGGGAGGATGGCTGATGTGACTGGAACGACTGGAACGCTGGTACTCGCAGGGACCCCCATCGGCGATGTGGCGGACGCCCCGCCACGCCTCGCCGCAGAACTGGAGACGGCGGACGTCGTCGCCGCCGAGGACACCCGTCGGCTGCGCCGGCTGACGCAGGCGCTCGGCATCCACACCACGGGGCGTGTCGTCTCCTACTTCGAGGGCAACGAGTCGGCGCGTACGCCCGAACTCGTCGAGGCGCTGACCGGTGGCGCCCGGGTCCTGCTCGTCACGGACGCCGGGATGCCGTCCGTCTCCGACCCCGGCTACCGGCTCGTCGCCGCAGCCGTGGAGAAGGGCATCAAGGTCACCGCGGTCCCCGGCCCGTCCGCCGTGCTCACCGCGCTCGCCCTGTCCGGGCTGCCCGTCGACCGGTTCTGCTTCGAGGGCTTCCTGCCGCGCAAGGCGGGCGAACGGCTCGGCCGGCTCCGTGACGTCGCCGACGAGCGCCGCACCATGGTCTTCTTCGAGGCCCCGCACCGGCTGGACGACACCCTCGCCGCGATGGCCGAGGTGTTCGGTGGCGACCGCAGGGCCGCCGTGTGCCGGGAGCTGACCAAGACGTACGAGGAAGTGAAGCGCGGCCCGCTGGCCGAACTGGCGGTCTGGGCGGCCGAAGGCGTACGCGGCGAGATCACCGTCGTCGTCGAGGGCGCGGCGGACGTGGCCGAGGAGCTGGACGCCGCCGAGCTGGTACGCAGGGTGCAGGTGCGCGAGGAGGCGGGGGAGCGGCGCAAGGAGGCGATCGCCGCTGTCGCCGCGGCTGCGGGGCTGCCCAAACGCGAGGTCTTCGATGCGGTCGTCGCGGCAAAGAACGCGTCGCGGACCGGCTCTGCGGACGGCAAAGGACTATCGTAAAAAGCAAAGCGCGAGCCGCGCATCTGGCCCCTTTTGCCACGAGAAGGCCAAGACCGCTCCAATACTCGACAGGGCATGGTGCGCTCCCGCCGGTAAAGGCGTCCACTGAATCAGGGACGCATTCTCCGGAGTGCTTGTCCGGCGGACAAGAGGAGCAGGCATGAGCGAGACCGCAGCAACCACCGTGCATGAGGCGTATGCCTTCGCCTGCATGAGGTGCGGATATGGCTGGGAACAGGCCTACGAGATAGAGCACCACGTAGACGGTTCCAATAACGACTTCGTCATCTACAAGGCGAACGGGGAACGGGTCCCGTCACCCCTGTCCAGGCCCACCTGCACGAACTGCGAAGGCCATGTGGTCCGGATCATGCGGTCCGGCCGGGTCTCGACCGTCCAGCAGCTGCTCGAGTCGCAGTACGAGACCGCCGGGCACACCGAGGACAGCGACGCCCGCGAACGCGAGGCGGTCGCCGCATCCGCAGCCGCTCCGACGGCCGGGGAACACCACTGGCACCTCTCCGACCTGCTGCACCCCTTCCACCGCAAGTGAGAGCGGCGCCACGGTCCTCGTACGATCGTGGCATGAGCCGTACGGAAGCCCCGCCACTGCCCGAACCCCTGCGGGTACCGGTCGCCGATTCGCACACCCATCTGGACATGCAGGACGCCACCGTCGAGGAGGGCCTGGCCAGGGCCGCGGCGGTCAACGTCACCACCGTGATCCAGGTGGGTTGCGACGTGCGGGGCTCGCGCTGGGCCGCCGAGACCGCGGCCGCGCACGCAGGCGTGTACGCGGCGGTGGCCCTGCACCCCAACGAGGCGCCGCGCATCGTCCACGGCGACCCGGAGGGCTGGTCCCGTCAGGAGGCACGGGAGCCGGGCGGGAAGGCGGCCCTCGACGAGGCCCTTGCCGAGATCGACAAGCTGGCCGCCCTCGACCGGGTGCGCGGCGTCGGCGAGACCGGCCTCGACCGCTTCCGTACGGGCCCCGAGGGCATGGCCGCCCAGGAGGAGTCCTTCCGGGCCCATATCGAGATCGCCAAACGGCACGGCAAGGCGCTCGTCATCCACGACCGCGAGGCGCACGCCGATGTGCTGCGCGTGCTCGCCGACGCGGGCGCCCCCGAACGGACCGTGTTCCACTGCTACTCCGGGGACGCCGAGATGGCCCGGATCTGCGCGGACGCCGGGTACTTCATGTCCTTCGCGGGCAACGTGACGTTCAAGAACGCCCAGCCGCTGCGGGACGCGCTGGCCGTCGCGCCGATCGAACTGGTCCTGGTCGAGACGGACGCGCCGTTCCTCACCCCCGCCCCGTATCGCGGCCGGCCCAACGCGCCGTATCTCATTCCCGTCACGCTCCGCGCCATGGCGGAGGTGAAGGGGGTCGACGAGGACACCCTGGCGTCGGCGATCAACGACAACACAGCTCGCGCGTTCGATTACTGACAGATCACGCTGTGACGGTGTGCGGTCGCGCCGGTTTGGAGAGTGACCGAAGCTCCACTATCGTCCCGGACGCCCATCGGGCGACCGGGACGAACGGATCTTCTGGAGCGTCGTGATCAATGCGCAGGGCAGGCACCGTGCGGCATCGGGCAGGGGAGATGCGGGAGGCGCGGCGGTGGCGACACCGCCGACCGCCCCCGCGCCCGTGCCGTTCCACGAGGAGCGGACGCTCGTCGCCCCCTGGCCGGTCCACGATCCGACCGCCGTCGACACGCCTGCGGGGCCGCCCGGCCCGGCCGCCGTCCCGCGGGACGGCGGCCCCCGCACCGGCGGCCGGGCCGGTGCCCGGCGGGCCGCGCACCGCCGCAAGGCCGCCGTCCGTCCGGAGAACCTGCGCCGCCTCGTCCCGCAGGCCCTGGTCGTCGCCTTCCTGGCCGGCGGCACCACCGCGTTCGTCGCCCATGACAAGGCGGTGAAACTCACCGTCGACGGGAAGCCGCGAACCCTGCACACCTTCGCGGACGACATCGGCGAACTCCTCGACGACGAGGGCATCACCGTCGGCGCCCACGACGTCGTCACCCCGGCGCCCGACGGCGACCTCGACAACGGCGACGAGATCACCGTCCGCCACGGGCGCCCGGTGACCCTCACCCTCGACGGAGTGCAGCACCGGGTGTGGACCACCGCAGGCTCCGTCGACGGCGCTCCGCGCCAGCTCGGGGTGCGCGCTGAGGGGGCGTACCTCTCCGTCGCCCGCTCCTCCTCGATCGGCCGCACCGGGCTCGCCCTGGACATCCGCACCGAACGCACCGTGACCTTCATGGCCGACGGCCGGGAGCGCACCATCCGCACCAACGCCGCGACCGTTCGCGAGGCCGTCGCCGAGGCGGGCATCACCCTGCACGGCGAGGACACCACCTCCGTGGACCCGCACAGCTTCCCGCGCGACGGCCAGACGGTCTCCGTGATGCGGATCACCGACTCCCGCGAGGTGCGCGAGGAGCCCATCCCGTACGCCGAGCAACGGTCCGAGGACGATTCGCTCTTCGCGGGTACGGAGGTCGTCGAGCGCGAGGGCAGGCCGGGCGTCCGCCGGATCACGTACGGGGTGCGGACGGTCAACGGCGTCCGGCAGCGGCCGCGGGCGCTGGACGCCGAAGTCGTCCGCACACCGGTCGACCGGATCGTGAAGGTCGGTACCGGAGCCCGCCCGCGGTCCGTGGTGGGCGCGGACGGGCTGAACTGGTCCGGGCTCGCGTCCTGCGAGTCCGGCGGTCGGCCCCGCGCGGTCGACGCCGGCGGCACCTACGGCGGGCTGTACCAGCTCGACACACAGACCTGGCACTCCCTCGGCGGCAGCGGACGCCCGCAGGACGCCCCGGCGTCCGAGCAGACGTTCCGGGCGAAGAAGCTGTACCTGCAACGGGGGGCGAGCCCGTGGCCGCATTGCGGCCGTAGGCTTACCGGGTGAGCACCACAGAGCCCGACGCCCTTCTGGGCCCCGCAGACATCCGCGAGCTGGCCGCGAAGCTGGGGGTACGCCCCACGAAGCAGCGCGGTCAGAACTTCGTCATCGACGCCAATACGGTCCGCAGGATCGTACGGACGGCGGAGGTCCGTCCGGACGACGTGGTGGTCGAGGTCGGACCCGGTCTGGGCTCGCTGACCCTGGCGCTGCTGGAGGCGGCGGACCGGGTCGTCGCCGTCGAGATCGACGATGTGCTGGCGGCGGCGCTGCCGGCCACGGTCCAGGCCCGGATGCCGGGCCGCGCCGACCGGTTCTCGCTGGTCCACTCCGACGCGATGCTGGTCACGGAGTTGCCGGGCCCGCCGCCCACCGCCCTGGTCGCCAACCTGCCGTACAACGTGGCCGTGCCGGTCCTGCTGACGATGCTGGAGCGGTTCCCGACCATCGAGCGGACCCTGGTCATGGTGCAGGCCGAGGTCGCCGACCGGCTGGCCGCCCGGCCGGGCAACAAGGTCTACGGCGTGCCGTCGGTGAAGGCCAACTGGTACGCGAACGTCAAGCGGGCCGGGTCCATCGGCCGCACGGTGTTCTGGCCGGCCCCGAACGTCGACTCCGGTCTGGTGTCGCTGGTCCGGCGCGCCGAGCCGATCACCACGACCGCGAGCCGGTCCGAGGTCTTCGCGGTCGTCGACGCGGCGTTCGCTCAGCGCCGCAAGACGCTGCGGGCCGCCCTGGCCGGCTGGGCGGGCTCCGCGCCGGCCGCCGAGGCGGCCCTGGTCGCGGCCGGGATCCCGCCGAAGACGCGGGGTGAAGCACTGACCGTCGAGGAGTTCGCGGCCATCGCCGAGAACAAGCCGGCGGCGGACTCGTCGAGCGAGAGCAAGCCCGGCGCGGACGAGCCCGCCGGGAAGAAGTCCACCGGGAACGAGTCCACCGGGAGTGGCGAGTGAGCGTCACCGTTCGCGTCCCCGCCAAGGTCAATGTGCAGCTCGCGGTCGGCGCCCCGCGCCCCGACGGTTTCCACGACCTGGCGAACGTCTTTCTCGCCGTCGGCCTCTACGACGAGGTCACCGTCACCCCCGCCGACGCGCTGACCGTCACCTGCTCGGGCCCGGACGCCGCGCAGGTCCCGCTGGACGCCGGCAACCTCGCCGCCCGCGCCGCGATCGCGCTCGCCGAACGCCACGGCATCGCCCCCGACGTGCACATTCACATCTCCAAGGACATCCCCGTCGCGGGCGGCATGGCGGGCGGCAGCGCCGACGCCGCAGCCGCCCTGGTGGCCTGCGACGCCCTCTGGGCCACCGGCGCCACCCGGGACGAGCTGCTCGCCATCTGCGCGGAGCTCGGCAGCGACGTGCCGTTCTCCCTGGTCGGCGGCGCCGCCCTCGGTATCGGCCGCGGCGAGCAGCTGACCCCGATCGACGTCGGCGGCACATTCCACTGGGTGTTCGCGGTCGCCGACGGCGGGCTCTCCACCCCGGCCGTCTACGGGGAGTTCGACCGGCTCACCGCGGGCACCGACGTCCCCGCACCGGAGACCTCGCCGGCACTCCTCGACGCCCTGCGCACCGGCAGCACCGATGTGCTCGCGAAGGCTCTCTCCAACGACCTGCAGCCCGCCGCGCTCTCCCTGCGGCCCTCGCTCGCCGACACCCTTGCGGCAGGCACCGGGGCGGGTGCGCTGGCCGCACTGGTCTCGGGCTCCGGGCCGACCACCGCGTTCCTGGCGGCGGACGCGGAGGCGGCGCGCAAGATCGCGGACACGTTGCGGACGTCGGGGACCTGCCGGACCGCGCGGGTCGCGGTGTCCCCCGCGCCGGGTGCCACGATCATCTGACCGCGGGTACTCAGACGGGAATTGAGTACGGTCGCGCTGCCGCCCCCGGGGCGTCGGGCGCGACCGTACCCGTATGGGATCAAGTGTTCGTGAACTGGCCGGGGCCACGCCCGCCACCCGGGACCGGTACGTCGACCTGCTGCGCGTCGCCTCGCTCGGGACGGTCGTCCTCGGGCACTGGCTGATGGCCTCCGTCACCGCCGACGGCGTCGGCAACCTGCTCGCCGTCGTCCCCGGTCTTCAGCTGCTGACCTGGGTGCTCCAGATCATGCCGGTGTTCTTCTTCGTCGGCGGCTTCTCGCACGCCCTGTCGTACCGCTCCCTCTGCCGCAAGCAGCCCGCCGGCTCGACGGACTCCGTCTACTCGGCCTTTCTCCGGGCCAGACTGCAGCGGCTGCTGCGCCCCACCATGGTCTTCATCCTGGTCTGGGGGACGGCCGCGCTGATCGTCCAGCTGCTCGGCGGGGGCGGCGGGCTGACCGGGGTCACGCTGCGGCTGGTGGCCCAGCCGCTCTGGTTCATCGGGATCTATCTCGCGATGGTGGCGTTCACGCCGCCGCTGCTGAAGCTGCACGACCGGTACGGCTGGGGCGCCTTCGCCGGGCTGGCCGCGGCGGCGGTCGCGGTGGACGTGCTGCGGTTCGCCGCCGGTGTCCCGTACATCGCGTTCCTCAACTTCGCCTTCGTCTGGCTCGCCGTGCACCAGCTGGGCTTCCTGCGCGCCGACGGCCGCATCCGCCGCCCCGCGCTGCTGGCCGGCCCGGGCCTGGCCGCCGCGGCCGCACTGGTCGCGGTCGGCCCGTATCCGCTCTCCATGGTCGGGATGCCCGGCGAGAAGATCAGCAACATGGCACCGCCGACGCTCGCCCTGCTCTGCCACGGCCTGTGGCTGGTCGGCGCGGTCGAGCTGCTGCGCGGCCCCGGCACCCGGCTGGTCGCCCGCCCGCGGGTGTGGCGCGGGGTCGTCGCGGCCAACGGGGTGGCGATGACCGCGTTCCTCTGGCACCTCACCGCGATGCTCGGGGTCTACGGGGCGATGATCGCGCTGAACGTCCCGCTGCCCGAGCCGGCGACCGGTGCCTGGTGGGCGCAGGTGCCGGTGCGGATCGCGGTGGCGGCAGCCGTCACGGCGGGGCTGGTCGCGGTCTTCCGCGCGTTCGAGCGGCCGGTCTCCGCGGTACCGGGGAAGGGCTCCGGGCCGGTGTCCGCGCTCGGTGTGACGCTCTGCCTGTTCGGGGTGCTCGGGGTGTCGATGGTCGGGTTCGGCGGGCTGCTGGAAGGGCATACGGCGGTGCTGATCGCCGTACGGGTCAGCGCCCCGGCGGCCGTCGCGATGGCGCTGGGCGGCTGGCTGCTGGTGGAACGGGCGGGGCGGCGGTCCGGCTGACCGGACGGGCGCCGGACGGGTCGTACGTACGGCTCAGCCGAGCCGTACGGTCCGCTTCGCCAGCTCGTACGCGGGGAGCATCTCCTCGTACTCCTCCGAGTCCAGCCCGCCCAGGTGCACCACGACCGGCCCGCGTGGGGTGGAGACGGCGAACGCCCGCTTTTTCTGGTGCCCGTCGAGCAGCTCGCTGCTGATGGTGTACCCGACCTCCGTCGCGGGAAGGGTGCCGGCCTCGGTGTCGGTGTAAGTGATCTTGCCGGCGTTCGGCTCGGCGGCCAGGAACGCCTCCAGGACCTGGCGCGGGGTGCGGTCGGTGCGGTCGCCGGTCCACACACGCAGGAAGCCGATGCTCCCTGCGGGTTTCGCGTCGATCTCGCAGACGAGCGTGACCGGGCCCTGTCGGACCAGCTCGTTCAGCGCGTCGTCCTCACCGAGCTGTATGGCCTCCGGCTTCCAGGAGGCCGCGAGGTCGAAGGTGACGGGCAGGGCGCAGGCAGAACCGGAGCCTCCGACGCTGCCGCCCTTCATCGTGCTCTGTGCCGCGGCCCGCGGCTTCGGCGCAGCCTTCCCGCCGTTCCCGCCGTCGTCCTGGGCGGACGACGTGCAGCCGGTCACTGCCACCGACACCACCGCCAGCACCGCCGTGACCGTGCCCCGTACCGAATTGCGCACCATCGAAGTCCCCTGTCCCGCCCTTGATCAATCGCCGCACGCTAACCCACCCGCGTGGCGACTACCCTGGGATGTCGATCGATCCCCCAGTCAGGAGTGAAATGGCCGTCAATCTGGTCAATGTCGAGCAGGTCAGCAAGGTGTACGGCACCCGTGCCCTGCTCGACGGTGTGTCCCTCGGTGTGTCCGAGGGGGACCGGATCGGTGTCGTCGGCCGTAACGGCGACGGCAAGACGACCCTCATCCGGATGCTCGCCAAGCTGGAGGAGGCGGACACCGGCCGCGTCACCCACAACGGTGGCCTGCGTCTCGGCGTCCTCACGCAGCACGATTCGCTCGACCCGAAGGCGACGGTCCGCCACGAGGTCATCGGCGATCTCGCCGACCACGAGTGGGCGGGCAACGCCAAGATCCGTGACGTGCTGACCGGGCTCTTCGGCGGGCTGGACCTGCCCGGCTTCGAGCACGGCCTGGACACCGTCATCGCCCCGCTCTCCGGCGGCGAGCGGCGCCGGATCGCGCTTGCCAAGCTGCTCATCGCCGAACAGGACCTGATCGTCCTCGACGAGCCGACCAACCACCTCGATGTCGAGGGCATCTCGTGGCTGGCCCGGCACCTGCAGAACCGGCGCTCGGCGCTGGTCTGCGTCACCCACGACCGGTGGTTCCTCGACCAGGTCTGTACGCGCATGTGGGACGTCCAGCGCGGCACGGTCCACGAGTACGAGGGCGGCTACAGCGACTACGTGTTCGCCCGGGCCGAGCGGGAGCGGATCGCGGCGACCGAGGAGTCCAAGCGGCAGAACCTGATGCGCAAGGAGCTGGCCTGGCTGCGGCGCGGCGCCCCCGCCCGTACGTCGAAGCCGCGCTACCGCATCGAGGCGGCCAACGAGCTGATCGCCGATGTGCCGCCGCCGCGCGACAGCAGCGAGCTGATGAAGTTCGCCAACGCCCGGCTCGGCAAGACCGTCTTCGATCTGGAGAACGTGACCGTCCAGGCCGGCCCCAAGACGCTGCTCGCCCACCTCACCTGGCACCTCGGCCCCGGCGACCGGATCGGTCTGGTCGGGATCAACGGCGCGGGCAAGACCTCGCTGCTGCGGGCGCTCGCCGAGGCGGCCCGCACCCAGGGCGAGACACAGCCCGCGGCCGGGAAGATCGTCGTCGGCAAGACCGTCAAGCTCGCCTACCTCTCCCAGGAGGTCACCGAGCTCAACCCGAACCTGCGGGTGCTGGAGGCCGTGCAGCAGGTACGGGACCGGGTCGACCTCGGCAAGGGCCGGGAGATGACCGCGGGCCAGCTCTGCGAGCAGTTCGGCTTCTCGAAGGAGAAGCAGTGGACCCCGGTCGGCGACCTGTCGGGCGGTGAGCGGCGCCGGCTGCAGATCCTGCGGCTGCTGATGGACGAGCCGAACGTCCTCTTCCTCGACGAGCCCACCAACGACCTCGACATCGAGACCCTGACCCAGCTGGAGGACCTCCTCGACAGCTGGCCGGGATCGATGATCGTGATCTCCCACGACCGGTTCTTCATCGAGCGGACCACGGACCGGGTGATGGCGCTGCTCGGTGACGCCGCGCTGCGGATGCTGCCGCGCGGCATCGACGAGTACATCGAGCGCAGGCGACGGATGGAGGAGGCGGCCGTGCCCCCCTCGGCGCCCACCGCGGCGAAGGAGATCCCGGCCGCCGCCGCGGTCTCGCCGCAGGCCGCCCGCGCCGCCAAGAAGGAACTGCAGAAGATCGAGCGGCAGCTCGACAAGATGTCGAGCAGGGAGACGACCCTGCACGCGCAGATCGCCGACAACGCCACGGACTTCGAGAAGGTGGCGAAGCTCGACGCGGAGCTGCGGGAACTGGTCGCGGAGCGCGACGAGTTGGAGATGCGCTGGCTGGAACTGGCCGAGGACGCCTGATCGCTGACGTGCCGTCGGTGGGGCCCGTGGGGCGGGTGGTAGAAAGAAGGCTCGCCCGGCGCAGGTGCAGATGCCGGACCGATCCGCACGAAGGGGGACGTGCTGATGGCCCAGCCGCCCGGCCAGCAACCGCCGCAGGGAAGCTTCGGGGCTCCGTACGA
The DNA here is from genome assembly GCF_053593595.1 of Streptomyces sp. NPDC002206. Taxonomy (NCBI): domain Bacteria; kingdom Bacillati; phylum Actinomycetota; class Actinomycetes; order Kitasatosporales; family Streptomycetaceae; genus Streptomyces; species Streptomyces sp. NPDC002206. The sequence goes on from NZ_JBSFCW010000013.1 coordinate 12,707, forward strand.
TCCTCCGCCGGATTCGGTCCAGCCGTCGTCGCCGCCCGGATACGGCTCCGCGCCGCCGACCGGTCAGGCCGCGGGACCGTACGGTGCGCCGGTACAGCCGGGTCCGTACGGCACACCCGCGCAGTCGGGTCCGTACGGCGTTCCTCAGCCCGGGCCGTACAACGCGCCCACGCAGCCCGAGCCGTACAACGCGCCCACGCAGCCCGGGCCGTACGGCTATCCGCCGTCGCCGTAGCCCGGATACGGCTACCAGCAGCAGCAGTCGCAGCAGCCCCCGCCGCCCGGTGGCGGAGGGTTCTTCAAGGGCGGGCGCGGTGCGGTCATCGGTGCCGTGCTCGCGGTGGTGCTGCTGTCCGGGGGTGGCATCTGGTTCGCCACGAGCGGGGGCGACGACGAGTCGAAGCCCACGGCAGGGGCGAGCACCGACCCCGAGCCGGGCGCCACCGGTGACGGCAAGGCCGAGGACCGGGACACGCACCACCTCCGTGCCGAGGCCGACGCACTCAATGCCCAGCGCAAGCCGGGCGAAGCGAAGGTCCTATGGCTCCAGGAGGGCGGCGTCGACCTGCCGCGCAACGGCTCGGACGTGTACGGCCCCTGGATCGTCGGCGACACCGTCGTCAAGGCCATGTTCCACACGGTCTCCGGCTACTCCGTCACCGACGGCAGCCGGAAGTGGAGCCTTCGTATGCCGTCGAATCTGTGCGCGACGCCTTCGCAGCCCACCGCCGACGGCAAGATCGTCTTCGGAATCAAGACCGGCACCGCGGACGACGCGCTCTGCAACTCCCTCCAGATGGTCGACCTCACGACCGGCAAGGCCGGCTGGCGCAAGACATACAGGCGCCAGGGCGCCTGGGATCTGCTGTCCGACGTCTCGATGGCAATCAACGGTGACACCGTGACCGTGGGGCGCACCGGCAGGACGGACGCCTTCCGGGTCAGCGACGGCACGGTGCTCTTCGGGGAACTGCCGGGCAACTGCCAGCCGTTCGGCTTCGCCAGCGGCCCCGTGGCGATCGCCGCCACCAGTTGCCGGACCGCGGCCGACGACCACAAGGAGCAGCAGGTGCAGCGGATCGATCCGGTCACCGGGAAGGTCCAGTGGACGTACAAGGTCAAGAAGGGCTGGGAGGTTGCGCAGTTCTACTCGGTCAGGCCGCTGATCGTCTCGCTGAAGCAGGAGGACAGGTGGGCGATCATCGTGCTCAACGAGAACGGCACCTACCGATCCCAACTGGTCGGCGGCGCCGACGACTACGCGACGAAGTGCGGCGGTGACCTCCTCACCGAGGGCAAGAACCTCGACAACTGCCTCGGGGTGGCGGCCGACGACCGGACGGTCTATCTGGCGACCAAGCCCGCCGAGTCCGACCTCACCCCCACCGACAAGGTCGTCGCCTTCGATCTGAACAACGGTCAGGCGACGTGGAAGGCCGCGGCCCCGGCCGGACAGACCCTCATGCCGATGCGGGTGGAGGGCGGCAGGCTGCTGATGTATCTCGCCGCCGGGAAGAACAAGGGCGGCGGCATCGCGTCCCTCCCGCCGACCGGTGGCACGCCGCAGATGGTGCTGCGGCACCCGGCGGCGGCCGCCACGGTCGAGCGCGACTTCTTCGATTCCAGGGTCGCCTATCAGAACGGGCGTTGCTTCCTCATGCACGCGAGGATCAGCGGGATCGACGACGAGGACGAGAAGTCGATGAAGTCGATGGCGAGCTTCGGCAGCTGACGGGCCGAGGCGTAACGAGGGCATCACGGCGCGGTTCTCCCTTGGGAACAGGGGGCGGACCGAATCGGTGTCCGATGCGTTGCGGGTGGTACAAAGAAGCCCCGCTCGACTGTCGTGACGCCGCGGAATCCATGCCCGATTCGCTTCTTTCCGAGGGGAATTCAGCCCAGCGGAATCGCGGGGGAGACCGGAACGGGCACCGGACCGCACGAAGGGGGACGTGCTGATGACCCAGCCGCCCAGCCAGCAACCGCCGCAGGGAGGCTTCGGCGCTCCGCAGGATCCGCCGCAGGGGAGTCCTCAGCCGGCGGCGCCCGGACAGCCGCCGCAGAGTCAGCCGCCGCAGGGTCAACCGCCGCAGGGTCAACCGCCTGCCCAGCCACCGCAGATGCCGGCCGCGCCGCCCGCCCAGCCGGGTTACGGCTACCCGCAGCAGCCGGGTCAGGCGCCGGGCCAGGCCCCCGGTTACGGCTACCCGCAGCAGCCGGGCCCGTACGCCCAACAGCCGGGTCCCTACGGTCAGCAGCCGGGTCCCTACGGTCAGCAGCCGGGACCGTACGCCCAACAGCCCGGCCCCTACGGCCAGCAACTGCAGCCCGGTTACGGCTACCCGCAGCAGCAGTACCCCGGCGCTCCGATACCTGGCGGCCCCGGCGGCGCGGGCGGTGGCAACCCCTTCAAGGGGAAGCCCGTAGTGATCATCGGTGCCGCGGTCGCCGCCGCGATCGTCATCGCCGGTGGCGTGTTCCTGGCGACCAGCGGTGGTGACGACGACAAGAAGCCCGTCGCGCACGCGAGCACGGACGGCAAGGCGCCGAGCGGTTCGCCCTCCGTCGACGAGGGCGACGGCAACGGCGACGGACGACAGGCCGATGACGACCTCAACGCCGGGCGCAAGCCGGGCGAGGCCAAGGTCCTCTGGCTGCAGAAGAACGACGTCGACCTGCCGCGCAACGGCGCGGACGTGTACGGCCCCTGGGTCGTCGGTGACACCGTCGTCAAGGGCATGTACCGCGCGGTCTCCGGCTACTCGGTCGCCGACGGCAAGCAGAAGTGGACGCTGAAGCTGCCCGCCGACATGTGCGCCGCACCTTCGCAGACCACCACCGACGGCAAGATCGTCATCGGGGTCAAGGACGGCACCACCGACAAGGCGGACTGCTCGGACCTCCAGATGATCGACCTCAACACCGGCAAGGCCGGCTGGAAGAAGTCGATCAAGAAGAACGGCATCTGGGACATGATGTCGGACATCTCCCTCGCCATCAGCGGAGACACCGTCACGGTCGGCCGGACCAGCAACTCCAACGCCTACCGGGTCAGCGACGGCAAGGAGCTGTTCGGCAAGCCGGTGGGCAACTGCCAGCCGTTCGCCTTCGCCGGCGGCCCCAAACTGATCGCCGCCGCCAGCTGCCGCACCGATGACATCGACAACCCCCAGCACCAGATCCAGGAGATCGACCCGGCCACCGGCAAGCCCAAGTGGACGTACCGGCCGGCCCGTGGCTGGGAGATCGACCGGGTCTACTCGGTGAGCCCGCTCGTCGTCTCGCTGACCCAGAGCGAGAAGAAGAAGTGGAGCATCCTCGCCATCAAGGAGAACGGCACGCTCCGTTCCCAGCTGGTCGGTGACAAGGGCGACAAGTTCGCACCGGACTGCGGCAGCGCGTTCGCCATCTTCGGCAAGTCACTGGACGGCTGTGTCGGTGTCGCCGCCGACGCCAACACCTTCTACATGTCGACCGAACCCGACTCCAGCGGCACCGCCCGTACGAACAAGGTCGTCGCGTTCAACCTGAACACCGGCAAGCCGAAGTGGAAGGCCGCGGCCCCGGCCGAGCAGACCGTGAAGCCGCTGCGGATGGAGGGCGGCAATGTGCTGCTCTACGTGGAGGCCGGATACAACAAGGGCGGCGGGATCGCCACCCTCGCCCCGACCGGTGGCGCGCCGCAGATGCTGCTCCGGCACCCGGAGTCGACGTCCCAGATCGAGAGTTCGTTCTACAACGCGAAGATCGTCTACACGGACGGGCGTTCCTTCATCGCGAGCGGGCGGGTCAGCGCGAGCAACGACAAGGAAGAGCTGGAGACGAAGACCATGATGGCCTTCGGCAAGTGACGGCTCACGCAGGCACCCGACGGACCCTGACCGACCGCGGCAGGTCCCGACCGACCGACTCCCCTTCCCTCGAGGTACGTACGCCATGACTCAGCCGCCCCAGCCGCCCAACGAACCGCCCCAGGGCGGGTTCGGTGCCCCGCAGGACCCGCCGCCCGGTGGGTTCGGGGCACCGGTCCCGCCGCCCGCCGACCCGTTCGGCAAGCAGCCGCCCACCCCGCCCGTGGGCGGATTCGGCGCCCCGCAGGCGCAACCGCCCGCCGGTGGTTTCGGTGCTCCGCAGACCCCGCCCGCCGGTCCGCCGCAGCAGTCGGGTTACGGCTATCCGCAGCAGCCCGGTTACGGCTACCCGCCGGGCCCCCCGGCCGGACAGGGCCTGCCGCCCGGTCAGCCGCCGCAGCAGGGCTACGGATACGGCTACCCCACCGCCCCGATGCAGTCGCAGTACGTGCCGCCGCAGCAGGGCGGGAACGGCGGCAAGAAGTTCACCACGCAGATGCAGATCATCGTCGCCGCGGTGGTCGCCGTGGCAGTGATCATCGGTGGTGGCATCTTCCTCGCCTCCGGTGGCGACGAGAAGAAGAACGAGGTGTCCTCCGCCGGACCCACCGGTGAGGGCAAGGGCGGCGAGGACAGCGGCATCGGTGGTGGCGGCAAGGAGAAGGTGCCGGCGAACACCAAGTCCATCGTCGCCTTCCAGCTGCCGGAACCGAAGGTCGGCGACGTCACGACGGTCGACGGCTCCTGGCTGACCGACAAGGCATATGTGAAGACCGGCGTCGACGAGATCGTCGGCTACGACAAGGTCAAGGGCACCAAGCTCTGGTCCATCCCGCTGGAGGGCCAGCTCTGCGCCGCCTCCCGGCACATGTCGAAGGACTACAAGACGGCCATCGTCTTCGAGGAGGGCAAGCCGACCAAGGCGAAGAAGTACCCGCCGTGCAACCAGGTCGGTGGGATCGACCTGAACACCGGAAAGCTGATGTGGAGCAAGCCGGTGACCGCCGCTACCAGCGGTGACGAGCCGGTCAGGTTCGACGAGGTCACGCTCAGCGGCACCACGGTCGCCGCGGGCGGCACCGAGGGCGGCGCCGCCTTCGACCTGAACACCGGCGCCGAGCGCTGGAAGCCGAAGGTCGGCACCGATGGCTGCTACGACAAGGGGTACGGCGGCGGCGACGCGCTCGCGGTGGTCCGCAAGTGCGGTACCTACGACAGCCCGCAGCTCGTCATCCAGGCACTGAACCCGACGACCGGCGCCCCGCTCTCGTCGTTCAAGATGCCGCCCGGCGTCGATTACGCGAGCATCGTCTCCACCAAGCCGCTGGTCGTCGCGGCCGATGTCGGCGACACCGCCGGTGACGGCAGTGGGATCTCGGACTTCTTCTCGATCGACGCGTCGACCGGCAAGCTCCTCACCAAGATCGCCGCGGACGGTGAGAAGTACGCCGCCCGCTGCGGCTCCACCGAGGTCGAGACCTGCCAGCAGCTGGCCGTCGGCAACAACCGGCTCTACCTGCCGACCGAGGAGCACGAGGGCACCGGCGAGTACGGCGACACCAACGAGATCGTCTCGTTCGACCTCACCACCGGCAAGCCGACCAGCGACAAGGCCGACGCGGGCGACCGGTACACGATGTTCCCGATCCGCATGGACGGTTCCGACATCATCGCGTACAAGGTTCCCCCGTACGACAAGGGCGGCCAGATCGTCTCCATCGACGGTTCCACCTTCAAGCAGACCGTGCTGATGGAGAACCCGGGGGACGAGTCCGTCCGGGACGCGGAGACCAGCTTCTCCATGGACTACGCGGAGATCCTCTACTCGGGCGGCCGGATGTACATCTCCGAGGTGATGGTGAGCAAGCCGCGCGAGAGTTCCCTCGACGACAAGCAGTACCTCGCCGTCTCGTTCGGCACCGGCTGACCCCGGCGCAGGTACGCGCACGCACCACGGCCCTGCCGGTCGATCACTCGACCGGCAGGGCCGGTCGTTTTCTGCCCGCTCATCGATCCACTTCCGTCGGCTTACTGTCGGTCAACCGGACCCGAACAGCACATAATTCGGCATTCCGGGGTTCTTCTGCCTGGTAAGGGGCGCGCTACGTCGAACAAGCGTGTAGCTTGCCGGGTCAAAGGGGCCGGGGGGCCGGGGCCTGTCGTCGAACTGGCGTCTGCCGCGCGACGCCTGGGTGTGGCTCCATTGCTGTGGGGGGTAACTCGATGGGCGTGCGGCTCATGGTGGTCGATGACCACAGACTGCTCGCCGAGGCGTTGGCCTCGGCGCTGAAATTGCGGGGTCACCGGGTGCTCGCGGCGGCCGCGCCGACCGCCGGTGCGGCGGAACTCGTGGTGAGCAGAGCCCCGGAGGTCTGTCTGTTCGGCACGGCGACACCCGCCGAACCCGGGGTGTTCGACCCGATCGCCCGGATCAAAAGGGAGCGCCCACAGGTGGCGGTGGTGGTGCTCGGGCCGGTGCCGAGTCCGCGCGGGATCGCGGCGGCCTTCGCGGCCGGAGCCGCCGGATATGTCAGGCACGACGAGCGGATAGAGGGTGTCGAGCGGGCGATGGTCAAGGCGCGGGCCGGAGAGGCGGCGGTCGCGCCGCAACTGCTCCAGGGTGCTTTCGCCGAGCTGCTCAACCCGGCCGTCCAGCCGGACGACGAGGGGCAGCGGCTGCTGCGGATGCTCACCCCGCGCGAGGTCGAGGTCCTGGTGCGGGTCGCGGAGGGCGAGGACACCCGGCTGATCGCGGCCGGGATGCGGATCGCGTCGAGCACCGCGCGTACGCATGTGCAGCGGGTGCTGATGAAGCTGGGGGTCGGCTCACGGCTGGAGGCCGCGGCACTGGCGGCCCGCACCGGGCTGCTGGACCGCGCGGCGGTGGGCGGAACGACGAAGGGGCCGGACGTCGGGTGACGTCCGGCCCCTTCGGGGCGGTGCGGAGACTGCTCAGGCGTCCGGCGCCGGTGCCGGACGCAGCTTCAGCCACAGCAGGAAGAACAGCCCCGGGGTCAGCATGGCCGGCCCGGTCCAGAGGTTGATGGGGGCGCCTTAAAGCGGTCAGGTATCGGCTCTGCTCCTGCGAGCGCAGGGTGCTGCCGCGCTGCTCAAACACGTATGTGCGCTATGTGCGCTGCTCGAGCGCAATGTTCCACAAAGTGCGTGCCGCCTGCCCCCACCGGGTCAGAACCTGTTCCTGCGCGCGGTCGGGATGCAGCCGGTATCGGCCCCCATGTCTGCCTTCACGCCAGGGAACGTAGGGCTGGCTGCTCGGTGATTACCAGTGGATCCGGTCCAGTTCACCCCTAAGTGTTCGGGTCTGGAACGTGTGTGCGCAGACGAGCGCGGCCGCGCGCCCACTCATTGACGAGCCTGTTGGCTTGTGGTTTGTTGTGTGCGGTTATGTTTGGAGGAACCTGGTGAAGAAGACGGTTACGACGCTCGCCGACGGCCGGGAGCTGCTCTACTACGACAGCCGCGACGACGTGGTCCGGGGCGCCGTCGACCGGCGGCCGCTCGACGCCGTATCGACCTCCTCCGAAATCCGCCGCGACCCCCTCCTCGGGGACAGCGTCGCCATCGCCTCGCACCGTCAGGGCCGCACGTACCACCCGCCGGCCGACGAGTGCCCGCTCTGCCCGTCCCGGGACGGGCGGCTCAGCGAGATCCCCGACGACCAGTACGACGTGGTCGTCTTCGAGAACCGCTTCCCTTCGCTCGCCGGTGACTCCGGCCGCTGCGAGGTCGTCTGCTTCACCTCCGACCACGACTCGTCGTTCGCCGACCTCACCGAGGAGCAGGCGGCCCTGGTCCTCGACGCCTGGACCGACCGCACCGCCGAACTCGCCGAGTTCGAGCAGGTCAAGCAGGTGTTCTGCTTCGAGAACCGGGGCGCCGAGATAGGTGTGACGCTCGGCCATCCGCACGGGCAGATCTACGCGTACCCCTTCGTCGCCCCGCGCACCGAGCTGATGCTCCGCTCGATGGAGGCGCACCGCGAGCGGACCGGTGGCAATCTCTTCGACGACATCGTGGCCCGCGAGCTGGCCGACGGTGATCGCGTGGTGCTGACCGGCGAGCACTGGGTGGCCTTCGTCCCGTACGCGGCGCACTGGCCGTACGAGGTGCATCTGCACCCGCGCCGGCGCGTTCCCGACCTGCGGGAACTCGACGAAGGGGCGCGCACAGAGTTCGCACAGATCTATCTGGAACTATTGAGGCGATTCGACCGGATCTTCGGCCCCGGTGAGCCGCCGACCCCGTACATCGCGGCCTGGCACCAGGCGCCGTTCGGAGTCCCCGGGCGGGAGGAGTTCGGGCTTCACCTCGAGCTTTTCACCATCCGACGTACCTCCGGCAAGCTGAAGTTCCTCGCGGGTTCCGAGTCCGGCATGAGTGTGTTCATCAACGACGTGCCGCCGGAGGCCGCGGCCCAGCGACTGCGAGAGGTAGCGAGCGAGTGAGCAAGCCCCAGAGCGACCCCCGGCTCAGCCCCCGGAAGAAGTACCTGGTCACAGGCGGCGCCGGATATGTCGGCAGCGTGGTCGCTGCGCACCTTCTCGAAGCCGGTCACGAGGTGACCGTCCTCGACGACCTGTCCACCGGGTTCCGCGAGGGCGTCCCCGCCGGGGCCGAGTTCATCGAGGGCCGCATCCAGGACGCCGCACGCTGGCTGGACCCCTCCTACGACGGGGTGCTGCACTTCGCCGCGTACTCCCAGGTCGGCGAGTCCGTCACCGACCCGGAGAAGTACTGGGTCAACAACGTCGGCGGATCCACCGCCCTGCTCGCCGCGATGCGTGACGCGGGCGTCCGTACCCTGGTCTTCTCCTCCACGGCCGCGACCTACGGCGAACCGGTCTCAAGCCCGATCACGGAGTCCGACCCGACCGCCCCCACCAACCCGTACGGCGCGACGAAGCTGGCCGTCGACCACATGATCACCGGCGAGGCGGCCGCGCACGGACTGGCCGCGGTCTCGCTGCGCTACTTCAACGTGGCCGGGGCCTACGGCAGCCACGGGGAGCGGCACAGCCCCGAGTCGCATCTGATTCCGCTGGTCCTCCAGGTCGCGCTCGGTCAGCGCGAGTCGATTTCCGTCTACGGCGACGACTACCCGACCCCCGACGGCAGCTGCGTACGCGACTACATCCACGTCGCGGACCTCGCCGAGGCCCACCTCCTGGCTCTGGACGCGGCCACCGCGGGCGAACACCTGATCTGCAACCTCGGCAACGGCAACGGCTTCTCGGTGCGCGAGGTCATCGAGACCGTCCGCAAGGTCACCGGCCACCCGGTCCCCGAGATCGCGGCCCCCCGCCGCGCCGGTGACCCGGCCGTGCTGGTCGCCTCCGCCACCACTGCCAGGGAGCGGCTCGGCTGGCAGCCGAGCCGTGCCGACCTGGCCGGAATCGTCTCCGACGCCTGGACGTTCGCCCGCCGAGAGGAGCCCACCGCGCCATGACCGACAACGCTGAGCTGGTCACTGCCTTCACCGAGCTGTACGGCACCGCCCCCGAAGGAGTCTGGGCGGCACCCGGCCGGGTCAACCTGATCGGCGAGTACACCGACTTCAACGACGGCTTCGTGATGCCGCTCGCGCTGCCGCACACCGCGCGCGCGGCTGTCGCCCGCCGCACCGACGGCGAGCTGCGGCTGCACTCGACCGATGTGCCGGGCGGTGTCGTCCAGCTCCGCGTCGACGAGCTGGCCCCGCACTCCGGGCACGGCTGGGCGGCCTACCCGGCGGGCGTCGTCTGGGCGCTGCGCGAGGCGGGCCACCCGGTCACCGGCGCGGACATCCAGCTGACCTCGACCGTCCCCACCGGCGCCGGGCTCTCCTCGTCCGCCGCCCTCGAAGTGGTCACCGCGCTCGCGCTGAACGACCTCTTCGAGCTCGGCCTGTCCGCGTCCGAGCTGGCGGTGCTTGCGCAGCGCGCCGAGAACGCATTCGTCGGCGTACCGTGCGGGGTCATGGACCAGATGGCGTCGGCCTGCTGCACCGACGGCCACGCCCTGCACCTCGACACCCGTGACCTCACCCAGCGCCAGGTCCCGTTCGACCTGGCCGCGCACGGTCTGCGGCTGCTGGTCGTCGACACCCGGGTCAAGCACGCGCTGGGCGACGGCGCGTACGCGGAGCGGCGGGCCGGCTGCGAGGCGGGCGCGCGGGCGCTCGGCATCGGGACGCTGCGCGATCTTCCGTACGACGGTCTCGGCGCCGCGCTCGACACCCTTGCCGAGTCCGGTGCCGACGAGTCGGTCGTGCGGTACGTACGCCATGTGGTCAGCGACAACGCGCGGGTGGAGCAGGTCATAGCGCTGCTCGACGCGGGCGATGTGCGCGCCGCGGGCCCCGTCCTCACGACGGGCCATGTCTCGCTCCGTGACGACCTGCGGGTCTCCTGCCCCGAACTGGACCTGGTGGTCTCTGCGGCGAACGCGGCCGGGGCGCTGGGCGCGCGGATGACCGGCGGCGGCTTCGGCGGGTCGGCGATCGTGCTGGTGGAGGAGGCGGACGCGGACGCGGTCACCAAGTCGGTGCTGGAGGCGTTCACTTCGGCGGGATACGCGACGCCCGGGGTCTTTCCGGCCGTCCCGTCGGCAGGCGCCCGCCGAACCGGCTGAGCCCGACGGTCAGCCGAAGGTCTTCGTCAGGATGAACTCGGTGACGCCGGGCGGGTAGTTGTCGACCTGCCCGATCACCTCGTACCCCCGCTTACGGTAGAAGTCGGGGGCCTGGAATCCCCAGGTCTCCAACCGGGAGCGGGTGCAGGCGCGGTCCGTCACGGCCACCCGTTCGGCCTCGGCGAGCAGCTGCGAGCCGAGGCCGGAGCCGCGATGCCGGTCATCGACCCAGAGCAGATCCACATGGAGCCAGTACGCCCAGGTGCGTCCGGTCAGCCCACCGGCCAGCCCGCCTCGGCCGTCCATCGCCCATACCTCCAGCGGGAGTTCGTGCTCGGCGGGCGTGGCGAGCAGGGCGCGGAGTTCCGGGGAGCGCTCCCTGTTGCTGTGGTGCAGCCGTTCACCCAGCAGAAGACGACGATCTTTGTCTACTTCTGTCTCAAGACGAAACATGAACCACACCCTAAACACCGAGGTCCATCAGTTCTGTGAATTACCTTCCGCTCCGGGCCCTCAGTCGTACGCTGATGCACAGCACCGGTGGGGGCCGGTGCTGATTCAGGGGTACGAGACAGTCGGGTACGACGCCCGGGGCGGGGTGGTCCTCTGCACACGGCGGCGGCCGTAGAGCTGAGGTTCACCCATCGCTCCGGGCGTCGTGCCCGCACCGGTCCGTCCCCGTCGGGGGGCCAGGGGGTGGCCCCGCACCAGATGCAGCTTGGGGGTGCCTGTGGTTCGTATCCGGGTTCTCGTGGTGGACGACCACCGCATTTTCGCCGAGTCGCTCGCGGCGGCCCTCGCGGCCGAGCCGGACGTCGACGTGGCGGCGGCGGGCAGTGGCCCCGCCGCGCTGCGATGTCTGGAGCGGGCGGCCGCCGAAGGCCGTAGGTACGACGTGATACTCGTCGACGCCGAACTCGGCACCCGGTCGTCGGGCGGTGGACGCATGGCCTCGGGCCCGGTCCCGGTACCCGCACCGAACAGCGGCGAGAGCACGCCGGTCGACGGGCTATCGCTGGTCGCCGGCGTCCGTTCGGGCCAGCCGTCCGCCCGTACGGTGGTGCTCGCCGAGAAGGACGACCCACGCCGGGCCGCGCTCGCGCTGCAGGCCGGGGCGTCGGGCTGGGTCGCCAAGGACTGCTCGCTGCAACGGCTGCTCACCGTCATCCGGGGCGTGCTCCGCGACGAGACACATCTTCCTCCTGCGCTGCTCACCGGTGTGCTGCGGGAGCTGACGGCGGCCCGCAAGCACCGCACCGAGAGTGAGCGGCTGGTCGAGTCACTGACCCCGCGCGAGCGCGAGGTGCTGCGCTGCATGGTGGCGGGGCTGGGCCGCAAGGCGGTGGCGGAGCGACTCTTCCTCTCCCCGCACACGGTGCGTACGCATATGCAGAACGTGCTGGGGAAGCTGGGTGTGCACTCGACGCTGGCCGCCGTCGCGCTGGCCCGACGGGCGGGCGTCGGACCGGCCGAGCTAGCCGGGGATGTTGTCGAACGGGGCGGTCAACTGGCGTAGCAGTGAGGCCAGTTCGCCGCGCTGGTGGCGGGAGAGTTCGCCCAGGATGGCACGCTCCTGGGCGAGCAGGCCGGCCAGCGACTGGTCGGCCTTGTCGCGCCCCTCGGGGGTGAGCCGGACCAGCACGCCCCGCCGGTCGCTGGGGTCGGGGAGCCGCTCGACGAGGTTCTTCTTGGTCAGTCGGTCGATGCGGTTGGTCATCGTGCCCGAAGTGACCAGCGTCTGGGTCAGCAGCTGGCCGGGGGAGAGCTGATACGGGGCACCGGCGCGGCGCAGTGACGTCAGTACGTCGAACTCCCACGGCTCAAGATTGTGTTCGGAGAACGCGATCCGGCGGGCCCGGTCGAGGTGGCGGGCGAGGCGCGAGACGCGGCTGAGCACCTCGAGCGGTTCCACGTCGAGGTCGGGGCGCTCGCGGCGCCATGCAGCGACCAGACGGTCGACCTCGTCCTCCATGTGGATCAGTGTAAAGGGTCTGTCGACATGAAGTCTCTTGAATTCAAGTGTCTTGACATCAAGATATCCCGATGGTGATCCTGACTGCATGACGACACCCACCTGGGACCCGCAGCAGTACCTGCGCCACGCCGACCACCGCACCCGCCCGTTCCACGACCTCCTGGCCCGCATCCCCGAGCTCCCGGCCGCACCCGCACCCCGCATCGCGGACCTCGGCTGCGGAGCGGGCAACGTGACGGCCCTCCTCGCCGACCGCTGGCCCGAGGCCCGCATCACCGGCTACGACAATTCCCCCCAGATGCTGGAACAGGCCCACGCGCACGCCACCCCCTTCCTGGACTTCGCCGAGGCGGACGCCACGACCTGGACGCCGGCCGAACCGTACGACCTGATCGTCTCCAACGCCCTGCTCCAGTGGGTCCCCGGCCACGCCGACCGCTTCCCGGCCTGGCTGGACGCCATCACCCCCGGCGGTACGTTCGCCTTCCAGGTCCCCGGCAACTTCGACCAGCCCACGCACGTCCTGATGCGTGAACTGGCCGAGTCCCCGCGCTGGCGCTCCCGCCTGACCGGCATCCTGCGCCACGCCGACGCCGTCCTGACACCCACCGCCTACCTGGACGCGCTCACAGCCCCCGGCATCACGGCGGACGTCTGGGAGACCACCTACCTCCACCTCCTCCAGGGCGAGGACGCCGCCCTGGACTGGGTCAAGGGCACCGGCCTGCGCCCGATCCTGACGGCGCTCGCGGACGACCCGCAGGCCAAGGACGCCTTCCTCACCGAATACCGCGACGCGCTGCGCACCGCCTACCCGAAGGGCCCGCACGGCACGGTCTTCCCGTTCCGCCGCATCTTCGCCGTGACCCACAAGGAGAAGTGATGATCGCCGCAATGGACCACGTCCAACTGGCCGCCCCGGCAGGCTCGGAGGACGCGCTTCGCGCCTTCTACGTGGACGCCCTCGGCATGACGGAGATCCCGAAGCCTCCGGTCCTCGCAACCCGCGGCGGCTGCTGGTTCCGGACGGGCCCCGTCCAGCTGCACCTGGGCATCGAAGCGGAGTTCCGCCCGGCGAAGAAGGCCCACCCGGGGCTACGGGTCACGGACATCGAGGCGTTCGCGGCGCGGCTGGAGACGCACGGCGCACAGGTGCAGTGGGACGGCGACCTGCCGGGACACCGCCGGTTCTTCAGCCACGACCCGGTCGGCAACCGGCTGGAGTTCCTGGAGCCGGTGGACGGCTGAGCGCCGGAGCCGGTTCGGGACGCAGGCAACGGCCGGCGGGCCCACCCCTGACGACAGGGCGGGCCCGCTCACGCTCACGCGCCGTGTCTGCGCGCCGGGTACTTCCGGTGGCCGGTCAGTTCTTCCGGTGGCCGATCAGCCGCGGCTTCGACTCCAGATTCTCCAGGCCGTGCCAGGCCAGGTTCACCAGATGCGCCGCCACCTCCGCCTTCTTCGGCTTGCGTACGTTCAGCCACCACTGGCCCGTCAGCGCCACCATGCCGACCAGCGCCTGCGCGTACAGCGGGGCCAGCTTCGGGTCGAATCCGCGGGCCTTGAACTCCAGGCCCAGGATGTCCTCCACCTGGGTGGCGATGTCACTGATCAGCGACGCGAAGGTGCCCGTCGACTGGGCGACGGGGGAGTCGCGGACCAGGATGCGGAAGCCGTCCGTATACGTCTCGATGTAGTCGAGCAGTGCGAACGCGGCCTGCTCCAGGAGCTCGCGCGGGTGGCCCGCCGTCAGGGCGCTGGTCACCATGTCGAGGAGCTGGCGCATCTCGCGGTCCACCACGACGGCGTACAGGCCCTCCTTGCCGCCGAAGTGTTCGTAGACGACCGGCTTGGAGACGCCGGCCCGGGCCGCGATCTCCTCGACCGAGGTGCCTTCGAAGCCCTTGTCGGCGAAGAGGATGCGGCCGATGTCCAGCAGCTGTTCGCGGCGTTCCTTGCCCGTCATCCTCACGCGGCGGGGCCGCCGGGTGGAGGAGGGACGGTTCTTCTCGCTGCTCGTGCTGCCGTCGGTCGCCACGTCGTCAATCATGCCGCGTCGGCGGGTGCGGTCTCGCGCCGGGCGTCGATGCGCCGGGAGTCGATCCGGGACGCGTCAGGCCAGCGCACGTCGTACGCCCAGCCGAGCTTTTCGAACCAGCGGATCAGCCGGGCGCTGGAGTCGACCTGGCCCTTCATGACCCCGTGCCGGGCGCTCGTCGGGTCCGCATGGTGCAGGTTGTGCCAGGACTCGCCGCAGGACAGGACCGCCAGCCACCACACATTGCCGGACCGGTCCCGGGACTTGAAGGGGCGCTTGCCGACCGCGTGACAGATGGAGTTGATCGACCACGTGACGTGGTGCAGGAGAGCCACCCGTACGAGCGAGCCCCAGAAGAACGCCGTCGCCGCACCCCACCACGACATCGTCACCAGACCGCCGATCAGCGGCGGGATCGCCAGCGAGACGATCGTGAACGTGAGGAAGTGGCGGGAGATCCCGCGGAGCGCCGGGTCCTTGACCAGGTCCGGGGCGTACTTGTGCTGAGGCGTCTGCTCCTCGTCGAACATCCAGCCGATGTGCGCCCACCACAGGCCCTTCATCAGGGCCGGGAGCGTCTCGCCGAACCGCCACGGCGAATGCGGGTCGCCCTCGGCGTCGGAGAAGCGGTGGTGCTTGCGGTGGTCGGCCACCCAGCGCACCAGCGGGCCCTCCACGGCGAGCGACCCGGCGACGGCCAGGGCGATACGGAGCGGGCGCTTCGCCTTGAAGGAACCGTGGGTGAAGTAGCGGTGGAAACCGATCGTGATGCCGTGGACGCCGGTGAAGTACATGGCGACCAGCAGACCCAGATCGAGCCAGCTCACACCGCGGCCCCAGGCCAGCGGCACCGCCGCGACCAGCGCCACGAACGGCACCACGATGAAAAGCAGCAGCGCGATCTGCTCGATCGAACGCTTGTTGTCGCCACCGAGCGTGGCGGAGGGGAGATCCGGACCGTCGGCCGCCGGTGTCCGGGCGTCGTCGATCACGTCGGGGGTGGTGTTCATGGGGAGCCCCTGGAGGGTGAGAAGTACGACGGATAGTTCTGGCTACGCATCCGTAACCTACGGCTTCGTAAGTATGACAGCGCCGAGGCCCGCAGCACGAGAGCTGCGGGCCTCCGCCATGAAGGGGAACGGTGGTCGGGCCGAGAGCAGCGCCGACGGCGCGGACACCTATCCTGGAAGCGTCGGACAGCGCGGTCCGCACTCTGCTTTCCCGGGGCCCGCTGCCAGCCGCCGGCCCCGGATCCGGTGCTCAACCACTGCAAGGAGCCGCACACTGTGAGCAGTGCCGACCAGACCCCCGCCGCCAACGCCGAGCTGCGCGCCGACATCCGCCGCCTCGGCGACCTGCTGGGCGAGACCCTCGTACGCCAGGAGGGTCAGGAACTCCTCGACCTCGTCGAGCGTGTCCGCGCCCTGACCCGTACCGACGGCGAGGCCGCCGCCGAGCTCCTCGGCGACACGGACCTGGAGACCGCCGCACAGCTCGTGCGCGCCTTCTCCACCTACTTCCATCTGGCCAACGTGACCGAGCAGGTCCACCGCGCCCACGAGATGCGCGACCGGCGCGCCGCCGAGGGCGGGCTGCTGGCCCGTACCGCCGACCGGCTGAAGGACGCGGACCCCGAGCACCTGCGCGAGACCGTCAAGAACCTCAACGTACGGCCCGTCTTCACCGCACACCCCACCGAGGCCGCGCGGCGCTCCGTACTGAACAAGCTCCGCCGCATCGCCGAGCTGCTCGACACCCCCGTCATCGAGGCCGACCGGCGCCGCCACGACCTGCGGCTCGCCGAGAACATCGACCTCATCTGGCAGACCGACGAACTGCGCGTGGTCCGCCCCGAGCCGGCCGACGAGGCCCGCAACGCCATCTACTACCTCGACGAACTGCACGCCAACGCCGTCGGGGACGTACTCGAGGACCTTGCGGCCGAGCTGGAGCGGGTCGGCGTCGAGCTGCCCGCCGGAACCCGCCCGCTGACCTTCGGCACCTGGATCGGCGGCGACCGCGACGGCAACCCCAACGTGACGCCCGCCGTCACCTGGGACGTGCTGATCCTCCAGCACGAACACGGCATCACCGACGCGCTGGAACTCGTCGACCACCTGCGCGGTCAACTCTCCAACTCCATCCGCTACACCGGCGCCACCGACGAGCTGCTGACCTCCCTGCAGGCCGACCTGGAACGCCTCCCCGAGATCAGCCCACGCTACAAGCGGCTCAACGCCGAGGAGCCGTACCGCCTCAAGGCCACCTGCATCCGGCAGAAGCTCGTCAACACCCGCGACCGCCTCGCCGGCGGCACCCCGCACCGCCCCGGCTGCGACTACCTCGGCACCACCGAACTCCTCGCCGACCTGGAACTCATCCAGACCTCCCTGCGCGAACACCGCTGCGGCCTCTTCGCCGACGGGCGGATGAACCGCACCATCCGCACCCTCTCCGCATTCGGCCTGCAGCTCGCCACCATGGACGTACGCGAACACGCAGACGCCCACCACCACGCCCTCGGCCAGCTCTTCGACCGGCTCGGCGAGGAATCCTGGCGCTACGCCGACATGCCGCGCGACTACCGGCAGAAGCTCCTCGCCAAGGAGCTCCGCTCACGCCGCCCGCTCGCCCCTTCCCCGGCCCCGCTGGACGCCGCGGGTGAGAAGACCCTCGGCGTCTTCCACACCATCAAGGAAGCCTTCGAACGATTCGGCCCCGAGGTCATCGAGTCGTACATCATCTCGATGTGCCAGGGCGCCGACGACGTCTTCGCCGCCGCCGTACTCGCCCGCGAGGCCGGACTGCTCGACCTGCACGGCGGCTGGGCCAAGATCGGCATCGTGCCGCTCCTGGAGACCACCGACGAGCTGCGCGCCGCCGACGTGATCCTCGACGAAATGCTCGCCGACCCGTCCTACCGGCGGCTCGTCTCCCTCCGCGGCGACGTCCAGGAGGTCATGCTCGGATACTCCGACTCCTCCAAGTTCGGCGGCATCACCACCTCCCAGTGGGAGATCCACCGCGCGCAGCGCCGGCTCCGCGACGTCGCCCACCGCTACGGCGTACGGCTGCGGCTCTTCCACGGCCGCGGCGGCACCGTCGGCCGCGGCGGCGGCCCCTCGCACGACGCGATCCTCGCGCAGCCGTGGGGCACGCTGGAGGGCGAGATCAAGGTGACCGAACAGGGCGAGGTCATCTCCGACAAGTACCTCATCCCCGCGCTCGCCCGGGAGAACCTGGAGCTGACCGTCGCGGCCACCCTCCAGGCGTCCGCGCTGCACACCGCGCCCCGCCAGTCCGACGAGGCCCTCGCACGCTGGGACGCGGCGATGGACACCGTCTCCGACGCCGCGCACGACGCGTACCGCAAGCTGGTCGAGGACCCCGACCTGCCCGCGTACTTCTTCGCATCCACCCCCGTCGACCAGCTCGCCGAACTCCACCTCGGCTCGCGCCCCTCGCGCCGCCCGGACTCCGGCGCCGGACTCGACGGCCTGCGGGCCATCCCGTGGGTCTTCGGCTGGACCCAGTCCCGGCAGATCGTGCCCGGCTGGTACGGCGTCGGCTCCGGGCTCAAGGCACTGCGCGAAGCCGGCCTGGACACCGTTCTGGAAGAGATGCACGAACAGTGGCACTTCTTCCGTAACTTCATCTCGAACGTGGAGATGACACTCGCCAAGACCGACCTCCGGATCGCCCGCCACTACGTCGACACGCTCGTCCCCGACGAGCTGAAGCACGTCTTCGCCGACATCGAGGCCGAGCACGCGCTCACGGTCGAGGAAGTCCTCAAGGTCACCGGCGGGACCGAACTGCTCGGCACCAGCCCGGTGCTCCAGCAGACCTTCTCCATCCGCGACGCCTACCTGGACCCGATCTCCTACCTCCAGGTCTCGCTCCTGGCCCGCCAGCGCGAGGCCGCGGAGCGCGGCGAGGAAGCCGACCCGCTGCTCGCCCGGGCCCTGCTGCTCACCGTGAACGGTGTCGCCGCAGGCCTGCGCAACACCGGCTGACCCGCCGGGCAGTGCGCGGGCGCGGTTCTGTCACAGGGCGATGAACGTCGCCACCAGCAGAGCCGCGCCCGCGACCCCGGTGGACCAGGCGACCCGGGTCAGCCGCAGACCACCGCCGATGACCAGGGCGGCCAGCAGCAGCGCACCGCCCAGCGGCGTCCAGGCATGCAGAAAACCCGGAAGCCCCGTGCGTACGACAATGTCCGTGCCGGGCTTCACGACGACCGGGAACCTGCCGCCCTTCCGCACCGCGACGGACTTCTCCGTCGTCACGCGCGGGCGGGCGGTGGCGCCGTCGGCCGGAGCGAACGGACCCGTACAGACGTCGGCGCCGCAGCCGGTGACGGTCATCGTGCCGTGCTCACGGCCCTTGGCGAGGACGATGTGCTGCGCCGAGTCCCAGGACGACACGACGCCCGCGACGAGCAGCAGCAGCGCGATACAGCCCATGGCTGCGCTACGGCCGTACAGGAGGGCGGGGTGGGAGGGGCTCCGCTTCATGGGGAGCGATCCTTGGCCAAGCGAACGCTTTCGGTCAACTCAGAGTCAGCCCATGGCCAGAAAAGACCCCGAATTGCGCGGCTAACTCACGAGTTGTACGCGCTCTGCGCGCGCTCCAGACCCTCCGCGAGCAGGCACTCCACCGAGTCCGCCGCCCGGTCCACCAGATAACCGAGCTCCTTGCGCTCGGTGGACGAGAAGTCCTTCAGCACAAAGTCCGCAACCTGCATCCGGCCCGGCGGCCGGCCGATCCCGAACCGGATCCGGTGATAGTCGGAGCCCATCGACTTCGTCATCGACTTCAGCCCGTTGTGCCCGTTGTCGCCGCCGCCCAGCTTCAGCCGCAGCATCCCGTAGTCGATGTCCAGCTCGTCGTGGATCGCCACGATGTGGTCGGTCGGCACCTTGTAGAAGTCGCGCAGCGCCGTGACAGGGCCACCGGAAAGATTCATGTACGACATCGGCTTGGCCAGGATCACGCGGCGGCTCGCCGGTCCGGGCGGGCCGATGCGGCCCTCGACGACCTGCGCCTGGGCCTTCTGCGCCCGCTTGAACTTCCCGCCGATCCGCTCCGCGAGAAGGTCGGCGACCATGAAGCCGACATTGTGCCGGTTCGCCGCGTACTCGGGACCGGGATTGCCGAGGCCCACGATGAGCCAGGGGTCGGTGGCTTCGGACATCTGCGCTCGGTCTCCTTCGCGTACGGATGGTTCCGGATGGCCCGGATACAGGCGGACGGGGCGGCGGGTCCCCGAAGAAGGAACCGCCGCCCCGTCAGTGAAGCAGGTGAAGCGTGGAGGGCGAGGCTCAGGCCTCGGTGCCCTCGGCCTCGGCCGACTCGGCAGTCGGCTCCTCGGCCTGCGCGGAGACGACCTGCAGGACGACAGCGTCCTCGTCGCCGGCCAGCACGGAGCCGGTGGGCAGCGGGATGTCCTTGGCGAGGATGGAGTCACCGGCGTCGAGGCCCGCGACGGAGACCGTGACGGACTCGGGGATGTGGGTGGCCTCGGCCTCGACGAGCAGGGTGTTCTGCACGTACTCGAGGAGGTTGCCGCCCGGGGCCAGCTCGCCCTCGACGTGCACGGCGATCTCGACGTTGACCTTCTCGCCGCGCTTGACGGTCAGCAGGTCGACGTGCTCGATGTCGCCCTTGAGCGGGTTGCGCTGCACGGCCTTCGGGATGACCAGCGTGTCCTTGCCGTCGATCTCCAGGCCGATCAGGACGTTGGCGGTGCGAAGCGCAAGGAGCAGGTCGTGGGCCGGCAGCGTGACGTGGACCGGCTCGGCGCCGTGGCCGTAGACGACCGCGGGGACCTGGTTGTCACGACGGGCGCGACGGGCAGCACCCTTGCCGAACTCGGTACGGGTCTGGGTGGCGAGCTTGATCTCGGCCATGACTGCACTCCTCGTGGGGTGACGAAAACTGGATGGTCACCCGGCCCACGACAGGCCTGCTACGAAGAGCGCGTCGATAACGGACCGCCGTACCCATGAGTACGGCCTCCCTCGCCGAGCAACTCGCTGAGTCTACCCGGCGGGGAGGCCGCACCCAAAGTGGATCTTTTGCGCAGTGCTGCTTACTGCTCCTCGAAGAGGCTCGTCACCGAACCGTCCTCGAAGACCTCACGCACCGCACGCGCGATCGTCGGCGCGATCGAGAGCACCGTGATCTTGTCGAGCTCCAGCTCGCCCGGGGTCGGCAGGGTGTCCGTGAAGACGAACTCGCTGACCTTGGAGTTCTTCAGCCGGTCCGCAGCCGGGCCGGAGAGCACACCGTGCGTCGCCGTCACTATGACGTCCTCGGCGCCGTGCGCGAACAGGGCGTCGGCGGCGGCGCAGATGGTGCCACCGGTGTCGATCATGTCGTCGACCAGGACACAGACCCGGCCCTTGACGTTGCCGACGACCTCGTGGACCGTCACCTGATTGGCGACGTCCTTGTCGCGACGCTTGTGGACAATCGCCAGCGGGGCGTCCAGCCGGTCGCACCAGCGGTCGGCGACCCGCACACGGCCGGCGTCCGGGGAGACGATCGTCAGCTTCGACCGGTCGACCTTGGCGCCGACGTAGTCGGCGAGGATCGGCAGCGCGAAGAGGTGGTCGACCGGGCCGTCGAAGAAGCCCTGGATCTGGTCGGTGTGCAGGTCGACGGTGAGGATGCGGTCGGCACCCGCCGTCTTCATCAGGTCGGCGACCAGACGGGCCGAGATCGGCTCGCGGCCACGGTGCTTCTTGTCCTGACGGGCGTAACCGTAGAACGGCACGATCACCGTGATCGAACGGGTCGACGCGCGCTTCAGCGCGTCCAGCATGATCAGCTGCTCCATGATCCACTTGTTGATCGGAGCCGTGTGGCTCTGGATCAGGAAGCAGTCGGCGCCGCGGGCGGACTCCTGGAAGCGGACATAGATCTCACCGTTGGCGAAATCGAAGGCCTTCGTCGGCACGAGGCCGACACCCAGTTGGTGCGCAACCTCCTCGGCCAGCTCGGGGTGGGCGCGGCCGGAGAAGAGCATCAGTTTCTTCTCGCCGGTCGTCTTGATCCCGGTCACAGCACAGTCTCCTCAGACGTGTTCCTGGCGCTGCACGCATGTGTCCCGATGTGCAACGAGCCAGCCGAAATGGGGTGAGCATCTATCACGGTACGCCGTGCGCGGCGCACCCGTTTCCGGTCAGCTTTCGCTGTCGGCCTCCTGCGCAGCGGCCTGAGCCGCCTGTGCGGCAGCGCTGCCCGGACGCTTACGGGCCACCCAACCCGCGATATTCCTTTGCTGACCGCGGGCGACGGCCAGCGAACCGGGCGGCACATCCTTGGTGATCACGGAGCCGGCGGCGGTGTACACACCGTCCCCGATCGTGACGGGTGCCACAAACATATTGTCCGAACCGGTCCGGCAATGTGAGCCGATCGTCGTGTGGTGCTTCGCCACACCGTCGTAGTTCACGAAGACGCTCGCGGCACCGATGTTGGTGTGATCGCCGATCGTCGCGTCGCCGACATAGCTCAGGTGCGGCACCTTGGTGCCCTCGCCGATCGTGGCGTTCTTCATCTCCACGTACGTACCGGCCTTGGCCTTCGCGCCGAGCCTGGTGCCGGGGCGCAGATACGCGTACGGGCCGACCGTCGAACCCGGGCCGATCTCCGCCCGGTCCGCGACCGAGTTGTCGACGCGCGCACCCGCGTGGACGGTGGTGTCCGTCAGCCGGGTGTTCGGGCCGACCTCGGCGTCCTCGGCGAGGTGCGTGGTACCGAGCAGCTGAGTACCGGGGTGCACGATCGCGTCCGGCTCGTACGTCACCGTGGCGTCGATCACCGTCGTCGCCGGGTCCACGACGGTCACGCCGGCCAGCATCGCCCGCTCCAGCAGCCGCTGGTTCAGCAGGGCGCGGGCCTGGGCGAGCTGCACCCGGTTGTTGATCCCGAGGATCTCGCGGTGGTCGGCCGCGACCGAGGCGCCGACGCGGTGCCCGGCCTCGCGCAGGATGGACAGCACATCGGTGAGGTACTCCTCGCCCTGGCTGTTGTCGGTACGGACCTTGCCGAGGGCGTCCGCGAGCAGCCGCCCGTCGAACGCGAAGACGCCGGAGTTGATCTCACGGATCGCGCGCTGGGCGTCGGTGGCGTCCTTGTGCTCGACGATCTCGGTGACCGCACCGCTGGCGGCATCCCGGACGATCCGGCCGTAGCCCGTGGCGTCCGGAACCTCGGCGGTCAGCACGGTGACGGCGTTGCCGTCGGCCGTGTGGGTGGCGGCGAGCGCGGTGAGTGTCTCGCCGGAGAGCAGCGGGGTGTCGCCGCAGACGACGATCACGGTGCCCTCGACGGTGCCGCCCAGCTCTTCGAGACCGAAGCGCACGGCGTGGCCGGTGCCGCCCTGGACGGCCTGGTAGGCGGTCCGTACCTGGCTGTCGACGGTGGCGAGATGCGCGGTGACCTGCTCGCTCGCATGACCCACGACCACGACGAGGTGCTCGGGGGTCAGCTCGCGGGCGGCGGTGACGACATGTCCGACGAGCGAACGCCCGGAGATCTCGTGCAGAACCTTGGGAGTCTTCGACTTCATGCGGGTGCCCTCACCCGCTGCGAGGACGACGACGGCTGCCGGGCTGTTGACGCTCACAGATGTGCCCTTCGGCTTCGGGTGGTGGACATTCGAAGGATACCGGGGGCGTACGGGGCGGACATGAGTGCGGGCCCCGACCGGTGAGGTCGGGGCCCGCACTGTTGCTCCGCCGCTAGGACTCGAACCTAGACCGAACACCTCCAAAGGGTGCCGTGCTGCCAATTACACTACGGCGGAATATGCGTCAAGTCAGGGCAGAACGAGGCGCCTGCCCGAAAACGCTGCCGCCTACTATGCCGCACCACCAGCCCTCGATGCGACGGTAAAGGTCGGCGCTCTGCTGTACATGGATGACGAGGCAGCCTCGATAGTCGATCCCGACGTTCTTGCGGACAGTCTTCGGGTTGTGCTTTTTGAGGGTTGTCTTGCCGAAGGAGGAGACGTCCGTTCCAGTGAGGTCTGCCCAGTAGCGCTCCGCTGCGGCCACGTCGGCTGATGCGTGGATCATCAGGTGGAACCGGAGTCGCTCGGGGGCGACGTCCAGGAGAGCGAGCCAAGCCAGAAAGACCTGGATCATGTCGGGATCGCTGTTCACGAACGCCACTCTCTCGCGGCGTGCGTGCGGCTTGTCCTTGGTCCCCTCGGCCCAGTACAGCCCCACGCCCAGCAGAAACAGTTCGTGCTCGGAGAGGGTGCCGATCTCGCGCTGCGCAGCCTGCTTGACTTCCTGACGTGCCACTTCACGTCGTTGCAGCGTGACTTCCCAGCCTCGCTTGGCGATTGCCGATGCGTCTGCCTTCGTTCGTGGCGCAGGTTTCGGCAGATCCCGCACCCACAGCGAGATCGAACTCTTGGAGCAGCCCAGCTCCACCTGTATCCGGTCGTATGTCATTCCCTGCAGTCGCAGTTCACGCGCCTTCTCCCGCAGGTCGTCCTTGGCGTTCGGGCGTTTCGTCCACTCCGGGGCGGGCTCGCCCTCCAGGAGGCGGTTGAGGATGTCGTTGTTGTCCACGAACAGCCGGTCGCGGATCTGGCGGCGGCTCAGACCCTCGCGTCGCAGGGCGACCGCCTGCTTGCGGAGGCCCTCGAAGTCGGCGTATTTGCTGGTGATTTCCGTCACGGGTCAAGCGTTGTCCGGAATGCGGACGTCCGGCTCGAAAGGGTGGCCGATTCGCCATTTCGGGCGATCGTCGATCATTTCGCCCCTGTTCGAACGAGGGACGTGCTGTCCAGGTCGCCCGAAAATGAGATGCGTCCGCCCGTAGGCTGGATGCCATGACCGCAACGGGGGAACACCGGGAAGGCGCGGGATCGACCACTCGCGGCTATTGGTGGTGGGAACGACGGCGCAGTGTCGCCCTGGACGTGGGGCTGGCGCTGCTGTCAGCGCTGGAATGCGCGTTGGAAGGGGTGAATTTCGCGGGGGACGCCGGGCTGCCGGTGCCGCTCGGGGTCGTCTTCGGGCTGCTTGCGGGGTCCGTGCTGGTGGTGCGGCGGCGCTGGCCGATCGCCGTGGTGCTGGTCTCGATCGCGACGACGCCCGCCGAGATGGGCTTCCTGATGGGCCTGGTCGGCCTCTACACGCTGGCCGCGTCCGACATACCGCGCAGGATCACCGCGGTGCTGATGGGGATGTCCTTGGTCGGGACGTTCATCGTCACCTACGTACGGCTGCGGCAGAGCGTTTCGGTGCACGCCGGGAACTTCGGTCCCGGCGACTGGTACGTGCCGGTGCTGTCCCTCTTCATGTCGCTGGGGCTGACGGCCCCGCCCGTGCTGTTCGGCCTCTACATAGGGGCGCGGCGCCGGCTGATGGAGAGTTTGCGGGAGCGGGCGGACTCGCTGGAGCGGGAGCTGTCGCTGCTTGCCGACCGAGCGGAGGAGCGGGCCGAGTGGGCGCGTACGGAGGAGCGGACCCGGATCGCGCGGGAGATGCATGACGTGGTCGCGCACCGGGTCAGCCTGATGGTGGTGCATGCCGCGGCCCTGCAGGCCGTTGCCCCGAAGGACCCGGCGAAGGCGGTGCGGAACGCTGCGCTGGTCGGTGACATGGGGCGGCAGGCCCTGACCGAGCTGCGGGAGATGCTGGGCGTGCTGCGCACGGGTGATCCGATGACGGCCCGGGCCGCGAAGGTGCCGCTGGCCGCGGTGGGGCAGGCGGCGGCCGCGGCTGCTGCGGCGGCCGCGGAGGACGGTCCTCGGCTGCATGAGGTGGAGGCGTTGGTCGGGCAGTCCCGGGCGGCCGGGATGACGGTGGAGTTGTCGGTGGACGGTCAGGCGCGTCCGTATGCCCCCGAGGTGGAACAGACGGCGTACCGGGTGGTGCAGGAAGCCCTGACGAATGTCCACAAGCATGCGGCGGGTGCGACGACGTGGGTGCGGCTGGCGCACCGTGGTTCGGAAGTCGCGATGCAGGTGGAGAACGGTCCGACGGACGGCGCGACGGCGGACGCGGGGTTGCCGAGCGGTGGCAACGGTCTGGTGGGGATGCGGGAACGGGTGCTCGGTCTGGGGGGCGTGTTCGTGTCGGGCCCGACGGATGCGGGGGGCTTCCGGGTTTCGGCGGTGCTGCCGGACCAGCGCGCCGTGTGACCGGGCCGGCTCGGCTCTTCGGCCTCGCTGTTCTCGATCGCAGGACGGGCCAGCTGGTTGTGGAAGCCCCCTCAGCCCGAAGTCAGTCGTTGCGGCTGGATCCCTCCGACCAGCATTGCCAGCGCCTGGTCGATGCTCGCGCCCAGGTACCAGTCCCCGGTGTGGTCGATGCTGTACACCCGTCCTTCGGTGTCGATCGCGAGGACGGCCTGTCCGTCGTCCTCCTCGCCGAGTGGGCTGACCTCGGTCTCCAGTGCCCGCCCCAGGTCGCCGAGTGTGCGGGCCAGGTGGAGTCCGCTCAGTGGGTCGATGCGCACCGAGGCCGGTGCGATCTGCCGGCCCGGTGCGGATGCGGTGATGTGCAGTCCGCCGAATTCCGCCCACGCCTCCACGGCCGCCGGGAAGACTGCGTGCTGATGCCCGGCGGGTGAGGTGTGGGCGCGCAGTGCGTCGGCCCATTCCTCTGCCTGCCGGATGTCCCATCGGCCCGGCTGCCAGCCCGCGGAGCGCAGGGCGGCATCGATGGCGACGGGGAATCGGGTGGCGGCGGCGCGGTCCGCGTGGGCCGTACGGTCGGCCTGTCCGGGAAGGCCGGGAACGGGGTGGTCGTCGGTTCGGTCGTGCATCGGCGCGCGATCAGCCCTTCTCGGCGGTGGTTGCCGCGCTGGTGGTGGTGAGGTCGATGGGACGTACGCCGAAATGGGCGAGCATCGCCGTACAGGAGCGGCAGGGCGGTGCGTAACTGCCGTGCATCGGGTCGCCGTCCTCACGGATCCGCCGTGCGGTGAGCCGTGAGTGCTTCAGCGCGCGCCGGGCCTCGCTGCTGGTCAGCGGCTTGCGCTGGGCTCGTTTGGATCGGTCGGCCTCGGCGGCGGTGAGTTGACGGGAGAGCAGTATCGCTTCGGGGCAGCGGCCGGTGAAGCGCTCCCGCTGGCCGCTGGTGAGGGTGTCGAGGAAGTCCTGTACCAGCGGGTGCAGTACGGGTGGATGGTCGCCTTTGCCGGCCGTGCAGGTCAGTGTCTCGCCGCGGACGGACAGGGCTGCGGCCACGGCCGGCAGGATGCCGTCGCGGCGGTGGAGCAGGCGAGGTGTGCGGCTGGTCTCGGTGCTGCTCCAGCTGAGGCGCGGATCCCCGGATGTGACTGTTTGTGTTGTGTGCATGGTGCGGATGTCCCTCCCGTGCAATCCCCCGAGTTGCGGTGACAGCCTGCCAAATGTGCCAGGTGGTGGGGAAGCTGGGTCGGTGAAACGTGTCTGCGTGTCGCCGAAGGTGGCCTGACCGACGCTCGTCCGTCACTCAGTTGTGACGGTTGGTGATCGAAGCGGAGGGTGGAGCGGGGGTGAAGTGGAGTGGCGAGACCGCCTGTTGCGCCACCGCATAGGCTGTGCCTGGACCGCCACCATGGGCAGGTCGGTCCTCACCAGACAGACGCAGCAGGGGGCAACCGCCATGACGACAGGTCGGCTCGGGCAGCAAGCCGCGCCACCGAACGCGGCCTACGCCGGGCAGGTCGTGCACTTCCCGGATCCGGTCCGGGCGTCCCGCCACCCCAGAGGTGTGCGTGTGGACGAGAACGGCTGCCCGGTATTCACGCCGTACGCACGGGCCGCCGCCGAGATCGCGGAGCCTCCGCAGGGCTTCGGCGTCGATGAGTTGCGGCTCACCGACTATGTCTCGGCGAACGCGGCGTTGGCGGCGACCGGCCATGAGCTGTGGGACACGATTCCGGCGGTTGCCACTCCGCACGGCTGGACCTGGCACCACGTGCCGGGCGGCCGTCGGATGGAGCTCGTCCCGGTCGAGGTCAAGGCGCTGCTGCGGCACCACGGTGGTCTCGCCACCACTCCGGTCGACCAGAACAAGCGGGGCACGCGTCCGCTGCAGGAGACCCGGCCCGCGCATTTCCGGCTCCCGAAGGGGGCGGCGGCGGTCAGCGAGCAGCAGATCCTGGGTGTCGAGGAGGACCTCGGTTACCGGCTGCCGGGCGCGTACCGCTCGTTCCTGAAGGCGGCGGGCGGTTCGGCCCCGGTGGGTGCGGCGCTCGACGCGGAGCTGGGTCTCCTGGTCGACCAGCCGTTCTTCACGGTGCGCGAGGAGGCCGCCGTGAACGACCTGGTGTACGTCAACAAGTGCCTGCGGGACCATCTCACCAAGGACTACCTGGGCGTTGGCTTCGTCCAGGGCGGCATCCTCGCGGTGAAGGTCCGGGGCGACGGTGTCGGCTCGGTGTGGTTCTGCGCGTACGACGATGCCAGGGACCGGGACGGCTGGGGTGTGCAGGAGCGCGTGGACCGGTTGCTGCTGCCCTGCGGTGCGGACTTCGACGCCTTCCTGCAGCGGCTGGCGGGCAATCCGCCGGAGCTGGAGACCGTGGCAAACCTGATGGTGGACGGCGGCTTCGCGTACGTCGTCCCGGTGGAGGGGTGAGCGCGATGGTGACCTTCGCGCAGGCGCAGGAGCGCGCGGAAGAGTGGGTCAACGGTGATGTGCCCGCGTACCAGCATCGCGAGGTGCGGGTCCGCGAGTTCGAGCTGGGCTTCGTGGTGTGGGCCGAGGACCGTGCGGAGGGGCCGGTCTCGGACGGCGGCCGTCAGCGGCTGGTGATCGCCCGGGACAGCGGTGACGCCACGCTGTGGCCCGCGCTGCCGGTGGGTGAGGTGATCCGGCGGTACGAGGAGGAGTACGGCGCACCCGACGCGACCCCGGCCGCTCCGGAGCCGCCGCAGCGTATCGATCTGAACCAGACGTCGTTCCTGCTGAGCCCCCCGGAGTGGCTCCAGGAGGCGGCGGACAAGCTCGGGATTCCGGATCAGCGGGCGAAGCGGTCCGAGGACACGCGCCCTGCTTCTCCCACCGCTCCTTCACCTTCTTCTGCTGCTCCCGAGGCCGTGGGCGGGCCCGGGCTGCCGTCCGGCGGGACGCCGTGGTCCGGCGCCGGTGCGCAGGCCGCGTACGAGCCCACCGCTCAGGACGGCGTTCCGGCCGCCGCGCCGAATGTGCCGGTGGGGGCCGCTCCGTGGGCGGGGACCGACACCAACGCGGACTCCGACGACGGGGCGGTGGCACTGCCGGCCACCGTGTTCGCGCCGCCGCTCTCGGGTGCCGATGACGACGGCACCCCGCCGCCGGTGGTGTCGGCGGAGGCGCCGACCGCGCTGATGTCCGGCGGCAGCCGGCTGCCGCGAACGGCGGTCGTTCCGGGGCTGCCCCCGCAGGGGCCGGGCGCGCCCGGCCCCGGAGCTCCGGTTCCGGGTGCTCCTGGTGTTCCGGGGAGCGGTGACATCGCGGACGCGGCCACCAGTAAGGCCGTGATGCCTCCGCGCGGTGCGCGCGGGGGCGGTTCGACGACTCCGCCGCCGCCCGGCGCCCCCGGTACGCCGGGTGTCAGGCCGGGTGTGCCGGTGCCGCCGCCCTCGGGCCCGGGTACGCCCGGCGTTCCGGCGGGCGGCTATCTGCCGACGCAGCTCGTCTCGCAGGTCGGCCCGCCCGGTGCGCCCCAGCCGCCCGGACCGCCCGCGCCTCCCGGTCCTCCTGGTTCGACGCCGCCGCGCGGT
>NZ_JBSFCW010000013.1:42026-170471 GCF_053593595.1 Streptomyces sp. NPDC002206
GTGGTGGCTTCGACCACGCAGCGACCATGCTGGCCGACCCGGGCGGCATGGGTGGCCCGAGCGCGCCTCGGCCGCCGGGCCCGCCCGGGGCGCCCGGTCTGCCGCAGCCGCCCGGACCGCCCGCGCCTCCCGGTCCTCCTGGTTCGACGCCGCCGCGCGGTGGTGGCTTCGACCACGCAGCGACCATGCTGGCCGACCCGGGCGGCATGGGTGGCCCGAGCGCGCCTCGGCCGCCGGGCCCGCCCGGGGCGCCCGGGGTGCCGCAGCCGCCCGGACCGCCCGCGCCTCCCGGTCCTCCTGGTTCGACGCCGCCGCCCGGTGGCGGTGCGCACCATGCCGCCACGATGCTCGCGGGCCCCGGTCAGGCCGGGCCGCCCGCGCCGCAGCCGTCCGGTCCGCCCGGAGCCCCCGGCATGCCGCCGGGCGGCGCCGCCGGTCCCGTACCGCCGAATCCGCACACCCCGCCGCCCCCGGCGTACGGCTATCCGCAGGCGCCGGCCGGTCAGCCGACCGTCGGCCCCGGCTACCAGGCGGTCCTGCGCTTCCGCGCGCCCGATGGCAGCGAACAGCAGCTGATCCGCCGCTCGGCGCCCGGCACCCCGCACCCCGAGTGGCAGATGCTGCACGAGCTGCGGGCCATGAACGTGCCGCCGCAGCAGGTCATCGAGCTGCACACCGAGCTGGAGTCGTGCGAGCTGCCCGGTGGCTACTGTGCGCGCATGATCCGGGAGACCTGGCCGCAGGTACGGATCACCAGCGTCGCCCCGTACGGCACCGATCACGCCAGCCGCCAGCAGGGCATGCAGCATCTGCTCACGCACCAGGGCGAGTTGCACCAGGTCGCGGACGGTCCGGCGCGTCCGGCTCCGGTACGGGCTCCGCTGCCGCAGATGCCGCCCGCGATGCCGATCCCGCCGGAGGCCATCGCGGAGGAGCTGCTGCAGTCCTTCGGGCCGCAGGGTGTGCTCCGTTTCGACCAGCGGGCGGTGTCCCGGCAGGGGGTGCCCGAGGTCGTGGCACGGACGCTGGTGTGGGCGGGGCTGCCCGCCGATTTCGGGCCGTTCTTCTGGGCGCAGCCGGGTCAGCCGGTGGTGCCGACGCTTGCCGAGCTGGCCGTGCAGCGGCAGGTGCAGCCGGCTGCCGACGCGGGGGCGTACCTCGTCATGGGGTCCGACTTCGGGCGGGCGATCTGTGTCCAGTACGGCACGGCGAACATCGTGGCCGTGCCGGTCGAGGCCGGTCCGGGCGGACAGCCGGTGCCGCCGCAGTTCGTGAACACCGGGCTGCCGGAGTTCACTCGTTCGATGGCACTCCTGGGCCGGATGTGGCGGCTCCGCTTCGGCCTCAACCCGGAGCAGGCGGGCCGCTGGACGGTCGATTTCCAGGCGCAGCTGGTGGCGCTGGACGCGGCGGCGCTGGCGTCGCCGGAGAGCTGGTGGTCGGTGCTGCTCGAGCAGATGTGGGACGGGCTGATCTGACCTGATCCGACCTGCCGCGTACCAGGCGCCCGGACCCCTGTCGGGGTCCGGGCGCCTCTGCGTCTGTGAACGACCGTCTTGTGACACCCGTCGCTTCCGTCCGAAAAGTACCGAAACGATTCCGACTTCTCTGTCAATTGCCGCATCCTTGACGTATTGCTTGGTGGTCGGAGAGTCGGAGAAAGGCTTCAGGATGAGTGCTGCACCGGTGTCCGCGCACGGCTTTGTCGTGGTGCGTGGGCGTGGCTACCGCCCGGAGCAGGTGGACGGGACGGTGACCGCCCTGTCGGCGGCGCGGGAGGAGGCCTGGGAGCTGCTGGCCCGGCTGACCGCGCTGGCCGAGGAGCTGGAGGCCGAGTCCGCCGGGCTTGCCGAGGTCGTCGCCACGCTCGCCCCACAGACGTACGTCTCGCTCGGCGAGCGGGCGCAGGAGATGCTGGCGCTCGCGGAGGCGGAGGCGGAGGCCGTGCGCGGTGCCGCGCTGGAGGAGGCGCGGGCGCTGCGGGACACGGCGGACGCGGCGGCCCGCGCGTTCCGCGGCACGGCCCGCGCGGACTCCGACGCCATGCGGGCGGCCGCCGGGGCGCACGCGGACGAGACGGTGTCGTCGGCGCAGCGGAGAGCCGACGACATGCTTGCCGCGGCTCTCAGGGACGCCGGAGAGGTACACGACGAGGCGCAGGCCGCGGTGGCCGAGACGCGCCGCCGCACGGCTGCCGTGCTGGCCAACCAGGAGCAGGAGCACACCGAGCGGTGGAAGGCGGCCGAGCGGGAGCTGGCCGAGGCCGAAGCGGCGCAGGCCGCGCACCACGATGCGCTGACCGAGCAGGCGGAGAATCGCCTGGCCGAGGCGCGGCGGGCGCTGGCCGAGACGGAGGAGGCCGCGCGACACGGCCAGGAGGACGCGGAGGCGCAGTCCACAGAGCTGATCGCGGCGGCGCGGGTGCGCGAGGAGCGGGTGGTCCGGGAGACGGAGCGGATCCTGCGGGAGCACGAAGAGGGTCGCGAGGAGGTCCTGGCGCACATGGCGCACGTACGGAACTCGCTCGCGGCTCTCACCGGGCGTGGGGCTACGGCGGAGGGCTGAGCGTCGCGGGACCGGGCGCGGGAGGACCGGGCGCGGGAGGATCGGGCGTCGCAGCACCGGGCGCATGCGCGGTCCGTGCCCTTGAGCGGGTGCGGGCCCGGTCCTAGCCCGCCCGGCGCGCCGTTGCCGGGGGTGCGCCCGCCAGGATCCACGGCTCCTCGGTCTCGTACAGCCTGCGTTCCTCGGCCGCCGTGCGCCCGCCGAGCACCGTTCCCAGCCAGCCCGCCAGGAAACCGAGCGGGATCGACACGAGCCCGGTCGTGGTGAACGGGAACCAGTTGAAGTCGCGTCCGGGGAAGACCGACCCGGGCGAGCCCGAGACCAGATTCGTGCCGGTGATCAGCACCAGCACGGCAACGGTGCCGCCGATCAGGGTGCACAGCAGCCCCGTGCGGGTGAAGCGCCGCCAGAACATGCTGTAGACGAGCGCCGGGGCCAGCGCCGACGCCCCGATGCAGAAGGAGAGCGTCACCAGCGCCTGGACGTTCCAGTGCCGGGCCAGTACGGCGAGCGTGATGGCGACCAGGCCGACACCGACCGCGGCTGCCTGCGCCGCGCCCATCTCGATGCGGTCCTCGACCGGCTCCTTGTCGCGGTCGCGGATCCCGTGCAGCCCGTGGGCGAACAGGTCGTGGGCGAGAGAGTTCGCGCAGGCCAGGATCATTCCGGCGACCGAGGCGAGCAGCGTCAGGAAGATGGCTGTCGTCATCATGGTGACAACCAGCGCACCGAGCTCGCCGCTGCCCGCGACCGCGCCGCTGACCTGCAGGATCGAACTGTTTCCCTGCGCTCCGGCAGCCACGATGAGGTTGTGGCCGACCAGTGCCGCCGCGCCGAAGCCGATCACGGTGAGCAGCAGGCAGAGACCCACGACCACCGAGACCGCCCAGGAGAGTGAGCGGCGGACGGCCTGTGCGCTGCGGGCGCTCGACATGCGCATGGTGATGTGCGGCAGACAGGCGGCGCCGAGTACCACGGTCAGTTGGGAGCTGACCATGTCGAGCCCGCTGCCGCCGAACTGCAGGCCGGAGCGGAGATACGCCGCCCCGGCGCCGCTGCCCTGCTGGGCGGCTGCGAGCAGGGCGTCGGTGGACCAGTCGAAGCGGTTCATGACCAGTGCGGAGATGGTGAGGCAGGCGGCCACGAGGACGACCGTCTTGACGATCTGGATCAGGGCGGTGCCCTTCATCCCGCCGATCGCCGCGTAGCTGATCATCACGATGCCGAGGACGATGATCGAGCCGGTACGGAATCCGGAGCTGTCGAAGCCGAGGATGAACGCGAGCAGATCGCCACTGCCTGCCAGCTGCACGACCATCATCGGAACGAGCGCGGTCAGGGTGACCCCGCAGGCGGCGATGCGGACCGTACGGCCGGGGGCGCGGCGGGTGAGCATGTCGCCCATGGTGAACCGCCCTGCGTTGCGCAGCGGTTCGGCCAGCAGGAACATCAGCAGGACCAGGGAGAGGGTGGTGCTCAGGGCGAGGACGAGCCCGTCGTAGCCGGTGAGGGCGATGACTCCGGTGGTGCCGAAAAGGGTTGCGGCGGAGAGGTAGTCGCCGGCGATGGCGAGGCCGTTGCGCACCGGGGAGAGCGAGCGGTAGCCGGTGTAGAACTCGTCGAGGTCGTCGCGGTCCGGGCCGGTCATCACGCAGAGCAGCAGGGTGACGGTGGCCACGGCGATGAACGCCACCAGGGACATCGTCTGGGCGGACTCGTCGAATCCGTTCATCGGGTCCCTCCTGTTCTGCGGAGTTCGGCGGCGAGCGGGTCGACCGTGCGCCGGGCGGTCCGCTCGTAGAGGGCGATCGCGAGCAGGGTGACCGGGAGTTGGCACAGACCGAGTGCGAGGCCGGTGGTGAGGCCACCGCCGACGGGGTGGGTCATCAGTCCCGGGGCGAAGCCGGACAGCAGGAGGAAGAGGGTGAAGAAGCCGAGTGCGGTCAGCGTCGCGCCGCGCCGCAGGATGCGATAGGCGCCGCGCAGCCGGCGCAGATCGCTGTGGTGGCCGGGTGCGGGGACGGGCGTGGTGGGCGGGCTCGGCCAGCGGGGCGGGGGAGCGGGTGCGGAGCTCTGCCAGGGGAGGAGGAACGCGGGGTCGTGCGGAGGCTCGTACCGGGGCCGGTGGGTTGGCTGTGGCCGTTGGTGGCGGGGTTGGTACGGGGGACGGTGCGGCGGTTGGGGAGGCTGGTGCTCAGGGAAGGGTTGTGCAGGTTCGTGCGACATCTGGATGCTGCTCCTTGCACGGCTTCGGGCCCGGGGACGGGCTGCAAGGGAGAAGCGCGGGTGCGCTGCTGGATGCGCGTACGTTACTCGTGAGTAAAGCGACTGGGGAGGGGTTGGTCCGAACTACCTGCGGTAACCCTTCAGTTGTCCAGTCCTGTGTCAATTCCTGGGGCCTTCAGGACCCGGTTTCCGGCATCGCCGCCGGCCTCCTCGGCGCCCTCCGCGAGGATTGGGAAACGGCGTGGCGCCACGAAGACCAGTACCAGCAGAGCCACCGCCGCGGCCGCTGCGGCCCCTAGGTAGACCTGGTCGACGGCCGCGTCGACAGCCCGCCGCAGATAGTCCGCCCCGGCGGCGGAGAGCGCACCCGGGTCGTCCAGTGCGTGCGAGATCGCATCCAGGTCGCCGGGCAGCCCGGGGACGGGCGCGTCGGCGAGCCGGGACGCGAGGACGCCGTTGGCGACCGCCCCGAAGAGTGCGGCGCCCAGACTCTGGCCGACCTGGCGGCAGAAGAGTACGGAGGCGGTCGTCGTACCGCGTTCGGACCAGCCGACCGTCGACTGGACCCCCACGATCAACGGGAGTTGGAACAGCCCCAGCGCCGCACCCAGCAGCAGCATGATCAGGGCCGGTTGCCACGGCTCGCCGGGATACGGCAGCAGCGGGAAGGACAGCAGGATCAACAGGGTGCCGCTCATGCCGATGATCGCGGTGCGGCGGAACCCGATGCGGTTGTAGACCCGGTTGGACAGGGCCGCCGACACCGGCCAGCTGAGCGTCATCACGGAGAGCACGAAACCGGCGGCGATCGGCCCGAGGCCGAGGACCGACTGGGCGTACGTCGGCAGGAAGACGGTCGGGGCGACCATCAGCAGCCCCATCGCGCCCAGGGCCAGATTGACCGAGGCGATGGTCCGCCGCCGCCAGACCCAGCCGGGGATGATCGGGTCGGCGGCGCGTCGCTCGATGGCGACGGTCAGTGCGGCGAGAGCGGCGCTCGCGCCCAGCAGGCCGAGCGACGGCGCCGACAGCCAGGGCCAGGCGACACCGCCCTGCACGAGCGCGGTCAGCAGCAGGGCACCGGTCGCGAAGACGGCGAGGGCGCCCGCCCAGTCGATACGGAGCCGGGGTGCGCCCGCGGTGCGGCGGGCTCGGGACGGTTCGTGGAGGTGGCGTACGACCAGCCAGAGCGCGACCGCCCCGATCGGCAGATTGATCAGGAAGATCCAGCGCCAGTCGGCGTAGGTCGCGAGCAGCCCGCCGACCACCGGCCCTGCCACGGCGGACGTGGCCCAGACGGTGGACAGCCTGGCCTGGATCCTCGGGCGTTCCTTGAGCGGGTAGAGGTCGGCGGCGATGGTCTGCACCGTGCCCTGCAGCGCACCGCCGCCGAGCCCCTGGACGACACGGAAGGCGATCAGGGCGGCCATGTTCCAGGCGGCGGCGCAGAGGACCGATCCGGCGAGGAAGAGGATGATGCCGGCGATCAGGACCGGCTTGCGGCCGAAGGTGTCGGAGAGCTTGCCGTAGACCGGCAGGGTGACCGTCACGGCCAGCAGATAGCCGGAGAAGAGCCAGGAGAAGACGGCGAACCCGCCGAGATCGCCGACGATCTGAGGGACCGCGGTGGAGACGATGGTGCCGTCGATCGCGGTCAGGGCCATGCCGAGCATCAGCGCGGCCACGACGCGGCCGCGACCGTGGCCGCGTCGTGCGGTGGGGGAGGGGGCGGGGGCCGGTCCGGACCCCGACTTTGCTTCGGTATCGCCGCCCGCGCCGCTCACAAAGATCCCTTCCCTATGCACGTACTTTCCCGGGGACACTGTCTCACCCGCTGCCGTGCCAGGACACCGGAACAGTCACGGCTGCCCGCGACCGCCCATGGGTGGAGCCCCCTGAGATCCGGCTCCACCCATGGGCGGAGACCCCTAGGGGTAGCTCCTTACTTCTGCCCAGGGACGGTTCCTCCCGACGGAGGACGTGGCGGAGGGGTCCCGTTCCATAGCGTGTTCCTACACCGCGGTTGCGGCTGACCGCAGGGGGCGGGGTGGGGAAAACCCCACCTGAAGACTGCGCTGGGCACCAGCGCGCCGATCGCCGTCAGGCCCCAGACTCAGTACGTACACAACGACGCACTCAGTACGTACACCACGACGTCCAGGCATCGACCGACATAGGAGAATTACCGTGACAACGGCTGTAACCATTCCCAGGCACGGGGACACTGGAGGGCGTACGGCCGTCGCTGCGCGAGCGCGCCAGGTCGTCAAGGCGTACGGAGCGGGGGAGACCCGGGTCGTCGCGCTCGACCATGTCGACGTGGACATCGCCCGCGGGCAGTTCACGGCGATCATGGGCCCGTCCGGCTCCGGCAAGTCGACGCTGATGCACTGCCTGGCCGGTCTGGACACGGTGACCTCGGGCGAGATCCACCTGGACGAAACCGAGATCACGAAGCTCAAGGACAAGAAGCTCACCCAGCTCCGCCGGGACCGGATCGGCTTCATCTTCCAGGCGTTCAACCTGCTCCCGACGCTCAACGCGCTGGAGAACATCACGCTGCCGATGGACATCGCGGGCCGCAAGCCCGACGCCGACTGGCTGCAGCAGGTCGTGGACACGGTCGGTCTCGCCGAGCGGCTCAAGCACCGCCCCACCGAGCTCTCCGGCGGCCAGCAGCAGCGCGTCGCGGTGGCCCGGGCGCTCGCCGCCCGCCCGGAGATCATCTTCGGTGACGAGCCCACCGGGAACCTGGACTCGCGGGCCGGCGCCGAGGTGCTGACCTTCCTGCGCAAGTCGGTCGACGAGCTGAACCAGACCATCGTCATGGTCACCCACGACCCGGTGGCCGCCTCCTACGCGGACCGGGTGCTGTACCTCGCGGACGGTCGCATCGTCGACGAGATGCACAACCCGACGGCCGACCAGGTCCTCGACCGCATGAAGGACTTCGACGCGCGCGGGCGGACGTCATGACCGTCTGGAAGACCTCGGCGCGCAACTTCTTTGCGCACAAGGGACGGATGGCGCTCTCCGCCGTGGCGGTCCTGCTGTCGGTGGCGTTCGTGTGCGGCACGCTCGTCTTCACCGACACGATGAACACCACGTTCGACAAGCTGTTCGCGGCGACCTCGGCCGATGTCACCGTCAGCCCCAGGACCGCGCAGGGTGCCGACGAAATGCCGCAGAACGGCAGGCCTGTCTCGCTGCCTGCTGCCGCCGTCGAGCAGGCCAGGAAGGCGGACGGGGTGAAGACCGCCGAGGGTGCGGTCACCAGCATGTCCGTCACCGTCGTCGACAGCCACAACAAGAACATGGGCTCCTCGACCGGTGCCCCGACGATCGCGGGCAACTGGACGCAGAACGACCTGCGTTCGATGGAGATCACCTCCGGTCACGCACCGCGCGGACCGACCGAGGTCATGGTCGACGCCGACACCGCGGACAAGCACCACCTGAAGATCGGTGACGAGCTGCGCACCATCGCCGTGACCGGCGACATCAGGGCGACGATCAGCGGTATCGCCTCCTTCAAGGTCACCAACCCGGGTGCGGCCGTCGTCTACCTCGACACCGCCACCGCGCAGGCCAAGCTGCTCGGCAGGCCCGGCGTCTTCACCCACATCTCCGTCACCGCCGAACCCGGCGTCAGTGACACGCAGTTGAAGAAGAACGTCGCCACCGCCCTCGGTGACGGCGTCGCGTACAAGCTCCAGACCCAGCAGGAGGCCGCGGACGCCAACAAGGACTCGATGGGCTCCTTCCTCGACGTGATGAAGTACGCGATGCTCGGCTTCGCCGGGATCGCCTTCCTCGTCGGCATCTTCCTCATCGTCAACACCTTCTCGATGCTGGTGGCCCAGCGCACCCGCGAGATCGGCCTGATGCGGGCCATCGGCTCCAGCCGCCGGCAGGTCAACCGGTCCGTGCTGGTCGAGGCGCTGTTCCTCGGCTTCGTCGGCTCCGTCCTCGGCGTCGGTGCCGGAATCGGTGTCGCCGTCGGTCTGATGAAGCTCATGAACTCCATGGGCATGAACCTGTC
The DNA here is from genome assembly GCF_053593595.1 of Streptomyces sp. NPDC002206. Classification (NCBI taxonomy): domain Bacteria; kingdom Bacillati; phylum Actinomycetota; class Actinomycetes; order Kitasatosporales; family Streptomycetaceae; genus Streptomyces; species Streptomyces sp. NPDC002206. The sequence goes on from NZ_JBSFCW010000013.1 coordinate 50,860, forward strand.
CACCGAGGACCTCACGATCGCCTGGACGACTCCGGTGCTCGGGCTGGCGCTCGGCGTCATCGTCACCGTCGTCGCCGCGTACGTCCCGGCCCGCCGGGCCGGGAAGATCTCCCCGATGGCCGCCCTGCGTGACGCCGGCACCCCGGCGGACGGCCGCGCCGGCCGGGTACGGGCCCTGATCGGTCTGGTCCTCACGGCCGCCGGCGGCGCCGCCCTGTACGCCGCGGCGCAGGCCGACAAGGCGAGCGACGGATCGCTCTTCCTCGGTGGCGGTGTGGTCTTCACCCTGATCGGCTTCATCGTGATCGGCCCGCTGCTGGCCGGCTTCGTGGTCCGGGTGCTCAGCACGGTGGTGCTGCGGATGTTCGGCCCGGTCGGACGGATGGCGGAGCGCAACGCGCTGCGCAACCCGCGGCGTACCGGAGCGACCGGAGCGGCCCTGATGATCGGCCTCGCGCTGGTCGCCTGCCTCTCCGTCGTCGGCTCGTCGATGGTCGCCTCGGCGACCGAGGAGCTCGACAGGTCGGTCGGCGTGGACTTCATCGTCCAGCCGAGCGGCAATCCGCCCCAGCCGATCGTGCCGCAGGCCGCGAAGGCACTGGAGGCCGTCCCGGGTATAGAGCACATCACCCACTACAAGTCGGTCAGCGCCGAGCTCACCGCCCCCGACGGCGCGGTCGAGGACGAAGGTGTCGTCGCCGCGGACCCGACGTACAGGGACGACCTGCGCCGCGAGACGGTCTCCGGGAACCTGGCCGACGCCTACGGCGAGGACGCCATGTCGGTCGGCGACGCGTACGCCACCCGGCACAAGGTAGAGGTCGGTGACCGGATCACCGTCGCGTTCAAGGACGGCGGGACGGCGAAGCTGAAGGTTGCCGCGATCACCTCGGACGACACGAACGTCGACAAGGGCGCGATGTACACCAGCATCACGACCGCCGAGAAGTACGTCCCCGCCGACAAGATGCCGAAGAACATGCTCATGTTCGCCGAGGCGCAGGACGGCAAGGAGAAGGAGGCGTACGCCGCCCTCAAGGACGCCCTCGCCGCGTACCCGCAGTACACCGTGCAGAACCAGGCCGACTTCAAGCAGGACCTGAAGGACCAGATCGGCCAGCTGCTGAACATCGTCTACGGTCTGCTGGCGCTCGCGATCATCGTCGCGGTGCTCGGTGTGGTGAACACTCTGGCCCTGTCGGTGGTCGAGCGGACCAGGGAGATCGGCCTGATGCGTGCCATCGGCCTCTCCCGCCGCCAGCTGCGCCGCATGATCCGCCTGGAGTCGGTGGTCATCGCCCTCTTCGGTGCCCTGCTCGGCCTCGGCCTGGGCATGGGCTGGGGCACGGCCGCGCAGAAGCTGCTGGCTCTGGAAGGCCTCGGCGTGCTGGAGATTCCGTGGCCGACGATCCTCACGGTCTTCGTCGGCTCGGCCTTCGTCGGCCTGTTCGCGGCACTGGTCCCGGCGTTCCGGGCCGGCCGGATGAACGTGCTGAACGCGATCGCCACCGAATAGCGGCCGCGGAGATCCACGTAGGATGACTGCTCCGGCCCCGAGGTGTTCCTCCAAACACCTCGGGGCCGGATGCGTTGCCGCTGCTCCGGTGCGGTGCCCCCTGCGCGCCGGGAGAGAACATCGGGGAGCGGACGCCGGAGGATGTGGTCACCCTCAGGGGGACGGCCAGGATGCGCAGGGGGTGCGGCCGGGGTACGACGCGCCGCCGGATGTCGCCGGCCTGTGCCGGAGGGCGACCGGATCCGGCCCGCCGAGCCGGATTGCGGGCGCGGGTGTCACAGGGGAGTCGTACGCTGGGAACCCCCGGCCCGTGTTACGTGTCGGGCCCTTCGCGTTGCCCCCTGGCAGCAGCCGGCTGCCGGAACCTCGCCCTCGTAACCCGGACGGAAGCCCTTCATGAGCCTGCACGGTCTGCTGGATGTCGTCGTACGTGACCCGGCACTCGCCGAAGCGGTGAAGGCCGCCACCGACGGCCACCGGATGCATGTCGACCTCGTCGGCCCTGCCGCTGCCCGCCCCTTCGCCGTGGCCGCACTGGCCCGCGAGGCCGGGCGGACGGTGCTCGCCGTCACCGCGACCGGGCGGGAGGCGGAGGATCTGGCCGCGGCCCTGCGGACGTTGCTGCCCCCGGACAGCATCGCCGAGTTCCCGTCCTGGGAGACCCTGCCGCACGAGCGGCTCTCACCGCGCTCCGACACGGTGGGCCGCCGCCTCGCCGTGCTGCGTCGGCTCGCGCACCCGAGGGCCGACGACCCGGAGACCGGCCCGGTCAGCGTCGTCGTCGCACCGGTGCGTTCCGTACTGCAGCCGCAGGTCAAGGGGCTCGGTGACCTGGAGCCCGTGGCGCTGCGCATCGGTCAGAGCGCCGATCTCGGCAAGACCGTCGAGGCGCTCGCGGCAGCCGCGTACTCCCGGGTCGAACTGGTCGAGAAGCGCGGTGAGTTCGCCGTCCGTGGCGGCATCCTGGACGTTTTCCCGCCGACCGAGGAGCACCCCCTCCGGGTGGAGTTCTGGGGCGACGACGTCGAGGAGATCCGCTACTTCAAGATCGCCGACCAGCGGTCGCTGGAGATCGCCGAGCACGGGCTGTGGGCGCCGCCCTGCCGTGAGCTGCTGCTCACCGACGAGGTACGCGAACGGGCCGCCGCCCTCGCCGAACGCCACCCGGAGCTGGGCGAGCTGCTCGGCAAGATCGCCGAGGGGATCGCGGTGGAGGGCATGGAGTCCCTCGCCCCGGTCCTCGTCGACGACATGGAGCTGCTGCTCGACGTGCTGCCCAAGGGGTCGATGGCGCTGGTCTGCGATCCTGAGCGGGTCCGCACCAGGGCCGCGGACCTGGTCGCCACCAGCCAGGAGTTCCTCCAGGCGTCCTGGGCGGCGACGGCCGGTGGCGGCGAGGCCCCGATCGATGTCGACGCCGCTTCCCTGTGGGGCATCGCGGACGTCCGCGACCGGGCCCGCGAGCTGAACATGATGTGGTGGTCGGTCTCCCCGTTCGCCGCCGACGCCGAGCTCGACGAAGACACGCTGAAGCTCACGATGCACGCCCCGGAGTCGTACCGCGGTGACACCGCCCGGGCGCTCGCCGACACCAAGGGCTGGCTCGCCGAAGGCTGGCGCACGGTGTACGTCACCGAGGGCCAGGGGCTCGCCGCCCGTACCGTCGAGGTGCTCGGCGGCGAAGGCATCCCGGCCCGCCTCGACGCGGACCTGGCGGAGATCTCACCGTCCGTCGTCCATGTCTCGTGCGGTGCGATCGACCACGGCTTCGTCGACCCGGCGCTGAAGCTCGCCGTCCTCACCGAGACGGACCTGACCGGTCAGCGCACCGCGACCAAGGACCTGGGCCGGATGCCGGCCCGCCGCCGCAAGACCATCGACCCGCTGACGCTGGAGACGGGCGACTACATCGTCCACGAGCAGCACGGTGTGGGCCGCTACATCGAGATGGTGCAGCGGACGGTGCAGGGCGCCACCCGCGAGTACCTCCTCGTCGAGTACGCCCCCGCCAAGCGCGGCCAGCCCGGCGACCGCCTCTACATCCCGACCGACCAGCTGGAGCAGGTCACCAAGTACGTCGGTGGCGAGGCCCCCACCCTGCACCGGCTCGGCGGCGCCGACTGGACGAAGACCAAGGCGCGCGCCAAGAAGGCCGTCAAGGAGATCGCAGCCGACCTCATCAAGCTGTACTCGGCGCGGATGGCGGCGCCCGGCCATGTCTTCGGCCCCGACACCCCGTGGCAGCGCGAACTGGAGGACGCCTTCCCGTACGTGGAGACGCCGGACCAGCTCACCACGATCGCCGAGGTCAAGGAGGACATGGAGAAGTCGGTCCCGATGGACCGGCTGATCTGCGGCGACGTCGGCTACGGCAAGACGGAGATCGCGGTGCGCGCCGCGTTCAAGGCGGTGCAGGACGGCAAGCAGGTGGCTGTTCTCGTCCCCACGACGCTCCTGGTCCAGCAGCACTACGGCACGTTCACCGAGCGCTACTCCCAATTCCCGGTCAGCGTGCGGGCGCTGAGCCGCTTCCAGTCCGATTCCGAGTCGAAGACGACCCTCCAGGGCCTGCGCGAGGGCTCCGTCGACCTGGTCATCGGCACGCACCGCCTGTTCTCCTCGGAGACGAAGTTCAAGGACCTGGGGCTGGTCATCGTCGACGAGGAGCAGCGCTTCGGCGTCGAGCACAAGGAGCAGCTGAAGAAGCTCCGGGCCAACGTCGACGTGCTCACCATGTCCGCGACGCCGATCCCCCGCACGCTCGAGATGGCTGTCACCGGTATCCGAGAGATGTCGACGATCACCACACCCCCCGAGGAGCGCCACCCGGTCCTGACCTTCGTCGGCCCGTACGAGGAGAAGCAGATCGGCGCGGCCATCCGTCGTGAACTGCTGCGTGAGGGGCAGGCGTTCTACATCCACAACCGTGTCGAGTCCATCGACCGCGCGGCCGCCCGCCTCCGCCAGATCGTCCCCGAGGCCCGGATCGCGACCGCACACGGGCAGATGTCGGAACAGGCCCTGGAGCAGGTCGTCGTCGACTTCTGGGAGAAGAAGTTCGACGTCCTGGTCTCCACGACGATCGTCGAGTCCGGCATCGACATCTCCAACGCCAACACGCTGATCGTGGAGCGCGGCGACAACTTCGGTCTCTCTCAGCTCCACCAGCTGCGCGGCCGTGTCGGCCGTGGCCGGGAGCGCGGTTACGCGTACTTCCTGTACCCGCCGGAGAAGCCGCTCACCGAGACGGCCCACGAGCGCCTGGCCACGATCGCCCAGCACACGGAGATGGGTGCGGGCATGTACGTGGCCATGAAGGACCTGGAGATCCGCGGCGCCGGAAACCTTCTGGGCGGTGAACAGTCCGGCCATATCGCGGGCGTCGGCTTCGACCTGTACGTACGCATGGTCGGTGAGGCCGTCGCCGACTACCGGGCCTCGCTCGAAGGCGGCGTCGAGGAGGAGCCGCCGCTGGAGGTCAAGATCGAGCTCCCGGTCGACGCGCACGTCCCGCACGAGTACGCCCCCGGCGAGCGGCTGCGCCTCCAGGCGTACCGCGCCATCGCGTCCGCCACCACGGAGGACGACATCAAGGCGGTCCGTGAGGAGCTCACCGACCGCTACGGCAAGCTCCCGGAGCCGGTCGAGAACCTTCTGCTGGTCGCGGGCCTGCGGATGCTGGCCCGTGCCTGCGGCGTCGGGGACATCGTGCTCCAGGGACCGAACATCCGGTTCGCTCCGGTGGAACTGCGCGAGTCGCAGGAACTGCGCCTGAAGCGCCTCTACCCGAAGACGGTGATCAAGCCGGCTCTCCACCAGATCCTGGTCCCGCGCCCGACCACCGGAAGGGTCGGCGGCAAGCCGGTCGTCGGCCGCGAACTGCTGGCCTGGACCGGCGAGTTCCTCACGACGATCCTGGGGTCGTGAACAGCAGCCCGGTGAGCGACCGGAACACCTCCTCGGGGTTCCGGTCGCTCAGCGGGTCGTTCAGATTGCCGCTCAGGAGCAGGGTGGCGTAGCCGTGGGCCAGGGACCAGGCGGCGATTCCGGCGAGCCGCGGGTCGTCACCGCGTCCCCCGGCGGGGAGACCGGTGACCCCTGCGCGCAGCGCCTGTGCCGCGCGGGTCTTCGCCGCGAGGAGTTCCGGGTCGTCCGGGCGGTAGAGCTCCGGCTGGAACATCACCTGGAAGTGCGCGGGGTGGCCGGTCGCGAACCGTACGTACCGCACGCCCCTCTCCCGTAGGTCCGGCGCGTCGGCGAGGGCGTCGGCGAAGAGCCCGTACCCCTCGGCGGCGATGGCGGTGAGCAGGCCCGTGCGGTCCTTGAAGTGGTGGGCGGGGGCGGCGTGGGAGACGCCGGCCCGGCGGGCCAGGTCGCGCAGGCTCAGGGCGCCGGGGCCCTCGGTGCGGATGACGTCGAGTGCGGCGGTGAGGACGGCCCGTCGCAGGTCGCCGTGGTGGTAGGTGCGATCGCTGCTCATGGTCAGCAGATTACGCTGAATCTAGTCATTGACAAGTTCGGGTGGAGCGAGGATTCTCTAGAACTAGTCAGCGACAAGATGAGGGATCGGCCGGAGGGTGGAGACATGTCCGAGGAGTTGGGTCGCGTACGTCAGATGTGGCACCTGCTGGAGCCTCTGCACGCGGTGCTCTATTACGCGCCGGAGGTGTTCGAGGAGGCCGCCGTGCTCGGCTACCGCACCGATGAGCGCTGGCCGAGTTACTTCGCCTGGCGCGCGGCGCCGCTGGGGGCCGTCGACGCGGAGCGGGTCGCCGAAACCTTCTACAGCTTCAGTCCGCGGATGGTGCGGGAGCACATTCCGGCCGCCTGGTCCGTCGCCTCCCCCGATGCGGTGGTCGCGGCCCGCACGAAGGCGGTCGACCGTACGTACCGGGCGCTGTTCGGGGAACAGGCCGCCGGCCCGGAGATCACCGAGGCCGCCGCGCTGGCCCGGCGCGTCGCGGAGGCCGCGGACGTGACCGGTCGTCCGCTGGCCGAGGCCAACGCCGCCCTGCCGTGGCCGGACGAACCGCATCAGGCGCTCTGGCACGCGGCGACGGTTCTGCGCGAACACCGCGGGGACGGGCACATCGCCGCGCTCGCCGAGGCGGGGCTCGACCCGGTCGAGTCGCTGGTCTCGTTCGCCGCCATCGGTGCCGCACGCCCGGAGGTGTTCGAGAGCCGGGCCTGGAGCGACGAGGAGTGGAACGCGGCCCGTGGACGGCTGGTGAAGCGCGGGCTGTTGGAGGAGGACGGTATGGCGACGGAGGCGGGCCGGGCGCTGCGTACCGAAGTCGAGCGGCGCACCGACGAGCAGGCGGCCGCACCCTGGCGGGCGCTCGGCGAGGGGGAGCGGGAGCGGCTCGTGGAGCTGCTGGGGCCGCTGTGGGTCGCAGCGATCGGGTCCGGGCTGCTGCCCTCCGAGACGACGCTCGGCATCGGGAAGGTGTGAGGCGGAAGGTGTGAGGCGGAAGGTGTGAGGCGGGGGAGTGTGATTCGGGCCGCATCCCTCGGGTATCGCGGCCATGAACGTCCGTCGGCGGGGAAGACATCCGTAGGATTCCCGGGTTCGACTTTCCCCGTCAGGACGGCTTCGAGTGATATCTCCCCATGCGTACCGAGTGATGCTGCCTGCCCTGGGTGCGGCGGCGGTCCTGGCCCTCGCGGGCTGCGACCCCGATGACATGGCCGCCGGTGGCAGCGGGTCGGCGGGCGGCGGGCAGTCGGCGGGCGGCTTCGGCGCCGGCCCGCTGAGCAACCCCGACGGTACGAAGCCCGGCCTCGCCCCTCTCACCTCCGACGCGGACCGGGCAGCCGCCCGGAAGCTCATCGAGAAGGTGAGCACGAAGGGCCGCGGGCCGAAGACCGGTTACGAGCGGGACAAGTTCGGCTACGCCTGGAAGGATTCGGTCGACGGCATCCCGCTGTCCCGCAACGGCTGCGACACCCGCAACGACCTGTTGGCCCGGGACGGCAAGAATGTCGAACTCCGGTCGGGGTCGGACTGCGTCGTCGTCTCCATGACCCTCAAGGACCCGTACACCGGCTCGACCATCGAGTGGAGCAAGCAGCAGGCGACGAAGGTCCAGATCGACCACGTCATGCCGCTCTCGTACGACTGGCAGATGGGCGCCTCCCGCTGGCCCGAGGCCAAGCGCCAGCAGATCGCGAACGACCCGCTCAACCTCATCCCGGTCGACGGCCCGGCCAACAATGCCAAGCGTGACTCCGGCCCGGCTTCCTGGCTGCCGCCGTACAAGCGGATCCGCTGCTCGTACGCGGTGCGGTTCGCGCAGGTCTCGCTGAAGTACGCGCTGCCGGTGACCGCCGCCGACAAGCGGGCGATGCTGGCGCAGTGCGGCGGTTGACGGCGTCGGGCCGCTGAGAAGGGGGCACGCACGAGGCCCTTGAGGCAGCCGCCCTTCCTGGCGGCTCCGGCGCTGACGGTGCCGGGCGTACGCACGGTCACGCGGCCGCGGCCGTGCAGCGGGGGCGTCGGTAAACACGTTGGCTTCGGGAGTTCCGCTGCCTAGCGTGTGGTGGATGGAGCTGAAGATCACCACCCTCGCCGCGCGCCCCGAGCTCGCCGGGCCCATGCAGGAGATGCCCGAGACCTGGCCGGAGTTCGTCCTGGAGGACCTCGTCGGGTGGGCCAACTACCCCAGGCTCGCCGTCGATTTCCCGGAATTCGCGCTCGTCGCGACGGACCCGGACGGTGACGTCGCCGCGCGGGCGTACAGCGTGCCGTTTGCGCTGCATGCTCCGGGGCGCGGAGAGTTGCCCGAGGGCGGCTGGGACCAGTCGCTGCTGTGGGCCTTCTCCGACCTGCGGCGTGGGCGTACGCCGGACACGGTCGGCGCGGTCGAGATCGCCGTCGCCAAGGGGCGCCAGGGGGAGGGGATTTCGGGGCGGATGGTCGCCGCGATGCGGGAGAACGCAGGCCGGCTCGGGTTCCGGGAGCTCGTCGCCCCGGTGCGGCCGAGCGCCAAACACCTGGACGCCTCGGCTCCGATGGAGGAGTACGCCCGCCGGACCCGGGCGGAGGACGGGCTTCCGTACGACCCGTGGCTGCGCGTCCATGTGCGGGCGGGCGGTGTGATCGAGGCGGTGGCGCCGGTGTCCATGACGGTGTCGGGCTCCCTCGAGCGGTGGCGGTCCTGGACCGGGCTGCCGTTCGACGAGGACGGTCCGGTGGAGGTTCCTGGGGCGTTGGTGCCGGTGCACTGTTCGGTGGCGCACGGATATGCGGTGTATGTGGAGCCCAATGTGTGGGTGCGGCACCGGGTGTGAAAACGAACGACCCGCCTGTACGTGTGTGTACAGGCGGGTCCGTGTGTCAGATCCGTGTGTCAGATGGCTGGTCTCTTTACCCTGAACGGTTTGTCGAACTCGGTGAACTCGACGGTGAGCGGGGTCCCGGTGCTGAAGCGCAGCTTCAGGAGGTGGGGCCTGCCCTCCGCGGCGACCGCCGCCTGCCATGTCCCCCTGCCCGCCCGGCCGGTGAGGGACAGGGCGGGCGTGGAGCCGACAGCGGTTGCCCTCCCCTTGTGCGCGGTACTGCTGTTCTCCGCCAGGCGGTCGAGGAAACCCTTCCGGTTGCAGTAGCCCAGGGTCTGCGCCGTGAACCTGTCGGCGTGGTCCGCCTTCACCCAGCGGCCCGTGAGTCTCTTGACCTCGGCGTCCGTGGCGGCGTGCGGCCGGCCCGCGGACGCCGCCCGCAGCATCGCCTCGTCGGACTGGGTGTAGACCGTGCCGCCGGTCCTGACCAGGTCCATCGTGCCTGCCGCGCCCATGGACAGGGTCACCGTGCACTCGCCCCTGATGTCGGTGGCCACGTACGCCTCGACCGGGGTGCCGCCGGGCGACTTCGTTTCCACGGTGATACGTACCGACTTGGCGGCCCGGGTCGCCGCCAGGGCCTTGTTCGCGACTTCGGGTCCGGTCAGCCGGGCGAACGGCGCGGTGTCCCGCTGCTGGGCGAACACCGGGTTGCAGGCCGTGAGAGCCAGGGCCGTGACGGCGCAGAGCGTCGCTGTCGCGGTGCGCAGAGCGGTTGCGGCGATGCGGGCGAGGAGGCGCATGGTCGGGCTCCGGTCGGGGTGGCGAAGGGAGGGGCGTTCTAGAGCTTCAGGTCCCACTGGGTGGTGTCGTACGTAAAGCCGGGGTTGACCTCGACGGTCAGGTTCTTGGCGTCCGCCGGGGCGTCGAAGGCGAACTGGACGGTGACCTTCTTGCCCGGCAGGACCGTGCCGCTGAAGCCCTCGCCGACCTTGCCGTCGAAGATCTGCTCGGCGTTCACACCGTCCTCGCCGGCCCGCGCCTCGACGTTGATCAGCGCCGAGTCGAACTTCTCCTTGCCCGCGTTCTCGATGACGACGGCGATCCGGTACGCCTTGTTGCCCTTCGTGTGACCGGCGGCGAACGAGTCAGGGGTGTACGAGGTCGCGTCGCCGACCGTGACCGTCAGATCGTCGTCGTAGACGGCCGAGTCACCGGCCTTCAGCGCCTTCCCGGCGTCCGGCTTCTCGTTGCCGCCGGACCCCTTGCCCTTGTTCTTCCCGGAGCCCGTGTCGCCGGCCTTCGGCGCGGCGGTGGCCGTGGTGTCCGACACCGCCCGGTCGAGCTCGTCCACGGCGTCGCCCACCGCCTTGAACGTGATGACCGCACCGACCACCGAGAGGATCAGCGCGATCAGGCCGAGGACGGCGCCGAACGTGGTCGCGCCCTTGTTGGTGGCCTCGCCGCGCTTGACCCGGCCCCGGCCGACCAGGCCGAGGATCAGGGCGATGACGCCGAGGATGCCCGCCAGCCAGAAGAGGAACGGGATCAGACCCGAGACGGCGCCGATGATGCCGAGGATCAGCGCCGAGATGCCGAGCCCGTTGCGGGCCGGGCGCAGGCCCGGCGTCTGCGCCGGGGCGTACGGCTGCTGGGGCTGCGGGGACTGCGGCGGCTGCGTGAACTGGGACATGGCTGTGCCCTCCGGCAAGTACAGGGATGAGTGGTGAGCGGAATGCTGCGCCGCCTGGTGTAGCGACAGGTCAATAACAGCAGAGCCTGTGAACCGAGTCAACACTGTTCACGCGAAACGGATTCATGCACGGTGTGAATCGGTGTCGCGTGAACGGCTCGGTATGCTCGCCTACACAGAGCAGGCAGCGCGGACGGATCAGGACCAGGACGCCCAGGACCAGGGAGACAGTCAGTGCCGGAGAACTCGACAGAGGTGACCGCGGCCGGGATCGCCCGGCTCGCGGGGGTGGGCCGCGCCGCCGTCAGCAACTGGCGACGCCGCCACGCCGACTTCCCCAAGCCGGTTGGCGGCACCGAGACCAGCCCGTCCTTCGCCCTGCCCGAAGTCGAACAGTGGCTGCGTGACCAGGGGAAGCTCGCCGAGGTCCCGCTCCGCGAACGGGTCTGGCAGCAACTGGCCGGGCACCCGGCCGGCGCCGTCCCCGCCCTCGTTCACGCGGGCTGCGCCCTGCTGCTCGTCCGGGACAGGCCCACCGCCTGGCTGGAGATCACCGCCGTGTCGGACGGGCGGATGGCCAAGGTGCTGCACCTCGCCCTGAACGACCTGCTCACCGCACGCTTCGGTCCGGCCACCGAAGCAGGCGACGGAAGCGGAGGTGGAACGAACGGATGCGTACGCGCTGTTCACACCCCCACCGCCGACGAACTCCTGCCGTCCGTTCCCCTGCTGCGCGCCGCTGCCGAACTCGCCGCCGAGACCGGCGCCCGCCAGGCCTTCGAGTTCCTCCTCGGCCGCCAGCTCGACGCCAACCCGCGCCAGTTCACCCTCACCCCTCCGGGCCTCGCCGAGCTGATGGCCGCCCTCGTGGAGACGGGCAGCCGGCCCGCCCGTACGGTTCTCGACCCGGCGACGGGAACCGGCGCCCTGCTGCGCGCCCTCAGCCGTCCGACCGCCCTGTACGCGCAGGATGCCGACCCCGACCTCGCTGCGCTGACCGCGCTCCGCCTCGCCCTGAACTCCACCATCGAGAGCTGCACGGTCGCCGTGCGGACCGGCGACACCCTGCGCGCCGACGCGTTCCCGCAGCTCGCCGTCGACGCCGTGCTCTGCCACCCGCCGTTCAACGAACGCAACTGGGGGCACGACGAGCTCGCCTACGACCCCCGCTGGGAGTACGGCTTCCCCGCCCGTACGGAGTCCGAACTCGCCTGGGTCCAGCACGCCCTGGCCCATCTGCGCGAGGGCGGCACCGCCGTCCTGCTGATGCCCCCGGCCGCCGCGTCGCGCCGTTCCGGCCGTCGGATCCGTGCCGATCTGCTGCGCCGCGGCGCCCTTCGTGCCGTCGTCGCCCTCCCGGCCGGCGCCGCACCCCCGTACGGCATCCCGCTCCACCTCTGGGTGCTGCGCAAGCCCGGCGCCGGTGTCCGCCCCTCGCCCGAGCTGCTGCTCGTGGACACCGCCGAACCCGCCGAACCGGCTGCGGCGACCGCCGGTGCCCCCGCGTCGGGCGGGCGCGACCGGCTCGACTGGCAGGCGGTGCGCAGCGCCGTGCTGGACGCCTGGGAGCCGTTCGAGCGGGCGGAGCGGACCGGTCCCGAGTCGGACGCCGCCCTCGACCGAACCGGCCAGGACCGGCCGGGTGTCAGCCGGGTCGTCCCCGTCATCGAACTCCTCGACGACGACGTGGACCTGGCCCCCGCCCGCCATCTGCCCCCGCCGACGGCCGGTGGCGGAGCCGCCGAACTCACCCGCGTACGGGACCGGCTGACCGAGACGCTGCGGCTGACCGCCACTCTCACCCCGCCGCTCGCGGACCTCTCCGACCCGGCCCGCTGGCCCCTCACCACCGTCGGTGAACTCGCCCGTGCCGGCGCCCTCCAGCTCCGTACCGGCGGCTCCGGCACCGGACCCGGCCCCGTCCTCACGGAATACGACGTCCTCGGCTCCACCGCCCCCTCCGGAACACGTCCCGCCACCCCCGCGAGCACCGACGGGCCGCCCGAGGAGCCGGTCCTCGTCGAGCCCGGTGACGTCGTCGTCCCCGTGCTCGGCGGCGGCACCGTCGCCCGGGTGATCGACGAGGCCACCGCGGGCTCCGCACTCGGCCGCAACCTTCAGCTGCTGCGCCCCGATCCGGCCACCCTCGACCCGTGGTTCCTCGCCGGTTTCCTGCGCGGCACCGCCAACAACCGGCAGGCCAGCAGTTACGCGTCCACCGCGACCCGGCTCGACGCCCGCCGCCTCCAGCTGCCGCGCCTGCCGCTCGCCGAACAGCAGCGGTACGGGGCGCAGTTCCGCGCCCTCGCCGCGTTCGAGGACGCGCTCCGGCTGACCGGCCGGCTCGGCGGACAGCTGGTCCAGGGGATGTACGACGGGCTGACGGACGGTACGGTCACGCCGAAGTGAGCTGAACCACAACGGTTCCGTACAACCCCGGGACCGTTGTCGGTGTCGCCCTTTACGCTCAGGTCTGCCAGATCTGCGCGCGCTGACAGGTGCGTTCAGCACTTCCCCGACCAGGTACCAGGAGCAGCCATGTACGGCCCGGGTCATCCGCCGCCGCCGACGCCGATGCCGCCGCGTCGGCTGCCCAACCGGGCCTGGATCGTCTCGATGCGCGTGCTGTTCGTGGTGCTCTCGGTGGGCTCCATCGGTCTGCTGCTGTGGGCTCCGCTGCTGCGCCTCGCGATCGTGCGCCGCAGGACGTCCGACTGGTGGCTGACCGGGGCCGGTTTCGTGCTGATCTGTGTGCTCCTGCCGATCATCGGCAGGGAGGGCAGCGACGACCCCAGTGGCGTCGACAACGTCCTCATACCGCTGTTGTTGCTGGCGATGGTGGCCGCCCCCGCGTACTACCTGGTCGGGGACATCCGCCACTACGAGCAGCTCAGGAAGGAGCAGTTCGGCGCCGGCGGCTACCTGCCGCCGGGGTACGGGTACACGACCATGCCCGTACGGCAGCCGCTGCCCGCTCAGCCGCCGCAGTACCAGCCCCAGCCCCAGCGGCAGCCCTACTCCCAGCCTTCGCAGCTCCAGCCCCAGCGGCAGCCTCCCCAGCCCCAGCCCGTGCCGCACGCGCCCACGCCCACCCCGCCCCACCGCATCGACCAGGTCCGTGCCGAGCTCGACGAGCTGAGCGACTACCTCCGTAAGGAGGAGGACCGTTGAACGGACGCGTCATCGCCGGGCGGTACGAGCTGGCGACCATCCTGGGCCAGGGCGGCATGGGCCAGGTCTGGACGGCGTACGACCAACGCCTGGACCGCAGGGTCGCGGTGAAGCTGCTCCGTCCCGACCGGGTCGCCGGTCCCGGCGGCAGCGGCGCCGCCGACGAGCTGCGGCGCCGGTTCGTGCGCGAGTGCCGGGTCACCGCCCAGGTGGACCATCCGGGCCTGGTCACCGTCCATGACGCGGGCAGCGACGACGACGATCTGTTCCTGGTCATGCAGTACGTCGAGGGCTCCGATCTCGCCGACCATCTCGCCGAGCACGACCCTTATCCGTGGCAGTGGTCCGTCGCCGTGGCCGCCCAGCTCTGCGCCGCGCTCTCCGCCGTGCACGCCGTGCCGATCGTCCACCGCGACCTCAAGCCCAGGAATCTGATGGTGCGCCCGGACGGCACGATCACCGTCCTCGACCTGGGCGTCGCCTCGGTCCTGGACAACGACACCACGCGCCTCACCCACACCGGTACGCCGATCGGTTCCCCGGCCTACATGGCGCCCGAGCAGGCGATGGGCGGCGCCGTCGGCCCGTACACCGACCTGTACGCGCTCGGCGTACTCCTCCACGAACTGCTCAGCGGGGACGTGCCGTTCGCCGGATCCACCGCCCTCGGTGTGCTGCACCGCCACCTCTACGAGCCGCCGCTCCCGGTCCGGCAGATCCGGCCCGAGATTCCGGAGCCCCTCGAAGCGCTCGTGCTGCGGCTGCTCGCCAAGGACCCGCAGCACCGTCCGGCGAGCGCCCAGGAGGTGTACGAACACCTCACCCCGCTCCTCCCGTCCCGCTCCACGGGGCTGCCGTCCGGTCCGCTCGACCCGACCCGCCCCTTTCTGCGGCCGCACGCCCCGTGGCCCGACCTCGTCACGACTCCGCCCGCCGCGCAGCCGACGCCGGTGGCCGCCAAACCGGATGTCGCGGCCGCCGTCGACGAGGTGAAGCAACTGCTCGGGCAGGGCAGGATCACCCAGGCCGTGGACATCCTCGGTGGCATCCTCCCGGCCGCGGCCGAACAGCACGGTGAGGGTTCGCCGGTGGTCCGCATCCTGCGCAAGCAGTACGCGGCGACGCTCATGGACGACGGGCAGTACCGTCGCGCCCTGCCCGAACTGCGCCGCCTCGCCGACGACCGCGCGGCGGAGGCCGGCCCGGCCGACACCCAGACGCTGCAGTACCGCTACGACGCGGCGCAGTGCCTGGAGCAGCTGGGCGAACCGGCCGCCGCGCTCGCGGAGTACCGCGCGGTCCTGCCGTACTACGAGAACCAGTACGCGACGGGCAACGACCCGGCCCGTTCCTTCGAGATCCGTCAGCGCATCGGGTATCTGCTGCTCGCGGTCGGCGACCACGCGGCGGCGCGCGGGCAGCTCCAGGCACTGCTGTACGACACCGAGCGGATGTACGGGCCGCACCACCCGCTGCCGGTGGAGCTGCGCCGTCAGCTCGACCGGCAGATGCAGGTCCGCGGCGGCTGAGCGGACCGGGCGGGGCCGGCCGGTCCGGTCCCGCCGACGCGACGAGCTCGGTCGGTCCGGTCCCGCCGGGCCTTGCGGGACAGCCCTTGGGCGGCGGCGCAGCGGCACGGAGGACGCGTTGCGCGGGAGCGGCGCCGAGATCGACAGCTTGCCGGCAGCCTCGGCACCGCATATCCAAGAAGCGTCGCCGCATCTCCATGGCCGTGGCGGGCGTCGCTGTTCTCGCCGGTGGTGCGTTCGCCGCCGAGGCCGCCACCGCCACCACGGTCGCCAGGCCCGCGCCGAAGATCTACACCGGGCATGTCCTCGACACCTGCACCGCGCCGTCGCTGACCACCCTGAAGGGCTGGTACAGCTCCTCCGTCTACCACGGTGCCGCCGTGTACGTCGGCGGAAAGAACCGCGGCTGCGCGCAGCCCAACCTCACCGCCTCCTGGGTGAAGGCCGTCAGCGCCACCGGCTGGAAGCTCGTCCCGCTGTACGTCGGCGCGCAGCCGCCGTGCCAGACGAGCGCCGCCCCCGAGAAGACGACCGCCGCCGACGCCGCCTCACCGGCCGTCACCGACGCCAACGACGCCGTGGCGAAGGAGGCCGCGCTCGGCAGGAAGCCGGGCAGCCCGGTCTACCTCGACATGGAGTACTTCGACCCGAAGAACACCTCCTGTGTGAACACGGTGCTCTCGTACATCCGGTCGTTCGACAGGACGGTCAAGGCCAAGGGGTACTGGTCCGGCTTCTACGGCTTCAGCAACTCCAGCGCCGCCGTCGTGGCCAACGCGACGAACCGCACGGACCTGCCGGAGATCCTCTGGTACGCCCGTTACGACGACGTGTACTCCACCACCACGGGCTTCCCGTACGCCTCGACGCTGTACACCGGTCACCGTCGCGGTCACCAGTACGCCGTCAACAAGAAGGTGACGCACACCGGTGGCACGCTCACGATTCGACCGGAACGCCTGGGACGCCCCGGTCGCGATCGTGGGTAGCTGAGGCCGCCGGTCGTGGCTGACTGATCGAGCACCCCGAACTCCCCACCGCCGCTCCCGCCCGCAGTCCGGTCCGACGGAACGTGCCGTCGACGGACCTGCCGCGGGCGGGGGCCGGGTCAGTCCGGTCCCGCCAGTACAAGGTCCTGCCGCCCGGCGCGTCGTCGCACCAGCGCACCCCACGCCGCCGCCCCGGCCAGCACGAGCAGCGCGCCCGCTCCGACCGTCGAACCGGCCCGCAGGCCGGGGGGACGGAACGTGCAGTCGACGGATGTGCCGTGGGCGGGGACAGGCGCGGAGACCAGGCCCAGGTAGCTGTCGGCGGGCCGCCCCTGGCAGCTCCAGCCCGCGATCCGGGGCACGGCGAGCACGACGGTTCCGCGGGTTCCGGGGGGCAGTTCGGCCCGGACGCCGTCGTCGGTGACGCGGACGGACGTCGCTCCTGTGCGCCGCAGCCCGGTCACGGCCTCGGCCAGCCGGTCCCGGTCCAGACAGCCGAGGGCCTCGCGCGGCACGGTTCCCGCGCGTACGGACCGCAGCGTGACCACGACCTGCCCGTCGGCGCCCACGATTTGTCCAAGTGGTTCCATCGCCGCGCGGCGGGCCGGCAGCAGGCCCCGGAGCTCGGTCTCCCGGCCCGCGCCCGGCCCATCGCCGCCCGGCTGAGCCCCCGGCCGATCGCTCACCCGCGCCGAGCCGAACACCCCGGGCGTCCACAGGTACACCTCGCTGCCCGCCGGACAGCGGGCGGTCAGCCGGTATGTACCGCGCCCCACCCGGTGGGTGCGGTCGCCCCGATCCTCGACCGGGGCACCGCTCACCCTCCGGAGCGCCGTCCGCGGCACGGTATAGACCCGTGAACCGAGCAGCGCCTCCTGGTTCCGGAACGGCGACGGGCCGAAGGACGGCGCCGCGCCCGCTTGCCGCACCGTCACCAGCGGCGGCACCTGCTGCCGCACCACCGTCACCGGCCGGTCGTCCGGTGCGTTCCACCGCTGGTGCGGGTCGCGCGGCCCGTGGACCCGGGCACCGACCGAGAAGATCGCGTCGGTGACGGGGTTGTCCAGGCTCTGCACGGCCCGGCCGCGGGACGTCCAGCCGGCGCCGAGGGCGGCGAGCGTGCGGGTCAGCACGGCAGGCGTATGGCTGCTGTAGTACGCGGCACCCTGACCGCCCACGAGCAGCGGATCGTTGGCGGTGGTCCGCTCCCCGCCGGGGTCGGTGCGGTAACGCGGCCAGCCGTCCGCGCGGGCCACCGCGTCGGCCTGTACCCGCTGCCGCTCGCCCCAGGGCGCGTAGTGATCGAGCTGGGCCAGGCGCTGCCGGTCGGCGAACGCCGTGGTCGCCGCGGCCTGCCCCACCAGCACACCGGTCAGCAGCACGGCGGCGAGACCCGCCCGACGGCCCCGGCCGGGCAGGGCGAGCGCGGCGGCCGTCGCTACCGGACCGGCCGCGAACAGCAGGTACGACCGGTGCGTGGCCAGGTCGCTGAAGGCCGCCCCCGCCGCGACCAGCACCAGCACCGCGCCTCCGCCGGCCAGGGCCCGGGGCCCCGGCCGTCCGTACGAGACCGAGATCCAGGCAGCGATCACCACCAGACCGGCGAGCACGAACGTCTGCCGGTACGGACTGCCGTTGGGCGTCGCGAACGCATGCCAGAGGAGATGGGTCGGCCCCCACTGCAGCGACAGCCCGGCCCCCGCCACCAGCCCCGCCCACGCCCACCGTTCGCGCCGCGGCACACCCCGCTGGAAGACGAGTGCGCAGGCCGGGAGCAGTGCGACGGCGCTCAGGAAGAGGGCGGGTGTGAAGAAGCCGTACGTGCTGGGGAACAGCCGGGCGAGCACATCGGGCCAGGCGGCGGGCCGGAACGTCCGGTCCCAGCCGGGGTAGGCGTGTTTCGTGCCCAGGTAGACGGGAATCAGGACGGGCGCCGCGAGCCCGATCCCCAGCAGCACGCTCCCGGCCGCCCGCGCCAGCCCCCGTGCCGCAGCCTTCGCCCTCCCGACCCCCTTCTCACTCTCCGTCAGCAGACGTACCACCAACACCAGGGCGGCCCCCAGGGTCGCCATGTACGCCGTATAGAAGTTGGCGACCCACACCACCGCGACGAGCAGCGGAGCCACCATGCGACGGCGCCCCGTCCGGGCCCACTCACCGGCCAGACAGAGCAGCGGCAGGGCGATCAGACCGTCCAGCCACATCGGGTTGTACGACGCCTCGGCGACCGACCAGCCGCACAGCGCGTACGAGCCGCCGAGCACCCCGGCCATCCACCAGCGCCCGCCCCGCAGTGTCAGCAGCAGGAACGCCATGGCTGCCGCAGCGGACGCCATCTTCACCACGGTCACCACGTACACCGCGAGGTCGATGCGGTCCCGGGGGAAGGCCCCGACGAGCAGTGCGAACGGGCTGGTCAAATAGGTGCCGAGATCCGGCAGGAAACTGGTGCCGTATCCGGACGACCAGTTCAGGAACAGTCCGCCGTCGCCGTGCCCGTGCAGCAGGTCCCGGAGCCGGGTATGGAACGGCACGAACTGATTTCCGAGATCATTGACGCTCCGGGTGCGCGGCCCGAACGGAAAGCTGCGGGCCCTGGCGTCGCCCGCGCACACGGTGGCCGTGGTGATCAATGCGGCGAGTGCGGCCGCGGCCGTGCGGGGACGGAAGGTCGGCATACGGACGAATATCGCAGCCGTGAAAGTAATGAGCGGTGTGGAACTGCTTATTCAGTAGTTCAATTCACGTGATGGTTGCTCATGGTCCACGTCCCTCCTCCATGTCTGACGCACCGACAGGGTGAGATGCTCCTGTGCTGATCTCGTTAGTAGTGCCTTGTTTCAACGAGGAGGAGATCCTCGAACGCTTTCATGCGCGCGCCACGGATGAAATGAGCCGGCTGGGGCATGATTTCCAGCTCGTCTACGTCGACGACGGCAGCGCGGATCGCACGCTGCCGATCCTGGAGGGGCTGGCCGCAGCCGACCCGCGGATCCGCTATCTCTCCTTCAGCCGCAACTTCGGCAAGGAAGCCGCCATGCTCGCCGGCCTCCAGCACGCCGACGGCGATGTGGTCGTGATCATGGACGCGGACCTCCAGCACCCGCCCGAGCTCGTCGGCCGCATGCTGGAGGAGCACTCCCACGGTTACGACCAGGTGATCGCCCGCCGCAACCGCAAGGGCGACCGCGTCACCCGCACCCTCGGCGCCCGCGCCTACTACGCGCTGATCAACCGCCTGGTGGACGTGGAGCTGGTCGACGGGGTCGGTGACTTCCGGCTGCTGTCCCGGCGTACCGTCGATGCCGTCCTCGAACTCACCGAGTACAACCGCTTCTCCAAGGGCCTGTTCGCCTGGGTCGGATTCCGGACGACGACCTTCGGATACGAGAATGCGGTCCGTGAGAAGGGCAGCTCCGCCTGGACCATCGGGAAGCTCCTCAACTACGGGCTCGACGGGTTGCTCTCCTTCAACAACAAGCCGCTGCGCGCCGCCCTGTACCTGGGGATGGTGCTGATGTCCGTCGCCTTCGCCTACGCCGCCTGGATCGTCGGCGTCGCCCTGGTGAAAGGGGTGGACACCCCCGGCTATGTCACGCTGATCGTCGTGGTCACGGCCCTCGCCGGGGTCCAGATGGTGATAGTGGGTGTGGTCGGTGAGTATGTCGGCCGCATCTATTACGAGGTGAAGCGGCGCCCGCATTTCTTGGTGAAGGCATCCAATACCGGCGTACCCAGTCAGCAGCGGTCGCGGCAGTTCGTAGGCCGATGACGGTCACGGCCCAGATGGCCCGCTTCGCCCTCGTCGGCGTCGTGAACACCGGTACGTACTACGGCTGCTACCTGGCCCTGCTGACCGCGCTGCCGTACCTGGCCGCGCATGTGATCGCGTTCGCGTTGAGCATGACCGGCTCGTTCCTGCTGAACTCGTACTTCACGTACCGGACCCGGCCCACCTGGCGGAAGTTCCTGCTCTTCCCGCTCACCAACGCTGCCAACTTCGTCATCACCACCGGCGGTGTCTGGCTGCTGGTCGACCGCGCCGGCTTCAGCAGCCGCTACGCACCGCTGGTCGCGGCGCTGGCGGCCATCCCGATCACCTTTGTGGTCTCCCGCGCGATCATGCTGCGGCCGGACGCGAGGCCGAAAGCGGTCGAACGCGTGCGCTGAGCACACCGGATTCGGCCCACATCCCGAACTGCTGCCGAATCGTTGGTCGAACCAGTGGCCCGGATCACGCCCACTGCCTAACATCGATCACCGCAGGGTCTTGTGCACCGCCGCACAATCTCTCCCCGGGAGGCTCCTTTGCACCGCCGCCGTCGCACCGCGCTCGTCGTCTCCGCCGCCATGCTCGTCGCGGCGCCGCTGCTCTCCGCCTGCGGCAACCAGGCCCACCCAGGTGCCGCAGCCGTGGTCGGAGGGGACCGGATCGAGGTGTCCACCGTGCAGGCCCAGGTGGCGGAGGTACGCACCGCGCAGCGCAAGTCCGACCAGTCGGTCCAGCTCATCAACAAGTCGGGACAGCTCGGCCGGGCCAAGCTGCACGGGCTGATCTTCGACCGGATCCTGGACAAGGCCGCCGCGGACGCGGACGTGACGGTCAGCCGCAAGGAGATCCAGGAGATGCGGCAGTCGGCGGCCACCCAGTCCGGGGGAGAGGCACAGCTGCGGACGATGATGCTCCAGCAGAGCTGGGTCGCCCCCGACCAGATCGAGGCCGTCCTGCGCGAGCAGGTCCAGCTGACGAAGCTGGCCCAGGCGCTCGGCGCCGACCTGCAGCAGCCCGCCGGACAGAAGGCCGTCGGCGACGCACTCACCGCGGCGTCGAAGTCGCTGCACATCGACGTCAACCCGCGCTTCGGTACCTGGGACGACAAGCAGACCCAGCTCGCCAACTACAAGGCCCCGTGGATCACCCAGGTCACCAAGCCCGCCCAGCAGGAAGCCGCAGCAGGCGCTTAGGGGATGTCCGGTCGGTCAGGCCGGGCTCGCGTGCCCTGGCACGCACATCTGCCGCGTTGTCGTCGGTCTTCCCCAAGCTCTCGGCACCCTCCTCCGCCTTGCAGCTGCACGCACCACGGTGTGACATCAGCCGCTCCGCGGCGGGCCGCTCCCTGATCCGGCCTGACCGACCGGACGCCCCCTAGGTAGGTTGGTGGGGTGAACGCTGAAGATCCCGGTCGTATCGTCCTGCTCACCGCCAGCCACCGGGTCGCGCCCGGGCTGCTGTCCTGGCCGGCCTGGCAGACGCTGCACGCCGCCGACCGGGTGCTCTGCGCCGAGCAGAACCACCCCCAGCTGCCGTATCTGCGCGAGGCGGGCGTCACCGTCGAACACTCCGCGCCCACCGCGCAGGAGCTCGTCGACGCCTGCGCGGGCGGCCGGACCGTCGTGGTCGTCACCGGTGGCGAGGGCAACCAGCCGCTGACGGACGGGCTGGCCCGGCTCGCCGGATCGGGCCGGGTACAGATGCCGAACCTGGAGCTGCTGCCCGGTTCGTACGATCTGCCGGGCGCCCGCCTCCTCGATCTCGTCCAGGTCATGGACCGGATCAGGGCCGAGTGCCCCTGGACCTCGCAGAAGACCCATCAGGGTCTGGCCAAGTACGCCATCGAGGAGGCGTACGAACTGGTCGAGGCGATCGAGGACGGCGACCGCGACGAGCTGCGTGAGGAACTCGGGGACGTACTCCTTCAGGTCGTCTTCCACGCCAGGATCGCGGAGGAGGACGAGGACCAGCCGTTCTCCATCGACGATGTCGCGGCCACCCTCGTCGAGAAGCTGATCCACCGCCACCCGCATGTCTTCGGCGACGAGACCGCCGAGACCCCGGAGGACGTGCACGCGCACTGGCTGCGCACCAAGGCCATCGAGAAGCAGCGCGACTCGGTCACCGACGGCGTGCCGCTCGGCCAGCCCGGTCTGGCGCTGGCGGCGAAGCTGGCCGGCCGGGTCCGTACCGCCGGACTCGATGTGGCGCTCCCCGCGGGGGACGGCATCGGGTACGAGCTCCTCGCCCTCGCCGTACGCGCGGAACAGGACGGCACCGACCCCGAGGCCGCGCTGCGCGCCGCCGGCCGCGCCTACCGGGACGCGATCCTCGCGGCGGAGGGCAACGGATAACGTCAGGGGGTGAACGACAGCCCCGCCGAGACCCCTGCCGCCAGCCCCGCCGACGCCCCTGCGGACGGCCCCGAACTCTTCACATGGGAGTTCGCCACCGACCCGTACCCGGCCTACGCCTGGCTGCGCGAGCACAGCCCCGTGCACCGCACCGCGCTGCCCAGCGGGGTCGAGGCATGGCTGGTGACGCGGTACGTGGACGCCCGGCAGGCCCTCGCCGACACCCGGCTCTCCAAGAACCCGGCGCACCACGACGAGCCGGCGCACGCCAAGGGGAAGACCGGCATCCCGGGCGAGCGCAAGGCGGAGCTGATGACGCATCTGCTGAACATCGACCCGCCCGACCACACCCGGCTGCGCCGCCTCGTCTCGAAGGCGTTCACACCGCGCCGGGTCGCGGAGTTCGCGCCGCGCGTGCAGGAGCTGACGGACCGCCTCATCGACAACTTCATCGAGGAGGGAAGCGCGGACCTCATCCACGACTTCGCGTTCCCGCTCCCCATCTACGCGATCTGCGATCTGCTCGGCGTTCCGCGCGAGGACCAGGACGACTTCCGGGACTGGGCGGGCATGATGATCCGCCACGGTGGCGGGCCGCGCGGCGGGGTGGCGCGGTCGGTGAAGAAGATGCGCGGCTATCTCGCCGAACTCATCCACCGGAAGCGGGAGAACCCCGGGGACGATCTGATCTCGGGGCTGATCCGGGCCAGCGACCACGGCGAGCACCTCACCGAGAACGAGGCCGCCGCCATGGCCTTCATCCTCCTCTTCGCCGGCTTCGAGACGACGGTCAACCTGATCGGCAACGGGGTGTACGCCCTGCTGCGCAACCCCGAGCAGCGGGACCGGCTGCAGCGCTCGCTCGACGCGGGGGAGACGGGGCTGCTGGAGACCGGAATCGAGGAACTGCTGCGGTACGACGGTCCGGTGGAGCTGGCGACCTGGCGGTTCGCCACCGAACCGCTGGTGCTCGGCGGCCGGCGGATCGCGGCGGGCGACCCCGTACTGGTGGTGCTCGCCGCCGCGGACCGGGATCCGGAACGGTTCGCCCACCCCGACACCCTCGACCTCTCCCGGCGTGACAATCAGCACCTCGGCTACGGTCACGGCATCCATTACTGCCTGGGGGCGCCGCTCGCCCGACTGGAGGGACAGGCCGCGCTGGCCACGCTGCTGAGACGCCTACCGGACCTGCGCCTTGCGGTGGAACCTACCGATTTGCGGTGGCGCGGAGGGCTCATCATGCGCGGACTGCGCACTCTTCCCGTGGAGTTCGATCCCGGACATCGCTCCGGCGAAAGTGACACTCCGTCAACTCTGTGACTTTCACGTGATCTGCGCTGCATCGACTTGTGACAAGCGTTCGACTGCCGCTACCTTCACCGTTCGACTCACCAGTCACTTGTCAGTCACACGGAAGGCAACCGCATGGGCTCCGCGAACGGCAGACACCGTCGCCCTCGTCAGGCACCCGCCATCGTCGTCGCCGCAGGCGTCACCGGCTCGGCCATCGCCATCCCGCTGCTCGGTGCGGCCGGTGCGCACGCGGCCGGCGCCACGACCTGGGACCGGGTCGCCGAGTGCGAGAGCGGCGGCATGTGGAGTGCCGACCTCGGCAACGGCTTCTACGGCGGTCTCCAGTTCTCGCAGGACACCTGGAAGTCGTACGGCGGCGAGGCGTACGCCTCGCGTGCCGACCTCGCCAGCCGCTCGCAGCAGATAGCGGTCGCCGAGAAGGTCCTCGACGACCAGGGGCCACGGGCGTGGCCCAGCTGTGCGGTGATCTCCGGGCTCACGGTGGACGGGACGCTGCCGGGTGTCGACCCGGGAAGTCTGCTGTCGGCCGACCCGACGCAGAGCGCGGACCCGTCCGACGAATCGTCGGACGAGGCGAGCCCCTCGGGCGGATCGAAGTCGTCGTCCGCCAAGTCGTCGAAGTCATCCGGCAAGACGTCGGGCAAGGCGTCGGGTCAGGCGTCGAGCGAGTCGTCATCCGATGTGTCGGATACGTCCGGTTGGGCTGACTCGTCCCTCTCCTCCGATTCTTCCGGCAGCGAGACGGGCGGTAAGCACCGTGGCGCGCCGGCCCCCGAGGTGAGCCAGGGCGCGGGAACGGACGGTGACCGCGACTCGGGCCGCCATGCTTCCCGCGGTAACAGTGGCGGACGCGACACGCGCGGCTCGGCCGCCGACGGCACATACACCGTTCGGCCGGGCGACAACCTCTGGGCAATTGCTGATGCACAGAAGGTTCATGGCGGATGGCCGGCGCTCTATGAGGCCAACAAGAGTGCTGTCGGCGACGACCCGGATCTCATTCTTCCTGGCCAGAGCCTCGAGCTCGGCGTGAAGGCGGAGTGAGACCGGTCTGATCAACAGCTTAAATCACCCCAAAAATCAGGGTAGTTCAGAGGCCTATGTCCGCTTATGCGTAAGTGAGACATGGGTCTCTTTGCGTCAATCGGCGTGTCTTGTCTGCCGGCTCTGCCCGTATCGCCCCCCACCTGCGAAAACGATGACCGGCCGGACGCAAGAAGGGGATGATTGCCCGTTATGCCCGTCTTTGAATGTGGGGGTTGCGTGCGTTTACGGTCGGAACCGCTCGCACCGCGGGCCCCGTCGACCGTCACGCCGAATCCTGCCGTCGGTCGAAGGGAACAGACGCGTAAAGCGCCGTAGGCAGGAGCGGGGGACCCAGGTAAGCGCCGGGCCCGATGGTCGAAGGACCGTCAGGACCGGCTTGGGGTGAAGTCGCGTGCTAGGACGTGCGACCGGGCAACTCACTTGGCCCGAACCCGACAGCTCACCTCGTAGGCGTCGGTGAGGAGAACCATGCTGCTGAACAGCAAGGGCAAGAACCGCCGCCCGTCCAAGGTCGTCCGTGTGGCCACGCTCGCCGGTGTCGCCGGTGCCGCAATCGCCGTTCCCCTGATGGGTGCCACGGGCGCCTCCGCCGCCTCCGTCGCCACGTGGGATGCCGTCGCCCAGTGCGAGTCCGGTGGCAACTGGTCCATCAACACCGGCAACGGCTACTACGGCGGCCTGCAGTTCTCGCAGTCCAGCTGGGCTGCCGCCGGTGGCACGCAGTACGCCCCGCGGGCCGACCTGGCCACCAAGGCCCAGCAGATCGCCGTCGCCGAGAAGCTCCTCGACATGCAGGGTCCGGGTGCCTGGGGCTGCGCCGGTGCCGGCAACCTGACCAACGACGGTGTCGACCCGGGCGTCGACACCGGCTCCGCCGCCGCGAAGCCGGCCGCCGCGAAGCCGGCCGCGCCGAAGCCGGCCGCGCCGAAGCCGGCCGAGCACACCGAGGCCCCCACCGCCTCCCGCTCGGACCGCGGCACCGCCCCCGAGGCCGCGAAGACCGTCACCACGCCGACCGGCCAGAAGGTCGCGAAGGGCGACGGCGAGTACAAGGTGAAGGCCGGTGACTCGCTCAGCAAGATCGCCGAGGCGCACAAGGTGAAGGGCGGCTGGCACCAGCTGTTCAAGCTGAACAAGGACATCGTCAAGGACGCCGACCTGATCTTCCCGGGTCAGCAGCTCCACCTGACGAAGTAGTACGCACCTCAGCAGAAAAGCTCTCTCCTCCCCTGAGCACCCCGACCCGGCGCGGATTCCCCCGTACGCGCGGGGTCGGGGTTTCTGCGCTCACCGTTCAACTGTTGTGGTTACCGCTCAGTAAGTTTCTGGATATTTGCCCGTCTAAGGGTGCCCTTGGGTCCTTTTTCGTCCCAGGAGGCGGGCGGTCGCCGAACACAGTGGGCCAAGGCGGTTAGGCTCTTGGCGCAAGGCCAAAGCGACCCTGCACAACCAGCGTCATATCCCAGAAGGAGATGCCTCGTGCCGTCCATCGACGTCGTCGTAGCCCGGGAAATCCTCGACTCCCGCGGAAACCCCACGGTCGAGGTCGAGGTTGGCCTCGACGACGGCAGCACCGGCCGTGCTGCTGTTCCGTCCGGCGCCTCCACCGGTGCGTTCGAGGCCATTGAGCTTCGCGACGGTGACCCCAACCGTTACCACGGCAAGGGCGTCGAGAAGGCCGTCCTCGCCGTGATCGAGCAGATCGGCCCGGAGCTCGTCGGCTACGACGCGACCGAGCAGCGGCTGATCGACCAGGCGATGTTCGACCTGGACGCCACCGAGAACAAGGGCTCGCTCGGCGCCAACGCCATCCTCGGCGTCTCGCTGGCCGTCGCGCACGCCGCCTCCGAGGCCTCGGACCTGCCGCTGTTCCGCTACCTCGGTGGCCCGAACGCGCACCTGCTGCCCGTCCCGATGATGAACATCCTCAACGGTGGGTCGCACGCCGACTCCAACGTGGACATCCAGGAGTTCATGATCGCCCCGATCGGCGCGGAGTCCTTCTCCGAGGCCCTGCGCTGGGGCGCCGAGGTCTACCACACGCTGAAGAAGGTCCTGAAGACGAAGGGCCTGTCGACCGGTCTCGGCGACGAGGGTGGCTTCGCGCCGAACCTGGAGTCGAACCGCGCCGCCCTGGACCTCATCCTCGAGGCCATCAAGGAGGCCGGTTACGCCCCGGGCAAGGACATCGCGCTCGCGCTCGACGTCGCCGCCTCGGAGTTCTACAAGGACGGCAAGTACGAGTTCGAGGGCAAGTCCCGCTCGGCCGCCGAGATGACCGAGTACTACGAGGAGCTCGTCTCCGCGTACCCGCTGGTCTCCATCGAGGACCCGCTGTACGAGGACGACTGGGCCGGCTGGAACGTCATCACCCAGAAGCTCGGCGCCAAGGTGCAGATCGTCGGCGACGACCTGTTCGTCACCAACCCGGAGCGCCTGGCCCGTGGCATCGAGGAGGGCTCCGCCAACGCCCTGCTCGTCAAGGTCAACCAGATCGGTTCGCTGACCGAGACCCTGGACGCCGTCGAGCTGGCCCAGCGCAACGGCTTCAAGTGCATGATGTCCCACCGCTCCGGCGAGACCGAGGACGTCACCATCGCCGACCTCGCCGTCGCGGTGAACTGCGGTCAGATCAAGACCGGCGCCCCGGCCCGCTCGGACCGTGTCGCCAAGTACAACCAGCTGCTGCGTATCGAGGAGATCCTCGACGACGCGGCGGTGTACGCGGGCCGCTCCGCGTTCCCGCGCTTCAAGGGCTGATCGCAGGCCCGTCACGGGCCGAAGGCACCGGCCTCCGTCCGTCCCCGCACTCGGTCCCGTACCGTGTGCGGGGACGGACGTGCGTAGTGGGGAGGCGGAGACATGGCCGCGAAGGACCGGGACCGGTTCTCCACCGCGACCCGGCTGCGGCTGCTCGGAGAGCAGACCGCCGCCCGCGTCTACCGGTCCCAGAACCGCCGCCAGGCCCGCCGCTCCCGGCTCACCGGCCGGGCCGCTTTCCTCGCGCTTGTCGTCTGCTCCCTGGTGGTGGCGCTCGCGTACCCGATGCGGCAGTACGTGTCGCAGCGCGACGAGATCGCCGACCAGGAGCGGCTGGCGCAGGAGGCGGAGGCGCGCACCGAGGAGCTGCGCGACGAGAAGGCGCGCCTCCAGGACGACGCGTACATCCGGCGGCTGGCCCGGGAGCACCTGCACTACGTCCTTCCCGGGGAGACCGGTTACACCGTGGTCGACCCGGACGCGGCCAAGGAGCGCAGCGGAGGGTCGGAGGAGACCGACCGGCCGTGGCACTCGAACCTGTGGGACGGCGTGGACTCCGCCGACCGCGACTGACCCCTTCTCCTTTCTCCTGATCCTCTGCGGAACCGCAGTCCAAGCATCCCGAGTAGAACCAAGGCAGGCATGGAAACGCCCCCTCCCCAGACCGAATCCACCACGCCCACCGAGGCGGACATCGCCGCGTTCCAGCAGCAGCTCGGCCGCCCGCCGCGCGGGCTGCGCGCGATCGCGCACCGCTGCCCGTGCGGCAACCCGGACGTGGTCGAGACGCAGCCCCGGCTGGAGGACGGTACGCCGTTCCCGACGACGTACTACCTGACGTGCCCGCGCGCGGCGTCCGCGATCGGAACGCTGGAGGCGAACGGCGTCATGAAGGAGATGACGGAGCGTCTGGCCACGGACCCGGAGCTGGCGGCGGCGTACCGCAATGCGCACGAGGACTACATCGCCCGGCGTGACGCGATCGAGGTGCTGGAGGGCTTCCCCAGCGCGGGGGGTATGCCGGACCGGGTGAAGTGCCTGCATGTGCTGGTCGGGCACTCGCTGGCGGCGGGGCCGGGCGTGAATCCGCTGGGGGACGAGGCGATTGCGATGCTGCCGGAGTGGTGGCGCAAGGGGCCGTGCGTGACGCCGTGCGTGGCTCCGGGCGAGAGCGACGGGTGGACGGTCGACGCGAACGACAGCGGCCACTTCGCCTCCCGGCCGGCCGACGAGCCCGGTGAGGGGGACGGCCGGTGACCCGCGTTGCCGCCATCGACTGCGGAACCAACTCCATCCGGCTGCTCGTCGCCGATGCCGACCCCGCCACCGGTGAGCTGACCGAGCTCGACCGGCGGATGGAGATCGTCCGGCTCGGGCAGGGCGTGGACCGCACCGGCAGGCTCGCCCCCGACGCGCTGGAGCGGACCTTCGCCGCCTGCCGCCGGTACGCGGACGTCATCAAGGGGCACGGCGCGGAGAAGCTCCGCTTCGTCGCCACCTCCGCCTCCCGCGACGCGGAGAACAGGGACGAGTTCGTCCGCGGCGTGCTGGACATCCTCGGCGTCGAGCCCGAGGTGATCAGCGGCGACCAGGAGGCGGAGTTCTCCTTCGAGGGCGCCACCAAGGAGCTCGCGGGCCGGGACCATCTCGCCAAGCCGTATCTGGTGGTCGACATCGGCGGCGGCTCCACCGAGTTCGTCGTCGGCGACGACCGGGTTCTGGCCGCGCGGTCCGTGGACATCGGCTGCGTACGGATGACGGAGCGCCACCTCGTACGTGACGGTGTCGTCACCGACCCGCCCACGCTGGGTCAGATCACCGCGATCCGCGCGGACATCGACGCCGCTCTGGACCTCGCCGAGGAGAGCGTCCCGCTCACCGAGGCCGCCACGCTCGTCGGCCTCGCGGGCACCGTCACCACCGTGGCCGCGATCGCGCTGGGACTGCAGGAGTACGACTCCGAGGCGATCCACCACTCCAGGATCTCCTTCGAGCAGGTCCAGGAGATCACCGGGCGGCTCGTCACCTCGACCCACGCCGAGCGTGCCGCGATCCCCGCGATGCACCCGGGACGCGTCGATGTGATCACCTCCGGGGCGCTCGTCCTGCTGGCCGTGATGAAGCGGACCGGGGCCCGCGAGGTCGTCGTCAGCGAGCACGACATTCTGGACGGGATCGGCTGGTCGATCGCCTAGCCGAGGCTGCCGGGCGGGGGTGCGTACGAGCGCGGCCGGTAACGCGCTCATGCGCACTCCCGCCTGCACCTTTGAGCCTCCGTCGGCTCCCCGTGGACCCTTCGGGGACCCCCTCCGAAGACACGCCGCGACGAAGTTCGTGAACTTCTTCACAAGGAATTCGGCACTCCGGACCAGACTTCTGCTCCGTACGGGCTTCCACGGCCGCCGACGGGTCCGCCCGCCGCGCATGCGGGACGGTTCCGGGTGTGTTTCGAGGCGGTGCGAGAAGAGGGTGATTCACTGCGCTCGCGGGGCTCAAGGGCCTGCTCACAAGCGGTGAACAACGTTCGCCACGGCGCGGTGGTTCCCCCGCACCGCCATGACCTCGGTCACGTGGGCGGCGAAGTGTAGCAGAGGGTGGGGGATACCTTGTGAAGGGGCTCACGAGCGTGCCCCCCAGGCGGGGTGGATACTCGATGGCATGAGCACCACGGAGCGTCCCAGGATCCTCGTAGTAGGCGGTGGGTACGTAGGCCTGTACGCAGCTCGGCGCATTCTGAAGAAGATGCGCTACGGCGAGGCGACCGTCACGGTCGTCGACCCCCGGTCGTACATGACCTACCAGCCCTTCCTCCCCGAAGCCGCCGCCGGCAGCATCTCGCCTCGGCATGTCGTCGTCCCGCTGCGACGCGTACTGCCGAAGGCCGAGGTTCTCACCGGCCGCGTCACGACCATCGATCAGGACCGCAAGGTCGCCACGGTCGCGCCGCTCGTCGGCGAGGCCTACGAGCTGCCCTTCGACTACCTGGTCATCGCGATGGGCGCGGTCTCCCGCACCTTCCCGATCCCCGGCCTGGCCGAACAGGGCATCGGCATGAAGGGCATCGAGGAGGCCATCGGCCTGCGCAACCACGTTCTCGAGCAGCTGGACAAGGCCGACTCGACGACCGATGAGGACGTCCGCCGCAAGGCGTTGACGTTCGTCTTCGTGGGCGGTGGCTTCGCCGGTGCGGAGACCATCGGCGAGGTCGAGGACATGGCCCGCGACGCGGCGAAGTACTACACGAACGTGAAGCGCGAGGACATGCGCTTCATCCTCGTCGACGCCGCCGACAAGATCCTTCCCGAGGTCGGCCCGAAGCTGGGCACCTGGGGCCGGGAGCACCTGGAGTCCCGTGGTGTCGAGGTCTTCCTCTCGACCTCCATGGACTCCTGCGTCGACGGTCACGTCGTCCTGAAGAACGGCCTCGAGGTCGACTCCAACACCATCGTGTGGACGGCCGGCGTGAAGCCGAACCCGGCGCTGGCCCGCTTCGGCCTGCCGCTCGGTCCGCGCGGTCACGTGGACACCTCCGAGAAGCTTCAGGTGCAGGGCACCGACTACATCTGGGCCGCGGGCGACAACGCCCAGGTTCCGGACATGGTCGGCCGCAAGGCCGGCAACCCGAACGCCTGGTGCCCGCCGAACGCCCAGCACGCACT
Organism: Streptomyces sp. NPDC002206; assembly: GCF_053593595.1. Taxonomy (NCBI): domain Bacteria; kingdom Bacillati; phylum Actinomycetota; class Actinomycetes; order Kitasatosporales; family Streptomycetaceae; genus Streptomyces; species Streptomyces sp. NPDC002206. The sequence continues at coordinate 81,945 of NZ_JBSFCW010000013.1, forward strand.
GCGTCAGGCCAAGGTCCTCGGCGACAACGTCATCTCCGGGATGCGCGGCTTCCCGCAGAAGGACTACAGCCACGCCAACAAGGGTGCGGTCGCCGGTCTCGGCCTGCACAAGGGCGTCGCGATGATCGTCATGGGCAAGATGAAGATCAAGCTCAAGGGCCGTCTCGCCTGGTACATGCACCGTGGCTACCACGGCATGGCGATGCCGACCTGGAACCGCAAGATCCGGATCTTCGCCGACTGGACCCTTGCGATGTTCCTCAAGCGCGAGGTCGTCTCGCTCGGCGCCATGGAGACGCCGCGCGAGGAGTTCTACGAGGCCGCCAAGCCGGCTCCGGCTCCGGCCGCCGCCAAGGCCGAGGGCGAGAAGGCCAACGCCTCCTAGTCCACCCGCGGATGCTCGCATCCGCGCAGCTCGTGCATGACGCCCGAAGGGGCCGCCCGCCATCCGTGGTGCGGGCGGCCCCTTCGGCGTACCCGGGGAGGGGCCGGCCCTCCGGCCCGATAAGTGCATGTGGACTACAGGTATTTTGCCGATCCGTTGCGCTGCTGCGGGATGCCGTTGGCGCCGGAGAGTGTTGACGGGGGTGTACCTCGTCGTGGCACCACGGGTGCAGGGCGTGGTTCACGGCATGTTTGGGCATGTTCGGGCACGTTGGGAAACACCATCACGGAGGTGTACGCCATGGCAGACGCCGCGTTGCGGCTGACCGCTCTCGCCGAGGAGTTGCTGGGAGAACCCGTACCGGTCCGGATCCGGGCCTGGGACGGCAGTGAATCCGGACCGCCAGGTGCCCCCGTACTCGTCATCCGGAACCGCCGCGCACTGCGCCGGCTGCTCTGGAAGCCGGGCGAACTGGGCCTGGCCCGCGCCTGGGTGGCGGGCGAACTCGACATCGAAGGCGATCTGTACGAGACCCTGGACCGTATGGCCGGGCTGCTCTGGGAACGCGGGGCGGACGCGAAGGACACCGTCCACCCGATCCGGGACCCCAAGGCGCGGGCCGCCGCCCGCGGCCTGCTGCAGTTGGCCGGGCCCTGGCCGCCACCGCCCCCGCCCGCCGAGGAGGTCCGCCGCCGCACCGGCCCCCTCCACACCAGACGCCGCGACAAGGAGGCCATCAGCCACCACTACGACGTGGGCAATGACTTCTACGAACTGGTCCTCGGCCCGTCCATGGTCTACTCCTGCGCCTACTGGGAGGACGGCGGCAGCCTGGAGGACGCCCAGCGCGACAAGCTCGACCTGGTCTGCCGCAAGCTCGCCCTGAAGGAGGGCGACCGCCTCCTCGACGTCGGCTGCGGCTGGGGCTCCATGGCCATGCACGCGGCCCGTGAGTACGGCGCCCAGGTCACCGGAGTGACCCTCTCCACCGAGCAGGCCGCGTTCGCCCGCAAGCGCATCGCCGAAGAGGGCCTGACGGACCGGATCGAGATCCGGGTCCAGGACTACCGGGACGTCAGGGACGGCCCGTACGACGCCATCTCGTCGATCGGCATGGCCGAGCACGTCGGTTCGGTCCGCTACCGCGAATACGCCGACAACCTCTACGCACTGCTCAGGCCCGGCGGCCGGCTGCTCAACCACCAGATCGCCCGCCGCCCCGAGAAGAACGAGTCCGCGTACCACGTGGACGAGTTCATCGACGCGTACGTCTTCCCGGACGGCGAACTCGCGCCGGTGGGCCGGACCGTCGCAACACTCGAGGAAGCGGGCTTCGAAGCCCGCGACGTCGAGTCGATCCGCGAACACTACGCACTGACCCTGCGCCGCTGGGTCGCCAACCTGGAGAAGCACTGGGACCGCGCCGTCACCATGACCTCACCCGGCCGGGCCAGGGTCTGGCGGCTCTACATGGCGGCCTCCGCGCTCTCCTTCGAGCACAACAAGATCGGTGTCAACCAGATCCTCGTGGTGCGTCCGATGGACGGCGGGGCGTCGCGGATGCCGTTGCGCGCCCGCGAATGGAAGGCCTCCGCGGCCGACTGAACGCGTACGAGTGCAGAGAGGGCCGGTACCCGCAGCTCCAGCTTGCGGGTACCGGCCCTCCGTATCAGGGGACGGCCATCAGTGGCTCACTCGTTACTCCGTCTTGATCGCCGTCAGCATGTTCAGCTTTGCGGCGCTGCGGGCCGGCCAGAGCGAGGCCAGCACGCCCACCAGTGCTGCCAGCACCAGGAAGACCGCGATCCGGTCCCACGGGATCACCAGGGCGTAGCCCGGGATGGCGGAGGCCAGCGTCCGGCCGATCGCCCAGCCGAGGAACGTACCGAGCGCGACCCCGACCACCGCACCGAAGACCGAGATGACCACGGCCTCCAGCCGGATCATGCGCTTGACCTTGCGCCGGTCCAGACCGATCGCCCGCAGCATGCCGATCTCCTGCTGGCGCTCGAAGACCGACATCGCCAGGGTGTTGACGACCCCGAGCACCGCGATGATCAAGGCCATCGCCAGCAGCCCGTACATGATGTTCAGTGCCGTGCTGATGAAGCCGCCGAACATGTCCCGGATGTCCTGACGGTCCATCACGGACATCGCCGGGTTGTCCCCCAGGGCGTCGACCACGGCCTGCTCGTTGGCCTTCGACGCGCCGCCGTCCGTCTTCAGCCAGATCTCGCGGATGTCCGGGTGGCCCTGGTGCGCGTCCAGGATGTCCTTCGGCATCAGGACGGGTGAGAGGAACTCGTTCTCCTCGTAGACCGCGCCGACCTTCAGGGTGCCCTTCTTGTCGTCGTCGTAGGTCACCGGGAGCGAGGTGCCGGGCTTCCAGCCGTTGGACTTCGCGGTCTTGTCGCCGACGGCGATCTCGCCGTCGGCCAGCGAATCCAGCGAGCCGGAGACCGTCTTCACGGAGAAGACCTTCTGTACATCGCCCGGCGTCACCCCGGACACCGCGTGGTGGGCACCCTCGACCCTGATGGAGGCGGCCTGCTGGGGCGAGACCGCGGAGACGGCGTCGGACTTCTCCAGGGCGGTGAGAGCCGACTCGTCGAGCGAGTCGCCGCTCGCCATCGAGATCATGTAGTCGGCCTTGATGTTGTCCGTCGTCATCCGGTCGACGGCCTGGCCGAGCGTGACGCCGAGCACGGAGATGCCGGTGACCAGGGTGAGGCCGATCGCGAGTGCGGAGGCCGTTGCTCCGGTACGCCGGGGGTTACGGACCGCGTTCTGCGCAGCCAGCTTGCCCGAGACGCCGAACAGCTTCAGCAGCAGCGGCCGCACCAGCGCGATGACCGGCCGCGACAGCAGCGGGATCAGCACGATGACACCGATCAGCGCCACGAAGGCACCGGCCCCGATGATCGTCCGGCCGTCCGAACCGGCCGCCGCACCCGCGACGATCCCGGCCGCACCGAGCAGGGTGAGCACCCCGCCGATCGAGTTCCGTACGACCAGCGACTTGGTGGTGGCCACCGCGTGGACGCTGCTCATCGCGGCCACCGGCGCGATCTTCGCGGCGCGGCGGGCGGGCAGCCAGGCGGCCAGCACGGTGATCAGGATGCCGACGCCGAGCGCGGCGCCGACCGCGACGGGGGAGATCACCAGCGGACCGGCCGGGATCTTCCCGCCGATCAGGCTCATCGCCGAGCGCAGTCCGGTGGCGAGACCGAGACCGAGCAGGAAGCCGATCACCGAGGCGAGCGCGCCGACCACAGCCGCTTCGAGGAGTACGGACCGCTTGACCTGACGGCGGGAGGCGCCGACGGCGCGCAGCAGCGCCAGTTCCCTGGTGCGCTGGGCGACCAGCATGGTGAACGTGTTGGCGATCAGGAAGATGCCGACGAACAGGGCGATGGCCGCGAACGCGAGCAGCATCGTGTTGAGGTTGCCCAGGCCGCTCTCGATCTGCTTCGCCTGGTCATCGGCGAGGACCTTGCCGGTCCTCGCGGTGGCGTCCTTGGGCAGCAGCGGCTCCACCGCGTCCAGCAGCTTCTGGTCGGAGGCGCCGGCCGCGGCGGTGACGGTGATGTCCTGGAACCAGCCGGGCTTCAGATAGAGCTGCTGGGCGACCGGGGTGTCGAAGAGGACCAGGCTGCCGCCCGCGTTGACCGCGCCGTCCTCGGTGGTGAAGATCCCGGAGAGGGTGTACTCCTTCACCGGTCCGTTCGTGGCGACCCTGATCCGGTCGCCGACCTCGTACGTGCCCTTCTTCGCGGTCTCCTTGTCGAGCGCGATCCGGCCGTCGCCGACCGGGCCCGTGCCGTCGACGAAGGTGTACGAGGCGTCCTTGCCGTTGGCGCCGGGGGAGAAGTTGCCGCCGGTGTTGGACCAGCCGTTGCCGATCAGCTTGCCGCCCGGGTCGGCGACCCCGGCGAAGCCGGAGACCCGGCCGGTGGCCGTGGCCACCCCGCCCAGGGACCGGATCTTCTTCAGCGTGGCGGCGTCGATGCCGGACGTCTTTTCGTCGCGCCGGTCGGAGTGGGTGGTGACGGCGACGGCGACGTCGTCGTAACTCTTCGCCGACTGGTTGCGGAAGGCGTTTCCGAGGGTGTCGGTGAAGACCAGGGTGCCGGAGACGAAGGCCACGCCGAGCATCACGGCGAGCACGGTCATCAGCAGCCTGGCCTTGTGCGCGAGCACATTGCGCAGGGCGGTACGGAACATGTCTGTCAGTCCTGGGATGGGGTCCGGAAGCGGGATCGGGGGAGGCGGTCCGTGCTCAGCTGGTACGGCCCTTGGAGTCGAACGCCTTCATCCGGTCCAGCACCCCGTCCGCGGTGGGACGCACCATCTGGTCGACGATCGCCCCGTCCGCGAGGAAGATCACCCGGTCCGCGTAGGAGGCGGCGACCGGGTCGTGCGTCACCATCACCACGGTCTGGCCCAGCTCGCGCACCGAGTTGCGCAGGAAGCCCAGGACTTCGGCGCCGGAGCGGGAGTCCAGGTTCCCGGTCGGCTCGTCACCGAAGATGATCTCCGGCCGGGAGGCCAGGGCGCGGGCCACCGCGACGCGCTGCTGCTGGCCGCCGGAGAGTTCGGTCGGCCGGTGCTTCAGCCGGTCGGACAGACCCACCATGTCGATCACCCCGCGCAGCCATTCGGCGTCCGGCTTACGGCCCGCGATGTCCATCGGCAGAGTGATGTTCTCCAGTGCGGTCAGCGTCGGCAGCAGGTTGAACGCCTGGAAGATGAAGCCGATCTTGTCCCGGCGCAGCTGGGTGAGCTGCTTGTCCTTGAGGGAGCCGAGCTCCGTCTCGCCGAGCCGTACCGAACCGCTGCTGAAGCTGTCGAGGCCGGCCACGCAGTGCATCAGCGTGGACTTGCCGGAGCCCGACGGGCCCATGATCGCGGTGAACTCGCCCTGCGGGAAGTCCACGGTGACCCGGTCCAGGGCGGTCACCTTGGTCTCGCCCTCTCCGTAGATCTTCGACAGTTCCGTGGCGCGGGCGGCCACCGCGGTGGCGCGGTGAGCGGTGGACATGGTGGTCACGGGAGACTCCTGGGTCGGGGCTCGGTTCAGGTACGGGGCCTTCTGCAAGGCACCGCTCCATCGTCTCCGTCGATTCGCCGCCGGTCGTCAGCCCCCGTGCTCGTTCCGGAGGCCCTCTTGAGTCGCATCGGCGGGGTACGCGCGTCCTCCTGCGGTATGACGGCGACCCTGATGGCGTACCACGCACGTCACATCCGGTACGTCACATCCGGTACGTCACATCCGGCACGTCGCGCCCGCCGCCCCGCACCCGGCGGTCAGCGCGGCGGCGCCGTGGAGCCGCGCGGGACGAGGCGGGCGGCGGAGTCCTCGAATCCGGCTGCGCTGCCCTCCGTGACCAGCGCCATCAGCGTGCGCGCCGCATGACTATCTGGGACGTCTGGAACCGGGCCGACCACCGCGCCTACGCGGACCGTGTCCCCCGCTTCGTCGCCGAATTCGGCTTCCAGGGCCCGCCCCGCCCACGCCACCCTGCGGCGCGCCGTCAGCGGCGCTCTCACGCCCGACGCCCCGCTGCTCACCCACCACCAGAAGGCCGAGGACGGCAACGCCAAACTGCTCCGCGGCCTCGGCGACCACCTGCCGCAGCCGGGCGGGTCCTTCGACGACTGGCACTGGCTCACCCAGCTCAACCAGGCCCGCGCGGTCGCCTTCGGCATCCGGCACTTCCGCTCGCACACCCCGTACTGCATGGGCACCGTGGTCTGGCAGCTCAACGACTCCTGGCCGGTCGTCTCCTGGGCCGCAGTCGACGGCGACGGCCGCCGCAAGCCCCTCTGGTACGCGCTTCGTGCCGTGTACGCGGACCGGCTGCTGGTCGTGCGTGACGGCGCGCTGCACCTGGTCAACGACGTGGACCAGCCGTGGGCGGGCACGCTGTGCCTGACCCGGCACGATCTGGACGGCACCGTGCTGGCGGAGGAGTAGCTGAGGGTGAGCACGGCCCCGCGCCAGGTCACCCGGGTCACCCTGCCGCCGTCCGTCGCGGAGCCGGCGGACCGGACGCGGGAGCTGCTGGTGGCGCGGCTGGGCGAGGTGCGGACAGTCGAGTTCTACGAGGAGGACACCCGGCTGGCTCTGCCGCCCGCCCGCTGCGACGTGAGGGTCACCCGGAGTGAGGGCGACGCGTCCGTATACCGTGTCGAGGTGACCGCCCGGACACTGCTGCGGGATCTCGCGCTCTTCCCCGACCGGCTCGATCCGGCGGCCGAGGTGGACGAGATGCTCGTCACCCTGCTGCCGGGGGAGAGCACCGTCTTCCGGGTGACCGGCGCGGTGATCGAGGACCCGGGGGCGCTGGGGACCCGCCCGGTGCTGAGGTGTGTAAATGACACCATTGCCTAGCCGGGTGGCGGACCCATGGCGAACCATGGCGCACCCATGGTGCACTGGGCCGTCCGGGTGCGGCGAGTTTCCGTCAATCCCGATTGTGGGTCTTGGTACCCACTACCCCGGCCAGGCATGTGCCGATGCCCTCTCAGCTATGCTGACGGACCCTCAAACGGTCAATAAAATAAGACAACATCGAGCCACAGTTCCGCTGATCGGGGGACGTCCACGGATAGGGTCATGTGCCAACGCGGAGCCGCGCGCCAGGCCCGGATGGTGGAATGCAGACACGGCGAGCTTAAACCTCGCTGCCCCTCGGGGGCGTGCCGGTTCGAGTCCGGCTCCGGGCACCACTGCGACATTCGGTGAGGACACCGGTCCGGACAGGCGTTACTTCAGCGATCAACCTTCATAAAGATCCTCCCCTGGCACTAGGGTGATTGTTTTGCCTACCCATTACTCTTGTGGGAAGGCCGCGCAGGGTGGCCATGGAGGAGAGCAATGAGGAGCAGCAACCCGGTCTTCTCGCGACGGGGGTTCAGCCGCGACAACGGCTACGCGGGCTTCAACGCGCCGCCGCAGGCCGGGGCCACCGTGACGGGTGCCGACCCGTACGCGCAGGGCACCGCCGCGAACCCGTACGCCACCAACCCCTACGCGCAGCAGGACACCCGGTACGGCGCCCCGCAGGCGCCCGCGCGCACCGGCGCGATGACGATCGACGACGTGGTCACGCGTACCGCGATCACGCTGGGCACCGTGGTGCTCGGCGCGGCCCTCGCCTGGGCCCTGCTGCCGGTCGACGAGGCCAACCTCGGCAAGTCCTACGGCATCGCGATCGGCGCTGCCCTGGTGGCATTCGTCCTGTCGCTCATCCAGTCGTTCAAGCGCAAGCCGGTCCCGGCGCTGATCGTCTCCTACGCGGCCTTCGAGGGTGTCTTCCTCGGGGTGATCTCCAGCGCGGTCTCCACGTACATCGGTCCCGGCGTGGTGATGCAGGCGGTGCTGGGCACCATGTGTGTCTTCGCCGGTGTGCTTCTCGCGTACAAGATGCGCTGGATCCGCGTCACCCGCCGCTTCTACGGCTTCGTGATGGCCGCCGCCATGGGCTTCATGCTCCTGATGGTGGTCAACCTGCTGTTCGCCGTCTTCGGCGGGGGTGACGGCCTGGGCTTCCGCAGCGGCGGTCTCGGCATCCTCTTCGGCGTCATCGGGATCATCCTCGGTGCGTGCTTCCTGGCCCTGGACTTCAAGCAGGTCGAGGACGGCATCGCGTACGGCGCGCCGCGCGAGGAGTCCTGGCTGGCGGCCTTCGGTCTCACCATGACCCTGGTGTGGATCTACCTGGAGATGCTGCGTCTGTTCTCCATCCTCAGTGGCGACGACTGACCGCACCGCCCCGCACGACGGAACGGCCCGCAGGCACACCGCCTGCGGGCCGTTCCGCTTGTCCGGATCTCGTACGCCTAAAGCAGCTTCCGCGCCGCCCGCCTCAGGTCGTACTCGTGGATGAGTGCCTTCGCGTGTCCATAGGCGAGGTCGTGTTCGCTCCGCAGCCAGCTGACCTTCTCGTCGAACCGGAGGGCGGGGCCTTCGTCGACGGTGCGGAGCCAGTCGGAGACTTCACGACCGGTGCAGCGGGGGATTCGGGAGAGCAGATTGCGATGGGTCTCTTCGGAGAAGACATGGTTCATCGGCGCCTCCGACGCATTGCGCGTTGCTGGTCCTTCCCGACACCGTGCCTGAGCGTTGGCCCGTTGGCAACCATCACGGACCGGCGCGTAGGGTCATTGAGTGCTCGATACGACCCCGCTGATCACCGCCGTGGACCGATTTTCCGACCGGCTGCGTGCCGCCCCGCAGAGCAGGCTGCAGCGCGGAGCCGCCGCCGAGGGGCTGGCCACGGCCAGGGAACTGGCCGTTCGGGCCCAGCGCATCGAGGCGCCGGACCGTGAGCCGCGCATCCTGCCGGACGTCGGGATGTTCGCAACCGGCGACCAACTCGCGGTCGCGGGGCGGGACTTGGCGGTGGCGCTGGAAACGGCCCCGTCCGTGGAGCTGGACGAGGCCGTGCGATTCGTGGAGGAAGCGACCGCCCGGGCATTCGCGTAGCGGCCTTCGGGCAGCGGCCGGGCGAGAGCCGCTGCGGGGAACCCCGGCTTCCCGGAGGGTTCCCGGGGGCTCCAGGGTTCCGGGAGTGCTCCCGGTGGGTCAGAACGAGGCGATGACCCGGTCGGCGAGAATGTAGACGTTCTCCTTGCCGCAGGAGAACGTCAGCGCGTACGCGCCGGAGACACCGGAGCCGCCCAGCAGCACCGGGTGCTCACCGGCCAGCAGCGCCCGGCCGAGCTGCTCGGCCGTCTCGCGGTGGCCGGGGGTCATGCAGAGTGTGGTGCCGTCGGCGAAGACATAGACATCGAGGGTGCCGAGCGGGCCGGGCCGGACATCGGCGAGCTCGGTACGGCGGTCGGCGAGCTCCTCCAGCCGGCTCACGGTGCGCTCGTGGTCGGTGACGACCGGGGTCTGCACCGGCACGAAGTCGGGGTGTGAGGGGTGGCGGCGACGGGCCGCGGCCAGCTCGGGGGAGTCCTCGGCGAACTCCGCCGTCTCGGGCAGCTCGGTTATCTCCGCCAGCTCGGCCAGTTCCGTCAGCTCTTCGAGCGCCTCGGCGGCGTCGAGGTCCATGGCCTCCAGGCCCGCGAAGTCGGCCTGGCGAGGCAGGAAGAACGGCGCGTCCTCGCCGATCCCGGAGAGACCGCCCAGCAGCGACGGGGCGTCAGCGGCGTCGCGTGCCTCCTGGGACGCCCAGAAGGCACGGGCCTCGGCGAGCTCGCGCTCACGCTCCTCGGCGAGTGCTTCGGTCACAGCAGCGCGTATCTCGGCGGCGGGGGTAGCCGTGGCGCGGCTCTGCGGCGGCACCGAGGCGGTACGGGCGTGGCCCGCGGCCAGCTCGATGCGCAGGGCCGTGACCTGCTTGCGCAGCCCGTGAGCAGCGTGCAGCGCAGCAGCGCCCACAGCCGTCGCAGCGGCGGTGGTCAGCAACAGGGCAAGAGGCATGATGCTCACTGACATACTCCCGGTTTCAATTGATCCCACGACTTCCTACATCAGCTTGGCCTGCACCTGCGCCCGTTGTCAGTGCATTACGTCACGAATTGGACAGGTCTTTGGGTCGCGTGTTTACCCCTGATGCGGGTGTGACCTGCAAAAACACCTCTCCCCCAGGAGATAGGTCACATCCTGGGGGAGATTCGGTCACGGTCGGGGCTCGGAACCGGCCACGTCGTGGGTGGGTGAGCCGCCGGGAGAGGCGACCCGGCGGTTCCGGAAGTGATCAGCTCAGCTCAGCCGCTCGGGCCTGTGGTCGCGTTCGCTTCGCTTCCGCTGCGGGCAGGTGCCGCCTTCGTACCTCAGGCGCCCCCTACCCTCCGCTGCGGCTCAGCTCAGCCGCTCGATGACCATCGCCATGCCCTGGCCACCGCCCACGCACATGGTCTCCAGGCCGAACTGCTTGTCGTGGAACTGCAGGCTGTTGATCAGCGTGCCGGTGATCCGGGCGCCGGTCATGCCGAAGGGGTGGCCGACGGCGATCGCGCCACCGTTGACGTTGACCTTCTCCAGCGGCAGGCCGAGGTCGCGGTAGGAAGGGATCACCTGGGCGGCGAACGCCTCGTTGATCTCGGCCAGGTCGATGTCGTCGATGGTGAGCCCGGCGCGCTTCAGCGCCTGCTTGCTGGCCTCCACCGGTCCGTACCCCATGATCTCGGGGGAGAGGCCGGAGACGCCGGTCGAGACGATCCGGGCCAGCGGGGTCAGGCCCAGCTCGCGCGCCTTCGTGTCGGACATGATCACGAGCGCGGCGGCGCCGTCGTTGAGCGGGCAGCAGTTGGCGGCGGTGACCAGGCCGTCGGGACGGAAGACCGGCTTCAGGCCCTGCACGCCCTCCAGCGTGACGCCCGCGCGCGGGCCGTCGTCCTGGGAGACGACCGTGCCGTCGGGGGTCGTGACCGGGGTGATCTCGCGCGCCCAGAAGCCGTTCTTGATGGCTTCCTCGGCGAGGTTCTGCGACCGTACGCCGAACTCGTCCATGTCCTGACGGGTGACGCCCTTGAGCCGGGCCAGGTTCTCGGCGGTCTGCCCCATCGCGATGTACGCGTCCGGGACGAGGCCGTCCTCGCGCGGGTCGTGCCAGCTCGCACCGGTCTCCTCGGCGCGCGCGGCGGTGCGGGCCTCGGCCTCGGCGAAGAGCGGGTTGTGCGTGTCCGGCAGGCTGTCGGAGTTGCCCTTCACGAAGCGGGACACCATCTCGACGCCGGCCGAGATGAAGACGTCGCCCTCGCCGGCCTTGATGGCGTGCAGCGCCATGCGGCTCGTCTGCAGGGAGGACGAGCAGTAGCGGGTGACCGTGCAGCCGGGAAGGTGGTCCATCCCCATCTGCACGGCGATGATGCGGCCCAGGTTGTTGCCCTGCTCGCCGCCGGGGAGGCCGCAGCCGAGCATCAGGTCGTCGATGTCCTTCGGGTCCAGCTCGGGGACCTTGGCCAGCGCGGTCTGGATGATCGTGGCGGTCAGGTCGTCCGCCCGCAGGTCCTTCAGTGAACCCTTGAAGGCCCGGCCGATGGGGGAACGGGCAGCAGAGACGATCACGGCTTCAGGCATCACGCGGCTCCATGAGGGCTGGAAGGCTGGCTGTCCGGCAGGACTGACCGGCAGACCTGACGGGCAGGACTGCCTTGGAAGTTACCCGGCCGTATCGCTGAGGTCACCCGGCAGGCCATGTGATGCGGACCTCTTTTCTAAGCGACCGCTCAGTCGAGTGGATGGGGTCGGTGGACGGGGTCGAGTGCATGCGGATGTTCAGGCGTGCCGGGGAGCGGGATCCGTGCCCGCGTCCCCGCCCGCGCGGGGGTCCCCGTCCGGGTGCACGTCGGGGTGTTTGCCGTCGGGATGCTGCCCGTCCGGCAGCCCTACGTCGGGGTGCTGTCCGTCCGGCAACGGTACGTCCGGGTGCTGTCCGTCGGGGTGCTGCCCGTCCGGCAGCGGTACGTCGGGGTGCTGCCCGTCCGGATACGGATGGGACCGCGCCAGGGGTTCCGACTGAGGCTGCGGATGCGGCTCCGTGGCCGTCGGCAGACGCCGCCGCCTGCGGTGCTTGAGCAGGGCCCAGGGCGCCCGCGCCCCCGTGACCTCCGTACCGGCCTCCCGGGCTGCCTGGGACGCCGCCTTGGCCACCGGCAGCATGTCCTCGCGGCGCGAGCCGTCGAGGCGGTCGGACTCCGGCCACAGCCCCAGCACGGCGCACAGGGTCGGCAGCAGCGCCATCGCCGCCGTCGCGTACCCCTCGGCCGACGGGTGGTAGTTGTCCGGGCCGAACAGTTCGCGCGGGTTCGCCTCGAACTCCGGCCCCAGCAGGTCGCCCAGCGACACCGTGCGCCCGCCCTGTTCCACCGAACCGATCGTCTGGGCGGCGGCCAGTTGGCGGCTCGCCCGCCGGGCCAGCCAGCGCAACGGCTGGTAGACCGGCTCGATCGTGCCGAGATCAGGGCACGTGCCGACAACCACCTCCGCGCCCGTCGTGCGCAGCCTGCGCACGGCGGTGGTCAGGCACCGCACCGAATGGGTGGCGGGCATCCGGTGTGTCACATCGTTCGCCCCGATCATGATCACGCAGACGTCGGGCGTACGGGACGTGTCGGCCAGCAGCACCGACACCTGCCGCTCCAGATCGTCCGACCGGGCCCCCGGCTGCGCGACATTCCGCAGATCCACCGGACGCTCGGAGACCGCCGCGAGCCCCGAGGCGAGCAGCGCCCCGGGGGTCTGTCCGGCCCTGCGCACGCCCTGGCCGGCCGCGGTGGAGTCGCCGAGCAGGCCGAGGAGCAAAGGCTCCGCCGGACCGGTGAAGGCCACCCCGTACCGCCCGTCGGCACTCGGCGGGACGGGTGCGATACCGCCACCCACCTGCCGCTTCGCCAGCTGGACCTCCGCCAGCACCACGCCCACCGCCGCCGCACCGAGCAGTCCGATACTGCCGCCGCCGTAGGCGGCCCCTGCCGCGATCCGCCGTGCCACCCTTGCTCTTGACACAGTCCGGTCCACCTCCTCGTCGCCGTACCGTCGTACACAGAGCTAACTGCCCCGTAACGACCGTCGCCCAATCGCTTCGCCCAATCTCATCCCCGTACGCATACGCTGGCGGCACCATCTCGGAGACCCCGGAGTAACACGGTGCAATTTCACGATTCGATGATCAGTCTCGTTGGCAATACCCCGCTGGTGAGGCTGCGCAGTGTGACGGCCGGCATCGAGGCGACGGTGCTGGCCAAGGTCGAGTACTTCAATCCCGGCGGTTCGGTCAAGGACCGCATCGCCCTGCGCATGATCGAGGCGGCCGAGGAGAGCGGCGCGCTGCAGCCCGGCGGCACGATTGTCGAGCCGACGAGCGGCAACACGGGCGTCGGCCTGGCGATCGTCGCGCAGCAGAAGGGCTACAAGTGCATCTTCGTCTGCCCGGACAAGGTGTCCACGGACAAGATCAATGTGCTGCGCGCGTACGGTGCCGAGGTCGTCGTCTGCCCGACGGCCGTCGACCCCGAGCACCCGGACTCGTACTACAACGTGTCCGACCGGCTGGTCCGTGAGACGCCGGGCGCCTGGAAGCCCGACCAGTACTCGAACCCGAACAACCCGCGCTCGCACTACGAGACCACCGGTCCCGAGCTGTGGGAGCAGACGGACGGGAAGATCACCCACTTCGTGGCGGGCGTGGGCACCGGTGGCACGATCACCGGCACCGGCCGCTATCTGAAGGAGATCAGCGGCGGCTCGGTCAAGATCATCGGCGCGGACCCGGAGGGCTCGGTCTACTCCGGCGGCTCCGGACGCCCGTATCTGGTCGAGGGCGTCGGCGAGGACTTCTGGCCGAGCGCGTACGACAGCACGGTCACGGACGAGATCGTCGCGGTGTCCGACAAGGACTCCTTCCAGATGACCCGCCGACTCGCCAAGGAGGAGGGCCTGCTCGTCGGCGGTTCCTGCGGCATGGCGGTCGTGGCGGCCCTGGAGGTCGCGCAGCGCCTCGGCCCGGACGACGTGGTCGTCGTACTGCTGCCGGACAGCGGCCGCGGCTACCTGAGCAAGATCTTCAACGACGAGTGGATGGCCGACTACGGCTTCCTGGAGGACACCGGCCCGTCGGCGCGTGTCGGGGACGTACTCGCCCACAAGGAAGGCGCGATCCCGACGCTTGTCCACATGCACCCGGAGGAGACCGTCGGCGAGGCGATCGACGTCCTGCGCGAGTACGGCGTCTCGCAGATGCCGATCGTGAAGCCGGGGGCCGGGCACCCGGACGTGATGGCCGCAGAGGTCATCGGTTCGGTGGTGGAGCGGGAGCTGCTGAACGCGCTGTTCGCGCAGCGCGCCTCGCTCACCGACCCGCTGGAGAAGCACATGTCGCCGCCGCTGCCGCAGGTCGGCTCGGGCGAACCGGTCGAGGACCTGATGTCGGCGCTCAGCGGTGCGGACGCCGCGGACGCGGCGATCGTCCTGGTGGAGGGCAAGCCGAAGGGTGTCGTGAGCAGGCAGGACCTGCTGTCGTTCCTGGCGAAGGACGCCGGTCCGAAGCAGTAGAGCGGGAATCGGGGCTTCGTGAAAACGGTACGAGCACGACACGTACCCGCAGCACCGGCTTAACACGGCTCCGGCACATTAGTGGGTGTCGGCAGGGAAACCCGCCGACACCCGAGACGGCGACACGGACTACGGAGCGGCTCCCGGACCTCCACTGTCGCCAGGACGCGATCAGCCGGCCCTGACCCGGACCCGCGTCCCTCGCGGGGACCGCCGTCGTCCCGCCCCCTGGGAAACCGGGGGTGCGGCGGTCCCTGCGACATACCTCCACGCGCGTCCACCAGCGGCCAAGGGCCGCTCATCAGGCGGGCGCGGCCGCCCAGCTCGCCAGGAGCGCGATCCGCTCGGCAGTCTCGGTATCCGGTTCCGGCGTATAGACGACCAGCGACTGGTCGGGGTCGCCAGGCAGCGCCAGCGTCTCGTACGGAAGCGTCAGTTCGCCCGCCACGGGATGCTGGATGCGCTTGACCCCGTACGTCTTCGCCTTGACCTGGTGGTCCGCCCACAGCCGCCGGAAGTCCTCACTTCGCAACGACAACTCGCCGACCAGCGTGGCGAGCTGTTTGTCCGTCGGGTGCAGCCCGGCGTCCAGCCGCAGATGCGAGACCGTCTCCGCCGCCACTGCCGCCCACTCCGGGTACAGCTCGCGCGCCGCCGGTTCCAGGAACACCTGGCGCGGCATGTTGCGCGCGGCGGCGGGCATCCGGGAGAAACCGACGACGGCGTCGCCCAGGGCGTTCCAGGCCAGCACGTCCATGCGGCGGCCCAGGATGAACGCGGGGGCCCTGTCGATGGTGTCCAGCAGCAGCCGCAGCCCGGGCCGTAGCCGCTGCGCGGCAGCCGGCCGCTCGCCGCGTGCCCTCGTGCTCGGCCGGGCCACGGTGTGCAGATACGCCAGCTCCGTCTCGTCCAGCCCCAGCACCCGGGCGATCGCGTCGAGCACCGCGTCCGAGACGCTCGGTCCGCGCCCCTGTTCCAGCCGGATGTAGTAGTCGACGCTCACCCCCGCGAGCTGCGCGACCTCCTCGCGGCGCAGCCCCGGCACCCGGCGTCGGCCGTATGCCTGCAGGCCTACGTCCTCGGGCTGGATCCGTGCGCGTCGCGAGCGGAGAAAGTCTCCGAGGTCCCCATCCATGCGCTCGATCCTAGGAGACGGGCCGGAGCGGAGCCTGGTACTGCCGGACCCAGGAACGACGCATCCCTGGGTAACGGGCGCCGGGCGGCGAAGAGTGGAACCTGCCACCGGGGAGACGCCCGGCGGACACCAGGGAGCACAAGGAGCACGCCATGTCGTACGAGACCCTCGCAGGCCGCACCGCTGTCATCACCGGAGCCGCCAGCGGCATGGGCGCCGCCACTGCGCTCCTGCTCGCCGCCCGGGGAGCCAGGGTGGCGCTGCTGGCCCGGAGGGCGGACCGGTTGGAAGAAGTGGCCGCCAGGGTCACGGCGGAGGGCGGCGAAGCGCTCATCGTGGCGGCGGACGTCACCGACCAGGCATCCGTCGACGCGGCTGCCGAGCGTGTCCATACCGCCTTCGGTGAGGTCGACCTGGTGGTCAACGCAGCCGGAGTGATGCTGCCGAACCCGGTGGACGAGGGCCGTACCGACGAGTGGCAGCGGATGCTCGACACCAATGTGTCGGGCGCGCTGAGGATCATCCGTGCCTTCACCCCCGACCTGGTGGCGGCCGCCGCCGGGGGCCGCACCGCAGACCTGGTGAACATCTCGTCGATCGGCGCGCACATCGCGTTCCCCGACTACGCCGTGTACGGGGCGACGAAGGCGGCACTCAGCCACCTGTCGGCATCCCTGCGCACAGAGTTCGGCCCGCGAGACGTCCGCGTCACGAACATCGAGCCGGGCCTCACCGACACGGAGCTGGGCAGCCACATCGACAACGTGGAGCTGTCGGGCCGGCTGGACGGCATGTTCGACGCGCTGGGCTCCCTGTCCGGCGACGACATCGCCGACCTGGTCGCCTACACCACCAGCCGCCCGCGCCACGTCAACCTGCGCCAGCTGATCGTGCTCCCCACACGCCAGGCGTAACCGGCGGCCGCTCAGCCCTCCCAGTCGGACTTCGCGCGTCCCTCCGAGCGCCGGAACAACGGCCGACTGCGGACCACCTGGGCGACATTCACCCCGACGATCCCCAGCCAGGCCACGGCGAGCCCCTCGATACCGGCGTTCGCGACCCCGATCGCGGACAGCGGGATGGCCAGGACCAGCGAGATGATCCCGAACCCGAACCGTTCACCGAAGTTCGCCAGCGGATCCTGGGGCGCCCGGGCCTCTCGGGCGACCGTGATCTGCTGCTCGGCGAGATGACGCCGGACGCGACGGTCGAGCGTCTCGTCGAGACGCCGGTCGACCTTCTCCAGGAACGAGTCGATGAGCGCGGACTCGTACTCGGGCCCCAGCTCGCTGCGGGCCTGCAGGGTGGCATTGAGCTCTTTCTCGAGCTCGGAGTCACGGGCTTCCATGGCCCAACAGTACGGAGCGAAGGAGCCCGGCGCAGTGGGGCCAGCCCCCCTTTCGGAGGTCGGGGGCGTACCAGGGAGGGCCCTCGGTGGCGTTGGTCCACTCGCCGATGGCGACGTCCTCGCTCTTGACGCCGTGGACGACCGCGCCGGTCCCCACCGGGTCGTGGATGACCGCGACCCGGTGGGGACCGGGCTCAGACGGCCGGGACCTGGTCCGGCGCGGTGATCGTGGCCGTCGGGATGTGTGTCGTGTCGCGACGGGCGAGCAGCCAGTACAGCAGGGCGGGTACGAGCAGGCCGATCACCCAGGAGATGTCCGCGCCGCCCAGCGGCTCCACCAGCGGGCCGGTGTAGAAGGTCGTCGCCAGGAAGGGGAGCTGGGCGACGATGCCCACCGCGTACACCGACAGTGCGTCCCAGCGCCAGGCGCCGTAGCGGCCGTTGGGGTCGGACAGGGCCGGGATGTCGTACCGCTCACGCGAAATCAGGTAGTAGTCGACGAGGTTGATCGCCGACCACGGGGTGAAGAAGGTCAGCAGGAACAGCAGGAAGTCCTTGAACGAGGTGAGGAAGGTGTCCTTGCCGAGCAGGGCGACCGCCGTGCCCGCGATCATGATCACGGTGATGTACGCCGAGCGGCCGCGCTGCGAGAGCGCCCGCTGCCCGCGGAAGCCGCTGATGCCGGTCACCATCGACATGAACCCGCCGTAGGTGTTCAGCACGTTGATGGTCAGCTTGCCGAGCGCGATCACGAAGTAGAGCAGTGAGGCGATCAGTCCGGTGCCGCCCAGCGAGACCACGTAGCTGACCTGGTCGTCGAGGAACGCTTCGCCCGCGGATGCCGCGACCAGCACGCCGAAGGCCATGGACCACTGGGAGCCGAGCGTCGTGCCGGCCAGCGTCCACCAGAAGGTGGCGCGGGCGCTCGTCCGGCGCGGCAGGTAGCGCGAGTAGTCCGCGACGTAGGGCCCGAACGCCAGCTGCCAGGACGCCGCGATCGACACCGCGAGCAGGAACATCGGCAGGTCGAAGGCGCGGTCGGCGAGGGCGGCGCCGAGATCGATCCGGTCCAGCAGCCGGATGCCGAGATAGACGAAGGCCAGTGCGCAGACCACGCTGGCGACCCGGCCGAGGACGTGGACGACCCGGTAGCCGATCGCTGCCATCAGCGCGGTGATCACGGCGAAGACGAGGATGCCGGGGGTCTGCCCGAGATGGGTGAGCTCGCCGACCGCCTGGCCGGCCAGCACGCTGCCGCTGGCGAAGAAGCCGACGTACATCACGACGACGAGGAGCAGCGGCACGACCGCGCCCCGCACCCCGAACTGTGCCCGGCTGGAGATCATCTGGGGCAGGCCCAGCCGGGGGCCCTGCGCCGAGTGCAGCGACATCACCGCTCCGCCGAGCAGATTGCCCACCAGCAGGCCGATCAGGGACCAGAAGGCGCCGCCGCCGAAGATGACCGCGAGCGCGCCGCTGACCACTGCGGTGATCTGGAGGTTCGCGCCGAGCCAGAGGGTGAACTGGGAGAACGCTTTGCCGTGCCGTTCGTCGTCCGGTACGACGTCGATCGAGCGGCGCTCGACGAGAGAGTCGGCCATGAGGGTGCTCCTTTTCGCTTACTTCTGTATCAGGCCGTGCGCCGCGGCCCAGTCGTGCGCCACGTCCTCCGGGTCCTTCTTGTCCTTGTCCACCAGACGGTTCAGCTCCGTGAGGTCCTTCGTCGTGAGCGTGGCGCCCAGGCGGGCCAGTGCCTTGCGGACCGTGGAGTCCGCCGCGCGGTCCGCGATCAGGGGGACCACGTGCTGGCCGGGGATCAGGTTCTTGGGGTCGGTGAGGACCACCCAGCCCTCGGCGGCGATGTCCGTGTCGGTGGTGAAGAGGTTGGCGACGTCGACGTCGCCCTTCTTCAGGGCCCCCTTGACCAGCGGTCCGGAGGAGTCCAGCGACTTGAACTCCTTGAACTCGACTCCGTACACGTCCTTGAGGCCGACCGCCCCGACCGTCCGCTTCTTCACCTCGGGGGCCGCGCCGATGATGAGCTTTCCGTTCTGCTTCGCCAGGTCGGCGAGGGAGGACAGGCCGTATTTCCTGGCGGTCCTCGGGGTGACCACGAAGGCGTCCGAGTCCTCGGCCATGCCGTACGGGAGGATCTGGAGGCCCTTGGGGAGGGCGATGGCCAGGGCGTTCTGCATCTCGCCCTCCTCGGTGGCCTTCGCCTTCGGGTCGAGGTAGTGCAGGAGGGCGCCCTGGTACTCGGGGAGGAGGTCGATGTCCCCGCCCTCGAGGGCGGGGATGAGGATCTCGCGGGTGCCCAGGTTGGCGCGGACCTTCGTCTTCACTCCGGCGGCCTGCAGGGCTTCGGCGTACAGGTAGCCGAGCACCTGGTTCTCGGTGAAGTTGGCCGTGCCGATGGTGATGCCACCGGCGCTGGAGCCGGCGCCGCTGCTGCTGCCTCCGCCCTGGCCGTCGAGCGAGGTGATGCCGCTGCTGCAGGCCGCGAGTGCGGGGACGGCGGCCGCGGCGAGGAGGCCGCCCAGCAGGGAGCGGCGAGTGGTGCTGTGGGGCTGGTGGGTCATGGGTGGTCTCCTCAGGCGGTGCGGTGACGGAAGAGGATGCGCTGCAGCCCGGACAGGGCCAGGTCCAGGGCGACGGCCACGACCGCCACCAGGACCGCGCCGCCCAGTACCTGGACGAGGTCGCGCTGGGCCAGGCCGTCGAAGACGTACCGGCCGAGGCCGCCGAAGCTGACGTACGCGGCGACCGTGGCGGTGGCGACGACCTGGATCAGGGCGAGGCGCAGGCCGGTCATGATCAGGGGGAGGGCGAGGGGAAGTTCCACCTGCCACAGGATCTGGTGCCCACGCATGCCCTGGCCGCGGGCGGCGTCCTTCACCTCCGGGTCGACGGCGGTCATCCCGGCGTAGGTGTTGGTCACGATCGACGGGACGGCGAGGGCGACCAGCGCCACGTACACCGGGGTCATCGACAGGCCGCTGGCCAGGAAGACCAGCACCACCAGGCCGACCGTGGGGAGCGCCCGGCCGAACGACGAGAGGTTGATGGCGAGGAACGCGCCGCGCCCCGTGTGGCCGATGAGCAGGCCGATCGGGAGCGCGATCGCCGTCGCGATCAAGGTGGCGAGGAGTGAGTACTGGAGGTGCTCGGCAAGGCGGTGCGCGATGCCGTCCGGGCCCTGCCACTGTTCGGCGCCGGTCAGCCAGGTGCCGAGGTTCGCGAAGAGTTCGTACATCGGTCAGGCCCTCTGCTTCCGCTTCCAGGGGGTGAGCACGTATTGCACGGCCACCAGCGCCGCGTCCGCGACCAGCGCGAGCAGCAGGGTCAGGGCGATGCCGGCGACCACCGGGGTCGGGAAGTTGCGCTGGAACCCGTCGGTGAAGAGCTGGCCGAGGCCGCCGTCACCGATGTACGTGGCCACGCTGACCAGCGAGATCGACATGACCGTGGCGATCCGTACGCCCGCCATGATTACGGGGAGGGCGAGGGGGAGTTCGACGGTGAGCAGGATGCGCAACGGGCGGGTGCCCATGGCTTTGGCGGCCTCCCTGGTGCGCGCCGGGACGGAGTCCAGACCCTCGACCGTGTTGCGGAGGAGCACGACCAGTGTGTAGACGGTCAGGCCGATCACCGTGGTGGTGCGGGTGAGGCCGGACACCGGCAGGAGAAGGACGAAGACCGCGATGGACGGGATCGTGAAGAGGATGTTCGACAGGCCCAGGAGGAAGCCGCGCAGGGGGCGCACCCGGTGGGCCAGGACGGCCAGCGGGAGCGAGATCAGCAGGCCGAGGAGCACGGAGGTCAGGGCGGCCTGGAGGTGGGAGACGGTGAGGGTGGCGAGGTCGCTCGCGTGGTCGGAGATCCACGACCAGTCGATGGTCATGCGCTGCCCTTTCCGGCCGGAGCCGTCATGGGCCGGGGGGCCGCGACCGCTGCGGTGTGGGCGTCCCCCGCCCGCGCATGGACGGACTCGCGCGCGGTGACCCCGGTCAGTACGCCTGCCTCGTCGACCCGGGCTATCAGGCCGGCCGGGGAGGCGACCGACTCGTTCAGCGCGGAGAGCAGCGAGTCGGTGTCGCGCAGCGGCCGTACGGGGAGCAGCGGGGCGTCGCCCGCCGGGCCCGACGGAGCGGCTGCCGGGTCCAGCCAGCCGAGGGGTTCGCCCTTGGCGGAGACGACCAGCTGCCAGTCGGCGCGCCCGGCGGGGGCGGGTTCGTCGGCCCGTACCGTCGTCGCCGGCTGTCGGGGGAGATCCGCGAGCGTGCTCAACGAGAGCAGCTTCAGGCCGCGCTCGGCGCCGAGGAAGTCGGCGACGAAGTCGTCGGCCGGGCGCGCGAGCAGTTCGGCGGGCGGTGCGCACTGCACCAGATGGCCGCCGGTACGGAAGACGGCGATCCGGTCGCCGAGCCGTACCGCCTCGTCGATGTCATGGGTGACGAAGACGATGGTCTTGTTCAGCTCCTGCTGGAGGCGGAGCAGCTCGTCCTGGAGCTGGGTCCGGACGACGGGGTCGACCGCGCCGAACGGCTCGTCCATCAGCAGCACGGGAGGATCGGCGGCGAGCGCACGCGCGACACCGACGCGCTGCTGCTGGCCGCCGGAGAGCTGGTGCGGGTAGCGCTTGGCGGCATCTGCCGGAAGTCCGACCGTCTCCAGCAGCTCGGCCGCCCGGGCCCGGGCGCGCTTGCGTCCGTGGCCCAGCAGCAGCGGGACCGTGGCGATGTTGTCGAGGATCGTGCGGTGCGGAAAGAGCCCGGCCTGCTGGATGACGTATCCGATGCCCCGGCGGAGCTCGGCGGCGTCCGCTTCGAGGATGTTCCGGCCGCCGAGCGTGATCGTGCCGGAGCTCGGATCGACCATACGGTTGATCATCCGGAGAGTGGTGGTCTTGCCGCAGCCGGACGAGCCGACCAGGACGGTGATGCCGCCCTCCGGCATGGTCAGGCTGAGCTCATGAACTGCTGTCGTGCCGTTCGGGAAACGCTTGTTCACTGCGTCGAATTTGATCATCGGTCGTCCCTTGCCCCGGCTGCATATAGTCATGCAGAGTTCTCGTTGACTGAATAGGTTGTCAATGCCTCGGGGTAAAACACTGGTTACGGAAGCCCGAGCGGCGAGATGCAGTGTCTGAATGAGGAGGGTTCGCGCATGATGTCGTCCCACATGATGGACTCCTCGCCCTTCGGTGGGTGGGCCGCGGACCATGCCGTCTCCGTCGTCGAGCTCGACGGCCAGACCCTTCCCGTCGCCGACGTCGTCCGGATCGCCCGTGGTACCGCCCGGCCCGTGCCCGGTGCCGAGGCGATGAAGCGTGTCGACCGGTCCTGGTTTGCGGCCCGGGAGCTCGCCGCGACCGGGCGAGTCTACGGGCGCTCCACCGGGGTCGGCGCCAATCGCAACGAGGGTGTCCCCACCGAGGCCGCCGCCGATCACGGGCTGCGCCTGCTGCGCAGCCACGCCGGGGCCATCGGTGACCCGCTGCCCGCCCGCGAGGTCCGTGCCATGCTCGCCGTGCGCGCCAATCAGCTGCTTGCGGGCGGCGCCGGACTGCGGCCCGGCGTCGTCGTCGGTCTCTGCGAGGCGCTGGAGGCCGGGGCGCACCCGGTGGTCAACGAGTTCGGTTCGGTCGGTACCGGGGACATCGCCGCCCTCGCCCAGGTCGGCCTCGCGCTCGCCGGGGAGCACCCCTGGCAGGGGCCCGGCGCCGCGCCCGAGCCCCAGTCGCTCGACAACAACGACGCCCTTGCCCTGATCAGCAGCAATGCCCTCACCCTCGGCCAGGCCGCTCTCGCGCTCGACGAGCTGCGCCGGCTCGTCACCGCCACCGAAGCGGTCGCCGCGCTCTCGCTGCTCGCGGTCGACGGTTCGTACGAGGCGTACGCCGAACCGGTCCACGCCGCCCGCCCGCACCCCGGCTCGTACCAGGTCGCGGCGCGGATGCGGCAGCTGCTCGGCGCCCCCGACCGTCCGGGACCGCCGCTCGGCCGGATCCAGGACCCGTACGGCTTCCGCTGCCTGCCGCAGATCCACGGCCCCGCGCAGGACGCCGCCGACGCACTCGAACGTGTCCTCGCCGTCGAGATCAACGCCGCCGCCGAGAACCCGCTGATCTGCCCGGACGCCGGTCTCAACGACAGCCCCGCCGCCTACCATCACGGCGGCTTCTACATGGCCCAACTCGCCCTGGCTCTCGACCACTTCAGGCTTGCGGTCACTCAGGTCGCCCGGCTCTCCACCTCCCGGCTCTCGGCTCTCAACGAGCCGTCCTTCACCCGGCTGCGGCCGTTCCTCGCGGACGGCGAGCCCGCCGCCTCGGGCGTGATGATCCTGGAGTACGCGGCCGGGGCCGCCCTCGGAGATCTGCGGGCGTTCTCCGCGCCCGCCTCGCTCGGGCATGCCGTGCTCTCCCGCGGCGTCGAGGAGCAGGCCAGCTTCGCCTCGCTGGCCGCCCGTCAGACACTGCGCGCCTGCAGTGCCTACCGGCAGGTCGTCGCCTGCGAACTCGTTTCCGCTGTACGGGCGTTGCGCCTGCGCGACCTGCGGCCCGATCCTGAGCTGCCGGTCGGGCGGGCGTTCGCGCTGGCCGATTCGTTGCTCGACGCCGAGCTCGCGGACCGGCCGCTCACCGATGATGTGAAGGCGGCGGCAGGGGAACTGCTCGACCGCTGCACGGATCTGTGGAACACCGGACTCACCGGAACGAGCCGGGACACCGGACTCGCCAGTACAAGGGGGACAGCATGAGCAGCCCGGCCGCGCGGTTGCAGCAGCTCTTCGAGGGGCACCGGCTCACGCCCACCCAGCGGCGCATCGCGCACTCCATGGTCCGGCGGGCCGCCGATGTGCCGTTCCTGTCCAGCGTGGAGCTGGCCGAGCTGGCCGGAGTCAGCCAGCCGTCCGTCACCCGCTTCGCCGTCGCGCTCGGGTTCGACGGGTATCCGGCGCTGCGCAAGCACCTGCGGGAGGTCGCGCCCGGATCCGGTGAAGCCGCGGGCGCCGTCGACGACACGTACAACGAATACCAGCAGGCCGTCCACGCCGAGATCGAGAACCTGCAGCACCTCGCCGAGCTGCTCGCCGACCCCACTCCCGTCGAGCGGGCGGGACGGCTGCTCGCCGCGTCACGGCCGCTGCCCGTGCTCGGGCTGCGCGCCGCCTCCTCGCAGGCGCGTGGCTTCGGCTACTTCGCAGCCAAGGTCCACCCGGATGTGCGGGTGCTCGACGAGGGCGGCAGCATGCTGCGCGACCGCATCGACGCGGCGCGGCGGGCAGGGGCGAGCGCGCTGGTCTGCTTCGCGCTGCCGCGCCACCCGAAGGAGGTCGTGGACGCGCTCGCGTACGCCCAGGAACAAGGGCTGACCGTGGTGTCGGTGGCCGACTCGGCGTTCACCCCGGTGGCCAAACACAGTGATCTGCTGATTCCGGCGGCCGTCGGCACCGGGCTCGCCTTCGACACGGCCTGTGCGCCGATGCTGCTGGGGCGGGTGCTGCTGGAGGCGATGTGCGACGACCTGCCCGACGCGCAGGCGCGGCTGGAGGAGTTCGACGCGCGGGCAGCGGCGCGCGGTCTGTTCGCCGAGTGAGCGCGGGGCCGGGGCCGCTGCCGGGGAGGGGAGTGGTCCTGCTGGGCGGGGACGGCATGGCGGAAGCCCGGTCCTGACGGATGCTCGGCCGGGAGTCCAGGAATCACTGCGGATTTTCAGAAATTGCTCAGACACGGCCACTAATCTGCGCCCACAGAAACAGCACCGATGGCTGTCGAGAGGGGTACGGACGTGGGGCGCGGAGCGCAGTCGTTGGCAAGGGTGGCCGTGATCGTACGGGCCGGAGCCGTACCGCTGTGGTGGCCGGGGCTGCTTGCCGCCGCTGTCGGCGCGCTCGTCCCGGGGCTCACCGGCCGGCGGATCGGACTGCTCGCCGGAGCTGCGCTCTTCCTGGTCACCGCAGTGGTGGTGGCGCTCGTACGCGGAGGCAGGTACGCGGATCTGGCCCGGGCCGCCACCCGTGCCGGGCGGACCGACTTCCTCCAGGACCGGGCCGTGACCGTACGCAACTGGCGGCGCGGGCACCGGTGGTGGCTGCTGGGCGGATTCCTCGTAGCGATCGCCAGTGGGTTCCTGCTGCCCGGCGCCGGTGGGCTGGTGCTCGCGGGTGCCGGGGCCGGGCTCTGGCTCAAGGCGGTCCGGATCGGACAGCGGGAGCGCAAGGACGACGTCCTGTACTGGGTGCGGACCGACTGGGTCGAGAAGGGGCGGCCGGCGGGCAAGCAGGTCGCGGCGTACCGGACGACCGGGCCGGTGGCGGGCGACGCCGCGCCCGGTGGGGCGCGGCGTCGCTGAGGGTGTGCTGCGGAGGTCAGACCTCCAGTTCGGCCTCGATCCGCTTCAGCTGGTGACGGGCCATCGCCAGGTTGGAGCGGGCGGAGTCCAGCACCAGGTAGAGGAAGAGACCGTTGGTGCCGCGCGCCTTGAGCAGCCGGATCAGGTGGTACTGGCCGCCGAGGGTGATCAGGATGTCCTCGATCTCGTCCTTGATGCCGAGGTGTTCCATCGTGCGGAGTTTGGCACGTACGACATCGGTGTTGCCTGCAGCCGCGACGTCCAGGTTGAAGTCCTTGCCGCCGCCGAGGGTGCCCAGCGCCATGCCGCTGGTGTAGTCGACGAGTGCGACACCGAGGGTGCCCTCGATGGAGGTCATCGCTTCCTTGAGTGACGCTTCGGTGTTGGCCATGAGTGCTCGTTTCCTTTCCTTGCCGGCCGGGGTGACCGGCTCCGTTATCTGGCGTTCCTGGTGCGGATGTGACTGGTATTACGTGCGGTGCGGGAGGGGGCCGCCGGGGGGCGGGGTGCGTGGGCGCGGGGCGTGCGACGCGGGCACGGGCTGTGCGGTGCGTTGCAGTGCGGCGTCTACCAGTTCGCCGATCCGGGTGCTCGCCCGGCGGCCTTCAAGGTGGAGCCGGCCGACGTTGATCCGGTCCTCGGCCAGGAGCGTGAGAACGGCGGAGGAGCCCGCCGCGTACGTGGCGATGTAGCCGGTCTCGCCTCGTACGAGCAGTTCGCGGAAGCCGCCCCGGCCGGTCGCCTCCGCCATCCTGAGCGCGACGCCGAGCGAGGCCGCGGTGAGTGCGGCGACGCCCTCCGCCTCCACTCCGGGGGTGTCCTGGGCCAGGACGAGTCCGTCGGTGCTGGCCGCCAGCGCGCCCGCGAGGAGCGGAACCCGGGCGCGTAGCCGCTGGAGTTCGGCCAGGACGTCCTGGACTTCGGCCTCGGGAACCATCAGTTGTCTCCTCCCGGCACGCTGTCTGAGCGCGCGTATCACAGGGCCTCCAATGCGTCTCTGAGCCGGCGCAGCAGGGCGACGTCGGGGTCGGCCGTGACCTCGGGAAGCGTGATCCGGCCGGGCGCGGAGGCGGACGGGGCCGCCGTCTGCCTGACCGCTTCGACCAGTCCGGCGGCCGTGAGCCGTCGCAGGTCGACGAGGATGTGGAACGCCGAGCGGCCCAGGTGCTGTGCGATGTCGGATGCCGTACGTACTCCGTCCACCAGATCGAGTACGCGGCGCCGGCGCGACGGGACGGGGGCGTCGACGGGATGGAGCGCCCGGACGAGCGGGGCGGTGTCGGTCATCGCGTCGGGCCAGATCCGGTCCAGCAGCTCCCGGCGCCGGAGCGTCTCGCGCTGCACGGCATCGACGGGGACGGGGTGCACGGGACCGATCCAGTGCGAGACCCCGTAACGGAACCGGGCCGGGGTCCGGGTGGGGGCGAGGGCGAAGAAGGCGGCGTCGTACAACGCCCCTAAGTGGCAGAGCTCCAGTGCGCCGCCGGGTATCCGGCCGCTGTCCACCAGGTAGCGGCCGACCCGCTGCCCGGCGCCCGCCTGGCTGACAGCGTCCCACCAGCCGTCGCGGTGCAGGGTGCCGCTCGCGGTGAGCAGGATGTCGATGCCGGGTGTCGCGGGACTCTCGGCGTGCACGACCTGGCCGTCGGCAAGGTAGAGCGTGCCGCGGTCGCGCATCAGGGCGCCGGTGGCGCGCTCGGCGGCGAGGCGCTGGAGCATGGGGGAGAGGGCGGAGGCTGCTCTCACGGGGGAGGTTCTCTCGGGTGAGGTTCGCTCGGAGGGGGTTCGCTCGGAGGGGGTTCTGTCGGGGGGTGTTCTCTCGGGCACGGTGGTTCTCATGCCAGGACCAGCCGCTCCGCCATCTCGCCCAGCCGGATCCGGGCGAGCGCCAGGTTGCCGTCGGAGCGGTCGAGCCACAGATGCAGGAAGACGCTGCTGTCGAAGGCCGTGTCGACGAATCGGAGGATGTGGTAGCCGGCGCGGGTGGTGACGATGACGTCCTCCACCGGAGGCGCCGCGCCCGTCCCTGTAACGGCGTTCTCGCCCGGGCCTGTTGAGGGTTCCGGGACGGAGAGGGCGAACGCGGGCTGCTCCGCCGCCATGCGTGCCACCTCGGCCGTCTCGGCCGCGGTCGCCTCGTGATCGCCGTTGGGCGATTCGCCGATGGTGCCCAGGGCGAGACCGCTTGTCCAGTCGACCACCGCGGCGCCGCGGGCACCGGGCAGCCTCATGACTTCGAGCAGGCACTCGTCGATCCCGGGCACGCGGACTCCCTCCCCCGACCGGACACGCGGCTGTGACGCTGAGGCTACGCAACGTGCTCGCCCGGGGTCGGGGTTCTGGCATTTTCCATTGGTACATGCGAAAGACGGTCGGAATCGGTCGGACCCGTTGGCGCCCCTGTCATGTTCTGTCCGTCTTCGGTGCCGCTCCCCGGCTTCCGGGCAGGTCTTTCGGGCGTGGCCTGTTGACTACAAGTATTCAGAGCGACAGGATGTGAATAGAAGCATCACAGACGCGAGGAGGCATTGCCATGTCAGGACCCCGCCCCGTACGGGCACCGCGCGGTACGGAACTGAGCGCCCTGGGATGGCAGCAGGAAGCCGCCCTCCGCATGCTGCAGAACAACCTCGACCCCGAGGTGGCCGAGCACCCCGACAAGCTCGTCGTCTACGGCGGCACGGGCAAGGCGGCCCGCGACTGGCGCTCGTTCGACGCGATGGTGCGCACGCTGCAGACGCTCAAGCAGGACGAGACGATGCTCGTCCAGTCCGGGCGGCCGGTCGGCGTCATGCAGACCCACGAGTGGGCGCCGCGCGTTCTGATCGCCAACTCCAACCTGGTCGGCGACTGGGCGAACTGGGAGGAGTTCCGCCGCCTGGAGGCGCTCGGACTCACCATGTACGGCCAGATGACCGCCGGGTCGTGGATCTACATCGGCACGCAGGGCATCCTGCAGGGCACGTACGAGACGTTCGCCGCCGTCGCCGCGAAGAAGTTCAACGGGACGCTGGCCGGGACGATCACCCTGACCGCCGGACTCGGCGGCATGGGCGGCGCCCAGCCGCTCGCGGTCACCATGAACGACGGCGTCGCGATCTGTATCGACTGCGACCCGCGCGCCATCGAGCGTCGCATCGAGCACCGCTACCTGGATGTGCGCGCCGACTCCCTGGAGCACGCGCTCCAGCTCGCGGTCGAGGCGCGCGACGCGCGCAAGCCGCTCTCCATCGGGCTGCTCGGCAACGCGGCGGAGCTGCTGCCCCGCATGCTCGCCGAGGGTGCCCCGATCGACATCGTCACCGACCAGACCAGCGCGCACGACCCGCTCGCGTACCTCCCGATCGGCGTCGACTTCGACGACATGGCCTCGTACGCCGCCGAGAAGCCCGCCGACTTCACGCAGCGGGCCCGCGAGGCGATGGCCAAGCACGTCGAGGCGATGGTCGGCTTCATGGACGCCGGGGCCGAGGTCTTCGACTACGGCAACTCGATCCGCGGCGAGGCCCGGCTGGCGGGCTACGACCGGGCATTCGACTTCCCCGGGTTCGTCCCCGCGTACATCCGGCCGCTGTTCTGCGAGGGCAAGGGCCCGTTCCGCTGGGCCGCGCTGTCCGGTGAGGCGTCGGACATCCACAAGACCGACAAGGCGATGCTCGAACTCTTCCCCGAGAACGAGTCGCTGCACCGGTGGATCAAGATGGCCGGCGAACGCGTCCACTTCCAGGGGCTGCCCGCCCGGATCTGCTGGCTCGGCTACGGCGAGCGCGACCGTGCCGGCGAGCGGTTCAACGACATGGTGGCCAGCGGTGAGCTGGCCGCGCCGCTGGCGATCGGCCGCGACCACCTGGACTGCGGGTCGGTGGCGTCCCCGTACCGCGAGACCGAGGCGATGCTCGACGGGTCCGACGCGATTGCGGACTGGCCGCTGCTGAACGCCATGGTCAACGTGGCGTCCGGCGCCTCCTGGGTCTCCATCCACCACGGCGGCGGCGTCGGGATGGGGCGCTCCATCCACGCGGGCCAGGTGACCGTGGCCGACGGCACGAAGCTGGCGGGCGAGAAGATCCGCCGGGTGCTGACGAACGACCCGGGCATGGGCGTCATCCGGCATGTCGATGCCGGGTACGACATCGCGGAGTCCGTCGCCGCGGACAAGGGCGTGCGGGTGCCGATGACCGAGGGCGGGCAGTGACGGTGCCCGGCGCGACCGGCTCGGTGGGGGGTTCGCTGTCGGGCGCGGGTTCACCTGCGCCCACCCTCCGCCGTGGCTCTGAAGGCGGGGGAGACACCTCCCCCGCCCCGCGGAACGAAGGCCCGCAAGTCTCCTTCCAGAGCATGTGGAAGGAGCTCGCTCCCATCGGGCGGCACGCCGGGAGCGGCGGCTACCGCCGCTACGCCTGGACCGCCGCCGACGGTGACTGCCGTGTCTGGTTCCGGACGCAGGCCGAAGCCCGCGGACTCGTGTACGAGGTCGACCGGAACGGGAACCAGTGGGCCTGGCTCGGGGATCCGCTCGGTGACGACGCCGTCGTCACCGGGTCGCACCTCGACTCCGTGCCCGACGGCGGCGCCTTCGACGGGCCGCTCGGTGTGGTCTCCTCCTTCGCTGCGTTGGATGAACTCCGCCGCAGGGGAGCGGAGTTCTCCCGTCCGTTCGCCATCACCAACTTCGGCGACGAGGAGGGGGCCCGGTTCGGGCTCGCGTGTGTCGGGTCCCGGCTCGCCGCCGGGCAGCTGACCGTCGAGAAGGCGCACCAGCTCCGCGACGGCGACGGCACCACACTGCCGCAGGCCATGGAGGCCGCCGGCTACGACCCCGAGGCCATCGGCCCGGACCCCGAACGGCTGGCCCGTATCGGTGCCTTCGTCGAGCTCCACGTCGAACAGGGGCGCTCCCTCGACCTCACCGGCGACCCGGTCGGTATCGCCTCCGCCATCTGGCCGCACGGCCGCTGGCGGTTCGATTTCCGGGGCGAGGCCAACCACGCGGGCACCACCCGGCTCGTGGACCGGCGTGATCCGATGCTCACCTACGCCGAGACCGTGCTGGCCGCCCGTCGCGAGGCGCAGCTCACCGGCGCCCTCGCCACCTTCGGCAAGATCGCCGTCGAGCCGAACGGGGTCAACGCCATCCCCTCCCTCGTCCGGGGCTGGCTCGACTCGCGAGCCGCCGACCAGGACACCCTCGACGCCGTCGTCACCGGCATCGAGCGGGCCGCCCGGGAACACGCCGAGCGCGCGGGCATCGATCTCGATGTCGTACGGGAGTCCTTCACGCCCGTCGTGGAGTTCCAGCACGCCCTGCGCGACGAACTCGGCAAGATTCTGACGGGCAGGGGCGGGTACGACGCGGACCGCGCCGTACCCGTCCTCGGCACCGGCGCCGGGCACGATGCGGGTATTTTGTCCTCTTCGGTCCCTACCGCCATGCTGTTCGTACGGAACCCCACCGGGATCTCGCACTCGCCTGCCGAACACGCCGCCGAGGACGACTGCGTGGCCGGGGTGATCGCACTCGCCGATGTACTGGAAGGTCTCGCGTGCAGCTGACAACGACACCGACGGGAAAGCACGACACCGCGACGTTCTGGCTGTCCCACGCCTGGCTCGGCACCCATGTCGAGCCGGGCGTCACCCTGGACGTCGCCGACGGGCGGATCGCCGGGGTGCGTACCGGCGTCGACGCCCCGCCGCCGGGCGCCACCGTGCTGCGTGGGCTCACTCTTCCCGGTCTCGCCAACGCACACTCGCACGCCTTCCACCGCGCCCTGCGCTCCACCGTCCAGGTCGGCTCCGGCACCTTCTGGACCTGGCGCGAGCTCATGTACCAGGTCTCGTCCCGGCTCACCCCCGAGACGTATTACGACCTCGCCCGCGCCGTGTACGCCGAGATGGCGCTGGCCGGCATCACCGCCGTCGGTGAGTTCCACTATCTGCACCACGCGCCGGGCGGAGTCCCGTACAACAACCCGAACGCGATGGGCGAGGCCCTGATCGCCGCCGCCGACGCGGCCGGTATCCGGATCACACTGCTGGACACCGCCTATCTCGCCGCCGGGTTCGGGCAGCGGGCCGGGCAGTACCAGCAGCCCAACCAGCACCAGCTGCGCTTCTCCGACACCACAGCCGAGGCCTGGGCCGAACGCGCCTCCCTTCTCAAGGACACCGATCACGCCCTGATCGGCGCGGCCGTCCACTCCGTACGCGCCGTGCCCGCCGGGCAGCTCGCCACCGTGGCCGCATGGGCCGAGGGACGGCGGGCCCCCCTCCATGTCCACCTCTCCGAACAGGTTGCGGAGAACGAGGCCTGCCAGGCCGCCCACGGCTGTTCCCCCACCCGGCTCCTCGCCGACCACGGGGTCCTCGGCCCGCGCACCACCGGCATCCACAACACCCACCTCAGCGGCGAGGACATCAAGCTGCTCGGCTCCTCGGCCACCGGCACCTGCATGTGTCCCACCACCGAACGCGACCTGGCCGACGGCATCGGCCCCGCGGTAGCGCTCCAGCGCGCGGGCTCGCCGCTCTCCCTGGGCAGCGACAGCCACGCCGTGATCGACCTCTTCGAAGAGGCCCGCGCGATGGAGCTCAACGAGCGCCTGCGCACCCAGGCCCGCGGCCACTGGACCGCGGCCGCACTGCTGCGGGCCGCCACCGCCGACGGACACGCCGCACTCGGCCGTCCCGACGCGGGCACCCTCGAACCGGGCGCCTTCGCCGACTTCACCACCGTCGCCCTCGACTCCGTCAGAACAGCGGGACCGGCGCCCCGACTGGCAGCCGAAGCAGCCGTATTCGCCGCCTCCGCCGCTGATGTGCGGCATACGGTCGTGGCAGGCCGGCACATCGTCCGCGACGGGCAGCACGCACTCGTCGAGGACGTACCCGCAGCACTCGCCTCGGCCATTGCCGTCCTGCACGGCTGACGCCGGACCCTCGCAAGGAGAGCAGCCCCCCGATGACGACGACCGCCATCACCAACATCGCCAGTCTGGTCACCAACGACCCCTCCCTCGGTGACAATTCCCCCCTGGGCCTGATCCTGGACGCGGCCGTCGTCATCGAGGGCGACCGCGTCGTCTGGACCGGTGAGTCAAGCAAAGCACCCGCCACTGACAACGCCGTCGACGCGAGCGGCCGCGCGGTGATCCCGGGATTCGTCGACTCCCACTCGCATCTCCTCTTCGCGGGCGACCGCACCCAGGAGTTCAACGCCCGGATGTCCGGCCGCCCTTACACCGCGGGCGGCATCAGGACCACGGTCGCCGCCACCCGCGCCGCCACCGACGACGAGCTCTCCGCCAACGTCGTCCGCTATCTGACGGAGGCACTCCGCCAGGGCACCACCACGTTCGAGACCAAGTCGGGCTACGGGCTCACCGTCGAGGACGAGGCCCGCGCCCTGCGTGTCGCAGCCCGCCATACCGACGAGGTCACCTATCTCGGCGCCCACGTCGTGTCCCCCGACTACGCCGACGATCCTGCCGGGTACGTCGACCTGGTGACCGGACCGATGCTCGACGCCTGTGCCCCGTACGCCCGTTGGGTCGACGTCTTCTGCGAGAAGGGCGCGTTCGACGGCGACCAGGCCCGCGCGATCCTGACCGCCGGCATGGCCAAGGGGCTCCACCCCCGCGTCCACGCCAACCAGCTCAGCTACGGCCCCGGTGTCCAGCTCGCCGTCGAGCTCGACGCCGCGTCCGCCGACCACTGCACCCACCTGACCGACGCGGACGTCGACGCCCTCGCCCAGGGCAACACCGTTGCCACGCTCCTCCCCGGCGCCGAGTTCTCCACCCGCGCCGACTGGCCCGACGCCCGCCGCATCCTCGACGCGGGAGCCACCGTCGCGCTCTCCACGGACTGCAACCCGGGCTCGTCGTTCACCTCCTCCATGCCCTTCTGTATCGCCCTCGCCGTACGCGACATGGGCATGACCCCGGACGAGGCTCTCTGGTCCGCCACCGCGGGCGGCGCCGCGGCCCTGCGCCGCACGGACATCGGTCGCATCGCCCCCGGCGCCCGCGCCGACCTGGTCCTCCTCGACGCCCCCAGCCATGTCCACCTCGCCTACCGGCCGGGTGTTCCGCTGGTCCAGGCGGTCTGGCAGCGCGGCGAACGCATGCTCTGACCGCGTCGACAACGCGTCGACACCACGCCAGTCATGCGGAAGGACCTGCCCGTTGCCGGGTCAGGTCCTTCCGCATGGTGAGGTCGCGCAACGGCGCGGAACGTGCCGGGGAATCACTCCTCCAGCGTCAGGCCCTTCCTGAGCTTGACCAGCGTCCGGGAGAGCAGCCGCGAGACATGCATCTGGGAGATACCGAGCTCCTCACCGATCTCCGCCTGCGTCATATTGGCGACGAAGCGGAGCGAGAGGATCTTCCGGTCGCGGCCGGGCAGCGAGGCGATCAGCGGCTTCAGGGACTCGACGTACTCAACGCCTGCGAGGCCGTGGTCCTCGTAGCCGATCCGGTCGGCCAGCGCACCCTCGGTGTCGTCCTCCATGGGCTTGGCGTCGAGTGAGCTCGCGGTGTACGCGTTGCTCGCGGCCATGCCCTCGACGACCTCGTCGTCGCTGAGCCCGAGGCGGTCGGCGAGTTCGCCCACGGTGGGTGCCCGGTCCAGGTGCTGGGCGAGCTCGTCGCCCGCCTTGGCCAGGTCGATCCGCAACTCCTGCAGTCGTCGCGGGACGCGCACGGACCAACTGGTGTCGCGGAAGAAACGCTTGATCTCGCCGATGATGGTGGGCATCGCGAAGGTGGGGAACTCGACGCCCCGGCTGAGCTCGAACCGGTCGATCGCCTTGATCAGGCCGATGGTGCCGACCTGGACGATGTCCTCCATCGGTTCGCTGCGGGAGCGGAACCGGGAGGCGGCGAACTTGACCAGGGCCAGGTTGAGTTCGACGAGCGTGTTGCGTACGTACGCATGCTCGTGGGTGCCCTCTTCGACGGATTCGAGCCGCGCGAAGAGCGTCTTCGAAAGGGCTCTGGCGTCCAGCGGACCCACTTCGGAGTACGGCGGGATCTCGGGAAAGTCTTCGAGACCGTCGTCGATGCTGCTGATCGTGCTGGTGTGGCGGGTACTGCTGGTGTTGCTGCTGCGCGGGCTGGGTACGGCAACCGCTGCAGGGGAGTCTGATTCGGTCAGTCCCTGAGGACATGCTGACGTTGCGTTGTGGGTACGCGGTCCGTCGAGCCGGGGCGACATGGTCTCCTCCATCGTTCTCGGCATATGGCTGCCGATGCCCTTACGTGTTCCTGCGGTGAAGCGGCGCCTCCAAAGCCGGTCGTGTTTCGGGTGTCCTCCTACCCTTACCCGGTCCGGACGATGAGTTACAACTGCCAATTGATGCCAAATGTCCGGTTTGTTGGGTTCCTCGGCTACCACGTGGCGTACGGAACGCGTACTGTTTTACGAAAGCCAGCGACGGCTGCACACGCAACCGCATACACCGTGACAGTCGGTGACGCGTGAGCGGTGACGCAGGCAGTGACGTTGGCAATGACGAACGGCGAAGAGGGACGGGCATGGACCGCCAGACGGTCGGCAGTGCGAACCGGGGTCGACTTCAGGTCGAGGTCCGGACCGAGGGGTGCAGTGAGGTGGTGACGCCGGTGGGTGAGCTGGATCACCACACCGCCGACCTGCTCCGCGAACCCTTGGAGAGCGCGGTCGAGCAAGGGCGGGCGCGCCTCGTGGTCGACTGTTCGCGACTCGAATTCTGTGATTCCACCGGGCTCAACGTGCTGCTCGGTGCCCGCCTCAAGGCGGAGGCGGCCGGGGGAGGGGTCCATTTGGCCGGAATGCTGCCGGTGGTGGCGAGGGTCTTCGAGATCACTGGGGCCGAGGCGGTCTTCACCGTCCACGACTCCCTTGAAGAGGCTCTGGACACCTGATCGTGGCTCGGTTCATGGCGTCGGGCGGCGCGAGTGTTGCCCGGGTCACGCGATCCGCGTAGGCGAAGTGGGTGTTGTCACGATTCGACCGGGCAGGAGAGACCCCGCGAGCCCGGGGCATCCTGCACACTCTGTAGCAGGTCGGTACCTGTACCGAACCTGTGCCGGTTCCCGAATCTGTATCTGTATCTGTATCTGTTCGATGGCGACATGGTGAATCGGTGAGGTGAAGCGCTGATGAGCACCACCCGGCAGCATCAGCCGGGCGACCTCGGCCGCGAGCCGGAGGGCGCGGGCGACGGCGTCGGCGCACCCTCCGCCGAGCCGGTCGAGCGACAGTGGCGCACGCTGCCGTTGCGGCAGGCCAGCGGCATCGTGCCGACGGCCCGCGATTTCGCCCGCCAGGCCCTCCGCGACTGGGGCTGGCTCCCCGCGTCGAGCGCCGACCGCCGCGCGGCTGCCGAAGACGTCCTGCTGGTCGTCTCCGAGCTGGTCACCAACGCCTGCCTGCACGCGGAGGGACCCGAGGAGCTGCGCATCGGCTGCACCTCGAAGGTGCTGCGGGTGGAGGTTCTCGACGGCGGAGCGGGGCAGCCCGCACCCCGCACCCCGCACCGTGCCGGCCGGCCCGGCGGGCACGGCATGTTCATCGTCCAGCGGCTCTGTCTGGACTGGGGGGTTCTGCGGGTGCCGGGTGAACCCGGCAAGACCGTCTGGGCGGAGCTGGCCGCCCCTGCGTAGTCACGGGCCCGCCCCGACTCCGTACCCCTGACTTTGCATCCCCGAAGAGCGCGCCGGATCGGCGCGCTCTTTGTCTTCCCTCCACAAGGCCTCAGGCGTACCTTGAGCGCCCAATCTGATGTGTCGTCAGTAACTTGCGTCGATGTGATGCGGCGTGCGGCGACCACCGGCATGAGGGGAACTCGAGGTGTCGTACCCGAAGCGAACAGCTCTCGCCCTGGCGTCCGCGCTGGCCGGCTCGGTGGTGATGCTGGCCGCGCCCGCCGCACACGCCACGGTCGTGGACGTCGACTACCAGTGCAAGACCCCGATCGGGGACAAGAGTGCCGTATCGCCCATCGACATCAAGGGCGTGAAGAGCGGCAACGGCTACACGCTCACGATGTCCTTCCAGAAGGGCGTCTCGTCCAGCCCCGTCGAACTGGGCAAGGGCGCCATGAAGCCCAGCGCGGTGATCCGGCTGGACGGCGCCGAATCGGGCCAGGTGCAGGTCTCGGGCCCGGCGAACGCCGCGGCGATCCCGGCCAACACCCCTATCAAAATCAGTGACTTGACGGGTGCGTACACCCCGAAGAAGAGCGGCAAGGTCAGCTTCACCGCGGGGGTGCTCACCATCAAGGCTCTCGGTACGACCACGACCTGCACCCCGGGCAACAGCCCCAAGCCGTCGCTGGAGCTCGATGTGACGGCGGCGGGTGGCGCGCAGAACACGCCGGACAACGGCGGTCAGCTGCCGAAGACCGGTCCGCTGGATTCCGCGATGGCGCTCGGGACGCTCGGCGGCACGGTGCTGCTGACCGGTGCGGCCGGAGTGCTGTGGCTGACCCGGCGCGGGCAGCGGGCCACGGGCTGAGCCACGAACCGCGCCACCGCAACACCCCATGGCCGTTACAGCCACAGTCCCCGTCCGCGCACCGTACGTATACGCCAGCCCGGTACGCACCAGCTCTGTACGCACCAGGGAGCCCCGCCCATGCCGCCGTTGACCGGTCACGCCGCCCGAGCCGTTCTCGCCGTCCTGCTGTGCGCCTTCGCCATGACCCCGGCGGCGGCCGCCGACCGGGCGGACAGTGCCACGGACTGGACGGCCCGGCCCGCCGCGAGCGGCCTCGGGACCCGGACCGGCGACGACGGCGGCAGACCGTACTTCTACCTGGAGGGCGTGCCCGGCACCGTGCTGCAGGACCGGCTTGCCGTCACCAACCCGGGCCGCACCCCGGTCACCGTGCGGCTGCGCGGAGCCGACGCGTACAACGCCGAGGACGGTGAATTCGCGGTACGCGGCGCGAAGGGCTCGACCGGGACCGGCGCCTGGCTGCGGCTCGCGGCGGACCAGGTGACCGTGCCCGCTCGTACCCGTGCCGAAGTGCCGTTCTCCGTCACCGTGCCGACGAGTGCGCCACCGGGCGGCCACCCCGGCGCGATCGTCGCCGAGAGCGCCGGCCGTTCGGTCGGGGTACGCGTGCATCTGCGGGTCGGCGGGCCGACCCTGGCCGCGCTGACCGTCGAGGACGTCACCGTGTCCGGCCGGACCATTCACTACACCCTCGTCAACCGTGGCAATGCGGCCCTCGCCCCGCGCCTTGCCGTCGGCGCGGACGGGGTGTTCGGCACGCTGCTGCGGCGTGAGGCCCGGACCCTGCCGGTGGAGCTGCTGCCCGGACAGCGGGTGAAGCTCACCGAGCCGTGGCGGGACGTCCCCGCCCTCGACTCCGTCACCGTCCGGCTGCGGGTCACTGCCGTGGGCGGCGCGCACAGCGAGGCGACGGGCTCGGTGGTCCTCGTCCCCTGGGCGCCGGTGACCGGCGGCGTACTGCTGTTCCTGGCCGCGGCGGGCGCGTACGCGTACCGGCTGCGGCGCGGACAGCGCCGGCCGCCGGACGGCGCCGGCCCGGTATCTCGACCCACGTCGGACGAAAGGCACTTGGTGAAGGCGGGAGCGGACAGGTGAGACGACTGACCGGACACGTGGGGCGACGGACCGGACCGGCATACCTCCGGCGCGGCAGCCACCGATGGGTCACCGTGCTGCTCGTGGCCCTGGTGCCCGCCCTGCTGCTCCTGCCCGCACCGGGTGCCCGCGCGGCGGACGGACAGCCAGCGGTCACCCTCTCGAAACAGCAGGCCGGCAAGGGCGGTGAGATCACTGTCAAAGGCAGCGGCTGGCGGCCCGACACCTTGCTGATGATGCTGATCTGCGGGCAGTCCGCACCCGGCAGGGGCGTCATCGGTGGCACCAACTCCTGCTCCAACGCCGACGGACGCGCCGTCACCACCGATGCCAAGGGTGCTTTCAGCAAGAAGATGCCCGTCGCCGAGCCGCCCGAGCCGTGCCCGTGCGTGGTGCATGTTGCGACGGTCACCGGGGAGCAGGCCACCGCCGATGCCGTGTTCGTCGTCGCGGGCCACCCGGTCGCTCCGCTGCCGAAGCAGACCGGCGGCGGGAAGCTCGCCGTGCTCGCCATGACCCGGCTGGAGGGCGACAGCGGGATCCTCACCTGGTTCGGCGCCCCGCCCGCACGGAGGCTCGTCCTCACCGTCGGCAACCTCGGCACGGCACCCGTCAAGGACCCGGTCTTCCAGGTCGGTACGGCGCACGGCGTCTTCGCCCCGCAGTGGGAGGAACAACAGTGGCGCGGCACCATTGCGCCCGGCCGCAAGGCGCAGATCAAACTCCCGGTCGAACTGACGGCGGGCGCGCACGGCGACTACCAGATCTCCCTGCGGTACGGGACGAAGGTGCTGGCCGAACAGCCGTGGGGGGTGGGCCGACCGTGGGGCGTCACCCTCTTCTGGATCCTGCTCTGCGTGGTCGTACCGGCCGCCGTGTTCCGGATCGGCATGGCGATCGTCGACAAGGTCCGGCCCCGCACCCCGCATGCCTCGGTCCGGGCCGGACGTCACCGCCACCCACAGCTCACCGACGTGACCGCGAAGCTGCGCCGGGCACCGGGCACCACCCCTGTGAACCCCAGGACAGAGGACCGGGCCGGGCGCACCGGGTCCGCTGCGGGCGCGGCCACCACGGCCGCGCTGCCGTGGTTCGCACCGGAATCCGCACCGTCAGAGAACAGACCCACGACGAAGGGACATTCGTGAGCACCCAACGGAGGATGAGCGCGGCCGGAGTCGCGCTGATGCTCGGCGGCGCGGGGATCCTGCTGGCCGCGAGCCCGGCCCAGGCCGCCGACGTCTCGTACAAGACGGAGTGCATTCCGCCGTCCATCTCCGGGCTGCCGCCCGTGCAGGGCACCACCGAGGTGCAGCTGACCGCGCCCGCCGAGGCGAAGGTCGGGGACACCGTCGAGGTGGTGTGGAAGACGGTCGCGGCCGCTTCCAGCAACCCCGACGTCCTCGACCTGGAGAAGGACACGGTCAAGCCGACCGGCACGATCAAGGTGGGCGGCGCGGCCGGCGGCGACCTGCCGATGGAAGGGCCCCGGCAGAACCCGCCGATCCCCAAGAACAGCCCCATGGTGCTGCCCGACATGAAGGGCACGCTGAAGCTGGAGAAGGCCGGTGAGATCACGCTGACGCCGGACGCGTACAACATCAACGTCTCCAAGCCGATCTCCACCGACACCAAGTGCTCCCCGAAGGAGACCGTGCAGCCGGGCGCGACGATCAAGGTCACGGAGGGCGGCGGCACAACAGCGGGCGGTACGACCACCGGCACGACAGCGGGTGGCACGATCTCCGGCACCACCACCGGTTCCACCACCGCGGGCGGCACGACGGCCGACGGCGGGACCACGGCGGGCACGACGGCCGGCGGTACGGACACCGGAGGCACTGACTCCGGCGGCACCACCGCCGGGTCGAGCGGCGGCGGCGGCGGTCAGACCGACTTCGAGGGCAAGGAGGTGTCCGTCGCGTACGCCTGCAAGACGCCGATCGGTGACAAGAACGCCACCTCCCCGGTGAAGATCAACGCGAAGAAGAACGGCGGCAGCTTCGACCTCACGGTGAAGTTCAGCAAGTCGGTCATGGACAGTCCCGCCGACATCCCGGCCGATTCGGTGAAGCCTTCCATGGAGGTCAAGCTCGGCGGAGCCGACAAGGGCACGGTTCATGTCGAGGGCCCCACCAACAAGGAGCCGATCAAGTCCGGCGATCCGATCGAGATCCCCGATCTCACGGGTACGTACAAGCCGGGCGCAAGTGGCAAGTCCACCCTCAGCCCGGGCGTACTGACCGTGATGGCGCTCGGCACGACGACGACCTGCACCCCGCCCGCCGATGTCGCGGTCTCCCTGGAGCTGGACACCTCGTCCCAGCCCGGCGGGGCCGCCGGCGGCTCGGACACGGGCGGCGCCACGAGCGGCGGCGGTACGGACTCCGGCGGCGGGCTGGCCGCCACCGGCGCCGAGGACAACGGCACCCTGCGCGCGCTCGGCCTGGTCGCCGGTACGGCGATCCTGCTGGGCGGCGCCGTGTTCACGTTCACCCCCTGGCGCCGGCTGCGCGGCACCCGGTGAGCTGAGCTCCGTACCAGGGCAATGCGAAGGGCCGTCGCACCGGTCAACCGGTGCGACGGCCCTTCGTACGAGCGGTCAGCGCATCAACGCATCAGCGATCGGTGCGTCAGTGCACGTCGCCCATGAGCTTCTTGACCTTGCCGCGGTACATGAAGATCGCGGCACCCGCAGCCACCGCGAGGGCGGCCTGCAGAGCGACAATGCTGGTGCCGTTGAGGTCGACACCCGCGATGGAGAGCAGACCCGTGGTGCAGTCACCGGCGGTGACGGCCAGGAACCAGACACCCATCATCTGGCTGGCGTACTTGGCCGGAGCCATCTTCGTGGTGACGGACAGACCCACCGGGGACAGCGTCAGCTCGGCGACCGTCTGGACGAAGTAGATCGCGACCAGCCACATCGCGGCGGCCTTGTGTCCGTCCGTGGCGATCATCAGCGGTGCCAGGAAGAGGAAGAACGACGCACCGACCAGCACCAGACCGGAGCTGAACTTCACGATGGTGCTGGGCTCCTTGCCACGGCGGTTCAGCGCCAGCCAGAAGGCGGCGAAGACCGGGGCCAGCGCCATGATCAGGACCGGGTTGACCGACTGGTACCAGGAGACCGGGAACTCCCAGCCGAGGACGGTGTTGTCGGCCGAGGAGTCGGCGAAGATCGCGAGCGTCGAACCACCCTGGTCGTAGATCATCCAGAAGATGGCGGCGGCGACGAAGAACCAGATGTAGCCGGACATCTTCGACTGCTCGGCGGCGCTGAGCTCCTTGTCGCGCTTGATGCGCGCCAGGACCACGATCGGAATGATCAGACCCGCGACGGTGATCGGGACGAGGATCCAGTTGAGCGTGTAGACGCCGGTGACGACCGTGATGATGTAGAAGACAGCGGCGACGGCCATCCAGATCATGCCCTTGCGCAGCGTGCTCGTGCGCTCGGCGGCGGACAGCGGCTTCGGGACGACGAGGCTGCG
Organism: Streptomyces sp. NPDC002206; assembly: GCF_053593595.1. NCBI lineage: Bacteria > Bacillati > Actinomycetota > Actinomycetes > Kitasatosporales > Streptomycetaceae > Streptomyces > Streptomyces sp. NPDC002206. The sequence goes on from NZ_JBSFCW010000013.1 coordinate 123,272, forward strand.
CTCGTTCAGGTGGCGGGTGCCCAGCAGGAACTGGACGAGGCCCAGCGCCATGCCGGCCGCGGCGAGCGCGAAGCCCAGGTGCCAGTTCACGCTCTCACCGACGGTGCCGATGACCAGCGGCGCGGCGAAGGCACCGACGTTGATGCCCATGTAGAAGATCGTGAAGCCACCGTCACGGCGCGGGTCGTCCGGGCCGTCGTAGAGCTGGCCGACCATCGTCGAGATGTTGGACTTCAGTAGACCGGAGCCTATGGCCACCAGGCCGAGACCCGCGAAGAACGTGCCCTGCGTCGGCAGCGCCAGCGCCAGGTGGCCGATCATGATGACCACACCGGCGACGGCGACGGTCTTGCGGGGACCCCAGACGCGGTCACCGAACCAGCCACCGGGCATCGCGAGCAGGTACACCAGCGACACGTAGACCGAGTAGATCGCCGTGGCCGTGGCCGGGTTCATGTGAAGCCCGTTGGGGGCGATCAGGTAGAGGGGGAGCAGGGCCCTCATGCCGTAGTAGCTGAAGCGCTCCCACATCTCGGTCATGAAGAGAGTGGCCAGGCCGCGGGGGTGGCCGAAGAAGGTCTTCTCGGAGCCAGACGCGCTGGCTGAGTCCTTCGTCAGGCTGGACGCCATGGTCGATCCTTGCTTGCTCGGGACGCGACGCCTTGTGAGCGTTGAGCGCCCGGTGGGGGGAGGCCGGCACCGATGAGGCTGCGCCCACCCCTCACGCCTGAGAGGGGATTCGCTCCGGACCCCGCACCTGGGTACGGAGTCGATGTCGGAGTCGGGGGACGGACCGCATCGGGATCCACGCCCGGAGTACTTCTGAGCTCCGGGCCCGGCCACAGGTCATTCACTGAACCAAAGGCTGGCGAATACCAGCCCGCATACAAAAGAGACCTTCGGCGCTTAAAGCTGCCCAAAGGTCCTTGAGTAGTGCAACAGGCGTCGAGCCACCATACGACAGCACAGTGCCGGATATGGAAGGACTTGAGAGATGGATCACAGGGATGAATGCAACCAGGGTCGCATATTCGAAGGTGTACCTCGGTTCAGGCCGCGAACCCGCAGGCCTTGTCGATCACCTCACGACAGCCGTCCCAGGCGGACTACCATCACCCCATGACCCGTGTACTGCTCGCCGAGGACGACGCATCCATCTCGGAGCCGCTGGCTCGTGCCCTGCGTCGGGAGGGTTACGAGGTCGAAGTCCGCGAAGACGGCCCGACCGCTCTCGACGCCGGCCTCCAGGGCGGCATCGACCTGGTCGTGCTCGACCTGGGCCTGCCCGGGATGGACGGCCTCGAAGTGGCCCGAAGGCTCCGCGCCGACGGCCACACCGTGCCGATCCTGGTGCTCACCGCCCGCGCCGACGAGGTGGACACCGTCGTCGGCCTGGACGCCGGAGCCGACGACTACGTCACCAAGCCGTTCCGCCTGGCCGAGCTGCTCGCCCGGGTCCGGGCGCTGCTCCGGCGCGGCGCCACGGAGCCCTCGCCGCAGCCCGCCACGCACGGCGTGCGGATCGACGTCGAGTCGCACCGGGCCTGGATGGGCGAAGAGGAACTCCAGCTCACCGCGAAGGAGTTCGACCTGCTGCGGGTCCTGGTCCGCGACGCGGGCCGGGTCGTCACCCGCGACCAGCTGATGCGCGAGGTCTGGGACACCACATGGTGGTCGTCGACGAAGACCCTCGACATGCACATCTCCTGGCTCCGCAAGAAGCTCGGCGACGATGCCGCCAACCCCCGCTACATCGCGACCGTCCGGGGCGTCGGCTTCCGCTTCGAGAAGAGCTGACGTACAGAAACAGTCATGCGCCGCCGACTGATCAACTCCACCCTCGCCGTGGTGCTCGTGGTGATCGCCGTCTTCGGCGTCTCCCTCGTCATCGTCGAGACCCGCACCATCAGCAACAGCGCCCAGGAGAGCGTCGACTCCGAGGCGCTGCGGCTGATCAGTGTCGTCGAGAGCCGACTCCTCGGGGCCGAGCGGATCAACCCCTCGGTGCTGGCCGAACAGGTCGACGACAACCGGTACGCGCTCGTCAGGATCCCCGGCCGCGCCCCCCTCGAGGTGGGCACGCGCCCCACCGGCAGAGTGATCAGCAGTACGGCGTCGGGGGAGCAGGGCGAGAAGGTCACCGTCGAGGAGTCCAGCTCGGCCGTCACTCGCGAGGTCGGCCGAACCCTGATGGTCATCGGCGCGGTGGCGCTCCTCGCGATCGTCTCCGCGGTGCTTCTCGCGGTACGCCAGGCCAACAAACTGACCTCGCCGCTCACCGACCTCGCCGAGACGGCGGAACGCCTGGGCTCCGGCGACCCGCGACCGCGCCACAAGCGGTACGGGGTGCCGGAACTGGACCGGGTCGCCGACGTCCTCGATTCCTCCGCCGAGCGGATCGCGCGGATGCTGACCGCGGAACGCCGGCTCGCCGCCGACGCCTCCCACCAGCTCCGCACCCCGCTGACCGCGCTCTCCATGCGGATCGAGGAGATCTCCGTCACCGACGACCCGGACACGGTGAAGGAAGAGGCGAACATCGCCCTCACCCAGGTCGAGCGCCTCACCAACGTGGTGGAACGGCTGCTGACCAACGCCCGCGACCCGCGCACCGGCTCCGCGGTCGTCTTCGACCTCGACGAGGTCGTCAAGCAGCAGATCGAGGAGTGGCGCCCGGCCTACCGCGGCGAGGGACGCGCCATCGTCCGCTCCGGCAAGCAGGGCCTGCGGGCCGTCGGCACCCCGGGTGCGGTCGCCCAGGTGCTGGCCGCACTGATCGAGAACTCACTGATGCACGGTGGCGGCACGGTGGCGCTGCGCACCCGGGTCACCGGCAACCAGGCGGTCATCGAGGTGACGGACGAGGGTCCGGGGGTCCCGCCCGACCTGGGCGCCCGGATCTTCGAGCGGACGATCAGCGGCCGCAACTCCACGGGGATCGGCCTGGCGGTGGCCCGCGACCTGGCCGAGGCGGACGGCGGCCGCCTGGAACTGCTCCAGCAGCAGCCGGCGGTCTTCGCCCTGTTCCTGAGCCGAGTGCCCCTCCCCCGCCAGGAGCCGGAACGCCCGGTGCGCTGATTCGAGCGAGGTCCGTCCTGCACATGCGCAGGACGGCATCAGCCGAAATCGAGCCCGTCGAGGGGGTCCTCCATGCCCTTGAGGCTCTGGGAGAGGTTGAGGACAATGCGGCCACCGGGGCGACCCCGGTGCCTCAACGCTGTACCGCTTCCGCCGGCGCCACCGGAGTCCGCCCCTGCGCCAGCACGCCTACACCGTCTTTGGCAGGCAGCGCCTTGAACACCCAGCTCCGGTAGGACCAGAACCGGAACAGCGTCGCGATCCCGATTCCCAGGATCTTGAACACGTTGCTCTGGACCGGGCTGTTCCAGCCGAATCCGTACGTCGCCGCGTACAGCACACCGTTCTCGATCACCGCGCCCACCGCGCTGAACAGCAGGAACAGCATCAGCTCCCGGGTGCGGCCGGTCTTGTCACGGTCCCGGTACGTCCAGTAGCGGAAGCCCACGTAGTTGAAGAGGATGGCGACGAACGTCGCCAGCAGACTGGCCCGCACCACCTGAAGGTCCGTGGTGTGCCGCAGCAGGTTGAAGACCGCGATATTGACCAGCAGACCCAGCGCGCCGACGGCGCCGAACTTGGCGACCTCCCGGGCCAGCCGATCCAGCCGGGTTCGCAGTGCGCCCCGTTCGCTCATGGTGATCGCTCAGCCCCGTCCGTGGATTCGGTCAATCCAATCATGCTAACCAGCACCCCTGTGGGATGCCTGTGGGCACGCAGGACCCGGCGCCGTGGAACGTCACAGGACCGCCCGCCGGGGCATCGTCCGGTGGTCCCCGGGACGCCGGATACCCTGGAGGAGTGACGTTCCCGGTAGTCGGCATGGTCGGCGGCGGTCAGCTCGCCCGTATGACCCACGAGGCGGGTATCCCCCTCGGCATCAGATTCAAGCTCCTCAGCGACACCCCTCAGGACTCGGCGGCCCAGGTGGTGAGCGAAGTCGTCGTCGGCGACTATCGCGACCTGGACACGCTGCGTGCCTTCGCGCGCGGCTGTGACGTGATCACCTTCGATCACGAGCATGTCCCGACCGAGCACCTGCGGGCCCTGGAGGCGGACGGCATCCCCGTGCGCCCCGGTCCCGATGCGCTGGTGCACGCCCAGGACAAGGGGGTGATGCGCGCCAAGCTCTCGGAGATCGGCGTGCCCTGTCCCCGCCACCGCATCGTGACGGACCCGGCCGACGCCGCGGCGTTCGCGGCCGAGGTCGACGGCTTCCCCGTCATCCTGAAGACGGTCCGCGGTGGCTACGACGGCAAGGGTGTCTGGGTGGTCCGCTCCGAGGCGGACGCGGCCGAACCGTTCCGGGCCGGTGTCCCGGTCCTCGCCGAGGAGAAGGTCGACTTCGTACGGGAGCTGGCGGCCAACATCGTCCGCTCGCCGCACGGCCAGGCCGTCGCCTACCCGGTCGTCGAGTCGATCCAGGTCGACGGGGTCTGCGACACGGTCATCGCCCCGGCCCCCGAGCTGAGCGAGAAGCTCGCCGGCGAGGCCCAGCAGCTGGCCCTCCGGATCGCCGCCGAGCTCGGCGTCGTCGGGCACCTCGCCGTCGAACTCTTCGAGACGAGTGACGGCCGCATCCTCGTCAACGAGCTCGCGATGCGCCCGCACAACTCCGGGCACTGGACCCAGGACGGCGCGATCACCTCGCAGTTCGCCAACCACGTCCGGGCCGTCCTCGACCTGCCGCTCGGCGACCCGCGCCCGCGCGCCACCTGGACGGTCATGTCCAACGTCCTCGGCGGCGACTATCCGGACATGTACCAGGCGTATCTGCACTGCATGGCCCGTGACCCACAGCTCAAGATCCACATGTACGGCAAGGACGTGAAACCCGGCCGCAAGGTAGGACACGTCAACACCTACGGCGACGACCTGGCGGACGTGCGGGAGCGCGCCCGGCACGCGGCCGACTACCTGCGAGGAACGATCACCGAATGACTTCCCCCGCCTCCGCCGCGCCCCTCGTCGGCATCGTCATGGGCTCGGACTCCGACTGGCCCGTCATGGAAGCAGCGGCCAAGGCACTCGACGAGTTCGAGATCCCCTACGAGGTCGACGTCGTCTCCGCCCACCGGATGCCGCGGGAAATGATCGCGTACGGGGAGAACGCGGCGGACCGCGGCCTCAAGGCGATCATCGCGGGCGCCGGCGGCGCCGCCCACCTGCCCGGCATGCTCGCCTCTGTCACCCCGCTGCCCGTCATCGGCGTCCCGGTCCCGCTGAAGTACCTGGACGGCATGGACAGCCTGCTCTCCATCGTGCAGATGCCGGCCGGTGTCCCGGTCGCGACCGTCTCGGTCGGCGGCGCACGCAACGCGGGCCTGCTCGCCGCGCGCATTCTCGCCGCCCACGACAGCGAGCTGCTGGCCCGGATGCGGGAGTTCCAGCAGGAGCTGAACGACCAGGCGACGGAGAAGGGCAAGCGGCTGCGCAACAAGGTCGAGGGCAGCGACTCCTTCGGCTTCGGCAAGTAGCGGCAGAGGGGGAGGGCGACCATGGATCACAGCGCCGACAACATCGCGGACCACACCGCGGAACGGCTCACGCGGGCCGGGGAACTCCTCGCCGAATACCCCGTCGTCGACGGCCACAACGACTTGCCCTGGGCACTGCGTGAACAGGTCGGCTACGACCTGGACGCCCGGGACATCGCCACCGACCAGTCCGCCCACCTCCACACCGACATCCGACGGCTGCGTGCCGGCGGCGTCGGCGCCCAGTTCTGGTCCGTCTACGTACGGTCCGACATGGCCGGTGACGCCGCCGTCAGCGCCACCCTCGAACAGATCGACGTGGTCGCCGAGCTGCTGGACCGCCACCCCGCCGACCTCCGGCGTGCCCTGACCGCCGACGACATGGAGGCGGCCCGCGCCGAGGGCCGCATCGCCTCCCTGATGGGCGCCGAGGGCGGCCACTCCATCAACAACTCGCTGGGCACCCTGCGCGCCCTGCACACCCTCGGCGTCCGCTACATGACGCTGACCCACAACGACAACATCGCCTGGGCGGACTCGGCGACCGACGAACCGGGCGTCGGCGGACTCTCCCCGTTCGGCCACGAGGTCGTACGGGAGATGAACCGCACCGGCATGCTCGTCGACCTCTCGCATGTGGCGGCCACGACGATGCGCGACGCGCTCGCCACCTCCACCGCGCCGGTGATGTTCTCGCACTCCTCGGCACGGGCGGTCTGCGACCACCCGCGCAACATCCCCGACGACGTCCTCGCGCAGCTCCCGGCCAACGGCGGCATCGCCATGGCGACCTTCGTACCGAAGTTCGTCCTGCCGGCGGCCGTCGCCTGGACCCGGGCCGCGGACGAGAACATGCGCGCCCACGGCCTGCACCATCTCGACACCACCCCGCAGGCGATGAAGATCCACGCCGTGTTCGAGGCGGCCAACCCGCGCCCTATGGCCACCGTGGCGACGATCGCCGACCACCTCGACCACATGCGTGAGGTCGCCGGGATCGACCACATCGGTATCGGCGGCGACTACGACGGCACCGCGTTCCTCCCCGCCGGTCTGGAGGACGTCGCGGGCTACCCGAACCTGATCGCGGAGCTCCTGGGCCGCGGCTGGTCCGCCGCCGACCTCGCCAAGCTCACCTGGCGCAACGCGGTACGGGTGCTCCGCGACGCGGAGGACGTCGCCCGTGACCTGTGTACGCGGCGCGGCCCGTCCCACGCCACGATCGACGAACTCGACGCTCCCAAGGTCTGACAGCGGCGCGAGAACGGCCCGAGCGCTCCAGGGAGGCGGCTCGGGCCCTCAACGGCTCAGGTGCGGTCGGTCCTTGGCGGCCGGCCCATGAACCAGTGGCTCAGGCCCGGGGCCGGCCCATCGCCCGGTACGTCCAGCCCGCCTCGCGCCACACGGCACTGTCCAGCGCGTTACGGCCGTCCAGAATGATCCGGTGCGCCGCGGCCTCGCCCAGCGTCACCGCGTCCAGCTCACGGAACTCGCGCCACTCCGTCAGGTGCAGCACCACATCCGCGCCGCGCACGGCGTCCAGCGCAGACTCCGCGTACCCGAGCGTCGGGAAGAGCCGCCGGGCGTTGTCCATGCCCTTCGGGTCGTACACGGTGACCTGGCCGCCCTGGAGGTGGATCTGCCCGGCCACGTTCAGCGCCGGCGAGTCGCGTACGTCGTCCGAGTCCGGCTTGAATGTCGCACCCAGCACGCCCACCCGCTTGCCGAGGAACGAGTCGCCGCCCACGGCCTCCCGGGCCAGCTCCACCATGTGGCCTCGGCGCCGCATATTGATCGAGTCGACCTCACGGAGGAACGTCAGCGCCTGGTCGGCGCCCAGCTCACCGGCGCGCGCCATGAACGCGCGGATGTCCTTGGGCAGACAGCCGCCACCGAAGCCGATCCCGGCCCGCAGGAACTTGTTGCCGATCCGCTCGTCGTGGCCGATCGCCTCGGCGAGCTTCTTCACATCACCGTCGGCGGCCTCGCAGACCTCCGCCATGGCGTTGATGAACGAGATCTTGGTCGCCAGGAACGAATTCGCGGCAGTCTTCACCAGCTCGGCGGTCGGGAAGTCCGTCACCACGAAGGGCGACCCCTCCGCGAGGGGAACCGCATACACCTCGCGCAGCAGCTTCTCGGCCCGCTCGCTCTCCACACCGACGACGATCCGGTCGGGGTGCAGGGTGTCCTTCACGGCGAAGCCCTCGCGCAGGAACTCCGGGTTCCAGGCCAGCTCCGCGTCCGTACCCACGGGCGCCAGCTCGGCCAGCCGCGCCGCGAGCCGGGCCGCGGAGCCCACCGGCACGGTCGACTTCCCGATGACCAGGGCGGGCCGGGTCAGCTGCGCCGCCAGCGACTCGAAGGCGCTGTCCACGTAGGACATGTCGCAGGCGTACTCGCCGTGCTTCTGCGGGGTGTTCACGCAGACGAAGTGCACGTCGCCGAAGGCACCCACCTCTTCCCACGAGGTGGTGAACCGCAGCCGGCCGGTGGATCCCTCGATGCCCGCGACATGCTTGCGGAGCAGCTCCTCCAGACCCGGCTCGTACATCGGGACCTTGCCGGCGCTCAGCATCTCGATCTTCTCGGGCACGACATCGAGCCCGAGCACTTCGAAGCCGAGCTCCGCCATGGCCGCAGCGTGGGTGGCGCCGAGGTAGCCGGTGCCGATCACAGTGATCCTGAGGGCCATGAAGTGCTCCTGGGAGATGCGGACGGACGTGCGGTGAACGAGCATAGTCGTGCCCCCTGACGCCCTGTTTTACCGGTCTTGCGGACCCCTGTCGCGTAGCTCACGTACAGCTCGCATAGGTCTTTGCGAGGCGTGGCGCCTAAAATTGGGTTACTTAACGGTAGTTAGCATCCTTGGGGAGTGAGAGTCTTGGCGGGTTCCACCGATTTCGATCTGTACCGTCCGGCCGAGGAGCACGACATGCTCCGCGAGACGGTCCGTGCGCTCGCCGAGGCGAAGATCGCCCCGTTCGCGGCGGCGGTCGACGAGGAGGCCCGCTTCCCGCAGGAGGCGCTGGACGCCCTGGTCGCCTCCGACCTGCAGGCCGTGCACGTCCCCGAGGAGTACGGCGGCGCCGGTGCCGACGCCCTCGCCACCGTGATCGTGATCGAGGAGGTGGCCCGCGTCTGCGCCTCCTCCTCCCTGATCCCGGCCGTGAACAAGCTCGGCTCGCTCCCGGTGATCCTCTCCGGCTCCGATGCGCTGAAGAAGAAGTACCTGGGCCCGCTCGCCAAGGGCGACGCGATGTTCTCGTACTGCCTCTCCGAGCCCGACGCGGGCTCCGACGCCGCCGGCATGAAGACCAAGGCCGTCCGCGACGGCGACTTCTGGGTCCTCAACGGCGTGAAGCGCTGGATCACCAACGCGGGCGTCTCCGAGTACTACACGGTGATGGCCGTCACCGACCCGACCAAGCGCTCCAAGGGCATCTCGGCGTTCGTCGTCGAGAAGTCGGACGAGGGTGTCTCCTTCGGCGCCCCGGAGAAGAAGCTCGGCATCAAGGGCTCCCCGACCCGCGAGGTCTACTTCGACAACGTCCGGATCCCCGCCGACCGCATGATCGGCGAGGAGGGCACCGGCTTCGCCACGGCGATGAAGACCCTGGACCACACCCGCATCACGATCGCGGCCCAGGCCCTCGGTATCGCGCAGGGTGCCCTCGACTACGCCAAGGGTTACGTCCAGGAGCGCAAGCAGTTCGGCAAGCCGATCGGCGACTTCCAGGGCGTCCAGTTCATGCTCGCCGACATGGCGATGAAGCTGGAGGCGGCACGCCAGCTCACCTACTCGGCCGCCGCCAAGTCCGAGCGCCTCGACGGCGACCTGACGTTCTTCGGCGCCGCGGCCAAGTGCTTCGCCTCCGACGTCGCGATGGAGATCACCACGGACGCGGTCCAGCTGCTCGGCGGCTACGGCTACACGCGGGACTACCCGGTGGAGCGGATGATGCGCGACGCCAAGATCACGCAGATTTATGAAGGCACGAATCAGGTTCAGCGCATAGTCATGGCGCGGAACCTGCCGTAACCCGGCGGATTTTCACAATTCGGCGTCCGTTCCGAACGGGTTGCGACCATTGATCGGCCTCCGGCTTCCTGCCGGGGGCCGATCGCGTTTCCCCGGCACAGCGGGTTCGTGGACGCTGCGGTAGCGGTGGCTCGCGATGGCGTAACTTCCCTGTCCATGACCGACATCGACAAGCTCACCGGCCTGTTCGAAGCGCTGGGGGCCGACGACGCACCGGGCTGGGCCGACTCGGAGGTCGAGGAGAACCTTCCGCAGCTCGCCCGCTACCGGTTCCTGCGCAAGGTCTGGCAGGACATCGACGCCTGGAGTTCGGCGGCGCCCGACTGGGTCGAGGCGTACCGGAAGGAGGGCCTCGCGGGCGACGCCGTCGAGCGGGCGGTGCGGCTCGGGCTGACACCCGGTGAACTGGGCGAGATAGCCCGCGAGGTGGCGAAGGAGACCGCGTTCGGCCTGCTCTACAGCCTGGCCGATCCGACGGACGGCGATCTTCCGCCCGAGGTCGAGGAACAACTGCCCGGCTGGTGCCTGGCGGAGCTGTCCCCGCAGGGCGAGCCCACGGGCCGGATTCTGGATGCGCTGTACGAGGACCTGGACGAGCTCGAACCGCAGGGACCTGTGGAAGGTGTGCGGTGACCGCCTATGAGCGGCGGATCCGGTCCGGCCGCTTCCCGCGCACCCGGGAAGGGCTGGGTGCGCTGATGTCCGCGGCCGGCCTCGGAGACGTACGGACCGAGGTCCTCGCCCGGGATCACCAGGTAGGCGCGGAGGGCTGGTGGGCCGGCCCGCCTCCGGGGTCGCCGCGATCGGGCAGCTGGTCAACAGCCGGGGGCCGGAGGGAGTGGCCACGGCCAAGCGGGAGTACGACGTGCTGTCCGCCGAATTCGCCAAGGAGGACGGCGAGTTGGCTCTGCCGCATGTGGCGCTGCCGGCTCGGGGGAGCGTGTAGCGGCGGCCGGGCCGCGGTCGCACGTCTGGTGACGACCGCGGCGTGCAGCAGGGCCCGTACGGCGAACCGTCCGGGCCCTGCTCCTGTCTGCCGTCAGTTGCTGGAGACGGTTACCTTCTCGTCGTTGTTGAGCTGCTGCACCAGCTGCTTGACCTTGGCCTTGTCCCAGACCAGGTTCCCCCCGGTGCTGCCCGAGATCGGCATGTTCATCGACTTGCCGTCACCGCCCGTGACGCCCTTCATCGCGAAGAACATGTTGCCCAGGTCCCACAGCGACATGTCCTTGTCGACGATGAGGGTGTCGAGACCGGCGCCCATCGTCGGGTACAGCTTGAACGGGTTGAGGATCGTGGACGGCGTCGCGGTCTGGCTCGCCAGCGCCGCAAGGAACTTCTGCTGGTTCTTCGTACGGTCCAGGTCGCTGCCCGCGAAGGCGTACCGGGTCCGCACGAAGGCGAGCGACTGCTCGCCGTTCAGCGTCTGCTTGCCGGCCTGGAAGTCGGCGCCGGAGTTCTTGTCCTTGAACGCCTTGGGGATGTCGAGTTCCACCCCGCCGATCGCGTCCACGATCTTGGCGAAGCCGCCGAAGCCGATTTCGACGTAGTGGTCGATGTGCAGTCCGGTGTTGAACTCGACGGTACGGACCAGCAGTTCGGGGCCGTCCTCCGCGTAGGCGGCGTTCAGCTTGGTGAAGCGGCCGCGGCCCGGGTAGAGCTTGCCCGAGTCGGAGCCCTTGTACGAGGGGATCTCCACGTTCGAGTCACGGGGCAGGGAGATCAGTGTCGGGCCGTTCGATCCGTCGTGCAGGATCATCATCGAGTCGGTCCGCTTGCCCCCGGCGGAGCCGGTGTGAAGCCTCTTCTTGTCCTCGGCCGACATGCCCGCGCGGCTGTCGGATCCGACGACCAGATAGTTGGTGCCGTCGCCCTCGCCGGGACGCTCGATCACCTTGGAGAGGTCGACCTCGCGCTTCAGCTTGGAGTCGGCCCAGAAGTACGTGCTGATGGAGACGGCCAGCACCACGACCACGAGGGTCAGCGCGCCTATCTTTATTCGACGGCGCCAGTCCGGCGCGGGCCTGCCCTGGACGTAACCGCCGTCATCGCCGCCGTAACCCCGGCCGCCACCGTTGCCGCCGCCGTAGACCTGACCGGCACCGTAACCGTTGTCGTACCCAGCGTTGTCGTCATAGCCGTCGGAGTACCGCGGCGGCTCCGGACGGCGCTGCCGCGGCGGCGCCGGATACTGCCGCGGCGGCGCCGGGCGCTGCGGCGGCGGTGCGGGGTGCCGCTGGACGTGCCGCATCACACGGGCACCCTCGGGCTGGGCGCTGTCACTGCCCTGTCCGTAGCGGTCGTCGCGGTTGTCGTCGGTCCATCCACCGGGCCTGTCGCTCATGCGGACCAGTGTGCAGGCCGGACCTGTCGGTATTACAGGGGGTGTGAGATATCGGGCCTGGGCTGTTGCCAAGCTGATGCAATGTCCGCGGCGCAGGGCCCCCGCAATAAGGCGCAGGGCCCCCGCAATAAGGTGGACGGCATGACAGATCAGGCCCCGCGCCCGGAGGGCGATATTCCGGGCAAGCCGACCGCGGCGTCCCGGACCACCCTCAGCCACATCATGACCGGCAGTGACACCAACCTGCTGGGCACCGTGCACGGTGGCGTGATCATGAAACTCGTCGACGACGCGGCGGGCGCCGTGGCCGGCCGGCACTCCGGCGGTCCCGCGGTGACGGCCTCGATGGACGAGATGGTCTTCCTGGAGCCGGTCCGCGTCGGTGACCTTGTTCACGTCCGCGCGCAGGTGAACTGGACCGGCCGCTCCTCGATGGAGGTCGGCGTCCGGGTCATGGCCGAGCGGTGGAACGAATCGACCCCCGCCCAGCAGGTCGGCAGCGCCTATCTGGTGTTCGCGGCGGTTGACGGGGACGGCAAGCCGCGCCCCGTACCTCCCGTGATCCCGGAGACGGAGCGCGACAAGCGGCGCTACCAGGAGGCGCAGATCCGGCGTACGCACCGCCTCGCCCGGCGCCGCGCGATCAAGGAACTGCGCGAGAAGCGCATCGCGGACGGCATCGACATCGACTGACGGCAGGCCCCGGGTCCGGCGGGGACGGGGACCCCCGGTGGCTCGTATGCGGCACCGTTCTCTACGGGCACACCACCTGGTCGCCCGTGATCGTGCCGAACTCGCCCCGGTGCCCAGCCTCGGCCTGCACCCGCTCCACCCTGCCGAAGTTCTCGCCCGCGGTCACCTTCATCGTCTTGCCCTGCCCCGTGACCGCCCGCAGCTCGGCCCCCGGCAGCGCTGCCGCCAGCGACTTCGCCGACCGGTCCCACCGCGGGTCGTACTCGACCAGCGTGTGCTTCAGGCTGCGCGGCTCCGTGTTGAGCGGGGCCCGTGTCGTAACGAAGCCGGTGGCGCGCAGTGCGTCGTCGACCTTTCTGCCGAGCCCCTCCTGCATGGTCCCGTTGTAGACCTGGACCCGGATCTCACCCGGTGCGACATCGACCGGCTTCGCCACCGGCGCCTTCGGCCGCTTCGGAGCCAGCGGCTTGTCCTCGCGCAGCGCCTCGAAGAGCCTCTTCGACTTCGCCGGGTCCCATTTGACCGTCGAGCCGATGCCCTTGACCGGGAAGGAGGGATCGCTGATCGGTACGGAGGCGAACTCGGACGACGCCGGGGTGAAACCGCGCATCGCCTGGCCGAGGTCGAGCAGCTGGTCCGTGCCGAACCCCCGATCCGCCCGGACCGAACCGAGCATCGTCGACGCGACGTCCCGGAACTTCACCGGGTTCATCAGCACACTGCTGCTGGTCGCCCGCTTGATCAGCGACGCGAGGAACTTCTGCTGGCGCTGCATCCGGCCCAGGTCGGCGGCCGCGTCGATATGGCGTGAGCGCACGTACCGGAGCGCCTGCCCGCCGTCCAGCCAATGGGTGCCCGCGCCGAGATCGAGACCGGTGTACGAATCCTTCATCGGCCGGGCCGTGCAGATCTGCACCCCGCCGAGGGTGTCCACCGTCTTCATGAAACTGGTGAAGTCGACCTCCAGGTAGTGGTCGACCTTGACACCCGTCATGCGCTCGACCGTCCGTACGGTCAGACTCGGCCCGCCCTCCGCATAGGCGGCGTTCAGCTTCACCGGATGGGCGGCGTGCTCGACGCCGGTGGTCGGGTCCCGGTGCCCGGGGAGCTCGGTGTAGCTGTCGCGCGGCAGCGAGACGATCGTCGCGCGTTCCCTGTCCGCCGACAGGTGCACCAGCATGATCGTGTCGGTGCAGCGGCAGGGTGCACCGCCCAGCCGGTACTTCCGCTTCTCCTCCCGGCTGACCTTGTCGCGGCCGTCGGTGCCGACGAGCAGCAGGTTCATGCCGTTGCCGGCCCGCGGCCGGTTCTTCATGTCCTTGAACGGGTCGACCCGGTCGATCCCGGTCTCCAGGCCGGTCACGACCGCATGACCGATCCCGCCTGCCCCGAGCACCAGCACGGACAGACTGGTCGCCAGCCGCATGCCCCAGTGGGGCCGCTCGTCCTGTTTTCTCGACCTGCGCTGCGGGGGAGTGGCGTGGCGGCGCGGTGGACGGGGGGAGCTGTGCGGTGTAGGCACGGGGGGACCTCCGCGGTGCAGGGGGGACCGTTCGCACAGTAGGCCCATACGATCACCACTCCGGGAAGCGACCCGGTGGCGCGCGCCTGTGTCCCTCATTCGCGGTAACGTGGCGGCCGAATAACGCCGCCTCCTGGGGTGCGAACCCCCGGCGCCCCCGAGGACCCCCCGAGGACCACATGTCTGCCGCGCAGTACCCCGCCGTGTCCGTGATCATGCCGGTGCTCAATGAGGAACGCCATCTCAGGAACTCCGTCCGGCACATCCTCGAGCAGGAGTACGCCGGTGAGATGGAGGTCGTGATCGCGCTCGGCCCGTCCACGGACCGTACGGACGAGATCGCCGCCGAGCTCGTACGCGAGGACTCCCGGGTGCACACGGTGCCGAACCCGACCGGCCGCACCCCGGCAGCGCTCAACGCCGCGATAAAGGCCTCCTCGCACCCCATCGTGGTGCGGGTAGACGGCCACGGCATGCTCTCGCCGAACTACATCGCGACCGCCGTCCGCCTCCTGGAGGAGACCGGCGCGCAGAACGTCGGCGGCATCATGCACGCCGAGGGCGAGAACGACTGGGAGAACGCCGTCGCCGCGGCTATGACGTCGAGGATCGGCGTCGGCAACGCGGCCTTCCACACCGGCGGCCAGGCGGGCCCGGCCGAGACCGTCTACCTGGGGGTCTTCCGCCGCGAGGCACTGGAGAAGGCGGACGGCTACAACGTGGAGTTCATCCGCGCCCAGGACTGGGAACTGAACTTCCGGATCCGCGAGGCGGGCGGGCTGATCTGGTTCTCGCCGGAGCTGAAGGTGCAGTACCGGCCGCGCCCCTCGGTGAAGGCCCTCGCCAAGCAGTACAAGGACTACGGCCGCTGGCGCCACGTCGTCGCCCGGTACCACGCCGGCTCGATCAACCTGCGTTACCTCGCCCCGCCGACCGCCGTCTGCGCGATCGCGGCGGGCATCGTCGTCGGCGCGGCCGTCACCCCGTGGGCCTTCGTCGTCCCGGCCGGTTACGCCGCGGCCATAGTCGCCGGGTCCCTCCCGGCGGGCAAGGGCCTGCCGCTGAAGGCACGGGTCCAGATCCCGGTGGCGCTGGCCACCATGCACATGTCCTGGGGCTACGGTTTCCTGACCAGCCCGCGCTCGTTGGCGAAGAAGGTCATGGCCGGCCGCCGTCCCGTGGTCCGGCGACAGACGGTCTGATCCGGCGCTGGCACGTCGATCCGGCACGGACAGGGACAGGGGCGCCGACCGTTCTCCCCGGAGAACGGTCGGCGCCCCTGTCCGTTGCCCGCCCCGGCTAGAAGCGGTACGGCCAGTAGACGTCCATGCAGGCGTCCTTCTCCGATCCGTTGACCGCCTCGGTCCCCTTCAGCGGGTCGTCGTCATCAGCGGCCTGCTTGGGGTACGTCTTTCCCGTCCGCCAGTCCGAGCCGACCGTGAGGGTCAGCGTCTCGACATCCGTCGACACCTTGACCGCGCTGGTCGGCATCCCCAGGGCCTCGGCGATCGACAGCGCGTCCGACTTGCCCTGGGCACCGGAGTCCTTCGGATAGGTCACCGCGGTGGTCAGCGCCGACCCGGGGACGGTCGAGGCGGTGGCCTTGGTGAAGCCCTCGGACCGGAGGATGTCCTGGACGCCCGTGGCGCGGCCGCCGGTGGGCACCTGCCCGTCGGCTCCGGTGCCGTTGACCACCGTCACGTCGAGCGAAGCAGGTGCGGCCGCGGCCGGCCCCTTGTCCTTCTTCCCGGACGTCTTGCGGTCCTTCGGGTCGAGCGACTCGTCGTCCCGCAGCAGCGCCCAGAGCTTGTCGGCGGCGACCGGCTTCGGCAGCACGTGGTTGTCGTCCTGCGAATCCGCGATCCGCGGCATCGTCAGCATGTTGATCTTGTCCATCGGTACGCTCTTGAGCTGCATACCGAGGTCGAACAGCTTCTTCACCGAGCCGATCTCCTCCGAGACCTGGAGCGACTTGGTCGCCGTCTCGGCGAGGTCCATCAGCCGCCCGGTGTCGGTGAACGCGTTCTGGCTCTTCAGCTCGCGGATGACCGAGTTCAGGTACATGTGCTGAGCCTTGGCGCGGCCGATGTCGCTCTCGAAGGCGTGGCGGGTACGCAGCCACTGCAGTGCCTTCTTGCCCTTGATCTTGTGCGTGCCCTCGGTCAGCTTCAGATAGGAGCCGCCGGGAACGTTGGGCTTGGGGATGTCGTAGACGTTGTGCTTGACGCACACATCGGCGCCGCCCACGGCGTCCGCCATGGCGACCACCCCGGCGAAGTCGACCATCACCCAGTGGTCGATGTAGACGCCGGTCAGCTGCTCCCAGGTGTCCAGTGTGCAGCCGGGGCCGCCACGGCCCAGCGACTCGTTGATGAGCGCGTTGGTGGCCGGGGACTCGTGGCCGGTGTCGGGGTCCACGCACTTCGGGATGTCGACGCGCGTATCACGCGGAATGCTGACCACCGAGGCGTTCTTCCGGTCGGCCGACACGTGGAGGAGCATCTGCACATCGGCAAGCGGCTTCGCACCGACGCTCGCCTTCGAGCCGCCGAGTTTGAGGTTCTCCTTGGAATTACGGCTGTCGGAGCCGATCAGCAGAATGTTCAGCGGGGTCTGGCCCGCGGCGTTCGGGGCGGCCTTCTTCGCGGCGCTGTTCCCGGCGCTGCGATGCCCCTTGCGGAGATTGCTGTTCAGGTGCTCGTACCAGAGATAGCCGGCGGCGCCGGCGCCGAGTATCGCCACCACGAGAACCCAGGCGATCCAGCGCAGTATGCGGCGTTTGCCGCGCCGGTGTGACTGGCGGCGGCGTTCGGATCGCCCGGGGCCCGGGCGATCCCGGTCCCCGGAGCCGCTGTCGCCGCGTCCGCCCTCAGGGCCGGCGGACGGGTCGTCGTCGTACAGGCCGTCGTCCCAGCCGAGTTGTCCGGCATGCCGGACGCGTGGTCGCGTTCCCTCCCCGGGTGTGCTGCTCCGTCCCACCAGGTCCCCCCTGCTGCTCAGACTCTCGGAATGGCGCAGTGACCCCGTGTCACTTGGCGCACACTGCCTTGTCGGCGTTTGCCAGCGGTATGTCGTCCGGCACCTTTGCCGGTCCGGTGACGGGCACACCTGCGCCCTTGAAGTCCGCACCCAGGGTCAGGACCATCGCCTGGAGCCCCTCCGCGTCCGTGGTGCCCTTCTTCAGGGCCGAGCCGGGGAGCCCCATCATGGCGGCGAGTGCACGGGCCTGGTCGGCCTGATTGGGTGCGTACTCGAGCGTCGTCTTGGCGATCTTCTCCGGGGCGTTGGCCTTGTTCGTGGACTTCGGTACGCCCTGCTCGTTCTGCAGCCAGGAGACAGTCTTTTGGGCGCCGCCGGAGATGTTGCCGCCGTTGAAGACATCGACGCGTACGTCGGCGGCAGCGGCCTTGGTTCCCTTGAGCAGTGCGTCCTGCTTGCTCTTGGCGGCCTTCTTCTGCTTCTTCACCTCGGTCAGCGAGGTGTCCTCGCGCATCATCTGGAACAGCGGGTCGGACTTGGCCTTGTTGAGCACCACCGTCGCATGGACCTTCTCGGCCGGGTTGTCCACCACCGGGGCCGTCACGAACGTGATGTTCTTCGTGTCAATCTTGCCGAGCTCCTTGGCGAGCGCGGTCAGCTTCTTTATCGAGCCGATGCCTTTGTCGACCGTCAGCGCCTTGGTCGCCGCGTCCGCCAGGCTGTACATCTTCGTCGGACTGGTCAGCGTGTCGTCCGACTTCATCTGCCGGATCATCGAGCCGATGAACTGCTGCTGGACCTTGATCCGGTCCAGGTCGCTCTGATTGCCGAAGCTGTGCCGGGTCCGCACGAACGCCAGCGCGTCCTCGCCCTGGATCTTGCTCTCACCGGCCGGCAGGTCGAGGTGCGACTTGGAGTCCTTGACCGGGTGGGCCAGACACACCTTGACGCCGCCGACCGCAGTGGTCAGTTCCTTGACCGCGTTGAAGTCGACCATCATGAAGTGGTCGGGCTTCACGCCGGTGATCTCCTCGACCGTACGCATGGTGCAGCCCGGGTCGCGGCCTTCCTGGCCGAGGCTGACGTTGAACCGGATGTTCTGGGTGCCCGCGATGACCTTGTCCGAACCGTCCGGCTGCTTGGTGGTGCAGTCCGGGATGTCGGTGATCAGGTCGCGGGGGATGCTCAGCGCCGTCGCGTTGGTGCGGTCCTTGGAGACGTGGAAAAGGATATTGGTGTCGGCGTGGCCGGTGCTGCCCTTGTCGCCGTATCCCTCGTTGCCCTTACCGGTCCGCTTGTCGGTGCCGATGATCAATATGTTGAGGGGCGCGTTGGCGGTGATGACGTCCTTGTTGCCGGCGTTGCCGATGTCCACGGAGTTCAGGTTGCCGTTGAAGTGCTGGTACAGCGCGTACCCGCCCACCGACAGACCGACCAGCACGAAGGCCATCACGCCGCCCGTCCAGAGCAGCGCCTTCCTGCGGCGGGCCTTCGGCTGCTTGCGCTTGCGCCGGCCCGCGGAGTCGGGACCGGAACCCTCCTGGCCGCGCGGGCCATTGGCACGGCGACCACGCTGCTCGGGCACCGGCCCCCGGCCCTCACCGTTCCGTCCACCGCTTCTGCGCTCGCCACCACCGTCACGAACCGCGCTTCTGCGTTCGCCGCCGCCCTCATGCGCGGTGCCTCTGCGCCCGGAACCACGCGGACCCGGCGCACTCGGCGTGCGGTATGAATCCCCTCCGGATTGGGGCAGTCGCAATTCGTAATCGCCGGTCTGCGGGTTGAGGACCCACTGGTCTGCGGGGTCGATTTCGTCCGCCCGCCCACGGCTTTGCGCATCCACGGTTGTTTGAGTCCTCCGTCGGTGCCACGCGAGGCGCCTACCCCCCGAGAGGCGCTCGATCTTTCGCTCCAGCAGTGCGCGACCTGATGGTCGGAAGCACCGGATCGCGTCACACTATCCGCCCGGTTCGCTGTCAAGCGACGGGCGTGACACATTCCACGGCCCTTACAACCGGTCATACTGCTCATTACGCTCCGATTGCCGATGCCTACTTGGGAATTGCTTTACCGCTTGCACAGGTCGGTGGCCGCATTGCTGCCCGAATAGGTGGGTGTGGGTGTCGGACTGGTGGAGTCCGAGCTGTCCGAATTCCCGCGCTTTTTGCGTTTCAGTTCATCCGCCGGGACCACTGCGACAGGGGCGTCCTCGCGCAGCCGCTTGAAGAGCTTGTTGGCCTCTGGCTGGATAAGTTCGTCCCGGTTCGGGTCGGCAGCATACGGCTGGCGCGGAACTGTTAGAAATTGCACCTTTTCGGTCGGTACGTTACGCATGCCGCGCACCAGCTCGTACAGGTCCTTGAGGCTGTCCAGGCCCGGGTCGGTGGTCAGCGACTTGGTGGCCGCGTCCAGCACCGGGTAGAGGCGGGTCGGGTTGAGCAGGACGCCGTTGCTCTGCATCTTGTTCACCAGTGCGCCGAGGAATCGCTGCTGGCGTTCCATCCGGTCGGTGTCGCTACCGTTGCCGATGGACTTGCGGGCCCGTACGTACCCCAGCGCCTCCTCGCCGTCGAGCTTCTGGCGTCCCGCGCGGAGCTTCAGGTGTGCGTCCGAGTCGTCGATCGGCTCCTTGAGGCAGATCTCGACGCCGTGCACCGCGTCGACCATGTCCTTGAAGCCATTGAAGTCGACGACCATGTGGTGGTCGATGCGAATGCCCGTCATCCGCTCGACCGTGCGGATCGTGCAGGCAGTGCCACCGAATTGGAAGGCCCAGTTGAATTGGGCGAATTGTTTCCTGGTGGGCTTTCCGTCCGCTTGGTGGCAACTGGGGATTTCCGCCATCAGGTCGCGCGGGATGGACATGGCCGTGGCGCTCTTCCGGTCCGCGGCGAGGTGCAGCAGGATCGTGGTGTCGGAGCGCTGGCTGCTGCCGTAGGAGCGGCCGTACTTGCGGTTGTCGCCGGTGCGGCTGTCGGAACCGATGAGCAGGATGTTCTCCGCGTCGTGCACGACGGACACGGGACGTTCCTTTTCGTACACCCGCAGTTCGGCGGCCGCGGACGTGTCGGTCCTGATGTTGCCGTCGAGCTTTCTGTACAGCCACCAGCCGCCGCCCGCGGCGACCAGGACGAACAGCGACGTGGCGAGCGCCGCCCAACGCAGCCAGCGGTGCCTGCGCTTGGCGTGGACGTCCGAGCCGAGTGGTTCCTCGGGACGGCCTTCGCCTTCCGGCCCGTCCTGAGAGCTGCCGTCGCCCCGAGACCTGCCCTCGCCCTGAGACTCGTCGCTGTCCTGCGACTCGTCGTTGTGCCCGCCCTGGTCCGCGGCCGAGCGGTCGGGGTCGGCCGGCGTGCCGGCGCTTTCGGTCACGTCTGCGTCCATCCTTCACGTTCGGCGGCGCGCTGGGCCGCCGGTCGCAGGAGTAGACGGCTGAACCTCACGCTTGGTTGTGCCCAGGGATCCGCCTTGATCGGGCCGGGCTCGCGGGGCCCGGCCCGATCAAGGCGGAAGACCCCAGGGCCTGAGTGGTCTGTACCGCCGATGATGTACCGGAGTTGATGCGCAGGCCCGGGGGCTCGGCCCGCTGTGGGCCGGACGAGTGGCCGTCAGGGGGCTTGTCACACCGCGGTGTTGGTGACCCGCTCACTCTTGATGCGCTTGGCGAGTCCGTCCTCGTCCAGCTGTCCCAGATGCCGGCACAGGACCACGGAGCCGCCGGCGGCCAGCGGGGCGAAGAGCCCGGCGCTGAGCCCGTCCCAGTTTTCGTACGTGCGCCCCGTCAGCAGCCGCGATCCGGGCGTCAGCCCCAGCTCCACGGCGTCCTCCCGGGCGCGCGCGACCAGTTGCGCCGCCGTCAGCCCGAGTCCGCCGACGGTCAGCGCGGGCGCGTCCGGGTCCACCGGCGCGTACGGCGCGAACCGGTCGCCCTGGCTCGGCACCTCCACGGCATAGTCCGCGAAACCTTCGGGCGGCTGCGGGAACCGGCCGCCCAGCGGGCGCAGGGCCAGAGCAATCCGTTCGCCGCGGCAGGCGCGCGCGGCGTCCAGCGAGTCCGGACCGGTGACGACGAGGTCGGCGGCGGCGGGGTCCCCCTGCACATCGGCGACGACGCCGACCGAGGAGCAGGCGAGCAGCCAGACCGCGGACTGCCAGTGCGCGGGCAGCAGGAGGGCGAGCCGGTCGCCGGGTTCCGCGGCCAGGTCGCCCTGCAGCAGGTTGGCGGTCTTGGCCACCCAATTGGCGAAGGTGGCCACCGACAGTTCGACCCGTTCTCCGGTGGCGTCGTCGTAGAAAGTGACCATGGGGCGGGCCGGGTCCGCGGCGAGCGCGGAACGCAGCAGGTCGGCAGGGGTGCGGTCGCTGGCGTTCATCCGCGCAAGGGTACGCGGCGGTGCCGGGCGGGGCCGGATGCCACAGGTATCGGGTACACCGGTTCGGCAGACGGCCCGTCAATTGTCCAGAGATACCCCGGTAGCCGTCGTTGTCGCATTGTGGTCAATATCATTCGTATGCGCGCCTTCATTGCATCTGCCATTGGTGTCACCTGTTCGGCAGCCCTTGTGCTGCCGAATGCCGCGCCCGCAGGCGCCGCCTCCGGCACCTCCACGACCGCAGCGACCGAGGCCGCCGATCCCGCCGAAGTGCCCGGGTCGACGCGGTCCCTACCGCTGTCGCCACTGCCCACTGCGTCCACGCGGACGACCGACGCCCCCAGCGGTACCGCCGAGGCCGACGCCGTACAAGGTCTGCCTCGACGCGACGTCCACCCCTTCTCACTGGTCGGCGTCGTCTGGGACGACGCCGACGTCGAACTCCACGGCGCCGTCGAGGTCCGCACCCGCGCCATCGGCTCCGGCCACTGGTCCGACTGGCAGGACCTGGAGACCCACAATGCCGAACACGCCGCCGACCCCGGGAGCGCGGAGCGCGACTCCGGGACCGTCCGTGGCTCCACCGCCCCGCTCTGGGTCGGCAACTGCGACGGCGTCGAGGTCCGGGTCATCCCGGAGACGCCCGACGCCCATGACCGGGCCACCGCCCGCGTACCGCTTCCCGAAGGCCTGCGGCTCGAACTCGTCGACCCCGGCGAGGACCCGCAGCAGTCGCCCGTGGCCGGCACCGACGAAGGCGACTTCGAAGCCCCGGGTGCCGAGTTCGCGGGTCTCGCGTCCGGCAGCGGCGGCCGCCTCGCCACATCGCTCCAGGCGTCCCTTCAGGGATCCGTCCGGACTTCCCTCCAGGCATCCGGCCAAGGCTCCGTCCTGCCCGCACTGAACAAGGCGCAGACCGAGGCGGAGAGTGAGGCCGAGGCCGGTGTCGCGCCGGGCAGCAAACCGTATATCGGCCCCCGCCCGACCATCATCACCCGCAAGGGCTGGGGGGCCGACGAGAAGCTCCGCGAGAGCGCCTTCGCGTACATGAAGAGCGTCAAGGCCGCATTCATCCACCACAGCGCCACGGGCAACAAGTACACGTGCTCCCAGGCGCCGTCGGTCCTTCGCGGTATCTACCGCTACCACGTCAAGAGCACTGGCTGGCGCGACATCGGCTACAACTTCGCCGTCGACAGGTGCGGAAACATCTACGAAGGACGTGCCGGGGGCGTGACGAAGGCGGTCCAGGGGGCGCACACTCTCGGTTTCAACACCGACAGCATGGGCATTGCCGTGCTCGGCACCTTCACCACGTCCGACCCGCCCGCCGCCGCGGTGAACGCCATCGCGAAGCTCACCGCTTGGAAACTCGGCCTGTTCGGCGCCGACCCGAGCTCCAGGACCACCCTCGTGTCGGGCGGCGGAAACCGGTTCAAAAAGGGGACAAAGGTTAAACTCAACGTCATCTCCGGACATCGGGACGGCTTCGTAACCGAATGTCCTGGAACCCTTCTCTACAAGAAGCTCGGCTCGGCCCGGACCAGCTCCGCCCACCTGCAAGGCCGCTGACGGCCCGTGCGGCTCCGACGGGGGCCGGACCGCCGGCCGGGCCGCCGACCGGGGGAGATCCGACCGGTCTGCTTACACTGGCCAGCCGAAACCAGGCCCGGCCCCAGCAGGAAGCAGAGACAGTGCTGTGACAGAGGCAAAAGAAGCGATTCTCCTGGTCGGTGGCAAAGGCACCCGGCTGCGCCCGCTCACGGTGCACACTCCGAAGCCGATGGTTCCGGCGGCCGGCGTCCCGTTCCTGACGCACCAGCTGGCGCGGGCGAGGGCCGCCGGGGTCGAGCACATCGTCCTTGCCACGTCGTACCTGGCAGAGGTCTTCGAGCCGTACTTCGGCGACGGTTCGTCACTCGGCCTCCACATCGAGTACGTCACCGAACGCGAACCGCTCGGCACCGGCGGAGCCATCCGCAATGTGACGTCCCGTCTCGTCTCCGGACCGGACGAACCCGTCCTCATCTTCAACGGCGACATCCTCACGGGCCTCGACATCCGGGCGCTGGTCACCTCGCACGCCACGTCCGGAGCGGACGTCTCGCTCCACCTCACCCGGGTCGAGGACCCGCGCGCCTTCGGTCTCGTACCGACGGACGACACCGGCAGGGTCACCGCGTTCCTGGAGAAGCCGCAGACGCCCGAAGAGATCGTCACCGACCAGATCAACGCGGGGGCGTACATCTTCCGCCGGTCGGTCATCGACACCATCCCGGCCGACCGCCCGGTCTCCGTGGAGCGCGAGACCTTCCCCGGACTGCTCGCCTCCGGTGCGCATCTCCAGGGCATGGTCGACTCCACCTACTGGCTGGACCTCGGCACCCCGCAGGCGTTCGTACGCGGATCCGCCGATCTGGTCCTCGGCCGCGCCCCGTCCCCGGCCGTCCCCGGGCGGTGCGGCGACCGGCTCGTCCTGCCGACGGCCTCCGTCGCAGCCGACGCCAAACTCAGCGGCGGTACGGTCATCGGCGAAGGCGCCCTGATCGGCGCGGGCGCCCGGATCGATGGCTCCGCGGTGCTGGCCGGCGCGGTCGTCGAACCCGGCGCCGTGATCACGGACTCCCTGGTCGGAGCCGGTGCCAGGATCGGCAGCCGTACGGTGCTGACAGGCGCGGTCGTCGGCGACGGCGCACAGGTCGGCGCCGACAACGAACTGCGCGACGGCGTCCGCATCTGGTGCGGGGCGACTCTGCCCGACGCGTCCGTGCGCTTCTCGTCGGACGAATGACGGGCCCCCGCGGCGCGTACGCTCTATAGGTATCCCCGACGACCGAGGACCTCACCCGTGGCAGGACGATTCGCCCCCCGCAGTGCCCCGAGCAGGTCCGTCCCGCGCCAGGCCGCAGCGGACGAGGCGCCGCAGGCACCGGGGACATCGCACCAACTGGAGGCACAACAGGCACCCGAGGCACTGACCCGGGAGTGGACCCCACCCGGCCCGCTCGACCTGCGCCTCGTCCTTGCCCCGCTGCGCCGCGGCCCCGCCGATCCGACGTTCCGTATCCACCGGGACGGTTCGGTCTGGCGGGCCACCCGCACCCCGGCCGGCCCCGGCACGCTCCACCTCACCGACCGGGGCGGCCGGATCGGGGCGACGGCCTGGGGTCCCGGCGCCTCATGGCTCCTGGACCAGCTCCCGACCCTGCTCGGTGCCGAGGACGAACCGGAGGCGTTCCGTCCGCGCCACCGTCTGGTCGCCGTGGCCCAGCACCGCCGCCCCGGACTGCGGCTGCTGCGCACCGGTCTGGTGCTGGAGTCGCTGATCCCGTCGATCCTGGAACAGAAGGTCACCACCGACGAGGCCTATCGCGCCTGGCGCCTTCTGGTCCGGACCTACGGCACCCCGGCCCCCGGCCCTGCGGCCACCTTGTTCACCACGCACGGCCTGCACGTGATGCCGGACCCGCGCACCTGGTCGCTGATCCCGTCCTGGGAATGGCACCGCGCGGGCGTCGACGCCAAACGATCGGCAACGATCCTGCGCGCGGTACGCGTGGCCCGACGGCTGGAGGAAGCGGCGACGATGCCTCTCCCGCAGGCCACCGCCCGGCTCGAACTGATCCCCGGCATCGGCCCCTGGACCTCCGCCGAGACGCTCCAACGAGCCAACGGCGCCGCCGACGCGGTCACGGTGGGAGACCTCCACCTCCCCGGCATCATCGGCCACGCCCTGGCAGGGAACAGGAACGCCGACGACGAGGAAATGCTGACCCTGCTCGCCCCCTACGAGGGCCAACGCCATCGGGCAACCCGTCTGATCCTGCTCTCGGGCCACACCCCACCGCGCCGAGCCCCCCGCATGACAAGGGGCGACATCGCCCGCCTGTAGGCCACGGGCCGCCGAGCCGCTCAGGACGAGCGCGGCAATTTCAAGCCCGTCCGGCGGTTGAGGACAAAGCGCGGCCGACGGCCGCGAAACCGGGGTACGGGGCCGCCCACGGTCTCGGGAAGGGGCGGGCAGGGGAGAAGAATCACCCCTCACCGCACCGCGACGAACGCCCCCACATCCCGCACCCCCCGCTCCCGCGGCACCCCCGCGGCCCGACCCACGGCCACCGCACCCAACGGATCCCACTCCGCCGGCAGATCCAGCACCTCACGCACCACATCCCGGCAGAACATCGTCGACGAGACCCACGCCGACCCGAGCTGCTCACCGGCCAGCGCCACCAGGAAGTTCTGGACGCCCGCCCCCGCCGCGACCACGAACATCTCGCGCTCCGCAGCATCCCGCCGCGCGTCCCCGTACGTGTGGGATCCGTCCATCACCATGCACGGCACCGCCAGATACGGCGCTCGGCGCAGCACGTCGCCCCGCCGCACCCGCTTGGCGATCGACTCCTCGCTCTTGCCGTCACGCCGCAGGTCCGCGATCCACGCATCCCGCATCGCGTCGAGCAGCCGCGTCCGCGACTCCTCGGACTCCAGGAGTACGAACCGCCACGGCGTCGTGTGATGCGGCGCCGGAGCCGTCACCGCCGCGGCCACGGCGCGGCGTACCGCCCCCGGGTCCACGGGCTCGTCCGTGAACTCCCGCACCGTGCGCCGCAGGGTCACCGCTTCCCGTACCGCCTCGGACGTCCCGAGCCGGAACATGTCATCGGCCGCGACCCGCACCAGCGCCCGAGCCCCCGGCCCGACGCCACCGGCATCGGGACGGCGCCCGGGCACCTCTGCCCCGGCCCCCATGTCCACGGCATGCGAAAGCCCCCGCACCACCGCGACCGGCAGCCCCTCGGCCTTGCCCTTGACCAGATCACCGGCCGAGGCCAGCTCATCGGCGGTGGCGACGACGGTCGCGCTCAGCGGGTTGCCGTGCGCGTCCGTCCCGCCCCGCAGATCGTCCAGCACCCGCACCCCGGCCGCCCCGATCGCGACATCCGTCAGTCCGTTGCGCCACGGCCGCCCGAAGGTGTCCGTGACGACGACCCCGACCTCGACGCCGAGCGTGTCCCGCAGCCCGTCCCGGATCGTCCGGGCCGACGCGTCGGGGTCCTCGGGCAGCAGCAGCACCGTCCCGGCGGGGGTGTTCGAGGCGTCGACCCCGGCAGCGGCCATGACGAGCCCCTGCCGGTTCTCGACGATCCGCAGCGTGCCGCGGCGCGCCACCACCCGTACCGTCTCGGCGTCGATCGCCGCCTCCCGGTCCGCCGACTCGACGATCCGGCCCTCCGCCTTGGAGACGATCTTCGAGGTGACGAGGAGGATGTCGCCGTCCACCAGCCCCGGTTCGGTGGCGGCGATCAGCTTCGCGAGGTTGTCCCCGGTTCGCACCTCCGGCATCCCGGGCAGCGCCCACACCCGGTACGAGGGCGCCTCGCCGGCGGCCGCGCCACCGCTCATGCCCGTACCTCCTCGGCCAGCGTCAGCGCCTGACGCGCCATCTCGGCGGTCACGTCCACATCCGTCATCATCAGCGGCACGGCGCGGCAGCGGATCCCCGCGGCCTCCACGTCCTCGACCGCTCCGGCGTCCACCGTGTCGACGAGCCAGCCGTCGAGTAGCCCGGAGCCGTAGTGCTGGGCGACGGCCGCGGCCGTCGACTCGACGCCCACCGCGGCGAGCACCTTGTCCGCCATGCCCCGCACCGGCGCGTCCCCGACGATGGGGGAGAGGCCGACGACCGGCACCCCGGCCTCGGCGATGGCCTCCCGGATCCCGGGCACGGCGAGGATGGTCCCCACCGACACGACAGGGTTGGACGGCGGGAAGAGGATGACGTCGGCCTCGGCGATGGCTTCCAGCACACCGGGCGCCGGCTTGGCCTGCTCCGCGCCGACCGGCACGATCGCACGGGCCTCCACGGAGGCACGCAGCTTCACCCAGTACTCCTGGAAGTGGATCGCCCGGCTCTCACCGTCCACCTCGATCGCGACATGCGTCTCGACCCGGTCGTCGGACATCGGCAGCAGCCGGACTCCCGGCTTCCAGCGCGCGCAGAGTGCCTCGGTGACGGCGCTGAGCGGATAGCCCGCGCCCAGCATCTGCGTACGGACGATGTGTGTCGCGAAGTCACGGTCGCCGAGCCCGAACCACTCGGGTCCCACGCCGTATGCCGCGAGTTCCTCCTTGACCTGGAAGCTCTCGTCGGTACGCCCCCAGCCCTGCTCCTCGTTGATGCCACCGCCGAGGGTGTACATCACGGTGTCGAGGTCGGGGCAGACCTTCAGCCCGAACAAATGGATGTCGTCACCGGTATTGCCGATCACCGTGATGTCCGCGTCGGGCACGGCCTGCTTGAGGCCACGCAGAAAACGAGCACCACCGATACCACCGGCCAGAACCACAATGCGCATGCACAACAGTCTGTCAGGCGAAGCCTGATCGTTGGTGGGGTGGTGGGCGACGGGTGGGCTGTCGGGCGAAGCCTGATCGTTGGTGGGGTGGTGGTGGGCGACGGGTGGGCTGTCAGGCGGATACGACGTCGGCGGCCGTCAGGGCGCACTGCGCCGCGTGCATCGGCATCTCGGTCAGACCCGGGTAGTAGATGTGCAGGCTGACGGCCGGTTCGAGGGAGTCGTTGACCACTTCGTGGACGTATCCGGGCGCGAAGACACGCTGCGCGCCGGAGTCCAGCGACCGGCTGCCGCGCTCCGTGCGCTCGGTCAACTCGCCGTCCAGAACGGTCAGTACGCCGGAGGACAGCCCGTGGTCGTGCATCCCGCTGCCCTGACCGGGGACCCAGCTGAGCAGCCACACCTCGTAGCCGAGTGGGGTCTCCCCTGCTCGAGCGGAGCCGAGAGCTTGGGGAACGGTGCGGAGCCGGTGGTACCAGCGGGTGGTCGCGTCGTACTGGACGAGCGACGCCCACTGCTCGCGGTCGGCGGCGATGGTGCGGGCGAGTCCGACGAACTCGGCCACCGTGGAGGGGTGCTTGCGCGCGGGCTGGAGGAGGTGCTGAACCTCGAGGATGTCGCCGGCGATCTGAAGGTCGCTGTCGCTGTTCATGGGTGCGGTGGTTCCTCGGCAGGGAGTGCGGGGCAGAAGCGCGGACGCAGATGCGGGGGTGTCGCGTGGACCGGAGGCCGTGGGGACCGGGCGTGCCGCCGGGCCGGAGAAGGGGCTTGGCGGAGCGGAACCGGAGAGGCCGGGGTGCGGGGGTGGCCGTGACTAGCTGGAGCGCGAGGGCTTCGACAGCGGGGACGGCATCAACAGCTGAGACAGCTGGAACAACAACAGCGAGCCTGGACAGCGGTGCGGAACCCACGGACGTGGGTGGTGCGCATCGCTGAGTTTGCTGGCATGGCATCAAGAAGAACCGAGCAAAGCTCTCGTTGTCAACTCAATGCCCGATTTGGTGGCTATGTTTCACCTCATCCGGTTACTCCGACCGGAGAAAGGTTTGTGCAGTCGTCGTAACGGAGATGTGGCGCAACAACCGCGTCCGTAAACGTCGCAGTGGCCTCGTGACCCGACTGTGATCTTGATCGCTTCGGTGATCGAATCGAAACATGACCGTCCTCTTGGACGTCTCACTCTGTGGCGGACAGGGGCGCGGCGGAGCCTGTGGCATATGTCAGGATTTTGGTGATTTGCACACTTTCTGCATAGGCTTGGTTCCGCAGAGTGAATACCGGGCCCAATAGCAGATCTCCGCTTGACTGGCCCGGATCCACGCACTTGTAATTTCACTCGTGTCGTTCGGCCGATTCGATAACGGCTGCATCACGGGGACGCAAGAGACAGACGAGGGGCGCACATGACCGAGCTGTTCCAGCAACTGCTGGTCGAGGACGCGGACGAGGAACTCGGCTGGCAGGAGCGCGCACTGTGCGCCCAGACCGATCCCGAGTCCTTCTTCCCCGAGAAGGGCGGATCGACCCGCGAGGCGAAGAAGGTATGCCTTGCCTGTGAAGTCCGGTCCGAATGCCTTGAGTACGCCCTTTCAAATGATGAACGTTTCGGTATCTGGGGCGGTCTATCCGAGCGGGAACGACGACGGCTGAAGAAGGCCGCGGTCTGACGCGAAGCGCACAAGCCCGCGGAGCCGACGAGACCGCTGAGCCCGCTGAGCCGCGACGTCCACGAAGCCCACAGTGCAACCGGCCGCCGGACCGGATCCGCCGGAGCCTCCCGGCCACCGGAGCGCCACCGACCACGCTCCGGACCACCCTCCCCACACCGCTCCGCACCACGCCGCGGCCCCGACCGCCATGGCCCGTCGCCTGCACCCTGCCCGCAGGCGGCGGGCCACTGCCATGTCCGCGGACCGGTCGTACGGCCGGTCCGCCGCCGTCCTCGTTCAACCGCTCCGCGCCACCCCGGTTATCCGTACCGTTAGTGTGGGGCTCCGTCCGAGACGCGCCAACGCCCCGACGGAGCGCGCGTGTACACCGATGCAGCCCCCGGGGGGACGCCCCCCGGACCCGGCCGGAGGGCCCGTACCTCGATGTCCGTGCACAGCCAATCGACGGCGCCGTACGCGGCCGCCGCCGCCCCAGAGTTCCCCCGGCATGTCGTCACCGCCGTGCTCGTCTCCCATGACGGCGCACGCTGGCTGCCCGACGTGCTCGCCGGGCTGCTCGGGCAGGAACGCCCCGTACAGCACGTCGTCGCCGCCGACACCGGCAGCGCCGACGACTCCGCGCGGCTGGTCACCGACGCGCTCGGTGCCGAGCGCGTCCTGCACCTCGCACGCCGTACGAGCTTCGGCACGGCCGTCGACGAGGCGGTCCGCACGGCCGGTGAACTCACCCCAGACGACCTGCCGTATCTGAAGCGCCCCAGCGGCTGGGACCCGGTCACCAGAAGCTGGCGCGACGACGCGTACGACCTGCCCGAACTGCCGCACGGCGAACCGGTGCAGTGGCTGTGGTTGCTCCACGACGACTGCGCACCCGAGCCCGATGCGCTCGCCGAGCTGCTCCGCGTCGTCGACACCGACCCGCACGCCGCGATCGTCGGCCCCAAGCTCCGTGGCTGGTACGACCGCAAGCAGCTCCTCGAAGTCGGCGTCTCCATCGCCAACAGCGGGCGCCGTTGGACCGGACTCGACCGGCGCGAACAGGACCAGGGTCAGCACGACCAGGTCCGTACCGTGCTGTCCGTTTCCTCCGCCGGCATGCTGATCCGCCGTGACCTCTGGGAGGAGCTCGGCGGGTTCGACCGCAGACTCCCGCTGATGCGTGACGACGTCGACCTCTGCTGGCGCGCGCACACCGCCGGGCACCGGGTGCTCGTCGCCCCCGACGCCATCCTGCGGCATGCCGAGGCCTCCGCCAGGGAACGCCGGCCCATCGACTGCGCGGGCCGCTTCGTCGCCTCCCCGCACCGCGTCGACAAGGCCGGTGCCGTCTACGCGATGCTCGTCAACGCCCGCGGCAAGATGCTGCCGTGGGTGCTGCTCAGGCTCGTCCTCGGCACCCTGGTACGTACCCTCGCCTATCTCGTCGGCAAGGTCCCCGGCCAGGCACTCGACGAGGTCGCCGGACTCCTCGGCACCCTGCTGCGACCCGGCCGGATCTTCGCGGCCCGGCGCAGACGCGGCAAGGGAGTGGTGGACGCGGCCGAACTGCGCGGGCTGTTCCCGCCGCCCGGGGCGACCGTCCGCGCCACCTTCGAACAGGTCGCCGGAAACTTCGGCAGCGGGTCCGACGCCGACTCGGGCGGCTCACGGCACGGCGCCGTCGAGTCCGGACCGGGCGGTGACGACGCCGACTTCCTGGAGATCGAGCAGTTCGCACGGCTCAAGCGGATCGGCCGCAAGCCCGGCCCGGTGCTCTTCGCCGTCCTGCTCCTTGTCTCGCTCGTCGCCTGCCGCGACCTCCTCGGCGGCGGGGCACTGGCGGGCGGCGCGCTGCTGCCCGCGCCCGCGGACGTCTCCGACCTGTGGGGGCGGTACGCGGACGGCTGGCACCCGGTCGGCACCGGCGGCACCCAGACCGCACCGCCCTACCTCGCCGTGATCTCCGCCCTGTCCGCGCTGTTCCTCGGCTCGACCGGCTTCGCGCTCACTCTGCTGCTGGTCTGTTCGGTTCCGCTCGCCGGACTCACCGCGTACTTCGTCTCCCGCCCGCTGCTCGAATCGCGGCTGCTGCGGGCCTGGGCGAGCATCGCGTACGCCTTCCTGCCCGCCGCGACCGGCGCCCTCGCGACCGGCCGCCTCGGCACCGCCGTACTGGCGATCCTGCTGCCGCTCATCGCCCGCACCGCCGTCTCCGCGTACGGGATGCGCCGCAGCGGGGACACCCGCGGCAGCTGGCGCGCCACCTGGGCGTACACCCTGCTCCTCACCCTGGCGATGGCCTTCACGCCCGTCGTCTGGCCGCTGGCCGTGGTCCTCGGCGTCGGTGTCCTCGCCCTGCGCCGTCACGACGTCGCCGCGTACGGACTCCGCTTTCTCGCCACCATCGGCACCCCGCTGCTCGTCCTCGCGCCGTGGTCGCTGTCGCTGCTGGGCAACCCCTCGTCGTTCCTGAAGGAAGCGGGTCTGGAGTTCGGTACGGGCTCGGCCTCCGCACTCGACCTGCTCGGGATCAGCCCCGGTGGCCCGAATGCCGCGGGTGGCGCGCTGCTGCTCGGCATCGTGCTCGCGGCGCTGGCCGCTCTGCTGCGCGGGGAGCGGCAGTTCGCGGTCCGCGCCGCCTGGGCCGTCGCGCTCGTCGCCCTGGTCTTCGCCGGACTCACCAACGGCTCCGGCTGGGCCGGACCCGCCACCCTTGTCTACGGCATCGCGCTGATCGCCGCCGCGCTCGTCGGTGCGGACGGCGCACGGGTGCGCGTCGCGGAGCTGAGCTTCGGCTGGCGCCAGCCCGTCGCCGCGCTGATCGCCGTCGCCGCGGTGCTGGCCCCCGTGCTTGCCGCCGTCGGCTGGATGATCGGCGGCGCCGCGGGTCCGCTGGAGCGCCGGGACCCGGTGCAGGTGCCCGCGTTCGTCGCGGAGGAGAGCAGTACCCGCGACCAGCCGCGCACCCTGGTGCTCGGCGGAAGTTCGCCGGCCTCCGTCTCGTACACCTTGGTCCGCGGCTCCGGCGCGCGGCTGGGCGACGCCGAGCTGGCCGTGTCGGGCGGCGGCAACAGCCACCTCGACAAGGTCGTCGCCAACCTGGTCGCGGGCTCCGGCGCCGATCAGGGCAGTCAGCTCAGCGGGTTCGCGATCCGCTACGTACTCGTACGGGACGGCGCACCGCGCGAGATGAGCCGGGTGCTCGACGCGACCCCGGGGCTGAGCCGGCTGAGCCAGCTGGACGGCAGCGCGCTGTGGCGCGTCGACCGCCAGATCGCCCGGATCATGATCGTTCCGTCCGGCGCCGGTGGCGAACAGCTGCCCGTCGGTTCCCAGCCCGTCGAGGCACATTCCAAGATCCCGGCGGGCGGATCCGGCCGGGTGCTGCGGATCGCCGACGCGGCGGACCCCGGCTGGCACGCCACGCTCAACGGCCGGGCGCTGACCGGCAGGACCGTCGACGGCTGGGCGCAGGGCTTCGAGCTCCCCGCCGAGGGCGGCAGGCTGGACCTCACGTACGAGGCGCCGCTCACGCACGCCGCATGGATCTGGGCCCAGGCCGCGCTCGGCGTGGTCCTGCTGGTCCTGGCCCTGCCGGGCCGCCGCCGGGAGATCGACGACGACCTGCCCGAGGAGTCCGAGACGGTTCCGGCCGAGCCGGTCGCGGGCGAGGGACGCCGGGCCCGCAGGCTGCGCGCGGCCGCGCAGGCGGAGGCGGCGGCCGAGGACGCCGACTACGACGGCGATGACTACGGCGACGGCGGGGAGCGGCCGGCGGAAGCGGCGGCCGACCCGTACGCGCAGCAGCCGGAAGAGGACGACGCCTACGGCCACCGGCACCAGGCCCAGGATCCGTACGACCCGCAGGGCGACGGCCAGTACGCGCCGCAGGGCGAGGACGGCCAGTACGCGCCGCAGGGCGACGGCCAGTACGCGTCCGTACCGCAGCAACACCAGTACGGCGAGTGGGACGCGCAGCAGTACCAGGGCGGCGACTACGCGCAGTACCAGGACGAGCAGCAGCAGGCCGACGCCGATCCGTACCAGCAGAGCACCGCCCAGGCGTACGACCCGTACGGCTACCCGCAGCAGCAGTACGACCAGGGCCAGTACGACCAGGCCGGCCAGTACGACCAGGGTCAGTACAGCCAGTACGAGCAGGGCCCGTACGACCCGCAGGCGCCGTACAGCCAGCAGGCCCCGTACGACCCGCAGCACCCCGACGAGAACCCCGCCCCGGCCCAGAACCCGTGGCCGACCGGTAACGCATCGCGAGGCGAGTCCGAGTGAAGTCGACCAACCTGTCCCTCATCGCGGGCACCGTAGCCCTCGCCGCCGTCACCGGCTTCGCCGCGCTCTCCGCGCCCGGTGCCGCGGACGCCACGGGGGCGAAGACCGCCGCGCGGCTGCCCGTGGAGCGGTCCAGCCTGCTCTGCCCGGCACCCGGCCTCTCGGAGCTGGCGGAGACGACGTACACGTCCTTCACCCCGGCGTCCGGGGTCGGCGGCGAGGCGGGCACCGCGGAACTGAAACCGTCCGTGCCCACCACGGTGGACGCTGGCGACGGGACCACCGCCAAGAAGGACACGAAGAAGAAGGCTGCGGATTCCGACAAGCCGGTCGTCTCCCTCAAGGAGCCCGGCAAACCGGCCACCGCCGACGCGTCCGGCTCCGACGCCCCCGCCCTGGTCGGCACCGCCACCGGCAAGCTGGCCCCCGGCTGGACCACCCAGCAGACCACCACGGTCAGCACGGGCGCCTCCCGCGGCCTGCTCGGGGTCAGCTGCACCGGACCCGACACGGACTTCTGGTTCCCGGCCGCCAGTACCGCGAAGTCCAGCGAGGACTACGTCCATCTCACCAACCCGGACGACACCGCCGCCGTCGCCGACATCGAGCTGTACGGGCCGGACGGCTCGCTCAAGTCCGATGTGGGCGAGGGCATCACGGTCCCCGCCAGATCCAGCGTCCCGGTCCTGATCTCCACCCTGACCAGCGAGGTCGCCGACGATGTGACGATCCACGTCACCACCCGTACCGGACGCGTCGGGGCCGTCGTCAGGGCGGCGGACGGTGCGACGGGCAGCGACTGGCTCACCGCCTCCGTCGACCCGACGGGCACTCTGGTCCTCCCCGGCATCCCGGCGGACGCCACCTCCGTACGGCTGGTGGCCTTCGCGCCGGGCGAGGAGGATGCCGACCTGAAGGTGAAACTGCTGGGCAAGACCGGCGCGATCTCGCCTGCTGGGCACGAGGATCTCCACGTCAAGTCCAACATGACCGCGGGCGTCGATCTGAAGGACATCACCAGGGGTGAAGCGGGTTCCCTGCTGCTGACCCCGGCACAGAGCGGACAGGCCACCCCGGTGGTGGCCGCGCTGCGTGTGGTCCGCGGCACCGGTGACAAGCAGGAGGTCGCATACATCCCGGCGACCGGACCGGTGGGCGCGCAGGCCACGGTGGCCGGCAACCGGGCGAAGGGGTCGATCCTCTCCCTCACCGCGCCGGGCGTCACCGGCACGGTGAAGGTCACGGCGTCCGCCGGCAGCGGGGGCGGCGAACGGACCGTCAAGACGTACACGGTGAAGGGCGGTACGACGCTCGCGGTCACCCCGCAGGTGCCGGCCGGGCTCAAGGGGAGCTACGCGCTGACCGTGGAGACGGAGTCGGGCGGCCCGGTGCACGCCGCCCGCACGCTCACTCTCCCGGAGGGCGGCATCCCGATGTTCACGGTGCAGACGCTGCCGGACGACGGCGGAACGGTCGAGGTGCCGGCGGCAGAGCAGGACCTCTCGGTCCTGGACGACTGAGCAACCGGTACGGGGCGGCGCCGAACACAGCGCCGCCCCGTACCGCACACACCCCCGCGGAGTGCTCCGGCGGATCCATGGCCGGGACCGCGCCTGATCCGTCGGGCACCCGCTTGTCCTGCCCGTACCGCTAGTCCTGCCCGTACCGCTAGTCCTGGCCGTACCGCGGATCCACCGACTCCGGCGACAGCCCGAGCAGCTCCGCGACCTGCTCCACCACGACCTCGTGCACCAGCAGCGCACGCTCGTCGCGGCTCTTGGTCCGGATCTCGACGGGGCGTCGGTAGACGACGATCTGTGCGGGCCGGTCCTTCGCCGCGGACACCGCACGCCCCAGCGGCACGGTCTCCTCGTGCGTCCCCGGCACATCGAGGACCATGAAGTCGACATCGGCCAGCTGCGGCCAGCGCCGCTCCAGCCGCTCCACCGAATCCTGTACGAGATCACGGAAGGTCTCCGCCCTGCTGACCGAGAGCGGCACCTGGGGCGGGGCCACGGGGCCGCGCATGCCGCGGCCGTGGCGGTCACGACGGCGCGGACGCGGTTCGGATCGCGGCTCGGACGGGTGGGGCGGCGGTACAGGACTGTCCATCACCGACGCAGCGTAACTCCCGGCGGGGCAGTGGGATCGCCGCTCACCGGCAGGGCAGTGGCATGTCCACTGTTGAACATTCCGGCCATCGTTGAGCCCGTTTCAGGCCCTGTCCGCGACCGCTGATCTCTTACGTAGTGACAGCTTTTGTATCGGGTGGTGACCGGAATCGTTGCCGATGCGACCTGTGGTTCTCTCTTCCGGTGCAGGTCAGGGTAGTTGCCCGAAAGGCGGTTGTGCCGGAGGTCACAGTGCGACACGGTGGGGTGACCTGAGAGAGAGTCGTCGCAGCCCGCTCAAGAGTGCGGTACCGTCCAACATCGTGAGCCCTGTACGTCGCTGTTCGCGCACCGCGTGCGGCCGCCCTGCCGTCGCGACACTGACGTACGTCTATGCCGACTCGACTGCGGTCCTCGGCCCGCTCGCCACCTATGCCGAGCCCCACTGCTACGACCTCTGTGCCGAGCACAGTGAGCGGCTGACCGCGCCGCGCGGCTGGGAAGTGGTCCGGCTCTCCGACCCCTCCGCGCCCACTCGCCCCAGCGGTGACGACCTCGAAGCGCTCGCCAACGCCGTACGGGAAGCGGCGCGTCCGCACGAACGCGCGGCCGAGGCCAGAGGCGGCGGCCCGCACGCCGCAGACCCGATGGAGGTCGCCCGCCGCGGCCACCTGCGGGTACTTCGCTCACCCGACTCCTGAAGCGGTCGACCGCCGAACGGCCCCATCCCGCCGAGAGCCCGCGGCCCGGCCGGGTAGTTTGGGCGGTCCGCAGAAACCTCAGGAGGACCGGCCCGTGACTGCTGATCTGTCGCAGATCGTCAAGGCGTACGACGTGCGTGGAGTCGTGCCCGACCAGTGGGACGAATCGCTGGCCGAGCAGTTCGGGGCGGCGTTCGTCGAGGTGACGGACGCCGAAGCGATCGTGATCGGCCACGACATGCGGCCTTCGTCGCCCGGCCTCTCCGCGGCATTCGCACGCGGTGCGGCGGCGCGCGGTGCGGACGTCACCCTCATCGGTCTCTGCTCGACCGACCAGTTGTACTTCGCCTCCGGCAGCCTCGGCCTGCCCGGTGCGATGTTCACGGCCTCGCACAACCCGGCGCAGTACAACGGCATCAAGCTGTGCCGGGCCGGCGCCGCGCCGGTCGGCCAGGACACCGGGCTCTCCGAGATCCGCGCCCTGATCGAGAAGTGGGCCGAGCAGGGCGTACCGCAGCCGGTCGCCACCCCCGGCACCGTCACCGAGCGCGACACCCTCACCGATTACGCGGCCCACCTGCGGTCCCTGGTCGACCTGACGGCCATCCGTCCGCTGAAGGTCGTGGTCGATGCGGGCAACGGCATGGGCGGCCACACCGTCCCCACCGTCCTCGAAGGGCTCCCGCTCGACGTCGTCCCCATGTACTTCGAGCTCGACGGCACGTTCCCCAACCACGAGGCCAACCCCCTCGACCCGAAGAACCTCGTCGACCTCCAGGCCCGGGTCCTGGCCGAGGACGCCGACCTGGGCCTCGCCTTCGACGGCGACGCGGACCGCTGCTTCGTCGTCGACGAACGCGGCGCGGGGGTCTCCCCGTCCGCCATCACCGCCCTGGTCGCGGCCCGCGAACTCACCCGCAACGGCGGCAAGGGCACCGTCATCCACAACCTGATCACGTCCTGGTCGGTCCCCGAGGTAGTCCGCGAACACGGTGGCACCTCGGTCCGTACCCGCGTCGGCCACTCCTTCATCAAGGCGGAGATGGCCGCACACGGCGCGATCTTCGGCGGCGAGCACTCCGCGCACTACTATTTCCGCGACTTCTGGAACGCCGATACGGGCATGCTCGCCGCCCTCCACGTCCTGGCCGCCCTCGGCGGCCAGAGGGGCACACTGTCGGAACTGGTCGCACAGTACGACCGCTACACCGGCTCCGGCGAGATCAACTCCACGGTCGAGGACCAGCCGGGCCGCACAGCGGCGGTGCGCGCCGCCTTCAAGACCCGCGACCACATCACGCTCGACGAACTGGACGGCCTGACGGTCACGGCACCGGACTGGTGGTTCAACCTCCGCGCCTCCAACACGGAACCGCTGCTGCGCCTGAACGTGGAAGCACGCGACGAAGAGACGATGACGGCGGTACGCGACGAAGTCCTGACCATGGTCCGCAGCCAGGCGGCATCGAAGGACCCCGACGTGTGAGGCCACCTGAGAGAGCGCCCGACAGGCCCCTCGCGGCGCGCCGGGCACCCCCGGCCCACCCGGCGTTCGAGGGCATCCTTCCCGCCGTCCGGCGCTCGCGGACCGGGGTTCCGGGGCGGAGCCCCGGTCCCGGGAAGGGGCGGGTAGGGGAACAGCCAGCCACAGGCGCCCCACCCCCACCCGCAGGGCGACCGCCCCACCCCCCGGCCGGGCCGCGCCCCCGCCACCCCGGCGGTAGGCTGACGTCGCCCGATCCGCGCGAACCCGAACCCCCTGTTCGAATGCTTGAAGGGACTCACCCCATGCCGCTCGAAGCCGGCCTCCTGGAGATCCTCGCCTGCCCGGCCTGCCACTCCCCGCTCGACGACCGGTCGGCAGCCGACAGCCCCGAGCTCGTCTGCACCGGCACGGACTGCGGCCTGGCCTACCCGGTACGGGACGGCATCCCCGTACTCCTGGTCGACGAGGCCCGCCGCCCCGCGTAGCGCGAGGCACGGGAGCGCCGCCGCCCACCGGGCCGGGGTGCCCCCACCTCCGTACAACCGCAGCCCGCAGCCCGCACGGTGATCAGCACGTGATCGGAGGCCCGTCCCCATGCTCGACGAGTCGTTGCTCGACGCCCCGGAAGCCCTGGCCCGAGCCGACCGCCGCGGTCTGCTCCGCGGCGCCGCCGAGGCCGGGGCGCGCGTCCGTACCGCCGCCCGGCACGCGGCGGAGGCCGGGATCGCCGAGCTGGCCCCGGAGGGCCGCCCGCGGGCGGTCCTGGTCGCAGGCTCCGGTACTGCCGCATCCGGCGTCGCCGATCTGATCGGCGCGCTGGCGGGAGCCTCCGCACCCGTCACCCGTATCCACCCCACAGGTGTCGCACCTGCCGCGGGTGCCATGCGCTGGACGCTCCCCGGCTGGGCCGGCTCCGTCGACCTGCTGCTGATCGTCACGGCAGACGGCTCCGAACCGGGTCTCGCCCTGCTCGCCGAACAGGCCTACCGGCGCGGCTGCACGGTCGTCGGCGTCGCCCCCCGGCAGTCCCCGCTGCGTGAAGCGGTCGACGGCGCGCACGGCCTCGTCGTACCGATGGCGTCCGCCCCGCACGGCGAGTACGACGCCGAGACGTCGGCCGCCGGACCCGGCACGCTCTGGGCCCTGTTCACGCCGCTCCTCGCACTGCTCGACCGGGTCGGCCTGATCACCGCACCCGCCGAGACGCTCCAGAGCGTCGCCGACCGCCTGGACCGCACCGCGGAACGCTGCGGCCCGGCCATCGCCACGTACAGCAACCCGGCCAAGACGCTCGCCGCCGAGCTCGCCGACAGCCTGCCGCTCGTGTGGACGGAAGGCGATGCCGCGGGGCCGGTCGGGCGCCGGTTCGCCGCTGTCCTCGCCGAGCTGTCGGGCCGCCCGGCCCTCGCCGCCGAACTCCCCGAGGCCCTCCCCGCCCATGGGGCGCTACTGGCGGGCACCTTCGCTGCCGGCGCCGACCCCGACGACTTCTTCCGCGACCGGGTCGACGAGGCGGAGGCCCTGCACGCCCGGGTCGTCCTGCTCCGAGACCGGCCCGCCGGCGGTCTGAGCGCCGCCCCCGCCGCCCGCGAACTGGCCCTGGGCCACGACACGCCGGTCAGTGAACTCGAACCGGACGAGGGCAGCGAACTCGAAGCCCTCGCCGAGCTCCTCGCGGTCACCGACTTCGCCGCCGTCTACCTGGCACTGGCCTCGGCAGCCCACGCCTGACCGCACCGCACACCCGTACCGGGCACAACCACCGCACCGAGCACAGCCACACCGCACGACCACCGCACCGCACGACCACCGCACCGCACGATCCGCGCATCTCACGAGGACGAACTCTCCATGGACCGGCTCTCCAACACCGTGCGCCCTTACGCCTGGGGCTCCACCACCGCCATTCCCGAGCTGCTCGGCGTCGCCCCCACCGGCGAGCCCCAAGCCGAAATGTGGATGGGCGCCCACCCCGGAGCGCCTTCCCGCCTCACCCGCATATCCGGCGCCTCGGAAACCCCCACCGAGCAGCCCCTCACCGACGTCATCGCCGCCGACCCGGAGCGCGAGCTGGGCGCGGCCGCCGTCGGGAAGTTCGGCCCCCGCCTTCCCTTCCTCCTCAAGCTGCTCGCCGCAGGCGCCCCTCTCTCCCTCCAGGTCCACCCCGACCTCGAGCAGGCCAAGGAGGGGTACGAGGACGAGGAGCGCCGGTCCGTCCCGATCGACGCGCCCCACCGCACGTACAAGGACGCCAACCACAAGCCCGAACTGATCTGCGCGCTCACCCCCTTCGAAGGCCTCTGCGGCTTCCGCAGGCCCACCGAGGCGGCGCAGGCGATGGCGGCACTTGGCGTCGACTCCCTCAAGCCGTACGTCGATCTCCTCGGCGCCCGCCCCGAAGAGGCGGCCCTGCGCGAGGTGCTCACGGCGATCCTCACCGCGGACCCCGTCGAGATGGCCGAGACGGTGACCGCCGCGGCCGCCGCCGCCGAGCGTCTCGGCGGCGCCCACGCCCCGTACGCCCGCATCGCACACCACTTCCCCGGCGACCCGGGCGTCATCGCGGCGATGCTGCTGAACTACGTACAACTCCAGCCCGGGGAGGCCCTGTTCCTCGGCGCGGGCGTCCCGCACGCCTACCTCGGCGGACTCGGCGTCGAGATCATGGCCAACTCGGACAACGTGCTTCGCTGCGGACTGACGCCCAAGCACATCGACGTCCCCGAACTGCTGCGCATCGTCCGCTTCGAGGCGACCGACCCCGGCATCCTGCGCCCTGAGGCGTCCCCTTCCGGCGAGGAGCTGTACGAGACCCCGGTCGACGAGTTCCGGCTGTCGCGCTTCGACCTCTCGCCCGGAGCCGCCCCCGTCGACCTGACCAGGCCCACCCCGCAGATCCTGCTCTGCACCGCGGGCGCACCCCGCGTCGGCACCCTCGATCTCACCCCCGGTGCCTCGGTCTTCGTACCGTCGGGCGAAACGGTCGTAGCGTCCGGTACCGGCACTCTGTTCCGCGCCACAGTGGTGGCCTGACGTACCGTCCGCATCAGCGGCTGCAACAATGTCCGGCCGTACCGCGGCGCCAGGGCCGCAGCACCGAAGAAGGGACACCAGGCACCCATGAGTGCGTCAGGCGGAACCAAGGCGATCGTGGCGGCACTCGCCGCCAACCTCGCGATCGCAGTGGCCAAATTCGTGGCGTTCCTGTTCAGTGGCTCGTCATCGATGCTCGCGGAGAGCGTCCACTCGGTCGCCGACTCGGGCAACCAGGGGCTGCTGCTGCTCGGCGGCAAGAAGTCCCAGCGCGAAGCCACCCCCCAGCACCCCTTCGGCTACGGGCGCGAGCGGTACATCTACGCCTTCCTCGTCTCCATCGTCCTGTTCTCGGTCGGTGGCATGTTCGCCGTCTACGAGGGCTACGAGAAGATCCTGCACCCGCACGAGCTCGAGGCCTGGTACTGGCCGGTCGGCGTGCTGGTCTTCGCGATCATCGCCGAGGGCTTCTCCTTCCGGACCGCCATCAAGGAGTCCAACGAGAGCCGCGGCGAGCTCACCTGGACCCAGTTCGTCCGCCGGGCCAAGGCCCCCGAGCTCCCGGTCGTCCTCCTGGAGGACCTCGGCGCGCTGATCGGTCTGGTGCTCGCCCTGTTCGGTGTGGGCCTGACCCTGGCGACCGGCAACGGCGTCTGGGACGGCATCGGCACGCTGTGCATCGGCATCCTGCTGATCGGCATCGCGATCGTCCTCGCCGCAGAGACGAAGTCCCTGCTGCTCGGCGAGGCCGCCGGTACCGACCAGGTCGAAAAGATCAAGGCCGCGGTCGTCGACGGCGAAACCGTCACCCGCATCATCCACATGCGTACGCTCCACCTCGGCCCGGAAGAGCTGCTGGTCGCCGCCAAGATCGCGGTCCAGCACGACGACACCGCCACCGAGGTCGCCAACGCCATCAATGCTGCCGAGTCCCGGATCCGCGAAGCCGTCCCGATCGCCCGGGTCATCTACCTGGAACCGGACATCTTCAACGAGGCGGCCGCCGCCACGGGCACCAACCCGGCCAAGGCCCCTGACGCTCCCGAGACCCCTGACGCCGCCCCGACACAATCCGACCACTGATCCACCTGTACCCCGCCCCGGCCCCCCTCCCGATCACTTCCGATCCCGGGCGGGCTGGGAGCGGTCGGCCCGATCGGTGTAGATTCGATGGCAGTGTCAGACGTCGCTGCTGATGGCGGTCGGCCGCTCCGCGCATGCGGACCGGGCGAGGGAGAGAGGGCCTCCGACGGACTGCGCTGCGAGCGCTCGGGCATTTCTGTGTCCGCCGCCGCAGAGCCAGCCGTACCCACCCTCGACACCCACTACGAGGAGCAGCCCGTTATGACGACGGTCGCCAATCGACAGGACTTCAAGGTCGCCGACCTCTCCCTCGCGGAGTTCGGCCGCAAGGAGATCACGCTCGCCGAGCACGAGATGCCCGGCCTGATGTCGATCCGCAAGGAGTACGCCGCCGTGCAGCCGCTCGCCGGCGCCCGCATCACCGGCTCGCTGCACATGACCGTGCAGACCGCCGTGCTGATCGAGACCCTGGTCGCCCTCGGCGCCGAGGTCCGCTGGGCCTCCTGCAACATCTTCTCCACCCAGGACCACGCCGCCGCGGCCATCGCCGTCGGTCCGAACGGCACCCCGGACGCCCCCGCCGGCGTCCCGGTCTTCGCCTGGAAGGGCGAGACGCTCGAAGAGTACTGGTGGTGCACGGAGCAGGCCCTGACCTGGCCGAACACCCCCACCGGCGGTCCGAACATGATCCTCGACGACGGTGGTGACGCCACCCTCCTCGTCCACAAGGGCGTCGAGTTCGAGAAGGCCGGTGTGGCCCCGGACCCGTCGACCGCGGACAGCGAGGAGTACGGCCACATCCTCACCCTGCTGAACCGCACCCTCGGCGAGTCCCCGCAGAAGTGGACCCAGCTGGCGTCCGAGATCCGCGGCGTCACCGAAGAGACCACGACCGGTGTGCACCGTCTGTACGAGATGCACCGCGACGGCACGCTCCTCTTCCCGGCGATCAACGTCAATGACGCCGTCACCAAGTCCAAGTTCGACAACAAGTACGGCTGCCGCCACTCCCTGATCGACGGCATCAACCGCGCCACCGACGTCCTCATCGGCGGCAAGACCGCCGTCGTCTGCGGCTACGGCGACGTGGGCAAGGGCTGCGCGGAGTCGCTGCGCGGCCAGGGCGCCCGCGTCATCATCACCGAGATCGACCCGATCTGCGCCCTGCAGGCGGCGATGGACGGTTACCAGGTCGCCACGCTCGACGACGTCGTCGCCCAGGCCGACATCTTCGTCACCACGACGGGCAACAAGGACATCATCATGGCCGCCGACATGGCCAAGATGAAGCACCAGGCGATCGTCGGGAACATCGGCCACTTC
Source organism: Streptomyces sp. NPDC002206 (assembly GCF_053593595.1). Classification (NCBI taxonomy): domain Bacteria; kingdom Bacillati; phylum Actinomycetota; class Actinomycetes; order Kitasatosporales; family Streptomycetaceae; genus Streptomyces; species Streptomyces sp. NPDC002206. The sequence continues at coordinate 166,815 of NZ_JBSFCW010000013.1, forward strand.
GACAACGAGATCGACATGGCCGGCCTCGCCAAGATCGAGGGCATCGTCAAGGACGAGGTCAAGCCGCAGGTCCACACCTGGACGTTCCCCGACGGCAAGGTCATCATCGTGCTGTCCGAGGGCCGCCTGCTGAACCTGGGCAACGCCACCGGCCACCCCTCGTTCGTGATGTCCAACTCGTTCGCTGACCAGACCCTGGCCCAGATCGAGCTGTTCACCAAGCCCGAGGAGTACCCGACCGACGTCTACGTGCTGCCCAAGCACCTCGACGAGAAGGTCGCGCGCCTCCACCTTGCCGCGCTCGGCGTGAAGCTCACGACGCTCCGCCCCGAGCAGGCCGCGTACATCGGCGTCGAGGTCGAAGGCCCGTACAAGCCCGACCACTACCGCTACTGATCCGGCAGCGGTGCCGCCCGTCATCGACCACACAGCTCACCGCCGGCCGGTGACCGGTCACTGACGGCCGGATCAGCCGCAGCCTCAGCAGCAGATACGAGCGCAGGCCCCCGCACCCCCGTGTCGGGGGCCTGCGCCGTACCGCACCCGCACAGCCCGAGGAACCCGAAGGACCCCATGCCACGCGGCCGTTATTCGCTCCACGACCCCCACGACCACACCCCCCTCGGCGAAGAACACTTCCACTGCGCCCCCGGCCCCTCCGGCTGGCGCTACGTCTCCCAGACCATCGCCCCCTCCGGCGACCACCTCGGCTCCGTCGATCTGGCCCTCGACGAACTCGGCCGCCCCATCCGCCTCGAACTGCACGCCGCGAGCTGGCAGATCCGCGGCGCGGCCCTCGAAGGCGTCACCTGGGTCCGCACCGACCCGACCGGCACTCATGCCACCGAAGGCAATGTCCGCGCCCACGGCTTCACCGGCACCTCTCCCGCATTCCTGATCGCGACCTCACGACTGCTGCGCCTCACCCCCGGTTCCCCCGCGACCCGCATCCGCCTCGTCGCCTTCACGGACCCGGTCCTCGCCCCCCGTACCGTCGACCAGTCCTGGGCCCTGGTGAACAGTGAAGCGCACGCCACTGACAGTGGCCCTCTGATGGTGGACGAATACCAGGTCAACGCCCTGGACACGGGCGAACAGCACACCATCCACATCGCCGGCGACGTAGTCCTCTCGGCCCCCGGCATCGAGCTCGAAGACCTGGAAACCCCGCCCTCCCCCCGCTAGGCAGGTGGCGCGAACCCCGTGCCCGGCTTCCGGACCGCCGGTTCCTCTGCCTCAGAAACCCCAGGTTCAACAGGAGCCGCAGGGACAGCAGGCGCTACAGGGGCAACGGTGGCTCCAGGGGCGACCGAGCTGACCGCCCTTGCAGGTCCCACCACTCCCACCGGCGCCGAACCAACTCCCACGCTCCCCTGCCCGAGGGAATCGGCCTGCACAGCGGCGAACACCCGCCGGGCATCCCGCGCCTGCCGCTCGTTCACCACGCCTGCCAGATATGCCGCGGCCGGCACCCCAGGCGGCACCGGAACCCCCGTACGCACCGCCAGCTCGGCGGCCAGCCGCTCCACCATCGACAGCCCCACCTCCGCATCGAGCTGCTGCATCCGCGTCAGGTACTGCCGTATCGCCAGCCACAGCTCGTCCGGCACCGCTGACAGATCCAGCCCGGCGAATCGGCCGACCAGCCATGGCGGCGGAGGCGGCACAGCGATCCCGCGACCGGCGGACACCCGCTCCCGCACGACGAGCGTCCCCGCGAAGACATCCCCGAGCCGCCGCCCCCGCACCGACACCAGCGACGCGATGCAGGCGAAGACCCCGAGCGTCATCAGAATCTCGACGACCCCCATCGCCCCGCGCACCAGCGCGTGACGGAACCGGATCGGCCCTCCGTCGTCCCGCACCACCCGGAGGCCACACGCGAGCTTCCCCAGCGAACGCCCGTGGCTGAGCGTCTCGACCGCGATCGGCCCGCCCACGAGCACCAGCAGAAAGGTCGCGACGGCTATGGCCGCACCCGCCGCCTCGTCCAGCGTCACCGTCGCTATGGTCAACCCGATCGACACCAGGATGAACACGATCCAGACCACGACAAGATCTATCGCCAGAGCCAACGCGCGGCTCGGCAGTCTCGCCGGCCGCAGCCCCAGTACGACCGCATCCCCGGTCACAAGCTCACTCATTGCCGCCCACCCTTCGCCGACCTTCCCTGCCCCTCGGGAGCTCAGTCTGCCAAGCTGACCCGCAGCGCGCCGCAGTAGTACGGACCCGTACGCACCCATGCCTGGAGCAGCAGCCGACCATGGATCTCGACGTATTCGTGACCGCCCACCGAACCGAGTGGGACCGCCTGGACCATCTCCTGCACCGCGGGCGCCGACTCACCGGCACGGAAGCCGACGAGCTCGTCGCCCTCTACCAGCGGACGGCCACGCATCTCTCACTGATCCAGTCCAGCGCCCCGGACCCGATGCTCACCGCGCGCCTCACCCAGCTCGTGGCCCGTGCCCGGTCCACGGTGACGGGAACCCGCCGGGCCTCCTGGCGCGACGCCACCCGCTTTCTGACAGCGGGCTTCCCCGCCGCGGTCTATCGCTCCAGGCACTGGTGGATACCCACGGCCGTCCTCTCGACGCTCCTGGCCGCACTCATGGGCTGGTGGATCGGCACCCACCCGGAAGTCCAGTCGGCCATCGCCGCCCCGGACGATCTGCGTCGCCTGACCAGCCCCGGTGGGGAGTACGAGACGTATTACTCCAGCCACCCGGCAGCCTCGTTCGCGGCTCAGGTCTGGACGAACAACGCCCAGGCCGCCGCGATGTGCCTGGTGCTGGGGGCGTTCCTGTGCCTCCCGGTGATCTGGATCCTCTTCGTCAACGTCCTCAATCTCGCGGTCGGCATCGGGCTGATGTCGTCGGCCGGCCGCCTAGACACCTTCCTCGGCCTGGTCCTCCCGCACGGCCTGCTCGAACTGACCGCAGTATTCGTCGCAGCCGGCACGGGCCTCCGCCTGGGATGGACGGTCATCGACCCCGGCCCGCAGACCCGGCGATCCGCCTTGGCGCAACAGGGCCGGGCCGCGATCGGCATGGCCATAGGCCTGGCCCTGGTTCTGTTCGTCTCCGGCGTCATCGAAGGTTTCGTCACCCCCTCGGGCCTCCCGACCTGGGCCCGTATCGCCATCGGCATAGCGGCCGAGCTGGCCTTCCTCACGTACGTCTACGTACTGGGCGGCCGAGCGGCCCGAGCCGGCGAAGCGGGAGACGTCGACGCCACCGAGCGGAGCGCTGAGCTCCCTGCCGCCGCCTGATGTGCGTACGACCCCGCTGACCTGCTAGTCTCCTCCTCGCCCCAAAAAACCGTTGACACGGTGGACAGGGGGAGGTAGATTCTAACGGTTGAGTCGGACTGGACAAGTCAGGGCTCAACGGGTAGTGTTCATCTTGCTCACTGGAAATTGAATTCCTGAAGAGCCGTCGATTCCCTTATCTGGGCCATGAAGCCGATTAGCTCGGCCGAAACGCCTCTGATAAAGTCGAATCAGCCGAAAGGCAAAGGCCACTCCAACGGCCGCCGGAATCAAATTCGGACCGGAAACGGCACGAAAAAGAGTCTGGTAAGGTTGGAACCGCCGGAAAGGGAAACGCGAAAGCGAAAACCTGGAAAGCGCAGTAGAAATTCTCCTGCTTCGCAGGG